>NZ_BAAFHO010000017.1:0-109005 GCF_054665055.1 Lysinibacillus sp. CTST325 | reverse complement strand
AAGCTGACGAAGAAATACGACGTATATTGAAAGCCGACAATAGTCTAGTGATGATGGCAAAGAGGTCACACCCGTTCCCATACCGAACACGGAAGTTAAGCTCTTTAGCGCCGATGGTAGTTGGGGGCTTCCCCCTGTGAGAGTAGGACGTCGCTAGGCGCAAAAAGTCGCTGCTGACAAACTCAGTAGTGGCTTTTTTTTATATCCAAAAGAATTTAAATACTAGCAATATATATATAAAGGAGACATTTCAACCAAGTGAATGGTGAAATGTCTCTTTACTATTTTTTATACAGTTGCTGCTCGTAGCTCTATACGACGAATCTTACCAGAAGTTGTTTTTGGTAGCTCATCGATAAAGACAATACTACGAGGATATTTATAAGGCGCTGTTAATGCTTTAACGTGTTCCTGTAGTTCTTTTGTTAACTCGTCCTCATCACGATCTCTGAAGCTTTCTCGTAAGATGACAAAGGCTTTAACAATATGTCCTCTAATTTCATCTGGTGCTGCGACTACAGCACATTCTTGCACAGCTTCATGTTTATTTAAAGCATCCTCTACTTCAAATGGTCCAATTGTATAGCCTGATGAAATAATGATATCATCTCCTCGACCTTCAAACCAGAAGTAGCCGTCTTCATCGCATTTGGCTTGGTCACCAGTAATATACCAATCTCCACGGAATGCAGCTTGTGTACGTTCAGGCTCACGATAATACTCCTTAAATAGTGCCGGAGAAGATTTGTGTACTGCAATATCTCCAACTTCTCCAATCGGTGCCTCGTTGCCTTCATGATCTATAATACGGACAATATTACCTGGGGTAGGAACACCCATTGAACCCGGACGTAAATCAATATTTTCAAGTGTACCGATTAATAAAGTGTTTTCCGTTTGGCCATAGCCATCCCGAACTTTAAGACCGAAGTTATTCATGAATGTTTCGATGACTGGTCGATTTAATGGTTCACCAGCCGAAACAGCACTACGTAGAGATGATAGATTATAGTCTTTTAAATTATCAATCTTCGCCATAATTCGATATTCAGTTGGAGTACAGCACAATACATTGACCTTTTCTTCTTGAAGCAGTTTAAGGTATGTTTTTACATCAAATCCTCCATGGTATACAAATGCAGTTGCGCCCAGCATAATAGTCGATAAAAATGGGCTCCAAATCCATTTTTGCCACCCTGGTGCTGCTGTAGCCCAAACTAAGTCACCTTCACGGACACAAAGCCATTGTGAAGCGGCTGTTCTAATATGTGCATAACCCCATCCGTGTGAATGGACAACGCCTTTTGGTTTGCCAGTGGTGCCAGATGTATAAGAAAGAAATGCCATATCATCTCTTTTAGTAGCAGCTGCTGTAAATGTATCTGGTTGAGTACTTGCCAATTCATCTAAAGAGATCCAATCGCCAGTAGCAGTACCTATAACCAATTTATTATTTAAAGCCTCTACTGAAGAAGTAATACGGTCTACCTCACTTGTGAACGCTTCATAGGCAATTACTGCCCTTGCAGAAGAGTGTTCCATACGATATTCTAAATCACTTGCACGTAACATTTCTGAACATGAAATAGGAACAATCCCAGCCTTTAGACAGCCAAGGAAGACAAAATAAGCTTCAGGCAGACGAGGAATAATAACTAATACGCGATCTCCTTTTTGAAGCCCCTTCTTCGTAAAGGCATGCGCGTATTGATTCATTTTTTGAACAAGTTCAACATAGGAAATTGTTTGACGCTCCTGTTGAGTATTTAGCCACCGTATTGCTTGGCGATCACTATCTTGAGAAAATTTCTCCAATTCCTCTGTAATATTATAGAATTCTGGTGCAATTAAATCGTTTGTTACCATGTGAACATTCCTCCCCCAAACAAATTTAATAGAAAATTCATAAAACTATTTTCATTTTAACAATTACAATAATATACAGCAAGAATATTCTGTACATGAAATAGAAATATTAGATTTAATAGAGAACTATTAGGTTTCTTGTTACTGCATAGGAAGACTTCGACAAAAAATATAAAAATTTTCACAAAAAGTATTGCATAATTTATAATGCTTGCTATAATAATAAATGTACTTAAGAGGTTTTAAAAACCGAATTGAATAGTATTGTTCCGAAGTAGCTCAGTTGGTAGTAGCACCTGACTGTTAATCAGGTTGTCGCAGGTTCGAGTCCTGCCTTCGGAGCCATTTTTTTGCTCATTTTTAAAGATGATGTATACATAAAAAAATATTTAAAAAAGTATTGCATCGTACGATAAAAAATGTTATCATAATACTTGTCTTGTTTGAGACATTTGAAAATGGCCCCTTGGTCAAGTGGTTAAGACACCGCCCTTTCACGGCGGTAACACGGGTTCGAATCCCGTAGGGGTCACCATTTTTAAAGCGTTGTAGTAATGCAAAGGCTTAAAAATAAAATAAAAAACTGTGAAGAAATGAACACCCATTTTTATGGAGGATTAGCTCAGCTGGGAGAGCATCTGCCTTACAAGCAGAGGGTCGGCGGTTCGAGCCCGTCATCCTCCACCATAATGTGTTATTTCGGAGGGGTAGCGAAGTGGCTAAACGCGGCGGACTGTAAATCCGCTCCTTAGGGTTCGGCGGTTCGAATCCGTCCCCCTCCACCAGTTTTTTGTAAATGATTGGGGTATAGCCAAGCGGTAAGGCAACGGATTTTGATTCCGTCATGCCTAGGTTCGAATCCTAGTACCCCAGCCATTTTTATTTTTTGAGCCATTAGCTCAGTTGGTAGAGCATCTGACTTTTAATCAGAGGGTCGAAGGTTCGAGTCCTTCATGGCTCACTTTTATAGAATAAAAAGTGTAACATTAACTACAGATACTAATCTCTTGCTGAAAACAGCAGGAGATTTTTTTATATTTTCTTTAATTGTATAAATATTCATAAAATTGTAAGGTTGAGCCAAGGAGGATGTAGGCTTTACAATAGTCTTACAACTTAAAGGGGGTATGAAAAAATGAATAAACTAAATATTTCTATTATTGGTGTACCAACTGATTATGGGCAAACTCGCAGAGGGGTAGATATGGGGCCGAGTGCTATCCGTTACGCAGGTGTTGTAGAACGCTTGGAGGCAATAGGGCATGTAGTACATGATCAAGGGGATATACGTGTTAGTCAAAAACAAGAAGGCACTATTGTTGATAAACAGTTACTTAATTTAGAGGAAGTTATCGATGTAAGTACGTATTTAGCGAAAAGTGTAAATGAAGCGATTGAACAAAAGGAGTTTCCACTTGTACTTGGTGGCGACCATAGTATTGCTATTGGCACTCTTGCAGGGCTTGGTGAGCATTACAAAAATTTAGGTGTTATTTGGTTTGATGCGCATGCTGACTTAAACACACCTGAAACGACACCGTCTGGTAATATACATGGTATGCCATTAGCTGTAAGCATTGGACTTGGTCATGAACGGTTAGTGAAAATTCGTAATAATGTACCGAAAATTAAACCTGGAAACGTCATTATTATTGGAGCGCGTTCTGTAGATCCGGGAGAACGTGAATTAATTAGTCAGCAAGGAATCAAAGTATATACAATGCACGAGGTAGATCGTCTTGGAATGACGCGTGTAATGGAAGATGCTCTAGCTTACTTAAGGGAGCGTAATGTAGATGGTTTGCATTTATCACTTGATTTAGATGGTTTAGATCCACTTTATACTCCAGGAGTTGGGACACCTGTACCTGGTGGTATTACGTATCGGGAAAGCCATTTAGCAATGGAAATGCTTCAGGAATCGGGTATGCTAACATCTGCTGAATTCGTTGAGGTTAATCCAATTTTAGATGAGAAGAATAGAACTGCCGATGTTGCAGTAGCATTAATGGGCTCTTTATTTGGCGAAACCCTAGTTTAAAGAAATTTAACAAAATATTGCCTATAGCCACAATGTATAAAAATCTTTTGCTATAATTAATAACAAAATGAAACTTTTCTTATCGATGGGCCGTATAGTATAAGACAGTTGTAAAGGTGGAGAAATAAACACAATGGATGCGTTAGTAAACAAGAAAATTAAACAAGTACTTAAAGGCGATCAAAACGCATTTGCAGATATTGTGAGTCTCTATCAGCACAAACTGTACCAAGTATGCTATAGGATGTTAGGGAACAAGCAAGAATCTGAGGACATTGCACAAGAAGCTTTTGTTCGTGCCTATATGAACTTGCATACTTTTGATCAGAAAAGAAAATTTGCGACGTGGCTTTATCGAATAGCGACAAACCTTTGTATAGACCGTATCCGGAAGAAAAAGCCGGATTACTATTTAGATGCAGAAGTAGCTGGTACAGAAGGACTTGATATGTATTCACAGATCGCAGCAGCTGACCAGCTACCTGAAGAACAGATAGAGCAAATGGAACTGCAAGATCGCATTCAATATGAAATTGGACGTTTGCCTGATAAATACCGTTCAGTTATAGTATTGAAATATATTGAAGAATTATCATTACAGGAAATTAGCGAGATTTTAGATATGCCTCTTGGAACGGTGAAAACGAGGATTCACCGCGGACGTGAAGCATTACGAAAGCAATTAAACAATCTGTAGGAGGGGGAGCGTCATGAATACTTGTCCAGAGCATATAATAGACTATATCCATGATTATTTAGATGGTGACATTAGTCGTGAGCATGAGCAAGAGTTAAAACGACATTTGCATACATGCAGTGATTGTAAACAGTTGATGCAGGAATTAAGTGAAACAATCGCCTTTGTGAAGAGCGCTTCCCACATTACATCACCTCCGCATTTTGAAGAAGCCGTGATGGCTCGTTTACCGAAACCCAAAAGTCGTGTAGGTATGCAAAAGTGGATTCGCCGACATCCGCTCTTTGTGGCAGCAGCAGTTTTTTGTTTATTCATGAGTGCAACTTTACTAGGTAGTTTCATGGATGACCGACAGTTCTCCGTGACTAAACAGCCAAACCTAGTTGTTGAAGGTCAAACGGTTATTGTGCCGAAGGGAGAAGTTGTAAAAGGCGACATTGTTGTTAAAAATGGTGATTTAATTGTTGAGGGTGAAGTGGATGGCGATGTCACTGTTATTAACGGACAGTATATGGCATCTTCGGCCGTTGTTTCGGGAAAAATAGAAGAAATTGACGAAGTATTCGAATGGCTTTGGTATACGATTAAAAATTCAGTAAAGTCTGCCGTAACATTCGAGGAGAAACAAGCAACTAAATAACACTCTATACGTCCTAATAGATAGTGCACGTGAGAGGCTGAAAGGTCTACTCTTTTGAGTAGACTTTTTATTTGAAAAAAGTTACATTTGATAAGAATGTGCTATACTTAAATGTGTATGGATTCGCAATGAAAAGTGGGGGATGCCACGTGCAAATTATCGAACATTTCGCTAATTTAACACCTGTGAATATTGTTATTAACTTATTAGATGTACTGCTCGTATGGTACGTTATTTATAAAATATTAACCCTCATTAAAGGTACAAAGGCTGTCCAATTATTAAAAGGGATTTTCGTAATTATTATTGCGCGCCTTGCTACAGACTTTTTTGGGTTAGAGACGTTAGGTTGGATGTTAAAACAAGTCATCGAGTTCGGTTTCTTGGCGATTATTATCATTTTCCAACCTGAAATAAGACGCGGTCTTGAACAAATTGGTAGAGGGAAGTTATTCCAACGTTCGATTAGTCAAGTTGAAGAAGAACAAACAAGGCTTATTGAGGCGATGAAGAAATCTGTTAGTTATATGGCCAAACGTCGTATAGGGGCGTTAATTTCTATTGAAAAAGAAACTGGCCTAAATGAATATATCGAAACGGGCATAGGTCTAAATGCTGAGATTTCATCTGAATTACTGATCAACATTTTTATACCTAATACACCGCTTCATGATGGGGCAGTTATTATGCAGAAAGATAAAATATCGGCAGCAGCTTGTTATTTACCGCTTTCTGAGAGCCCGTTTATCTCAAAAGAGCTTGGGACACGTCATCGTGCTGCACTTGGCTTAAGTGAAGTGACAGATGCCATTACTATTGTCGTATCAGAGGAAACCGGCGCCATTAGTCTTACGCTAAATGGTAATCTACATCGAAATCTTTCTTTAGAGGAATTCGAAGGACTGCTACGTAAAATGTGGTTCGGATCAGCACAGGAATCAAATGCAGCCTCTAAGTTAACTTGGAGGGGGAAAAAGAATGGATAAAATGATGGATAGCCCTTGGGTGTTACGAATCGTTGCGCTAATTTTAGCCTTATTGTTATTTTTCTCCGTTCGTGCTGAATTATCTCCTTCAAATAAAACAACAATGAGTGAGCAAACAGCGGTAATTCGAGACGTACCAGTAGATGTTTTTTATGACGATAAGAACCTCATTGTAACAGGGATACCAAAGACGGTAGATGTTACGATAAAAGGTCCAATGACACTTGTTTTACAGGCTCAGGCATCGAAGGATTTTTCTGTATTTGCAGATTTGAGTAAATTACTTATAGGTGAACATAATGTTAAACTTCAATACGAAAATATTTCGGATAAGTTGCAAGTAACATTTGACCCTGCGACTGTAAAGGTCAACATTGAGGAAAAGGTCACAAAAGAGTTTCGTGTTGATCCTGAGCTAAATACTCGTTTAATTGAAGAAGGATATATTTTAAATGGCATGACTGCTAATCCAGCTACGGTGTATGTTACGGGTGCTAAAAGTGCAATTGAAAATATTAGCTATGTAAAAGCAACTGTAACGGGTGATCAAGGCTTGAGAGAACCTTACTCACAAGTAGCGGCGGTTAAAGTACTAGATCGTGATTTAAATAAGTTAGACGTGACGATTGAACCGGAAACTGTGAAGGTACAAGTAGATATTGGAGCCTACAGTAGAGAGTTGCCTGTTGTGCTGAAGGAAATAGGAAAAGTGGAGAATGGTATTACCGTCAACCAATTAACAATTAGTCCTACAAAGGTGAGAGTATACGGTAGAAAATCTATCATAGATACTTTAACTGCAATACCAGTAGAGGTTGATTTATCAAAAATTACAGAATCAAAAACTTATGAATTTGAAGTGAAATTGCCAGAAGGTGTGACAAAAATATCTGACCCAAAAATTAAAGTGAAGGCAGATATTACGAAGGTAGAGCAGGAAAAAACAACAACGACTACAACTACTACTACTCCTGCTCCTACACCTACACCTACTCCTTCGCCACCTTCAGAGGAGACTAGCACTCCTTCTGATAACAACACGCCGCCTACTGATAAAACAGAAGAAGATATTGATTCTTAAACAATAACTGACTATAATTTTATTTTGATTCAGTAGAGATTTTGTTCTCTATCGGTAAGGGTATTCTTTAACGAGAAGAAGTTGCTCAGGCTAAAATCAAAATACCCTATGCTAAATTTATCTGTGCCTATTTACAAGCCCAGATAAATTGCATAGGGGCATAATTAATAGTTACCAGTGAATGAACAAAAATAGACTTTTCCAAAAGTAAGCAGACGAGTGGTCTAGTTGTCAGCATAGACAAGCATGATCGCCGTCTTGCATTGAAGGAGAGAATAATTAAAATGGGTAAATATTTTGGAACAGATGGCGTCCGTGGCGTCGCGAATAGTGAATTAACACCAGAGTTTGCATTTAAACTTGGCCGCGTAGGTGGTTACGTTTTAACGAAGGATGCAACTGACCGTCCAAAGGTTTTAATCGGTCGTGACACACGTATTTCAGGTGAAATGCTTGAAGGTGCACTTGTAGCTGGTCTTTTATCAATCGGCGTAGAGGTAATGCGTCTTGGTGTTATTTCGACACCAGGTGTGGCTTATCTTACTCGAATGATGAGCGCAAATGCAGGCGTTATGATTTCAGCTTCACATAACCCAGTAGCTGACAATGGTATTAAATTTTTCGGTCCTGATGGCTTTAAGCTAACAGATGCGCAAGAAGCTGAAATCGAAGCAATATTAGATGCTCAAGAAGATACTTTGCCACGTCCAATAGGGGCAGATTTAGGTTCTGTAAGCGACTACTTCGAGGGTGGACAAAAATATATTCAATACTTAAAACAAACAGTGGCTGAAGAATTTGAGGGCATCCACGTAGCATTAGATTGTGCACATGGCGCTACGTCTTCACTAGCTACACACCTATTTGCAGATTTAGAAGCGGATATCTCAACGATGGGTGCCTCACCAACAGGCTTAAATATTAATGAAGGTGTCGGTTCAACACATCCAGATGGATTAGCTAAATTTGTCACAGAAAAGGGTGCTGATGTTGGTTTAGCATTCGATGGCGATGGTGACCGTTTAATCGCAGTAGATGAAAACGGTAAAATTGTTGATGGTGATCAAATTATGTTCATCATTGGTAAGCATTTAAATACAGTTGGTCGCTTGAAAAAGCAAACAATCGTTTCGACGGTTATGAGTAACATGGGCTTCTACAAAGCTGTTGAAGATAACGATATGCACAGTGTACAAACAGCTGTAGGTGATCGTTACGTTGTGGAAGAAATGCGTGCTAATGATTATAATCTTGGTGGCGAGCAATCTGGTCATATTGTTTTCCTAGACTTTAACACAACTGGTGATGGCTTATTAACAGGTATTCAGCTTGTTAACATTATGAAAGCTACAGGTAAAAAACTATCAGAGCTTGCTTCTGAAATGAAAATTTTCCCGCAGCGTTTAGTCAACGTACGTGTAACAGATAAGCATGCTGTGACAGAAAATGCAAAAGTTGCTGCAGTGATTGCTGAGGTAGAAGCAGATATGGCTGGTAACGGTCGTGTGTTAGTGCGTCCTTCTGGTACTGAGCCACTTGTACGAGTAATGGTGGAAGCGGCTACAGAAGAAGACTGTGAGCGTTATGTAGAGCGTATAGCAGAGGTTGTCCGTGCTGAAATGGGCTTAACTGAATAAATAGTATATGAACTCGATTTCCTTTGATAGGAGGTCGAGTTTTTTATTTTTTTGTTCCGTACAAATGAAACATTGACTTTAATTATTGAGAGCTCTAGCAACGAAAAAATGAATGCTTTCGAAGAGAAAGGGAAAAGTAGTACAGAGTCACAATAACAAGGAGTGTGTTGCAATGGCTAAAATTGCTACAGTGATTACCAATATGTTTGAGGACGCTGAATATACAAGTCCTAAAGGAGCATTAGAAGCGGCAGGTCATGAACTAATAACGATTGATACGACGGCAGGCATTGAGGTAGAAGGTAAGAATGGAGAGAAAGTAAAAATCGATAAAGATATCGATGAGGTAAATGCTTCTGAATTCGATGCATTATTCATCCCAGGCGGTTTTTCTCCTGATATACTACGCGTAGATGATCGGATTGTGGCATTTGTCAAAGACTTTATGGATGAGATGAAACCAACCTTTGCTATTTGTCATGGACCTCAATTACTCATTACGGCAAAAACATTAAATGGTCGTGACGCAACTGGCTACAAATCGATTCGAGTAGATTTAGAAAATGCAGGTGCGATATTCCATGACGAGGAAGTGTTCGTTTGCCAAAAACAATTAGTAACAAGTCGCACACCGGAGGATTTACCAGCATTTAATCGAGAAATTGTAAAATTATTGGAGAGTAAAGAAGCCTAAGCTTAAAAGGCACAAGTGAATTTGCCTGTGCCTTTTATCTTCTTCAATTACAACAATCCTATTTCTTTTTCAACGCTATAATAGCATTGGTAATTTGCCCAAGTCCGATACCAATGATAATGCCAACACCGGTACCGATTGCAGTGTCGATCCAGCCTCTATCGAAAAAAGCTTCATATCCACCGCCAGTTAGAAAACCTGTTAACCCGCCGATACCTAATCCTAAAAATAGGAAGCCACCATAAAACAACCCGATTGCCTCATAATCTGCAGGATCACGATTTTCGTAATATTGCTGGAAGCGTTCATTTAAATCCTCAGATTGCACAGAGTTACTGGCAAATTGCATTTCCTCGCTAGCCTTATTAAAAGCTTCCTGCTCCGTTAACCCTTGTGACATTAAATCATTCATATAATCGCTCATATAGAGTGTCATGTCGTCTTGCGCTTCTCGCCCCTGATCGGAACGTCTTTTAAATTTGGACAGTTGTTTGTCGATTTTACGTTTAGTTTGCCCACTTTTCTTGCGCAGCTTTTCCATATAAGTCATTTCAGCGTCCTGTAAATAATTCTGGGATTGTTCTTTCGAAAAACGATTAATTCTCTCCTGAATTTCACGACTAAAGCTCATGTTTGTTCCCTCCAGTATTTCTTAAAATTTCAATACGACTGCTTAAAAAATCCCATTTAGCCCAGAAGGACATCAATTTTTCTCGTCCTTGTTCATTGAGCGTATAAAATTTCCTCGGTGGACCCATTTCAGATGGCTTTTTGACAATATTGACAAGACGATTTCTTTCTAATCGCATAAGTAACGCATACACAGTTCCTTCAGCTATGCCCTCGAACCCCATCTGCGTGAGATATTTGACAATCTCATAACCATATATTTCACCACGGCTAATGATTTCTAATACAATACCTTCTAAAACTCCTTTGAGCATTTCACTCAGATTATCCACGAACTCACCCCCAGGCTTAGCTTTACCTGTACTAAGTGTTGCAAGTAGTGCCTTTGTAAAGCGATTAAAAAAATGGGATTTTCGTTCAGATGCATGTTCACTTTTGAAGCAATTTATTTTTGGCTCTGTTCAAAATAAATCCATAACAGAAAATATTTGTTGCTGACATATTGTTTGTCTACTTTTTGTCACTAAAAAGTAGGGGAAATAGGTGTTTTTTATAACGAAAATTTGACGTATAGCATATGATTGAGTATTATGGAGAAGTTGAATATGAGGTCCGACCTTATCATTTAACGAGAGCGCATAAGGAGGGAAGAAAGCGCAAAATCGGAAAACAATTATAGCGCCTGAGCTGAAGAAATTGGACGGAGCTATCTTCAGCAGACGAGGTGGGGGTTTATCGAAAGTTCGGCGGATGCCTCCCGATCGCCATACCCGATTGTCACTTTTCATTTTGAAAGCATTTGAGTGATTGAATGTACAGAAAATGGAGAAGGTATAGTTAAAGCAATAGATAAATAGAGAAACCTCATGTATCGAATGGTTACACTATTCAGATGGCTGAATGAGTGTTAAGCATGTGTATGTATTAATTGCGCTTACTTTATTTAAGTTCTATATGCGGGTGTCCAAACATCCGATTCTGGACGCATTTATGCTGAGGCATAATTGATAAATAAGCATAGTTTTTACATTCACAAAAAAATTCGATAGGTTGAGGTCTAGTTTGTCATTGCGTCAAATTGACAATATCGGAGGATAAGAAATTTATGTGTGGAATTGTAGGATATATTGGTGAATCAGATGCAAAGGAAATCTTATTAAAGGGATTAGAGAAATTAGAATACCGTGGCTATGACTCAGCGGGTATTGCAGTACGTAACGAAGATGGTGTAACAGTCTTCAAAGAAAAGGGACGTATTGCAGATTTACGTGACGCAGTGGACGAGGACGTTGCTGCAAAAGTTGGTATTGGTCATACACGTTGGGCAACTCATGGTGTGCCAAACCGTTTGAATGCACACCCTCACCAAAGTGCATCAGGGCGTTTTACGCTAGTACACAACGGAGTTATTGAAAACTATCATTTATTACAAAAAACTTATTTAAAAGGTATTTCGATGAAATCTGATACAGACACAGAGGTCATCGTGCAATTAGTAGAGCTATTTGTGAAAGAAGGTTTAAGCACGGCTGAGTCATTCCGTAAAACTTTATCGTTATTACACGGCTCTTACGCATTAGCTCTTTTAGATGCAGAAGCGGCAGATACAATTTTCGTTGCAAAAAACAAATCTCCACTTTTAGTAGGTGTTGGTGAAAGCTTTAATGTTGTTGCTTCAGATGCAATGGCGATGCTACAGGTAACAGATCAATATGTGGAGCTACACGATAAAGAGGTCGTAATCGTACACAAAGCTAGCGTTGAAATTACAAAGTTAGACGGTACTTTAGTAGAGCGTGCACCCTATACAGCAGAGCTTGATATGAGCGATATTGAAAAAGGTACGTACCCTCACTATATGCTAAAAGAAATGGATGAGCAGCCAACAGTTATTCGTAAAATCATTCAAGCGTACGAAGGTGAGAATGGCGAATTAACAATTGACGCTAATATTTTAGAAGCATTACGAGCAGCAGACCGTCTATATATTATTGCAGCCGGCACAAGCTATCATGCAGGTTTAATCGGTAAGCAATATTTTGAAAAAATGGCTGGTATCCCAGTGGAAGTTCATATTTCAAGTGAATTCGGCTACAATATGCCATTACTTTCAGAAAAACCATTGTTTATCTTTATTACACAATCAGGTGAAACAGCAGATAGCCGTCAAGTACTTGTGAAAATTAAAGAGCTTGGTTATCCAACATTAACTATTACAAACGTACCTGGCTCTACACTTTCACGTGAGGCAGACCATACACTGTTATTACATGCTGGCCCAGAAATTGCGGTAGCTTCTACAAAAGCATATGTAGCACAAGTAGCTGTACTTGCTCTAACAGCATATGTAACAGCGAAAGCTAATGGCGAGGGCTTAGAATACGATTTAAAACAAGAACTTGCGATTGCAGCAAACGGTATCCAAACAATTATCGATTCAAAAGATGTTTTAGAGGATATTGCTGAGGACTACTTAAAAATCGCACGCAACGCATTCTTCATCGGCCGTAACATAGACTTCTATGTAAGCCTTGAAGGTGCCTTAAAACTAAAAGAAATCTCTTATATTCAAGCAGAAGGCTTTGCAGGTGGCGAGCTAAAACACGGAACAATTGCCTTAATCGAAGAAGGTACACCAGTATTTGCTCTTGTTACACAAGAAGCAGTAGCATTAAATATCCGCGGTAATGTTAAAGAGGTAGCTGCACGTGGAGCATACCCATGCATTATTGCAATGGCTGGCGTAGACGAAGACGGTGACCGTTTAGTAATCCCTCAAGTTCACGAATTACTAACACCACTTGTTTCTGTAGTGCCATTACAATTAATTAGCTATTACGCAGCACTACACCGCCGTTGTGATGTGGATAAACCACGTAACTTGGCTAAATCGGTGACTGTTGAGTAATTGTTGAGTTAGTGTTCATACTTGTGATGTTTTCGAATAATAAATTTATATATTATTGATGTTATTTGTTTATAAACGTATTTAAGGTAATCATTACCTTAAATACGTTTTTTTTATTTTCGCTAAAAAGGGGTTGAATGAAATATAGCAAAAAGAAAGAGTAGATGGACGGAAGAAAAAATCGCACAATATTTAAAAGAAGGCAGAGGTCAGGAAGAAATATATAGTGTATAAAGATGGTAAATTGATCATGTCTATATTAAGTATTCTATTGTTTTTTCTTATTAATATTTGCAAAATACAAATAATTAGAGGATGAGTAGAATCAGGTATTTTCGAAACAAAACCTATCTTAACAAGAGATTGAACTCGCCATAGTTTTACCTGTTCCCAATGTTTCAGCCACTTGTTGAATGGATGGAATAAGACATTTAGGTATAGAGAGCAGAAAATTCAGATGGTGAAAACACCTCAGAAGAAGCAAGTGAGTCAATAACAAACGAAAAAAGCAAAACCCAATAATGGCGTAAAATTACCATTCTTGGGTTTTTTATGTCGGTGTAAAAAGGACTTCCTATACAAGCCTCTTTGCCTTTATACACTGATGTAAGAGCTATCGGAATTAGCTCTATCTGCTCTTATTTTTACCAGATGGAAACTCGATCCTCTGGAGTTACATACATGCCATCTCCAAGCTTAATTCCATAGGTATCATAGAATTGCTGGAAGTTCACAATCGTGCGGTTTACCCGAATTTTAGCGGCTGAATGTACATCGTTTTTGCTCAGATACGCTGCAAATTCTTTTGTGGTTGTGGATTTCCATATTTCTGCATTGCTTTTGAAATATGCTTTATAATCCGGATTACTCATTTTGGATACAACTTGTAGTGAAGCCGCCATTCCACCTAAATCAGCGACATTCTCACTTAGTGTAAGCTGACCGTCGTTCAACACACCCGGGATAATCTCAATTTCGTTATAGAACTCAATCAGTTCCTGGTTTTTCTCTTCGAATTTCTTAAAGTCCTCTTCTGTCCACCAGTTATTTGCATTTCCATTTTCGTCGTATGCTGATCCGTTGTTATCAAATGCATGGCTGATTTCATGGCCTATGACCATTCCAATGGCACCATAGTTTGCTTCAGGTTTAGCGTTAATATCATAGAAAGGCGCTTGAAGAATACCGGCAGGGAACGTAATTTCGTTATTAAAAGGATTGTAGAAAGCATTTACGGTATATACGCTTGTACCCCATTGCGATCTATCCACCGGTTTTCCTAGCTCGGCTTTCATGTTATCAATGTATGCTTTGTTTACTGTCAAGGTATTAGAGAACAGCGAACCACCTTCGTCATATGTCTTAATCGCTACTTTATCTAATGTCGTATCCCATTTATCTGGGTAACCGATCTTAACAATCATCGTATTCAGCTTTTTAATTGCTTTAGCTTTTGTTGTTTCTGACATCCAATCAAGAGCTGTGATTCTCTCCTCATACGTAGCAATTAACTTCTCTACCATTTGCTCAACATCTTTTTTAGCTTCTGGTGAAAAATGTTTCTCAGCAAACATTTGCTCCAAATATCCGCCCATTGTACCAGTTGTCTTGGCTACTGCGACTTCCTTATCTGTTTTTTCTCCTGTAACGCCATATAACGTTGCGTCAAACTCTTTGGCAGCATCTTCGAAATCATCTGACAATAAACCGCCTGTTGCCATAAGCAGGTGCACTTTGGAGTAAGTTTTAAGCGCATTAAGATTAGTTTCAGTCAAGAGTTCAGCACCTTTTTGCGCCAGCTTCACATCGAATACGATCACTTTATCAGTACTGTCGACTTTCATCGATTTCAAGACTTGTTTCATATCTACGGTTTTGAACATGTCATCGAATTGGTCAATTGCATACGGATTATAGTATTTATTGACATCGCCTTGTTCATGAGGTTCAAGCGATACGGAAGCTAAGCTTTTCTCCATTTCGTAAACATTCTCGGCAAGTGCTTTCGCTGCAGACTCTTTCTCGCCCGATAACACAAGAAGTCTGGTCATATATTGAATATAGGCTTTTTTCGCTTTCGAGTCTTCCGTGTCAAAGCTGTTCTTATCCAGACCTGTAGCTAATCCAGCGTAATACAAAGCATTTTCACTGCTGTTCTTTGCATCGTTCGTGATTACAAAGCTGAATAATGAGCTTTGACCCGAATCCTTCTCCAGGGTAAGATCAGCTTGAATAAGTTCATCAAGCGTTTTAGCCCCGTCAATTGCCTTTACATATTTTTGAATAGGTTCAATCCCTTGTTTATTTCTATTTTTCTTATCCAACGCCGTCGAATAGAAGTCGGCAATTTTCTGTTCTTTTGTTCCTTCTGCGAATTGTTCGCCAACGAGCTCATCTATTATTTTTTCTATTTTATCGTTATTTTGCTTATGCAGCTCGGAAAATACGCCGCCCATGATTTCTCCATCCGGAATTGTCGATTTATTTAACCATTCCTTATTGATTGCTTCATAAAAATCGTCATTTAAATGGGAGCCTTTAAGCGTCCACACTCTGGCGATAATTTTTTGGAACTCATTAATCGTAATATTGTCATTTGCGCCTAATGTGCCATCAGGTTTGCCTGTCAGTACGCCTGCTTTTGCAAGTTTATCGATATCTTTCTTAGCCCAAGCTGGTACATCGGTGAACTCGACACCAAATGTTCCGCTGCGCAGATCATTTCCGACAGGCGCTGGCAATTCGCCGAATGCTCTACTCAACATGACTAAAGCTTCAATCTTCTTAGCTGGCTCATTCTCTTTTAAATCTTCGTTTTTAAGGCCTTGCATAATGTATTCTTTATTAATTCCTGGTTGATAAGCGTCTGCTGCCATCAACAAGGTTTTAACGATTTCTCCTCTTGTCGCTGGTGGAGACGTTTCATCGGCAAACGCCGATACGCTAACTGATAGAACCATTATTATGGCCATGAGTAAGGATAAAATCTTCTTTTTCATCTTCGCGCTCCTTTATATTATATTTGTATAAATAAAGATAAATGGGTGAAATTTATAATTTCTACCATTTATATACCATTATAGTTGATTTATTTCAGTTTGAAAATATGTAAGGAGCTTTTTCATTTTCAAGAGAGCATTGTCTAGTCTAGCGCTTTTAAGCTAGAGCGGTACCACTAGTAAGGTCACTTTTTGGTTAAATAAAATCCACCTCTGCTAAAGTTAAATATGAGGAAATGTGGCGAGTATTTAAGGATTGAAAGGTAAGCACATAGTCAATTCCGGACGCAATTATGCCGAGGTATAATTGATTTCAAAGCAACATGTGTGCTCATTTATAATAAAGAATGATAATTTGTAATAACGTTTGATAAAAATCACCTCTTTAGTTATTCTTGGAGGTGATTTTTAATGTATTTTTATGTTAAAATTGATGTTTATCTTGTGAAAAATTGTACTTAAACTAACGAAGCAGGTTAGTGCAATAAAGGAACTTTATTTATTATCTATATTGTTTATAGATAATAAAAAAATATACTTAGTTATCTATTGAATAATTTTAACTTCTTTCGCACAGAAAACAATTGCTGGCCCAAAGCCGATTCCGGGCGCAATTATGCCGAGACATAATTGATTTGTATAGAAGTAAAGGGGAAAAATATGAGAAAAAAAGTTATTTTATCATTAATGTTAATGACATTTCTTTCTGCTGTAGAAGGAACAATTATTAGTACAGCAATCCCCCGTATAACGAGTGATTTGTCAGGCGTCGAACTTGTTAGTTGGGTATATGCAATTTATATGCTTGCCACAGCTGTTTCGACTCCAATATACGGGAAACTGGCTGATTTATTCGGTCGTAAAAAAGTTTTACTTATCGGAGCTACAATATTCTTAGTCGGCTCTGCACTTTGCGGTGTTGTTACATCGATGGAACAGCTCATCGTCTTTCGTGCCCTTCAAGGTCTAGGTGCTGGCGCTATTATGCCAATAACAATGACAATCATGGGTGACTTATATAGCGAAGTGAAAGACCGTGCAAAAGCACAGGGCTGGATTAGTGCTGTTTGGGGCGTCTCTGGTGTAATCGGACCATTAGTTGGAGGATTTTTAGTTGATTCTCTTTCTTGGCGCTACATCTTCTTCTTAAACGTTCCATTTGGAATTATCGCTTGCTTAATGATTGTAATTTATTATAAAGAATCTATTAAGCCTGCTAAGCACCATATCGACTATCTTGGAGCAACAGTATTCTCATTAAGTACAATTGCTCTACTATACGCGTTATTAACAGGTAGCAGTAAGCAAAACTGGGGGGACATTACAATTATTGGCCTCTTAATCTTTGCAGCTGTTTCATTCATTATTTTCTTATTTATTGAGAAAAAGTCTCCTGAACCATTAATTCCGCTAGCGCTATTCTCTAACCGTACATTATCTATTATAAACATATTAACTCTTATTTCTGGTGCAATGATTATTAGTATTACAATATATCTTCCAATATGGAGCCAAGGTGTATTAGGAAAAAATGCGACAGATGCCGGACTCGTTTTAATGCCCCTTCCTGTTATGTGGACGTTTGGCACTATTTTTTCTGGTAAATTAGTTGGTAACTTAAAAACGAAACAAATCATTCTACTTGGAGCTAGCATTCTTTCAGTTGCTGCCTTTTCACTATTTACATTGTCAACAGATTCACCAGCATTCCTTATCTATGTTGCCGTTGGATTATTCGGTTTAGGAATGGGGCTAATTGTACCTATTTACATGGTAACAATTCAATCAGCTGTTCCAACTCATACGCGAGGAACGGCAATTGGCTTAAACACATTTATCAATACGTTTAGTCAAACTTTGGGTGCTGCAGTTTTCGGGGCAATTTTCAACACGATGATTCATGCACAAGGTATTAAAAACCTTGATCTTGTATCTTCTGGTGGGCATGGAGGAGCTACAGCAAACATAGTAACCGAATCACAAGAGGCATTAGCTTCAAGTGTACATTTCGTTTATATGAGTACTTTTATATTAGCACTAGTAACTTTAGTAATTGTTTGGTTCTTATTAAAGCCATCCACACAGACTAGTGAGCAATAAAAAATAAATACTATAAAAACGCTTTTATTTAGAAAAACAAAAATATAATTTCATATAAAAAAGCGCGAGAAATCAATGTTTCTAAAATTGATTTCTCGTGCTTTTTTAATACATATTAATCTTCTTTTACACTTTGTCGATATATGAAAACACTACTTATTATCCCTAGTCCACCAAATAACAAAATCCATTTTTTGTTGAAAATAAGCCCATAGACCAGAATTGCGCTACCAATAATTCCACTTGAAAGAGCACTGGATACCATGGATTTGTTTGTTGGTTTAGGAAATTGAATAGAGGTACCTAGATTTTTATTTCCCCATTTACAAGCCGCATCCATGATGTTAAGTAATTTATCTAACATCTTTTTATCCCTCTTTCCTCTTAATTTTTAAATACAATTAAAGAAAAAATAGCATTGGAAAGGGCACCCAAAAAGGATAACGATGAAATTGATAAACAAACCATTCCAATAACTTTTTTCGTCTGCTGTTCTCTATTCTTTTTGGATAATAAAATAAACCCTAAGATGAGCAGGACGATTGCTACAATGATATTAAACATGATGAAGAACGGTGTTGTTTCTTTAAGAAAATCTATAATATTCCAAAATAAACTCATTGCTCTCCTCCTATTTTATATTTGAAATAGAGCTTCTACTCAAAGATACTTGCTACCAAATGCTTAGTCATAAATTGAAATGCGGCAAAATGATCACAGTTCTTTGATATTCGGTCTTTACTAGCAATACTAGAAAGAAGTACGGTGAAAGTTGAAAATGCTAACTTTTCAGGAACTTTTAATTTGAGATTTGCTTGTTTGATTGCAGTACGAAAAAGATTACTACTATCAAATATTAGTTTTTCTTTCATTTCCTCCGAAAGCTTACTATAAAATGCTGTGAAATCGATCGTTTTTACGTCATAAAGAAATGGTTTGCTTTCGTATTCATAGTAAAGTTGGATTATTGCTGTTTCAAAGCCGGACTTTTCAGGGCATTGTTCAATTCGTTTAATAAAATCCCCATAAATAGTTTCTTGAACGTCGTACAAAACTTCAAAAAAAAGTTCTTCCTTACTTGAATAAAAATTATAAAAAGTCCCCGTTGATATTTCTGTTTTTTTGCATAATTCACCAATACTCGTTTCTTTATAACCTTGAGAAATCCAAAATGCCATACACTCATCTTTCAATTTACTTTTAATCAGAATTTTATCTTCTTCTGAAAAAACTTTTTTTCCTCTTGCCATGGGTAAACTCTCCTTTATGAATTTTTTATATGAATATTCATGTTGTATATTCATATGTTATCATCATTATTAATTCTTAACAAGGGATTAATTTCGTAAATTTCATCATTGCATGTGATTTAGGAGGGGTTCTGGCAATAAGTTAACCATATTTTTTAGGTGAAAAAGCGAAGGCTTCCTCAATCTCATTGAGGAAGCCTTCATTTAGCTTAACAATTTTCATTGCCCCAAATAGAGAGTTGAAATAGTAAGGGAAAGTTAAGGAACGAAATTCATAATGGCTTTATTAACATTTATGGATGGAGGAATAAAAAATGGAACAATCCAAAAAAAATCTAATAAAAATATTACTCATTGTAAATCTGGTGATCAGTACTTGCACAGCCATTGGGGTCGGATATATAGCCTATAAACAAAGTATAAGCCCTAACTTTTCAGAAATGAGATCAAGAGGGAACGGTCAGATGTTTCCGGGTAATGGACAATTCCAGCCAGGACAATCCCAGCCTGATCAAGATCAATCAGGTCAAAATTATTGATAAAGGGGAGATAGAGATTTGAAAAAATGGATTATTATTTCGGCAATTATTGTTGTAATAGCTGGAGCAGGTGGCTGGTTATTATTAGGTAACAAAAATCAAGCTCAAAGTGCTGCAGATGTAGCACAAACAACAACCGTTCAAAAAGGAAAATTAGAGGTAACCGTTAGTGGTTCGGGTTCGGTTACAGCCATTACAGATCAAGATGTAACAGCAGATAATACAATTATTGTTGTAGATAGTGTAAATGTAGCATCTGGAAATACAGTGTATAAAGGTCAAACACTTGTAACGTTTAAGAATGGTGTTGTTGTTAAAGCTTCATATAATGGGGAGATTACGGCGGTTAATGTGAAAGGCGGTAGCAGTGCTGCACGAGGGACAGTCCATCTTCGAATCGAAGATGGAGAATGGCCACATGTGGGGACATGAGGCGTATTTGCATTTATACGCGCTGCTCCGGTTATCACTAGCAAGACCAAATAAAAAAGGTCAACCGGGCGTTTATATGTAAGAAAGATTACATAAACATTAGAAAAGAATCCATTTTGATTAGTCTTTTTTTCAAAATGGATTCTTCTATTTGTAGTAAGGATCACTGCGAAACAGAATCCTCAATTCTTTTAAAAATTAATAGGACTGAGCTTAACAAAAATACTACCAAATAAAATCTTTACTAGACCATCTATTACAAAAAAGACATCTAGACTAACGTTAGTAATCATTAATCCTATGAACGCATTGATTATTAAACTGATTGATAGAAAAAGCATTAATTTTCCATGTACCGGAATAAAAGGTAAGAAATGAACACCGACAGCTAAAATAATTAATAACCAGCAAGTTCTATAATCTTCGGCAAAAAATTGAAAACTGACAAAAACTAAAATAGCTAATAAAAAAATTGAAAAATTAGACCATCTTTTTTGTTCCCGTGTACCAGGACCTACTGCTAATTTCGCCCGAGTTTTAGGACTTAATTGCCAAACCATACCTAGTATATAAACGATGGCAAAAGGCCAAATATTTGGATAGCCGTTATATTTTATTAATAGTAAGAACATTGCAATGCCAGCAATTATTAGCCATATCCCATTAATCTTTTGTCTAGGATATTTGTGAGCTTGTGTTTCCATGTACTATTCTCCATTCTTGAATTTTCTATTTCCTCGAAAAATAGATTTCTAAAATAATATATCAAACTGAATTTCATGTTTTTGTCGTAATCTGTCGATGCGTTCAAGAAAAATGATGGAAAAGTTAGGTTTTGAGGAAGTTAGTAGAAATGGAAGTGAAGTTTATTTAAACAAGGATACACCTCTTATACAGTACAAATTGTATCTAGAAACAGACGACACTTTGAGGACTCGCCTTCCGAAATAAAAAATTTATTAGGGTATGAAATGTTAAAGACGTTTACCATGAATATAAGTTGATTGGGGTGAAGGCTGGACGCCCCCAGGAAGCGCCTAGCCAGAATGGAAATCACCCCACATTATGGTTAAAAGTTAAAAAATATTGACAATTCAAACAAATATACTATAATAATTATCAAGATTTGCATAACAAAAAATTGTTGTTAACAATTTGGAGTATAAGAGTAAAAGTGTTGAAGAGAACTAGTAGTTTTAATGGAACTGACAGAAAGTAGCCGGTTGATGAGAGGCGCGAGGAAAGTTAAAATGAATTCATCTTGGAGCTGCGTACCGAACTTTAGTAGGCTACGACGGGTTAGCATCCGTAATCAATGCAAAGGTATCGCATTTAGCCGTACCTATTGAGAAGAGTTATGTGAGTAGCTCTTAAATTAAGGTGGTAACACGTTCATAACACGTCCTTTAGGTTTATTCCTAAAGGACGTTTTTTTTATCTTCATTCAGCAGAAGCGGGTGGTAAGATGAACGCGATGTGATTCCTTTTATAGAGGCACACAGAATAAGAACGTCACGTTCTGTGGCAATTTATGTGTAGCGACAGCAACAAATGTTTTCTGTAGCGAAAGCGAAGCGTCAGCGGCAATTACGCCAAGGCGAAATTGATTTTTACTCTTATAGAACTTGCAATATTAATTCAATAGTAAAGGAGTTGTATTGTATGTTTTTAAAACTGGAAGAACAATTAGAGATGATTCAAAAGGGTGTAGGTAAGATCGTTAATGAAGGAGAGGTTTTGCCTGATAACATCCCCACCATGTTAATTGAAATAGGGAAAGAGTCTGTACTAGATATTATTCCATCATTAATTGCTCAGGGTTATATAAAAAGCAAGAGTGAATTTGTGAGATTACTTAAACAAAACGATGTTTCTTTAAATGGAGAAAAACTTACAGAGGAAGACACTGACATCATATTAATGAATGATGAGATTTTACAAATTGAGAAGAAAAGATTTATACGTTTTATAAAATAAGGGAACTAAGTTGAATTATTCGCCAATCGATCACTGAACAACTATATCATAATCCTTAAGCAAGTTTTTATTAAAAAAATCACCTTCGATATTACACGAAGGTGATTCTAACTTTTATTATTTCCCTAAAACAAACTCAGCAATTTCATCTAAAATCATTTCTTTACCAAGAGGGAAGTAGCCTTTATTGACCGCATCATTTTTAATAATAAATACGTGGTTGTTCTTAACAGCATTCATGTTTTTCCAAATTGTTTCCTCTTGGAATTCTTTTAAGCGCTGAGAACCATCACCTGTTGTAAATACGAATAGGTAATCTGGATTGTAGTCAATTAAAGCTTCTTTTTGTACTTGTACTAATGGTTCATTCATTGGCGTACCTGGAACTGCTGGTAATTTTAAATCTTTAAAGAGTACGCTGCCGTAACCATAGTCACCATATATACGGAATGCATTTGGATATGCAGCCATTTTCATGAACTTCGCATCACCAGTTTTAGCAACGATTTTATCGTGTAACTTGCTAGCCTTTTCGTCATACTGTTTGAACCATTCTTCTGTTTCTTTTTCTTTATCGAAGATTTTACCTAATTCCTCAAACTTTGGACGCCATTGATCTAATGGAGTTTTTAACATAACAGTTGGTGCAATTTTAGATAGTTGATCATAGATTTTTTCTTGGCGATCATTTATAAGAATTACATCTGGTTTTGCAGCAGCCACTGCTTCGATGTTAATTTTGTCACCCCAAGCAGAACCGACCGGTTTTACATCTTTTAATTGATCTGCAATATGTGGATCAATTTCTTCTTGAGATGTATTTGCAGTAATGATTGGTTTCATTCCAAAGATTAATAATTCTTCTGTTGAACCACTAAGATCAGCAATTTTCTTTGGATTAGCAGGGATTTTAATTTCCCCCTTAGCATGCTCTACTGTACGCTCTTCTGTTTTAGCGTCTGTTTTTTCTTCTTCCTTTTTATCAGAAGAACAAGCTGCGAATAGTATAGATGTAACAACTAATACCATTGCTAGTAATGTTAGTTTAAATTTTTTCATATTTTATTTCCTCCCGGATAATTTTGTATGCGACCCATTCATTCTAATGGGTGTTCAACTTCTCAGGCTAAAGTGAGAAGCTCAACGCCCATTAGAATGCTCCCCTCTATCTATTTAAGAGAGGAAGAATGCTCCTTCCTTTATGCTTTTTGATTTTTCATCATTGTTAAATCGTAAGTTAAACAAATCGGCTTACTGTTTACAGGGCATGAAACGATCAGTGCTTCAATTTCAAATACACTCCGAAGTGTCTCACTTGTCATTACTTCATCTGGAGTTCCTTGGTGAATCAGTTTACCAGCCTTTAAAGCAATCATATGATCTGAAAAACGAGAAGCATGATTTAAATCATGAATGACCATAACGATTGTACGGCCTTCTTCCTGATTTAATTTTTTCAATAGCTTTAAAATTTCTAGCTGGTGAGCCATATCTAAGTAAGTTGTAGGCTCATCTAATACAAGTAAGTCCGTTCCTTGAGCAAGTGCCATTGCAATCCATACTCGTTGACGTTGGCCACCTGATAAAGCTTCTGCTGAACGGTTTGCAAACTCTGTCATCCCTGTCACTTCAAGTGCCCAATGAATGTAGCGATAATCTTCCTCCTTCAGCGTTCCAAATCCATTTTGATGTGGAAAACGACCATATGATACAAGTTCAAACACAGTAAGACCCATTGGAACTTCTGCAGTTTGGGGTAAAATCGCCATTTTCTTTGCGAT
Source organism: Lysinibacillus sp. CTST325 (assembly GCF_054665055.1). NCBI lineage: Bacteria > Bacillati > Bacillota > Bacilli > Caryophanales > Bacillaceae > Lysinibacillus > Lysinibacillus sp. CTST325. The sequence goes on along the minus strand of NZ_BAAFHO010000017.1, from coordinate 84,747 downwards.
TTCTTTTGTTGTCTGTTTTTCAATTGCCTTCCCATCAAGATAAACGGCCCCTTGTTTTGCCTTTAAAATACGAGAAGCTGTTTTTAATAATGTAGACTTCCCACATCCATTTGGTCCAATAATCGTTGTTATCTTTCCTTCGGGAATCTCCACTGATAATCCGTCTATTATTAATCCTTCATTATAGCCAACGGATACCGAATCAACTGCTAAAGTTACCATCAAAAAAGACTCCTTTTATTTTGTCCTCATAAGTAAATAAATGAAATAGGGTGCACCAATAATAGAAATAACAAGACCGACTGGTATTTCTGAAGTTGTTAGTACACTTCTTGAAATTAAATCTGCAAATAGTAATAAAAAAGTGCCAATTAACGCTGCTGTAGGTAACATAATTTGATGTTTTCCTCCAACAAGACGTCTTGCCAGGTGAGGTGCCATTAATCCGATAAATCCAATACCACCAGCAACAGCTACCGACGCACCAGCCAAGCAAACGGCGATAAATAATAATTTGCGTCTTTCCTTCTCTACATTTACACCAAGGCCTACAGCTGCTGTATCTCCTAAATTCATTACATTCAATACATGTGCCTTGCAAAATGCAATTGGTAGAAATATGAGCATCCAAGGTAGTACACTTAATACAAACTTCCAATCGGTTCCCCATAAACTCCCTGCTAACCAAATAGTTGCAAAGCGAAAATCGTTTGAAGTCATTTTCATTGAGAAGATTAAACTAACAGCACTAAATCCTGCTGCAACTGCAATACCGACAAGAATTAAACGAGTGGATGAAACACCGTTCTTCCAAGCTAGTGTATAAATAATAACCGCTGCCAATAAAGCACCAACTAACGCAAATAACGGAAGAATGAATACTGATATTAGCGTACCGGTCCCAACTTTTCCGAAGAAAAAATAGACGAAAACAACAACTGTTAATCCAGCACCAGCATTTATACCAATAATTCCAGGGTCAGCAAGTGGATTTCTAGATAAGCCTTGCATGATAGCCCCTGATATCGCTAGCGCTGAGCCAACTAAAATCGCGATAATCATTCGAGGCATACGAAACTCAAATAAAATGACAGATTGATCTTCTGCCCCAAACCCAATTAATGATTTCAATACATCTATTGGTGGTATTTTAAACGTTCCTGTATTTAAGCTAATTAAGAATACCGACAGAATTAGGCAAGCTAAAATGACTAAAACTGAAATATTCTTTTTTGTTAAGATACTTTGCCTCATATTTTCCCTCTCCCTTCATTACGAGCTAAGTAAAGGAAGAATGGAACACCAATTAAAGCTGTAATTGCACCAATTGGCGTTTCAAATGGAGGATTGATAACACGAGATAACATATCTGCACCTTCTATTAACAAACCACCTAATACTGCTGAACATGGAATGACCCATCTATAATCGGATCCGACAAGAAAACGCGTCATATGTGGGATTATAAGTCCAACGAATCCGACAGAACCTGCCATAGATACGGCTGACCCCGTTAAAACAAGCACAAGTACAGTTCCAATAAATTTAATTAAGGTTGTATTTTGTCCAAGCCCAATCGCAATTTCTTCGCCGAAACTTAAAATGGTAATGTATCTCGACATTATAATTGCTATTACAAGACAAACAAGTCCTATCGGTAGTAACATATCAATACTTACCCATTTCACACCTGAAACGCCTCCTGCATTCCACATGCTCACCTCTTGGGCAAGATTGAAATAAAGTGCAATACTAGAAGATATGGCCCCAAGCAGTGCACTAATCGCTGCACCAGCTAACGCTAACTTCACAGGTGTGAGCCCTCCTGGTGAGGATGCACCCACACCGTACACAATACTTGCACCAAATGCGGCACCAATAAAAGAAGCAAGAACAAACATTATGTATGGGGAATTAGGGAAAAATGCATACGTAATTGCAATTCCAAATACCGCACCATCTGTAATACCCATTAAAGAAGGGGAGGCAAGGGGGTTTCGTGTCATACCTTGCATAATTGCTCCGGATACCGCTAGAAACGCACCAGCGACTACTCCTCCAATTGCTCTTGGAATACGAAGCTCCCAAATGACATTATGATGTGTAAGTGAATCATCGAATTGAAAAACAGCTTGCCAAACAGTCTTTAAGCTAATATCTGCCGCCCCAAATGAAATGGACATGCCCATACTTAAAGCTAATAAAATCGTACCTACTATTAAAATAATAGAAGCAATAAGCGGTCTGCTCTTAATCTTTTTCGTATTTGTTTCTTGTTGTTCTATGCTCCTCGCGCTTGCTTCCATCTGTTACCATCCTAACTAACAACATTTATTCGTTGAAATGAGATTCATTCTCAATTGTGGATAAAAAAATAAAGTTGTTACCTTAATTGATAATGATTCTCATAATCACTTGTCCTATTCTACATAGCACCCTAAAAGATTGTCAAACATTATTTTTGAAAATATATTAATTTTGTTTATTTTTACATATTTGAATTTGCTTATAAGGCTTACATTAAGCGGATTTCAAGAGGGGAGTGTAGATAGTTAAATTATTTAAATCATAATAAATTCGAATAGAGACTACCAAAATAAAAACAAAAATTGTGCTTGTGAAATGTGGTCGTTGAATCATCCTTTTTGTTTTCTTACTATAATAATTATGCAATGCTACCTTCAAAAGGTTGTATACTTTATCAGCTTTATAGTTAATCTTATAGAAGGAAATCATACAATAATTCAAGTGCTTTATAGGTTACCGTTACAAGGGCATTCTAATTATCAGGTATTGCATAATCCCTTTGATATAAAGATATTGATGAATAATTTATAAAAATGCAATGAATTGTTATGTCAAATAATAGGGTATAGTATATTTAGAGTTTAACTTTAAAATTGAATTATTTGTTAATTTATCTCTCATTTTACCATTGACGCACTATTTCGTGGTATGCTATATCACAATAATAGTTTATGGAGGCGGTACTATGTATTACAGTAATGGTAATTATGAGGCTTTTGCACGTCCTAAAAAACCAGTGGGTGTTGATGAGAAATCAGCGTATCTTGTTGGTTCGGGGCTAGCTTCACTTTCAGCCGCATGTTTTTTAATTCGTGATGGTCAAATGAAGGGAGAGAATATTCATATTCTCGAAGAACTAGATATCTCAGGTGGTAGCCTTGATGGTATTTTAAATCCGACAAGAGGCTTTATTATTCGCGGTGGTCGAGAAATGGAAGATCATTTTGAATGCCTATGGGATCTATTCCGTTCAATCCCATCATTAGAAATAGAAAACGCTTCTGTTTTAGATGAATTTTATTGGTTAAATAAAGAGGATCCTAACTATTCAAAATGTAGATTGATTGAAAATAGAGGACAAAGACTTGAGGATGATGGCAAGTTTACATTATCTGATAAAGCATCTGAAGAAATGATTAAATTATTCTTTACTCCTGAGGAGAAATTAGAGGATGTAAAAATTACAGATGTTTTCTCTGAAGAGTTCTTTGAATCGAATTTCTGGCTATACTGGTCTACGATGTTTGCTTTTGAAAAATGGCATTCTGCAATGGAAATGCGTCGTTATATTATGCGTTTCATTCATCATGTTGGGGGTCTCCCTGATTTATCTGCTTTGAAATTTACAAAATATAATCAGTACGAATCTTTAGTACTTCCTATGATTAAATATTTGGAAAGTCATAATGTTGATTTCCAATTTAATACTGTTGTAGAGAATGTTTTAGTTGATAAAGTTGGCGATAAAAAAGTAGCCCATACTTTAGTGTTAAAACAAAATGGTGTGAAAAAGAATATTGAGCTAACAGAAAATGAATTAGTGTTTGTTACAAATGGTAGTATCACGGAGAGTACAACTTATGGTGACAATAATACGCCAGCCCCTATAAGTGCTGATTTAGGTGGAAGCTGGTCACTTTGGAAAAACATCGCTTCTCAAGATTCTGATTTTGGTAAACCAGAAAAATTCTGTGATAACCTTCCAGAAGAAAGTTGGTTTGTTTCAGCAACGCTTACTACATTGGATGATCGAGTTGCTCCGTATATTGAAAAAATCAGTAAAAGAGATCCGTATGCAGGTAAGGTAGTTACAGGTGGTATTGTAACTGCTACAGATTCTAATTGGATGCTAAGCTATACGTTGAACCGACAACCGCATTTTAAAAATCAACCAAAAGACCAATTAGTAGTTTGGATTTACGGTTTACTATCAAATAAACCAGGGGATTTTATTAAAAAGAGTATCACGGAATGTTCTGGAATTGAGATTGCGCAAGAGTGGTTGTACCATATGGGTGTACCTGTAGATGAAATACCAGATATTGCGCAAAATTCTTGTAATACTATTCCGTGTTACATGCCTTATATAACATCTTACTTCATGCCTAGAGCAATGGGAGATCGTCCTTTAGTTGTCCCTAATGGATCTACTAACTTAGCCTTCATTGGGAACTTTAGTGAAACAGCAAGAGATACTGTATTCACAACTGAATATTCAGTAAGAACAGCGATGGAAGCTGTTTATCAATTATTAGATATTGATCGAGGCGTTCCAGAAGTATTTGCATCTACTTTTGACATTCGTACTTTATTATCGTCAACTGCTCGCTTACTTGATGGTAAAAAATTAACAGATGTAGATGCTCCATTTATCTTAAAACAAATAGGTAAATTTGGTATTCATAAAACGAAAGATACAATCATCTATGATTTACTCAAAGAAAGTGAATTGATATAGAGATATGCTAAAAAAGCTGATTCATAATTGAATCAGCTTTTTTACATTAAATAGTGAATTTTTTCATTTCGTCTCTTAAAGCATCGGCAATAGCATTTAGGTCTTTAGCTTTTTCAGAGACAGTCTCGATGCTTTTAAGCTGTTCATTTGCGGAAGCGGAAACTTGTTCTGTTCCAGCAGAGGTTTCTACTGCAGAAGCAGATATGTTTTGTACGGCACTAATAATTTGCTCCTTGCGTTCATCCATCTCATGAGATAAATGTTTCACCTCTTGTGCCACTTCACTCGTTTGGTCTAGAGCTACCTTTATTGTATTAAAGATTTCGCTAGTATCCTTTGTAGCTTTTGCATTTTGTTCGACAATGCTAAGACTTGTACTGATTTCCTGCACAGCACTTTTAGAAATATCCTGAATGGCAGAGATTTTATTCTTAATATCCTCAGTAGCATTAGATGTCTGTTCCGATAATTTTCGGATTTCATCCGCGACAACTGCGAAACCTTTACCGGCTTCACCGACGCGAGCTGACTCAATGGAAGCGTTTAGAGCCAATAAATTAGTTTGAGTTGCGATGTCTGTAATTGTATTAACAATACTTGATATATCAGATGAAGTTTTATCTACTTCTTGAACGATGTCGCTTACCTGTTGAGAAGATTCTCGATTCTTCTCTGACCAAATAGAGAGTTGATTGATGGTTTCTACACCTTGATTACTTAAATGATCAATATCCTCTGTCATAGAAGCAATCTTCTCTGTGTGCTCAATAACACGGTCAATGTTTCCAGATAGTTGATTTAATTGTTCAGCACTTTTTTCTGTATCATGAGCTTGCTCTTCTGTAGCCTTTGCTACTTCATTAATGGCTGAGCTAATTTCATCAGTAGTACGTACCGTATCTTCTGCTATTTGAATAAGAATCTTTGAGGAATCTGATAGCTCGGAGCTAGTTTTATGTATATTGACGGTAACATTCTTTAATGCCGATTGCATGCCAGAGATGCCTTTTGCCATAAGACCAATTTCATCTTGATGATGTAATAGCTTCTCTAATTCTGGATTTTCGGTAAAGTCTAAGCTAGTAGTTTGATGAATGATATTTTCAAGATTCTTAATGGCAGTAACAATGCGACCAATAATCCACCACATTAAAGCACCTATAACGATAAAACTCACTATGCCTGTAATAATCTGATAGCCTAGTACAGAGTTTGTAATAGATTGAATACCGCTTTCAGGCACCCCAATATCAATTACTCCATAAAGCTTGCCATCTTTATATATAGGTTCCATGATGTCATATGTCCAAATATCTTGAACTTCAGCATACCATCTCGTAAATTGCTTTTTTCCGTGCTTGGCACCATCGATTGTGTATGCATCCTCATATGTTTTTCCTAATTTCCCTTTATCACTATGCGCCACTGCTTTTGCATTGGTATCAATGACAATAGCATAAGTCACATTCTCTTGTTTTGCTTTTGACTCCACAAAATCTTGTAAAGATGAGATGGGATCATTCTCAGAATTTAATATAGTTTCAGCTTGCTTGGCGATTTCATAGACCTGTTCATTGGCTTTTTCAATTAAAACTTCTTTACTATTTTTGCCCACAATCCATACACCTAATACGGAATTAATGACAGATGACAATAACAGCAAACTTAATGTAAAAAACAATAATCGTCGCTTAATGCTTTTGTTTTTCAAATAGTTTCCTCCTTTGAATTTTATCGGAACTTTATTCCTATAAAAACTCAAATTTTAAGTATAGTATTATGTACTGAAGCAGGAATGTCAATAATGAATTGAGAGTCTTATTACTTAAGAAGTGACGGAGTAGAGTATAAAAGTCCTTTCGTTTTTTTTTGTTAACCTTATGGAGGTTAGAACAGAGCGGAAATACCTATTTTCGGAGTGTAAACAGTGTTAGTTGTTTTAAATAGCCTCTCATTTAAAATTTATATTTAGGTAGCGACCGACTGTTATTTCGCCGGTTGCTTTTTTAGTGTAATAAAATAAAAATTGATGCAACTAACTATCAAACAAAATACTCTAACGGTATGTAAGAGAAAAAGAGGTGATTACATGCAATCAGAGGTTCTTGTAAAAAAAGCAAAGAAGGGAGATGGAGAAGCGTTTATACAATTAATCCTTCAATATGAAATAACGCTTTACCGGACAGCAAAACGACTTGGTTTAAAAGATGAGGACATTGCAGATCTTCTTCAAGATACAATACTGACAGCGTTTGAAAAAATAGATTCTCTAAAAGAAGTTAAATATTTTAATACATGGCTTTGTCGAATTCTTTTAAATAACTGCTATCGCTTTATGAAGCAGGATCAGCGTACTGTACCACTAGATGTGACGACATTCCATGAACTGAGACACCAAGATCAAATTTCACTTGAGCTAGATGAGGCATTAGAAAGTCTAGATGAGAGCTATCGCATTGCTTTAACGCTTTATTATGTGAATGGGCTCACGACAAAGGAAATAAGCGAGTTTCTTCATGAATCAGAGGGGACGATTAAGTCGAGGATTTCCAGGGCGAAGCAATATTTGAAAAATAATTATTATGTTGAGGAGGTACATTTACTATGAAAAAATCATTAGACGACCGTTTACATGAAGAAATGAATAGAGAGCAAGAAATACCAGATATTGTGCAAAAAGCTTTTGATCGTTCATATGAAGAGATTCGTTCCAAGACAACGAAGAAAATAAAAAAGCGTTGGTTGAAGCCTATTTCAGCTGCGGCTGCATGTGCAGTGCTTGCTTCGGGTGTGATTTTGTCTAATGATACAGCGATGGCTAAACTAAAAGCATTTCTAGGTTTCCAGGAGGATGCTGGGATTGAACTTGCTAGTCAAAATGGAGAAGTACAATATGTTGGTGTATCGCAAAGTTCACAAGATGTTACGATTACACTTGAAAATACATTTGTAGATAGTTATCGAGTAGGGCTACAAATGGAGATTTTGCCAAAGGATATAGATATAAACAATATTCAAGATGCACGAATTGAATTTCGTATTTATGATTCGACAGGTAAGGAAATTGATGCCCTTGTGTCAGATACGAAACCCCTTAAATCACCTGGCATTATGGGAGGGGCAGAAATGAAAATGCTAAAAGAGAGCAATCAGTCAATAATTTTAGAACTTCTATTACAATCTAATAAATTGGCATGGCCTTCCTTAAATAACGCACAATTAGTAATTGAAACCGTTCATTTCTATACAGAAAAAGAAGAAGGGATTGTCACTATTAATGGAGAGTGGCCATTTACATTGACACCAACGAAGGTTGTAACACAATCATTTGAAGTTGAAAAAGATGTTGAGGGCATTCAACTTCAATCAGCAACCCTTACGAATGGCTCTATGCATGTATCTTTAAAGGTCGACGCAGATCTTTCCAAGGATGAAAATCAATTTTTTGAATGGGCATTAACAAATGAAAAGGGAGAGTCCTTTTATGCACGAGGAGCCAATGTAGAATTGAAAGATGGGAAAACCGTTGTTAATTTAGTTTACCCATATAGTATTTGGAATAAAGAAAAACAAATAAGCTTAAATATTAAGGGCTATGAAAAATTAAAATTAATAAGTAAAGAATAATAGATAATTAAATATTTAGGAGTACATTAGCAGCTATATGAAACTTTAGAAAGAAGTTATGAAGTAATTAACTTTTGGAACAAAGGCTATGATGAAGGTTGGATTATTCGCTTTGCTATTGCTGACAAAGAAACCGATGAAATTATTGGTACTATTTTTTTTAGTGAATTTGAAGGTAAACGAGCTGAAATAGGCTATGAATTATCTGAAGAATATTGGCATCGAGGTATTATGTCAGAAGCGGTTAAAGCAGTGTTATTAATAGGATTTAATCAGTTAGGCTTAGTAAGAATACAGGCAATTGTCACGGAAGAAAATATAGCTTCAAAGAAGTTGTTATCGAAATTCAACTTTAAGGAAGAAGGCTGCTTAAGACAATTTGAATGCCATAGTGTTACTGGAGAATGTAAAGATATGTTGATCTATAGTTTGTTGCATACTGAGTTTTCGAAAAAGAATATATAAATTTTATGGTAATGCCAGATGGATTTCCAATAAAAAGTGCGACAAAAACCTATTTAATGAGTTTTGTCGCATTTTTATATAGTTTTTATATAGTGTTCTATTTTCCTCTATTTTCGAAAATTCCTGTTAATAGAATTTCCAATATGTGATAATTACCGTAAATTGAGATAAGGGAAGGATGATGAAATGGAGAAAAATATTTTAAGTTTAAAACTAAAAAGATATCGAGAAGAAAAAGGAATCACCCAACAAGAACTAGCTGAGATTTTAGAAGTAAGTGATAAGTCTATATCCAAATGGGAACTTGGGAATGGGTATCCGAGTAAGAGAAATATGCTGAAAATATCGGAGGTTCTAGATATCAGTGTGGAAACATTGCTATTAGAGGAAAAGAACGATGATAAAGAAAAAATAAAGTTAAGTATTAATTATAGCTTAATTAGTTATATCATTATTTTTGCTGTAACCTTAATAATCAAAGGTTTGACAGGTGCTGAACAGTATCAAAACATTTTATCTAAAGATATTATTGAGATTTTAAAACTACTTGCAAGTGCATTTGTACAAAATATAGGAATTGCTTTACCACCCGCAATTATCATTGGTTTTGTTTTTTATTTTTATATTTTTCCTAAACAATCAAGAGAGTAGATATAAATCTGCTTTCTTTTTTTACAATAAAACTTTATAACTGATAATTTAGAGTTATGACGCATGAGAAGGTGAGAAAATGCTGGGGAAATTTTTGAGAAGTAAAAAGAAAAATAAGGAATGGCGTGGAGGAAATTCAAACGGACGGCCTAAAGTAGCTGTAAATGAATTACAATTGCTGCATTTAAAGGATGCTGGAAAAAGTAATCGAGAAATTGCACGAATACTTGGCGTTTCAGAAGCTACTATTCGAAGACGATTGAAAGATTTAGAGGGTTGATTTTTCTTTTTATTCGAGCCGTTATACATATTTCTTCTTTTCAGGATTCCAATGGATTATAAACAAACTCTTAGGTATGATATCGTAAAGAGTTTGTTTTTTCTTAAATAGGCATTACAATACATATTTTTCAGGATGAGGGGATGGATTAGCTTGGAAATATCGATTAATAGCTTACAAGAACGTGACGCAGAAGAATTGTATCAGTTCGAAAAGAACAATAGACAATTCTTTGAACAAATGGTACCTAGTCGTGGAGAAGATTATTATAATTTTGAAACGTTTAAAATAAGACATAAAGAGCTTTTAGCAGAACAACAGGAAGAAAAATCAAAATTCTACTTATTAAGAGATAACTCAGGCAATATTATCGGAAGAATTAATTTAGTAGATATAGATACAACGAATGATATAGCAGAAGTCGGTTATAGAGTGGGACAAGAATATGGAGGAAGAGGAATAGGAGCTAGAGCCTTAAAGCTACTATTAGAAACAGAAATCAGTGTAAAAAAGATTAAAGCAAAAACAACAACAAATAATATTGCATCTCAAAGGGTTCTTGAAAAGAATGGCTTTAAACAAGTGTATATAGATGATAATGCGTTCGAAATGAATGGGCAAAAGTTACAGTTTATCGATTACCTTTTGGAACTCTAGTAAAAATCCTGAGAGGGGTGGTTGAAAGATAGTGTTGAAACGAATCATGATACTTTTTTCAATTATTGCTGCGATATTTTTAGTGCTCATTACAACTAGTTATATTATTCATCAAATAAAATTATCAAAGGAAGATAAATTATTTACGCCAACAGGGAAAATGGTAGAAGTGAATGGTCATCAGATGCATGTGTACGTAGAAGGAAATGGAGAAGATACGCTTGTATTTATGTCTGGAGGAGGCACAAGCTCACCTGTTTTAGATTTTAAATCATTATATTCATTGTTAAGCGATAAATATAAAATCGTTGTCGTTGAAAAGGCAGGTTATGGCTTTAGTGACATTACAGATTCTGAGCGTGATATTGATACTATTTTACAAGAAACAAGAGAAGCTCTATTAAAATCAGGTGTTGAAGGACCATATATTTTATTTCCTCATTCTATGTCTGGTATTGAGGCATTGTATTGGGCTCAAGCCTATCCGAATGAAGTTAAAGCAATTATAGGATTGGATATGGCTGTTCCTGCTGCATATAAAGATTATGATATAAATATGCCTCTAGTTCATTTAAGTGCCTTTGCTGCTAATATTGGTTTTACTAGATGGATTCCGGGCCTTTCTGAAAGTGATGCCATCAAATATGGGACTTTGACAGATGAGGAAAAAGAAATGTATAAAGTGATTTTTTATCGTAGAACAGTAACTAAAAATATGGTGAATGAAATTAAGCATATTAAGGAAAATGCTGAAAAGGTAGGAGCGACTGAAATCCCAAATGTGCCTGTGCTTTTGTTCTCTTCAAACGGTCAAGGGACAGGTTGGAATGAAGATGCGTGGAATGAATTTCAAAAGGAGTTTATTAGTAAGGATAAAGACGGCACATTAATAAAATTAGATTGCTCACACTATATTCATGATATTGAGTTTAAGCGAATAGCGGACGAATCAGAAAAATATATAGAGAATTTAAATCGTTAGGCTCATCGGATCCACGGGAAAGCGCCCAGTTGGAACGGAAAGCAGCCACACGTTATGATGAAGAACCATAAAAATTACTAATTGTTATAGAAAAAATCAAAGTGGGAGTTTTAATCATGAAATATTTATTGCAAGTTGATTTTACAATGGACGGGCCATTCGGTGAAGAAATGTCTGAGGCATTCGCTGATTTAGCAAAAAGTATTAACGAAGAGTCTGGTATGATTTGGAAGGTTTGGACTGAGAATGCTGCGACTAAAGAAGCTGGTGGGATATATTTATTTGAAACCAAAACAGAAGCTGAGCAATATTTAACTATGCATTCAGAACGATTAATAAGTTTCGGCATTACCGATATTCGTGGGAAGATCTTCGAGGTGAATGAAGTATTATCAACAATTAATAAGGCTCCAATTAAATAGTTAGCTAAAGCTAATTAGAGGTCATAATTGGCAACATTATCAACTAAATAATTAAAAACACAGAACATGAGATTGTGATGTAACAATCTCATGTTTTCGTTTTTATTGTTTTCAATAATAATTTATTACTTGCAAAATACGTCTGTTATGTATATATTGTATATAAAGTATATATACATTATATCGAAAAGGGGTATTTGCCTTAAAGAGCTCAAGGAAATGCTTACATTATTGCATACGGAGGGTGAAAGATGGAAAATGTCATTGAATTACAGCATGTTCATAAATCTTTTAAGGGATTTCAGATAAAGGATTTCTCTATTAATGTAAAAAAGGGTTTTGTAACTGGATTTATCGGGGGAAATGGTGCAGGGAAATCTACAACAATCAAATTGATTATGAACTTGCTAAAGCAGGATAGTGGTACTGTTTCAGTGTTTGGCATGGATTATAAGAAGCATGAAAAAGAAATAAAGGAACGTATTGGCTTTGTCTATGATGAAAATGTCTTTTATGAATATGTAACGTTAAAGGATATGAAAAGGATTATTAAACCAGCCTATAAAAACTGGGATGATGACGCTTTTCATCGTTATGTTACTCAGTTCGAACTACCACTGAATAAAAATATGAAGACCTTTTCAAAGGGAATGAAGATGAAAGCTTCGTTAGCCATAGCTCTAGCTCATCATGCAGAATTAATTATTATGGATGAGCCGACTGCCGGGCTCGATCCGATATTTCGTAGAGAGCTACTAAATATTCTACATGAATTAATGCAAGATGAAGATAAAACGATTTTCTTCTCGACACATATAACAACAGATTTAGACCGAATTGCGGACTATATTACCTTTGTTCATAACGGTGAACATATATTCACAAAGGAATTTTATAAGATTGAAGAGGAATATGCCATTGTCAAAGGGACATTGAATTTATTGGATCAGGAAACAGAACGAGAGTTTGTCGCAATTCGAAGATCGAACACAGGCTTTGAGGCATTAACAGCGGATAAAAATCGTGTGGCGAACATATTTGGGGATTCTGTCATTGTGGAAAAACCAACGCTTGAAGATATTATGTACTATACGAAAAAAGGATGGTAATGGGATGGTTAATCTAATACTTAAGGATGTTTTAATACAAAAGAAAGTGATTTTATTATACATTGCTACTATCATACTTTATTTATTAATAGATGTGTCTCTAGTGAGTATAGGATTCTTATATAGTATGGCTTTTATCACTATGTCCTTTTCTTATGATGAAAAAGATAACGCTAATATTTTGCTTAATTCGCTACCATATACGAGAAAGGAAATTGTTAGTTCGAAATATATAGGTTCATTGATATATACATCACTAATTATATTCATTACTTATTTAGGTAATTTCTTCTTAAACGGAAAAGAGGTATTGTTTTTATGGAAAGATATATTGTTAATTATAGGTCTTGTTATGGTTGCTATATCATTCATACTTCCAATCTGTTATAAATTTAAAACACAATCTTTAATGATTGCTGTAGGTACTTTATTTGGTATATATATGGTAATCGTTAATTATTTATCTCCTACTCTTAAGGATACATTAAAAGAACTGATACAAAAGTTCCTGACTTTACAAGAAACTCAAATGTATTTTGTAGCTATCCTTACAATCATTATTTTATATGTTGGATCGTGGCTACTATCTATTCGTATATATACGAGAAAAGTTTTTTGAAATAAAACAGCTTGAGCCCGTGGATGTAGGCTCAAGCTGTTTAAGTTCGCTTAAACAATGTCCATATAACAAAATCTAAGTATCGCCGACCTTTGCTTCCGATGCCGATGTAACAAATGTTAACATTTTCAATAAACCTGAGGTAATTTTCGTGAGGCAGAAAACTATACTCTAAACAATCGACAATGTAATCTTTATGTGGAAAGACATTATAAATCTAAATTGCTTTATATTTCCCTGAATGTCCAAAAATAAGTACAACTGACGAATAATTAGCATGCTGAAAATAAAAATTGCTCATGCTAACGGAATAACCAACGTCTTCTGTGCTGATTACATAAAAATAAAGAAGAGGTATTTGCATGCAAATTATTATTTCAAACAGCTCAAAAGAACCGATTTATGAGCAAATTTATACTCAAATCAAAAAGCTAATTTTATCAGGTGAATTACAAGAGGGGCAGTCATTGCCGTCTATGCGACAGCTTGCAAAGGATTTAGAAATTAGCGTTATTACAACAAAACGCGCTTATGAAGAGCTAGAGAAAAACGGATTCATTTATTCTATTGTGGGGAAAGGTTCGTTCATCTCAGAACAAAATAAGGAAATGATGAGAGAAAGAAAAGTAAAGGTAATCGAAGAAAATCTATTGATTGCCATTCAAAATGCTAAAGAAATGAACATTGGCTTAGCAGAGCTCAAAGAAATGCTCACACTATTGTATTCAGAAGATGAGTGAAGGAGACAGCTGCTAAGTTCGTGTGGTGAATATATTTAGAGATGCGGTTATTGTGAAGAGGCCAACGCTCAAAGATAGTATGTATTATACGAAAAAAGGATGGTAATTGGATGATTAACCTTATACTTAAGGATGTTTTAATACAAAAGAAATTAATTTTATTTTACATTGCTACTATAATAATCTACTTATTGGCAGGCATATCCTCCCTAATATTTTTGGGATTTCTTTATAGTGTAATATTTATACTAAATGCTTTCTCTTACGATGAAAAAGACAACGCTAATATTCTGCTCAATTCGCTGCCATATACGCGAAAGGAAATTGTCAGTTCAAAATATATAGGTTCACTGATATTTACAACAATATTTGTTTTCATGATTTATGTGGGGGATTTCCTCATAAATGGAAAAGAGGGTTTGTTTATATGGAAAGAAATGTTGCTTATTATTGGTCTAGTTATGGTCGCTATATCAATCATGTTTCCAATCTCCTATAAATTTAAAACGCAATATTTAGCGATTGCTTCAGGTGTTCTATTTGGTATCTATATGTTAACAATTAATTTATTAGTCCCTATAAATGATATATTAAGAGAATTAACACGAAAGTTCATGACTTTACAAGAAACGCAAATGTATTTTGTAGCTAGCATTACGGTTATTATTTTATATATTGGGTCATGGCTACTATCTATTCGTATATATGAGAGAAAAGCTTTTTAAAATAAAACGGCTTGAGCTCAGGCTCAGGCCGTTTTCGTACGTTTAAAAGCAAGCTTCCACAGAGCGAAATTTGTGATGATAAGCACGAGCAAGTAAATGATTGCCCCATAAGAAATATGAGTTGACAGGAAGTAATGTAGACCCGCCAGAGCACCTAATGGGATAAGCAATATAAGAGTTTTCCAGCTCTGAGCATCGCCAACTTCATTATAGGGCTTTGTGAAAGGAATCTTGCTTCCCATGCCGACATAGCAAATGACAGTGTACATGCAGCTTGTTACTAAAACAATTAATAAATCTGGGATAATTCTCGTACCATAAATGAAGCAGAAAATGATGCTTAGAAAAATATACAATGGAATATACAACTTAATCAAAAATGCTTTTAAGCTACCTTTTTTCAAGTTTGTATAATCTTTGATTGGAAAGACTTTATAGATCCAAGCTGCTTTATATTTTCCTGAATGTCCAAGCATAAGTACAGCTGAAGGAATAATTAGCATGCTGAAATAAATATTTAAATAGCCCATGCTAACGGCATAATCAACACCTTCGTACCTTGAAAAAGAAAACATAAAAATAAACGGAATGACAAAAGAAAATCCTAAAGATGGATATACTTTCAGTTTAAACTCTCGCTCCTGTTTCATCATAAGGGAAGCAAAGCGGTAGAAAGTTCTTTCTTCATTAGTTCTACAAATGATTGTTAACAAAAGGGTCTTAAGTCGATTGTTCTTCTCTTTTTTCGATTTGCTTGTGTTTAATAGTTTTTGCAGATTACGTTCAAAGGTTGGAATCAGCTTTAGGTATAGCCATATCGAGATGATTGGCATGACAACAGCAAATATACTGAACACCACTGTAAATAAAGAGTTGTTACCGTTTAGCAGTAGCTCATAAGGAGCGGCAAACCACATAGGGATTAGAAAAATACTCCACCAATGAAACACTACCACCATATCAAAATTAACGAATTCAAAGGATCTAATAAGAACTTGATAGCCAATCATCAACATTAATGATAAGCCGATTTGTACATAATTGATGATGTCTTTCAGCTTTTCTCCATCAAAGAATCTTAAAATAGCAATATATAAAATAGCGGTTAAAACAACAATAAAAATATTAATTAAAACTAGTAAGAGCACAGTTAAAATAAAGAATACTATTCCTTGATTATATAGGCCCACCATAAGGGGAATGGCAGTGAATGCAATAGTTAAATACGTCAAGTAAATGAAAATATGCATAAACTTGGCCGCATTGATCGTTTTAGCAGAGATAGGCTTGGTTGATAAGATACTTCTGTCCCGTACATCTAAAAGTACCGAAGAAAAATCAGAAATCAATGTTGTCATGATGATAAAAATAATCATTGCATAAGCAATACTCATCTGGAAAAGATAGTTTTGGCCAAATGCCATAAAAGGAACTAACATAAGTCCCATTAAAACATAAATCCATAAAGATTTGATGTAGCCATTTTTTTGCTCTTGCTTGTTTTTATTTGATGATTGGTTAAATATTGTCGGTACTTTACGCTCATCCATTGTTAGTTTAATATGGAGGATTTTTCTCATGATCTCGTAATCGATGCCCATTTTTACAAAAACAAATTGAATCTTATCAAGCAGTTGTAAAGTTTTAAAATCTTTCATGATCATACCTCTTGCACAATAGAAACGAATTTCTCACCAATTTCCTGATGATCATGGAAGCCTGTCAATTGGTTGAAAATCTTTTCCAGAGTTCCTTCGGTATTGTCTGCCTGTAGTTGAGCAAATGTCCCATCGGCAGCGATTCTCCCATCATTCAGCAGGATGATACGACTACTGATTTTTTCGACAACATCCATAATATGAGAGGAATAAAATATTGTTTTTCCTTGGGCAGCCAGTTGAATCAAAATCTCTTTAAAAATCATTACACTATTCGCATCTAATCCATTAATCGGTTCATCTAAAAATAACAAATCGGGATTATGTATTAGGCTAGCGATAATTAATAGCTTTTGCCGCATCCCTTTTGAATAAGATGATATCCTTGAATGATACGCTTCACCAACACCAAACAATTCCATTAAGGATTTTGATTTATCCGCAACAACTTCTAATTCAAGGCCATAAAGCTGTCCGATGAAGGTTAAATACTCGTAACCAGTTAAATTATCATAAACATCTGCTATTTCTGGTACATAGCCAATTCGTCGTCTATATTCAATGCTGTCTTTTCCGATATTCTCTCCGAAAAGCTTAATTTCTCCACCGTAATCGCCTTCGATCCCCAAAATGATTTTGACAGTGGTACTTTTGCCTGCACCGTTCGGACCAATATAACCAATTATTTCTCCTCGAGAGACGTGCAAGTCGATTCCTTTTAATATTTCCTTACTACCATAACTCTTCGTCAAATTCGTAATCGTCAAGATTTCTTCCATGTTGCAGCTCCTTTCTGTGTTAATCCTACATTAACAGCAGTGATTTATCTGGTACCGCCTGTAAAAGCCCGATTGGTGAAGACTAATAATCGGTGGAGGATGAAGAAAACCCCTCCGATTAAAGCTTCATTTTATCTTATGTTAAGTGTAATTGATTTAGAGAAAATATCCATTAATATAATATAACATTTAAAAATGTGGAAATATCCCTTTTTGAATTGTGGTCGGTTCATTTCCAGTATTTCCTAACTTTACTTTATAATTAAGGGATAGAATATTTTGTTTTTTGAAAAAAAAAGCGCAAACAGGAGGCGTAAAATGCAAATCAAATCAAATGAACAATTGCTAGTTGTATTAGATAATTTATTACGTGCACCGCAGGGATTTTGGGATGGATTTTATGATCAAACATTTAAAAAGGTACCTTTTTTTGTTAATAAACCTGATGAAAATCTAGTAAGTTATTTTGAAAAAAAGGTCATTCAGCCAAATAGGGTTTTAGAGTTAGGTTGTGGCGCTGGACGAAATGCCATTTACTTAGCAAAACAAGGCTGTTCAGTTGTTGGTGTCGACTTATCGGATCATGCATTGCAATGGGCACAAAAAAGGGTTGATGAAGCAGACGTAAATGTAGATTTCATTTGCGCTAATATTTTTGAACTGAATCTACAAGAAGAGAGCTTTGATTTTATTTATGATTCAGGTTGTTTTCATCATATAGCACCTCATCGTCGTGTGACGTATATTGAATTGATTCATAAATTATTAAAGCCTAATGGTTACTTCGCTTTATGCTCATTTGAGGAACAAGGTGCATATGGTGGTTCAGCCATCTCAGATGAAGAAGTATATATAAAACGTAGCTTAGAAGGTGGATTAGGGTATACCAAAAATCAACTAAAAGAAATATTTCAATCATTAGAAGAAATTGAAATACGGAAAATGATAGCTTTATCTGATGAAGATCCATATTTCGGTCTAGAAGGATTTTTAGTAGGGTTATTTAAAAAGAATCCATGAGGAGGTATGCTTGTGCGAAAATTAAAAGTTCAACTTTCCGAATATAGTCCCCATTAGGAGCAACAATATGCAGTTGAACAAAACGAAATTGGAAAAGCTTTAGGTGAAAGTGCTGTTCGTATTGAGCATATTGGAAGTACATCGATAAAGGGACTAAAAGCGAAACCGATTATTGATATTCTTGTTGGTGTTCGGAGTTTAGATGAAGTGCCGAGTTTCATAGACGCTTTAAGTAAAATTGACTATGAATATGTACCGAAACTACAGTTTAAGGATAGAAGATTTTTTAGAAAGGGATTGTGGGGGCAGGGAACAATCCATTTACATATTTGTAAATATAACGGTAATGAATGGACTGAAAAATTACTTTTCCGTGATTATCTAAGATCAAATCCTCAATCAGCAAATGAATATGCGGTATTAAAAAAACGATTAGCGTCTAAATATCAATTCGATCGATCGACATATACAAAGGAAAAAGAGCCGTTTATCCAAATGATTATTCAAAAAGCTAAGATGTGTGAATAAAAGGCTTTGAGATTAGGTCCTTTCAATTATTCCCGGGAAATAATTATGATTGATTGCTTAAAGAACGAGCTGATAGAAAGGACTTCAAAATGTATTTTTATCCTCAATTATAATTAGCCTATAATAGGTGCAATTCTTCATTTTGAAGGATTGCATTTTTTGCGGGCTAGAGACCATACCACAAGGAAGGGAAAATCCCTATACTGTGGACCTTTTGAGTCGGATACAGTTATGCAAAAATAAAGCAAGGGGGTCAAGGCAGTGTTTAATGATTTTAAGCTTATCGATGATCGTCCGGTTTATATTCAATTAAAAGATTATTTGAAAGAAAAGATTGTGAAGGGACACTTACTGGAGCATCAAAAGCTTCCATCTACCCGTGAACTTAGTAAATTATTATCAATCAGTAGAAATACGGTACTGAATGCATATGCAGATTTAGAGCAAGAGGGCATGATTTATGCAGTGAAAGGAAAAGGGAATTTTGTAGGGAAAGTCGAAACGTTGAAAGCTTCATCTGTCGAATTTAATTGGAAGGAGAGGCTGAATAACGTTACTTTGTTAGCTGATGAATTAGATTTAATGAAGCAAGACATTCACTGGGAAAAAGGGATGATTTCCTTCAATAGTGTTTCTCCCGATGAAAAGCTTTTTGATGTTGAAAATTTTAAAAGGGCTTTTCTGACTCGGATGTCCCTTGAAGGAGATATCGTTTTGAATTACGGGTATGCAAAGGGCTATAAACCTTTAATCGAGTACCTTCTTCACTATATGGAAATGAAGGGTGTAGATATTTCCAATAAAGATATTTTAATTACGAATGGCTTTACCGAGGGATTGGATATTTTATTATCTTCCTTAGCGAAAAAATCCGGACGTGTTATTTGCGAAAATCCTACTCACCATGCGGCATTAAAGCTTTTTCGCTTACACGGATTTGACATACACGGAATCGATATGAAAGATGACGGTATCGATATTGAACAAGTTAAGAAAAGCTTATCGGAAAATGAATTTGATTTCGCCTACTTAATCCCGTCCTATCATAATCCGACCGGTATTGTGACATCCTCTGAAAAAAGAGCTGAAATAATTAGGCTTTTTTCGCAATATCAAATTCCGGTTGTGGAGGATGGCTTTAATGAGGAATTACGTTATTCAGGTTCGCATTTAGCACCGCTAATGACTTTTATCGGTGAGGGCAACAATGTTATTTATATTAGTAGCTTTTCTAAAATTCTTTTTCCAGGCTTACGAGTCGGGTGGATATTAGCTGATAAGGAACTCATCCACTGTCTGGAAAGTATGAAAAGAGCACGAACAATTCATACATCGACATTAGATCAGGCTGTGCTTTATCAATATTTACAGGATGGTTATTTTGAAAAATATTTAAAAAAGGCTAAGTTCGTATATAAGAAAAAATATGAATTAGCCCGTCAAGCCTGCCAGCAGTACATTCCTTTTAAAAGAATGACAGGAGATGGTGGACTTCATCTCTTTATTGAGCTAGAAGTAAGAATAGATGCTCGTACACTATTGAAGAAGTGCTATCAAAGGGGAGTTGTTTTTTATCCTGGAGATGTTTTTTACAGCAATGGCGAAGGTAGCAACACCTTTCGATTAGGATTTTCTCGGCTCAAAGAAGAGGATATTGTGCGTGGTATTAAGATTATTGGTGATACTTTGAAAAATGAAATAGGGAGTTGAACATATGAAAGTTGGCGTTATTATGGGTGGCGTTTCCTCTGAAAAGCAGGTCTCTATCATGACAGGGGAAGAAATGATTGCTCATTTAGATAAGAGTAAATACGGAGTGGTAGCTATTAAACTAAATGAAAATAACACGTCAGAGCTTATTGAAAAGGTGAGAAATATCGATATTGCTTTATTAGCACTACATGGCAAATTTGGAGAGGATGGCACGATTCAAGGTGTACTAGAGGCTATGGGCGTTAAATATACGGGTAGTGGAATACTTTCAAGCAGTATGTGTATGGATAAAAACATTTCGAAAAAAATTCTGCGTTATGAAGGCATTGAAACACCGGATTGGCTCCATCTTTCGAATATCGAGGAGCTTCAGTTCGATGAATTAGACAAAATGGGGTATCCGTTAGTAGTTAAACCTAATTCGGGTGGCTCCAGTGTAGGGGTAAAAATAGTTGATGATAAAAATTCTTTACTCACTTCGGTTGAGGAAGTATTCAAATGGGATGATGAAATCATTATTGAAAAATATATAGAGGGTGAAGAAATAACATGCTCCATTTTAGATGGGGAGCTATTACCGATTATTTCGATTCGCCATACAGCGCAGTTCTTTGACTATAAAGCGAAATATGAGGATGCCGCTACGATAGAGGAAGTTGTAGAACTTCCACCTGCTATACATGAACGTGTTGCTGAAGCCGCAAAAGCCTGCTATAGCGCATTAAAATGTAGTGTTTATGCCAGAATCGATATGATGATCCAGGATGGAATCCCATATGTCATGGAGGTTAACACATTGCCAGGAATGACAAAAAACAGCTTACTCCCAAAAAGTGCACTCTCAGCAGGAATTACTTATTCGCAACTTTTAGATAGGATTATTGAAATTTCCTTACAGGTTGAGGAATAGAGGCTTCATCGCAGAAATTTTAGATGCATTTGTAAAACGTATACTATATATAAGTTGATTGGAGTGGAGGCTGGGCGACTCCTTGGGGATCAGCGATAGAGGAACGAAGGCTAAAACCATCACGTCCTGTGATAACGCCTTCGTGACCAACTTCATGTTGGCCCGATACCCTGCAACGAAGCGAAGTGGCTCATCGGACGCCCGCAGGAAGCTCTGCTCTGTGCGAAAGCGAAGCGTCAGCGGCAAAGCGCCCAGCCGGAACGGAAATCAACCATACGTTATGATGATTGAAAGACTGTTCAATAGAAAAACACCTCTATGTTGATTTTTAAAGGGATAATCCCCGTTTTCAACAAAAGGTGTTTTCTCAGTTTCTTAATTAAGCCTTAGATAATTCAATAAATCCATGTCCAAAAACATCTCGTACATCATGAATAGCAATAAAAGCATCCTTGTCTATTTCTTTAACGATTTTCTTTAGCTTTACAACTTCCTGTTTACTAATAACAATATACAGAATCTCTTTTTGTTCCTTCGTGTAATAGCCATGGCCTGATAGAACTGTCACGCCTCGATTCATAAAACCATTCACATGACTGGCAATCTCTTCTGGCTTTTTCGAAATAATCGTAACTGCCTTTTTCGGATTTACACCTTCAATAACAAACTCCATCACCTTTGTTCCGACATAAAGCATAATGACAGTAAGCATTAATGCTTCTGCCCCGATAATAAAGTAAGATGAAAAAGCAACTATTAAATCAAAAAATAATAAACCGTAACTAATACTCCAGCCTAAATATTTGTTCGTCATTCTAGCTAAGATTGTTGAACCTGCTGTTGTTCCACCAACTCTTATAATTAAGCCTATACCAACTCCAGCAAACACCCCGCCAAAAACAGCATTCACAATAATTTCATTTGAAGAAATCGACCACGATTCTGTTAAATGTAAAAACAGTGAATGGAGGGATACTGCAATAATCGTATAAATAGTCGTTTGCCTACTTAAAAATTTATAGCCAACTACTAATAAAGCCGCGTTTAGTAAAAAGCTTACAATACTTGGCGACCATCCAAACAAATAATAGGCGATGATTGTTAAACCTGTTACACCACCTTCACCTAAATCATTAGGTATAACAAATAAGTTTACAGCCAGTGCAAAAAGCAGCGCCCCGATCGTAATCATTAAAAAATCCATAATGAACTTCTTCATATATACACCACCAAAACAAATTGATTTTTTCCTAAATACATACTATATCAAGTCCCAGACATTTTATATACTTTTTGGAATGTTCGTTTATGATAAATCTATACTTGTTAGTATGTCCTTTATTAGAGAAAAAGTCGAACTGAAAAAATAGTTCATGAAACTGCTATTAATCATAATGTGGAATCACGCTGAAATCAGCTTATAATATATACTATATCCGAAACTTAAAGTTTGAAGTTAAAGTTATTGAAAAAGTAATCTTCAAAAACGAGGGTGTGAAATAATTCGGGAAGGAATATCTTTAAAAAACAAACAATAAGGGGTGTTAGAAGAAGTTATGAATCAATCGTTAGCAATTCGCAATATTAAAATGAGTTTAAGAATATTAAATGTATTATTAATAGCTACTATAGTTATTATATCATCATGTATCTTATTGCTTTTTGGTTTATTTGTTGTAGCTTTAACAGTCTCTGGTGAGAAGATTAGTAAACTAGTTTTAGATTCTAACATTGACATTTCTTTTGAATTTAATGGAATAACTGTTTTTTTAAATAAAGATATAATGAGTAATTTTGTTTATGATAAAAGTGAAACAATCGTATTAATTTTACTCTCGATGATCTTTACGTTGATTGTTATGTCAATTTTTATTTTATTATGGAAGTTTGTTAAATCCGTCATTGTTGGGGATGTATTTACTCTTAGAAATAGTAAAAGAATAGAGCTAGTAGCATATAGTTTATTAATTTTAAGTTTTTTAAGTAATATGGTTCAAGCATACTTAGTTTCAACGGTAGTACATATGTTTTTAAACAATAATGAATTAGACAATATTGAATGGATTCAATCCGTTTCTTTTAGATTTTTTGATATAAATTGGAGCATACTACTATGTAGTTTTATAGTTTGGACAATTGGTAGGATATTTAGATATGGCTCTTTTTTACAAGAAGAGTATGATGCAACAGTATAGGAAGTGAAGAAATTGACGATTATCGTAAGATTGGATCGTGTATTAGCTGATAGAAAAATGCAATTAAGTGAGCTTGCAGAAGCAGTAGATATATCGATTGTCAATTTATCGAATTTAAAAACGGGGAAGGTAAAGGCAATACGTTTTTCCACGTTAAATGCAATTTGTAAAGTATTGAATTGTCAACCAGGGGATATTTTAGAGTATGCTGAGGATGAGGATACCTTTGAGTAAAAAAATTATATTGTTTTTTCTTAAATGACTTCAGTATTTTACTGAGGTCATTTAAGATTTTGTATGTTGTAAAATGCGTATAAGTACATTTCTAGAACAAGTTGCATAGGATGACCTTATAATGTGTGAGGGGATTGAGAAAATGTACTACATTCCTTATTACGGAAACAACATGCCTATGTATAACTATGGAGATCAGCTTGTTTATTGGACACCTCCTTATCAGGTAGGGTATGCGAACAGTGCTGAACCTTCTCGTTTTTCCAATAGTGGAAGTATTGTATTAAAAGATTATGGGCCTCAGCCACTTGTCATCAATCTTAAAGATGCAGCTAAGCAAAACGATACGTATCGTACTACTCTGTGGACGGGAAAGAACTCACAGATTACTTTAATGAGTATTAATGTTGGTGATAATATCGGTTTGGAAATACACCCAAATGTTGATCAAATTTTATATATTGAACAGGGTGAGGGACTTGCTCAAATGGGCCCAAGTAAAAACAATTTAAACTATGAAAGAAAGGTCTACGAAAATTATGCCGTAGTAGTGCCTGCTGGAACATGGCATAACGTCACGAATACAGGGAATGTGCCACTAAAGCTTTATTCAATATACGCTCCTCCTAACCATCCATTTGGTACGGTACATGTTACGAAAGCAGATGCTATGGCCTCGGAAGCAGGCTACGGTCAAGGGAATGAATAATCAATTTTAGATATGAAGCTTTTTCCTTGATAATACAAGCATAACTACAAAAGACAACTCCTACTTAGAGAAGTTGTCTTTTTTGTCGTCGTTTAAATGAAATATATATAGATAATAAGCCATTCAATGTTAAAAGGGTAACCAGTGCTATGGCCAAAAATGCAATATCGGGAGCAAAATATCTAATAGTGTGCCAAGGTGTTCCTGTATTATAGCTTAATAACGGAATGGAGATAATGGCCAAAACTAAAAGCATGAAACCGAATATACCCGACACTCTTCCTTTAGTAGTTTTAACCTTTAATAGAAGATAGATAAACATCACGAAAAGTAAACATACTATAGCCATTGTTATGATTTGAAATGTAGGTTTATATTTAGGTGCGTCAACGGGCTCTTTCCCATTCAAAATATTAATAATCCCTTCTTTTAAGTGAAGAAGTGACTTTTCTTCTAAAATATGACTTTTGTTAGTGAGAATTACCCCGCCCCAATCGGTTTCTGGTAGATAAAATACTTCGGAGCGTGCGTCAGGATTTGAACCAGAATGCCATATCATTTCTTCTTTGGATTCTGGATATGAGATTCGTACACCAAGGCCGTAATATCGATATTTACTAGTTTGAACAAACGGCGATATATAAAGATTCATCGCATTTTTACTTAAAAAATCGTTATGCTCATGGTGACTAAGTAGTTTAATGTACTGCACCATATCTGTTGCACTTGCCGTTATATATCCATAGGGTGTCCCTCCATTATCAAATGTGACTGCGCTTTTGACAGGGTGACCAAGCCATGATTGATAGCCAGATAAGTATCCTTTTTCATAGGCCATGCTACTATTAGCGGCTGCATTTTTCATCCCTAATGGAGAAAAAACTTGTTCCTCCATATATTCAGAAAATGGTTGTTTGGTAACCTCTTCGATGAGAGCTCCAAGAATAGAAAAGTTAGCATTACTATATTGATGTTTTTCTCCAGGAGCAGCAGTCAGCTTCACATTCGATAAACTTTCTACATTTTCCTTTATAGCACTTAAATCTTTAGATTCCTT
Source organism: Lysinibacillus sp. CTST325 (assembly GCF_054665055.1). Lineage (NCBI taxonomy): Bacteria > Bacillati > Bacillota > Bacilli > Caryophanales > Bacillaceae > Lysinibacillus > Lysinibacillus sp. CTST325. The sequence continues at coordinate 58,902 of NZ_BAAFHO010000017.1, read as the reverse complement.
GTCTGATATAGCTAAGCCAGAATAAGTGCTTATCCCACTTGTTTGCGTAAGTAAATGTTTAATCGTTATTTGAGAAGCGGCTTGTTTGTCTTTCAGGGTAAACCATGGCATATACTTTTGAACTGGATCATCTAATCGAATAATGCCTGCATCAACCAATCTCATGATGGCTAAGCCTGTTAGTGATTTACTAATAGAGCCGACTACAAATGGAGTTTTAGCAGTCACCTTTTCTTCGGATTCTCCTGTTACGCCCCACGATTTAGCATAAAAGATATCATTTTTATGAACAATAGCAATAGATGCCCCTGGAATTTGCTGCTCTTCTAAAAAGTTTTCAACATACTTATCTATAGTACTCTTAACATCTTGTTCTGCGGCATCTGTAGAGGTTTGTGAGACTGGTTGAAATAGATAGAGTGGAATTAATAATAAACAAACTAATATAGCTTTATATATTTGTTTTTTTTTCATTGTTGTTTCACCTATTTCCTCTGAAAATTTTTATTGCAAGTATAGATATTAAAGAGGAAGTGGAAATGCTGATTAAAATTAGTAAGAAATTCCACCAAGCGACATCAGAAATCTGATAAACAATATTATAATCGAATGTTGCAATAGTTTTTTGCGGATTAAAGGAATCTGTCAAAAACATCGATAGTATTAGCTGACAAGCAAGATAGGCAATAATAAAAGTACAAAACCCAATAACTAATGATATTCCAGGTCGACTTTTCCGCATTTGTTTTATTTCCGAATGAAGATCTATACCTTTAATCTCTAAAAAATCCTTAATAAATGTCGTAGTATCTCCCAGATCATGTATACTATCAATTCCATTATCACGAGATTCTTGAATATGCTCTAAAAGCTGTTGTTTTATATTCTTTCTTTCTTTTGAGCTGATACGATACTGTTTTAACTCTTCTAGAACTTCGGTTAAATATTGTTTTTCTGCTAAACTCAATTCCATACTCATTCAAAAAGTTCTCCTTTCAGACCGCTTTGAAGTAGAGATTTTATATCTTGTTGCAACTCTAACCATTCATTGATTTTTCTTTGAAGATAAACTTCTCCTTTTTCATTGATTTCATAATAAACTCTGACTTTCCCGTTTTCTGTCATTTCGCGGTAAGTATCAACCCATTCTTGATCTTTTAGCTTAGTCAAGATGGGATAAATACTTCCTACTCCTTTCAATTTTAAATTGTATTTTTCTAACTCCTTCATAATTTCATAGCCGTAACTTTTTTTCTTTGACAATATAGACAATACACACATTTCTAAATGACCTTTTATTAAACTTGTTCTATCCATAGGATAAATTTAACAAAAATATATACTTCTTTCAAGTATATATTTTTGTTGTGAATACTTTCGAGAGGTAATGATGAAAATTCGAACACCTATACTCCATGATGACCTACACATTAAATCTTATAGAAGAATTGTGAAATTTATGCCAATACCTTTTGCGCATTCTAACAGCACTTGTTAAAGTAGGGTTAGTAGAATCTAGGGTTCAGTAGGGGGTATATAATATTATTTTCTAAGTGAGTATTCCCGGGAAAGCGCCTAGTGGAACGGAATTTAAACCCTACGTATGGTGATAAGCTCATTATTATTCATTGGAGGATAATGTAAATGGAATATAAACTATTAGGAAATGAAATTGAAGATTTAGTGGAACTGTTAACTCAAAACAAGTGGATTTATCATACCGATCAAAATTTAAAAGAGGAATCCGTTCGAAAAGCATATACAGAAGGATACTATCACAGCGATCGCGAAACGCATTGGATAGTTGATAATGAAGAAAAGGTCGGGATTATTATCATTCATGACATAAGTGATACGATCCCGTTATTCGATATCCGTTTAGATACGCGTTATAGAGGAAAAGGATATGGAGTAAAAACCCTCCTTTGGTTACAAGATTACCTGTTTGGAGAAAAAGGTAAGATTCGTATCGAAGGTTATACGCGAGTTGATAATATGGGTATGAGAAAATGTTTTGCGCAAGCTGGTTTTGTAAAAGAGGGCTATTTAAGAAATGCTTGGGAAAATGCAGATGGTACTGTAACAGATAGTATTGTTTATGGTGCAATCAAAGAGGATTGGATTTTAGGTAGAACAACGCCTATTAAAATCGATGACATACCATATTAAAACTATAGGTAGAAAAGGGTGTTGAGGAATGTATACAGAAAATGATCTGTTAAAAGCTTTAAAAAAATCCTGGTCCATTCAATCTAGCTCAAAATGGACTTTAGATAATCCTGCAAAAGGCCAATGCGGAGTCACTGCATTAGTTGTAAACGATATCCTTGGGGGCGAAATTTATAAAACGTGGCTTGATGAAGGCTGGCATTTTTATAATATTCTCGATGGGGACAGAAAGGATTTTACACAAGAACAATTTCCGTACAACCTCGAATATCAGGATGTTCGTTCAAACAGGGAAGAGGCTTTTCAAGATACAAACGTTATCCAATATAGCTATCTAAAATCACTAGTTTATGAGAATTTAAGAAAAAGCTAGGGAGTGAAAGTGTTATTTCGGATGAAAATCCACCTTTGTTTATTTTTGAATTTAAAAGCTACTCACCAAAAGTTGGGGATGACCTATGTGATGTGTTTTAACTGTGCGAAAGCGAAGCGACAGCAACAAATGTTTTAACTGTGCGAAAGCGAAGCGACAGCAACAACAAAGCGCCCAGTCGGAACGGAAATCAACCATTCGTTATAGTGATGAGCCATATTAATTAAAAAGCTAAGCAGAGATGTTGTTAACCCTATAACATCTCTGCTTTTTTTAAATATTAAACAAACATGTTGACGTAAATTAAACCATCGTGTTATTATTATCTCGAATTCAAGATAAATATATTCAAGATAAACGAATTCGAACCTTTTAATCCATGTAGAAAGTAAAGTTTTACTTTTCATCATAAGGAGGTAATCATATTGGGTTTTTTAAATAAATTATTTGCTTCAAAAAAAGAGGAGGAAAAAACAATGGCAGAATTAAATATCGGAATTATTATCGGATCAACACGTGAAGGGCGTGTAAGTCCACAAGTAGCACAATGGGTAAAAGAAATCGCAGATCAACGAGGAGATGCAAACTATACAATTATTGATATCGCAGATTACAAATTACCTTTACTAGGTGAACCAGGGCAAGATGCTTCAGGCGCTCAAGGTTGGTCAGAAATTGTTGCAAAACAAGATGGATTTGTATTTATCGTACAAGAGTACAATCACTCTATTACAGGTGCTCTAAAAAATGCACTAGATTATTTACGTGTAGAATGGAATAACAAAGCTGCAGGTATTGTATCGTATGGTTCTGTAGGTGGTGCACGTGCAGCTGAACATTTGCGTGGTATTATGGGTGAGCTTTTAATTGCAGATGTCCGTGTACATCCAGCATTGTCACTATTTACAGACTTTGAAAATGGTACTGATTTCAAACCAAAAGAAGTGCAAACAGATTCTGTTAACCAAATGTTAGATCAATTAATTCCTTGGTCAAAAGCTTTATATACAATTCGATAATCATGTTTAACTTATTTCAGCGGGTGTCCAAACACCCACTGAAATAGAGGAACTCAGTCTAAGAACGCCAAGTCCTGCGGCATTACCGAAATGACCGACATCGTGTCGGCCCTCATACAGGCCTAAGCACAAAGCCGATTCCGGACGCAATTATGCCAAGGCATAATTGATAGATTGAGGTAGACCGTTATTGGATAAAGTATAGGTGAGAAATACATTTATCATGAAAGGGACTGTTAACATGAAAAAACATACTGCGGGTATTCACCATATCACAGCCATTGTAGGGCATCCACAAGAAAATATTGATTTTTATGCTGGTGTATTAGGCCTACGTTTAGTTAAACAAACGGTAAATTTCGATGACCCAGGCACATATCACCTTTACTTCGGTAACAAAGGTGGTAAACCGGGGACAATTATTACATTCTTCCCATGGGCAGATGCTTATCAAGGCCGCATTGGTGATGGCCAAGTTGGTGTAACTACTTATGTTGTACCAGAGGGGGCACTACCTTTTTGGATTAATCGACTTGCAAAATTCGCTATTCCATTCCAAAAAACTGAACGCTTTGGTGAACAAGTAATACAATTGGATGATCCACACGGACTTCATATTGAATTAGTGGCACGTGCGGAAGGTGAATTGAATGGATGGACATTTGGTGAAGTAACTCCTGATGTTGCGATTAAAGGGTTTGGTGGTGCAACACTTTATTCGAGTCACCCTGAAGAAACAGCAAAGGTCTTAACTGAGGTCATGGGGCTTGAACAAGTAGCAACGAAAGGCGAGTATACTCGTTATAAATCCAGCGCAGATATCGGCAATACGGTAGATTTAAAAGTTGTTCCTGGTATGCGTGGTCAAATGGGAGTCGGAACAGTTCATCATATTGCTTGGAGAGCCCAGGATAATGCGGATCATCTAGAATGGCAAGAGTATGTAATGAATCATGGACAACATGTAACCGAAGTGAAAGATCGTAATTATTTTAATGCGATTTACTTCCGTGAACCTGGTGAGATTTTATTTGAAATTGCGACAGATCCACCTGGATTCGCTCATGATGAGACACCTGAAACAATGGGTAGCCAATTAATGTTACCAGCTCAATACGAACAGCACCGTGAACAATTAGAAAGAACATTAATTCCAATTGAAGTGCGTGTGCTTGATTAAGGAGGATGAGTCGTTTGATTTCGATTGATCCTACAAAAAATACTGAGCGTGAAAACTATAAATTATTAATTGGCAGTATTATTCCGAGACCAATTGCTTTTGTTACGACGAAGTCAGAGCAAGGAGTCATCAATGGCGCACCTTTTAGTTTCTTTAATATTGTGTCATCAAATCCACCGATGATTTCTCTAGCAGTTCAAAGACCACAAGGGCGCTTAAAAGATACCGCTCGACATATTCATCATCAGCAACAATTTGTTGTGCATATTGTAGATGAGGATAATGTTAAGCAGGTGAATGAAACGGCAGCTTCATTACCTGTAACGGAAAGTGAAATTGATAGAGCTCAATTTACATTAACTGATAGTGAGCTTATATCTGTACCAGGTATTCAAGAGGCGAAGGTTCGGATGGAATGTCGTTTAGTACAGACGATTCCTTTGATGAATGGCGACGAACAGACGGGTGATTTGTTCATTGGTCAGGTTGTACAATTTCATATAGATGATACCATTTATAATGAAGGTCGTATTGACCCAAGGAAATTAAAAGCAGCTAGCAGACTAGCTGGCTCGAATTACGCAAAAATTGGAGAAATATTTGCTTTAGAACGTCCTCAATAAAAAAATGCGAAAATGTTGATATAACAACATTTTCGCATTTTTACTTTATGCTAAAACTCTTTCTATAGTCACTAAATCTTCTCTGGTTAATAAGATATCGGTTGCTTTCACATTGGTAGCTACTTGGTTTTTATGTTTTCCGCCTGGGATAACTGCATCAATGCCATCTTGAGCTAATAACCAAGCAAGCGCTAGATTAGGTAATGTCGTTTGTTTTTCCTCTGCAATTCCTTTTAATCCATCTACTTTTAATAATGTTTGTTCAAATAATTCACCTTGGAATAAAGGATCCGAAATTCGCCAGTCTCCAGTGCTTAACTTAAAGTCTTTTGTATACTTGCCACCAAGTAGACCATATGCAAGTGGACCGTATGGAACAAAGGAAATATCATTTTTTACACAGTAAGGCAATAAATCTTCCTCTGCTGAACGGTTTAACATATTGTACGGAGATTGTAACACTGAAATATCATTGTGCACATTAGCTTCCATAAGTTGATCTAATGTAACGTTTGAAATACCTATTGCTCCGATTCTTCCTTCTTCTTTTAAGCGTGATAATTCCCCAATCGACTCAGCAAGAGGGGTCGCGTTATCTGGGAAGTGTAAATAGTAGAGGTCTACATAGTCCATTTGTAGTCGGTTCAAGCTATTTTCAAGTGCACTTCGTAAATATTGCGGATGACTATTTGTTTTTACTGAGCCATCCTCAAACCAATGTCTACCTCCCTTTGTCGCTAAAACAAAATCTTCCCTTGGATATTTTTTTAATACTTCGCCAACAAGTTCTTCTGAACGCCCTTTTCCATATATGTCAGCTGTATCGAAAAAAGTTATCCCTAAGTCAAGGGCAGCGGAGACTAGCTCTTTCCCATTTTGTTCATTTAAGTTTTCATATAAGTTATGGCCACCTACAGCATTTGTCCCAAGACCAATTTCGGAAATCTTAATATTTGTTTTTTTTAATGTATGAAATTTCATATTCCTACCTCCTCTGTTTTCTGTAATCAGAATAGAGTAAAAAAAATATTTTACCAACATACATAGTTATAGTTTCATATATAGAAACAAATGCGTATTAATTGCAATTAGAAGACTGATTGAATTTTTCAGTTATGCTAACAAGTAACTGATTTCTTCTGTTAATTGTTGACTTGCCTCTTCTAATCTTTTGACAAATGACCGAATGGACGTTTTCTTAATTTGATTCGTCGAACCGTGCAAAGCAATTGCACCGATGACTTCTTCATTCACATAAATCGGAACTGCAATACAAATTTTACCTACATTCGTTTCTTCAAGATCAACAGCATATCCTTGTGCTTTAATGACCTGTAAATGAGGAATCAATAGACCATAATCATAGAAGGTTTTTGTTGTAAATGTGTTTAGTTCAATACTATTTAATATTTCACGTTGTTTTTCAGGTGAAAGATGAGCTGATACTACTTTTCCTAGTGCGCTTGAATGCATAGGTGTCCGAGTATCGATTGCTTGATAAGTAGGATGTTCAAAAGGCTTCCTAATCACATTTTTTATCACCATCTCACAATCTTCCAAAATACCAATATAAGTAGTAATTTCTTCTTGGCGGGCTAATTGATATGGCGCCACGAGAGACGTCCATTGGATATCTTTGTGCCAATATAAGAGCTCATCCCTAAAGATATGCGGATTTAATTGATAATATTTATTATATTTAATAACATAATTCATTTTTTCTAGCGTATAAAGCATGCGAAAAACGGATGTCTTATTCATTGATAGTTCTTCCATAATTTCAGTTAATGTAAGAGAATGCTTTTGACGTAATACATCTAATATCAAAAGGCCCTTTTTTAAAGTCGATACTTCATAGGAATCCATTTTACCCTCTCCTAACTTCTAGATTTATAGCTTGTACAATAGCATCTTTAATATTGATTTACTAGGTTGGAACGTTTTCGGGAGAAATAAGTATAGATGGTGAAAACTCTATTCTATTTCTGTCTCACCATGGAAGAGCTCTTACAAGAAAAAAAGTGAAGCAGCTATGTCATAATCCCAGAAAAATAGTATTGGCAAAGTTTCATATAAAAGAGTGCGTCTATTAACTCGGTTGCAAGTAAAAGATAAATTGCTATATTAATCTAATTGTTGACTCGATTCGAAAATATAGCTAATATACTGATTATTGATAAAAATGCATAAAAATGATGAAAGTTATTACCTTTTTCGTTGGAAGTGGAGTGGTTATTATGGCGAATTTTTTACGAAAGAAGTCAATCGAGCAAGCCAATAAAATAACTGAAGTAGAACGTTTTAAACTAAAGCGTGAACTAGGGTCGTTGCAATTATTACTGTATGTACTAGGGGCTACAATAGGAGCTGGCATTTTTGTACTGCCAGGAACTACAGCTGCTCTACATGCGGGTCCCGGTGTTGTTGTTTCATTCTTAATAGGGGGCCTTGTAACAATAGCAGTTGGATTAGCCTATGTCGAATTCGCAGCGATGGCCCCTGTTGCCGGGAGTGCTTACACCTATTCTTATATTGCGTTAGGTGAAATGATTGCTTGGATAATCGGTTGGGATTTATTATTGGAATTTATCGTTATTTCTAGTACAGTCGCAGTTGGCTGGAGTGGCTACGTCAATTCGTTTTTACAATCTGTGGGAATTCACTTGCCAGAAGTTTTAACAAAGGATATTGCTCATGGTGGGATTGTGAATCTACCTGCTGTGGCTGGTTGGCTTATTGTAGCTTGGATTTCAATGAGTGGAATTAAAAATGTGGGTCGATCAAATATGTTATTTACAGCTGCAAAGGTTGGCGCGATTATCTTATTCCTTGCTATTGGGGCTTTTCACGTTAACCCTATAAACTGGACACCGTTTACACCGTTTGGCTGGTCAGGTGTAATGGCGGGAGCGGCACTAGTGTTCTTTGCCTTTACCGGATTTGATGGTGTAACAACAGTTCTTGAGGAAGTAAAAAATCCACAAAAAACAATACCAAAAGCTTTAATTGGTGGTCTAAGTATACTAACGCTTATTTATGCAATTGTTGCACTAGTATTAACAGGTATTGTACCATCCCCTGAGTTGGATGTTCCAAATCCTACTGTATATGCACTAGAATCTGTTGGAATTCAATGGGGAGGTGCTATCATTGCAGTATCAGTTATTTTTGGATTGCTTGCTACGATGATTGCAAATACAACAAGTGCGACACGCGTGCTGTTTGCAATGAGCCGAGATGGACTTCTACCAGAACGTATTGCACAAACAAATAAAAAAACAGGAGTACCTGTATTATCAACTTTAATTGTAGTTGTAACAGGCATTCTCTTATCAGGTTTTTTATCGATCGGAGAATTAGCGGAATTTGCTAACATCGGCGGTTTAACTGCTTTTGCTTTAACAACAGTTAGTGTTGTTGTTCTTCGCTTTACACGACCAGATCAACCACGTGTATTTAAAGTACCTGCGCTATGGCTTGTAGCAACTGTAGGTGTTGGAGGATGTATTGTATTAATTTTTAGTCTGCCGCCATTTACTATTGTGCGCTTTTTAATTTGGTTAGCGATAGGTTTAGTTATTTATATAGGCTATGGATACAAGCATGCTAAAATAAGCTCTAAAAATGAAAATCTATAAATGAGATGAACACCTCTTTAGCTTTAAAGAGGTGTTTTTATAACTAAATTAAATCAGATCTGGATGCACATCCTTGTAAATATTTACATATTATAAGTTTAAATTCCCTCACATATCCAGGATTCAATTTCACATATGAAAGGTGAACGCCAAGAAAGTCGTTTATTATTTGCTTTTTTGTGCCGTATTTATTTCCCCAATCCAAAAAAGATTATCTTAAATCTTGAAGTTCCGTATGTGCGCTTTCAAGGTTCTTCTCCTATTTCTGGTTCCAACTTCAGTTGAGCTAATGGCTCTCCGGGTGTAGTCCCGTTTTTCTCCATCCAATTTGTCCAGATATTCTTTGGTCCTGTTAGTTCAAATTGATAACATAAGGAGCAACTGGTGATGAATGTCCTTTAAGGTTTGTAACTTTCAAATACGCCATACTTTCTATTATTTTCAGTTTAAAATTTTAATAAGAATATCATACTGAAACTGAGGAGTAATACCAAAATCTGTTCTTGATTACAAAAGTATTTTGGGATGAAAGCACTTGGAACAGAGGGAGGCTTAGAGCCTGTGAAATGTGTACCCCTGAAAGTCATGTGAATATTTTGGTGAAAAGCAGAAACAAAAGACAAAAATTATAATTTTAATACCATTATAAAAGAACTTACATTGGATATGATGGTGTTCAAAGGGGTATAATAGACTAATAGAATTGAGGCTTATAACGCTGATACAGCTTTCAAAAATATTGTTATTAATTTGATAAGGCATACTATTCTTTTCGCTCCTTGGATGCATTAATTTCTTAAGAGACTTATAAAGCGCAAGCATTTAAGTCTTATTCTAAGTATTAATGGAAATAATAAACCAATGAAGGGGGGCATTTACATAAGAATGATACGTAATGTTTTACATCAATTTATTAATTGTTTTTGTTCATTTGATAGCGAAACCCAGGCAGTAAAGGCCGCAAAGCCGTTTTGTAGAAGGAGTGAATACATGAGTAATTTCTTTCGAAGCCATGGATTTAAACGTTTTTTAATCCTAGCTGGGATCGCTATTGCATTATATATGATGCGGAGTATGATCAATCTAATTCTTCTCACGTTCATTATTACGTACTTGATGAATCAACTTACCACGAAGACAACAAAAGAGGTTAGAAAGTACGTACGGATGGGCGAGAAGACTGTAACAATTACCCTCTATCTTTTACTTGTTGCAGGTATTGTTGCTATTATCTACAAGTACTTGCCTATCGTAACTCAACAAATTACACAGCTTTTTGATCTTATTGCTAGCTTTAGTCTCAATCCAAATGATAATGAGATTGCAAGGTATTTAGCTCCAACCTTTGACAAGATTGAACTGGGAAAATATTTAGAGCAGGGTGTAGACCTCACGCTGAAAAACCTTACGAATATTGGCAAAATCATTTTGCATATATTCATTGCACTAATTCTGAGCTTGTTTATTTTACTTGAGAAGAAACGTATTACGGAATTTACAGCAAAATTTAAGGATAGTAAGATGAGCTATCTCTACGATGAACTACATTATTTCTCAAAGATATTCATTCGTTCTTTCGGTAAAGTTATTGAAGCGCAGTTCATTATTGCCGCTGTTAACTGTGTTTTATCTGTTATAGCATTATACATTATGGGCTTCCCGCATTTAATTGCGCTGGGGATTATGCTCTTTATACTGGGGTTAGTGCCAGTTGCAGGGGTCATCATGTCGTTGATTCCTCTAACTATAATCGCATACAGTATCGGTGGTCCAATGTACATTTTCTATATCCTGGTTATCGTTATGGTATTACATGCAGTGGAGGCATACTTCTTAAATCCAAAGCTAATGTCTGCTAAGACAAATCTTCCAATCTTCTATACATTCATGGTCATTCTCTTCTCTGAGCATTTTCTTGGTGTATGGGGATTAATTATTGGTATCCCATTATTCATGTTCCTTCTCGATATTCTCGGAGTTACGTCCTTAGAGGATGAACAGCAACAGTCAATGGATATACAAGAGGATAAAACAATTGAATAAATTTTTCGTTCAAAAAGGAATCGAGTGTGTAATGATTCCTTTTTGTTTTTGTTATTGAAAATATTTACATATGCTAAAATGAACTATGAATATGTTGACAAGTTAGGGGGGAGAGAAGTGAGTAATTATGTTAAGTTGCTAGATACGGAAGCAGCCCATGCAAAGCCTAATTTTGATATGGCAATACTTTGCATGGGGTGAATTTCAATATTTGCCTTGAAGTATTTCTTATAAAATTAGCTTTGCTACCTTATTTTATTAATTTCAAAATAAAAATGAGGGGTTGGCATAAATGGCTTATAAGAAGGCTTCAGCTATCTTACCAAAAGAGCTTTTATTAGAAATCCAAAAATATGTTCAAGGTGAAACGATTTATATACCTAAAATAGAAAACACTTATTTAGAGTGGGGTGCCCGTTCAGGCACGAAGAAATATATTGAGGATAGGAATAAGTCTATAAAAGAAGCATTTACTCATGGAGTTTCCATTGAACAATTATCTAAGGAGTATCATTTAGCAGTAGAAACGATTAAAAAAATAATATATACGAAGTAATTTTTAAAGCACTAGCAGCTGATATGTTAGTGCTTTTCTTATGTCTAGAACGTTTCTTAATTGAACTAGGCATATTCTTTCAACTAGAAATCTTGTTCAATATAGTTAAAGGGAGGGCTTTTTTATGATTACAGGGCAAGGTGTATTTTTAAGACCGATTACTGAAAAAGATGTAGATAGTATCTACAAGTGTTTTCAAAATGAAGAAATTATGTATATGACGGGTACACGTAACATTTTAACGAAGGATCAGATTAGAGAGGCTTTGATTCGATTTAGCGAAGATTCCACACGCCATGATTTTGCTATTTGTTTAGTAGAAAATACCCGAGTTATCGGTGATTTAGCCATTATGGAAATAGACTTAGACAATAAAAAGGCAATATTTCGTATAGCTTTACATAGTATAGAGGATTGCGGCAAGGGATATGGGGCAGAGGCAGTTCAGCTTGTTCAAAAATTTACGTTTGAGGAGCTTCAGCTTAATCGCTTAGAGTTACAAGTTTACTCTCATAATATTCGGGGGATTAAATCGTACGAAAAGGTAGGCTTCAAAAAGGAAGGAACTTTAAGGCAATCCTTATATATGAATGGTAAGTATTCTGATGAAATAATTATGAGTATTCTCCGTGATGAATATATGCAATTAAAAAAGAGCCATTAGTACAGCTAACCCCCTCTCAATCATTGTATTGAAAGGGGGTTAACTTTATTTATATTGCTTTATTTTAAGGAACTTGCTTCTGAGAAAATGGTATGTGTTTTTTTCTTCATAAATATAAAAATTAGCAATGCGGTAATACCTTCTGCGACGGGGAATGTCCACCAAATAGCTTGTGGGCCAAATAATTTAGGCAATAGTACGAGAGCAGGGATAAATAATATAATACTGCGAAGTAACATTATGGTTGTGGCAAGACGTATTTTTTCAATTGATTGGAAGAATTCCGCAAAGACCATGTTCACTCCAAGGAATACATACCCAATTGCAAAGTGTACAAAGCCTTGTGCTGCCATATTACGAATTTCAAACGTACTATCACCGAATAAGGCTATTAGCTGGGAAGGGAATAACGTAGCAATTATGACAGTAGTTAAACCTAGAATAAATGCAGTGGCTATACCGATTTTCAATAACGCTGTTAATCTCTCAATTAATCTGGCACCGTGGTGATAACTAACGAGGGGCTGTAGGGCCATACCAATACCAAGGAATACTGTTAATAGTACGGTATGAATATAGTTAATCATCGCGTAGGCGGTTACTCCATCTGAGCCCAAATAGTGTAAAAATGTCACATTATATAAAATAACTATAACAGCGACGGAGGCTTCAACAATAAAACTAGGTAGCCCAATAGCGAATATTTTCTTTAAATCAGATAGGTTGAAAAACTTACGTACAAACTTTAATTCGGATTGTTTTCGGAAGAAATGTAGGCAAAGTACCGACATACCGATTATTGTGGAAAGTGCTGTAGCCAGGGCACAGCCAGTTACGCCGTAGTGGAGCACGAAAATAAAGATGTAGTTTAAAATAATGTTTAACACAGATGTAGTGATTAAACCCATCATCGCAAGCTTTGGATTGCCATCATTTCGAATAAAAATGCTTAGTAAGTTTTCAATTGTATAGAACACACCGAAGATCAAAATAACATGTAAGTACTCTTGTACATAAGGAAAGGTAGCATCACTTGCCCCGAATATATAGGAGATTTCCTTTAAATTTAATAAAAGTATTAGAATCAGTGTCATAACGACAACAATCATTGTTGTAAATGCTAATGTAAAGAGCTGGTTCGCTCTTTTTTTATTGCCCTCACCGAGAGAAATTGAAAATAGTGTTGCCCCACCCATACCAATCCAAAGGGAAATAGATAGTAAAATCGAGAAAATGGGTACGGCGATATTTACTCCTGCTAAAGCGGTAGGTCCAACCCCGTGACTAACGAAAATACCATCCACTAAAATATTCACCGACATCAGCAACATACCAATCATAGCTGGAAATAAGTATGATAAAAACAAGGGCTTCAGTGGTCTTGTTTCAATTGGATTAATGGTAGTCATAAGCATGTACCTCCTTTACCATCACCTTTTCACCATTGTCGTCTAGCTCACCGTTAAAGATGAATCCAAATTTTTTATATAACTGAATAGCTACTATATTGTTGTCATAGACACTTAAATATATATTTTGACAGCTGTATTTAGCTGTTAAGTAATGAATAAGCTGCTGTAAAAAATATTTTCCTAAACCTTTGTGCTGATGACGCTCATCAATGAAATAGCGATCTAACCAAACACGTTGTGTATTGTCCTTATGCAGGAACACACCATACATAGCGAAGCCGACTGCAATCTCGTCCTTAAACAATCCAACAGGAATAAAGCGTTTATCTGTTTCTGCCTCCGCTAAGCATTGCGTTGTACTTTCAATAAAATCTTGCTGATTATCTGCAATACGTAATGCCAATATTTCTTCTTCGTTTAAAGCTGTAATGTCACGAATTTCCGTGAACATAATGTCAAAACCTTTCTATTTTTAATTTCTTTCAGCCGGTCCGGACGCATTGTTTAGTTGTAGCGAAAGCAACGCGACAGCTACAATTATGTCGTGGCATAATTAATTGTGAATAGCTACAATCTAATGTATATAGTAACTATATAGTCAAGGAGGGAAACTTAAAAATGTTTAATAAAAATGTAAAATATTTTACAACTGGTGAGTTCGCAAAAATTTGTAAGGTTAATAAACAAACGTTAATTTATTATGATCAAATCGGCTTATTATCACCAATTATGAAGGATAGTAAAGACTACCGATATTATTCCATTGCACAATATGACTTTTTCAGTGTGATTGAGCTATTAAAGGCAGTTGGCATGTCTTTAAAGGATATTCAAAAATATATGGCAGAAAAATCACCTGAAAATTTCTTAGACTTAATGTATCAGCAAAAGGAAATCGTAGAGAAAAAACGTCGAGAGTTGGAGATGATTGAAAGCATTATTGAAGTAAAAATCGATTTAACAGAGGAAGCCTTACGCCTTGATTTTGATAGTATTACGATTGAACATCTGCCAGAGGCCACATTGTATTTAAGTAAAAATATCGAGGATTCTAAAGAGGAACAGTTTACGAAGGCTGTTTCAGATTTTATAGATGAATTAGATCGTTTTCAATTAGACACTGGTTATCCCATTGGAGGGATTACAAGAAGAGAGCAAGTATTAGCTGGAAACTATGATAATTATAGTTTCTTGTATATAGAGCAGCCACACCTACGAGAAGGTCATCCTTATTTTGAAGCGATAGAAGGGGATTTTATTGTAGGATACCATGTAGGAAATTCCACTACACTTGGTGAGTCTTACGAGCGATTATTTAAGGTCATGCGGGAAAAAGGCTTTGAACTTGGGGAATACGTATATGAGGAATATATTTATGACGCCGTTATTAAAAATCGTGAAGAGGATTATGTAACGAAAATTATGATAGAAATTAAAAAAGGTTGTTGATAAGTAAATTATCACTTTATAGTTACATTCAAATGTTCTATAAGGAGATATCTTTAAATATGATACTGAACAAGGTCTAGGAAATAAAAATAGTAAGGTAATTTATCATATATTTTAAGCCTTGAAGGAAGTAAAATATTAACATTTTAACATAAATTAAGCCTAGTTCTAATAAGTAAATGATTTCATGACGATACAAAAGAAAGTTGAGCGAGAAGTTTTCATGAATTTAAAGTAGAACGTAACACATGACTACAACTGAGCGTTACCACTTTATATCGACTATCGTTGATGGAACAGTATTTGCACTACTTAAACCCAATTATTCGACTATTTTTCTTAACACGGAGGGATCGTAATGCAAAAATGGGTTGAACGATGGACGCAATTAATAAAACAGTTTGAACAGCAAGGAGCTTGGGTGCATCCGCTTGAGATAGCACCTGTAGCTACAGAACAAGAGCTATCAATAGTAGAGGAGCGACTTGGCGTTCGTATTCCTTCTGAGTTCCGTAATTTATTACTACATTGTTCGCGACAAGTGGGGATGTATTGGTCTTTGCCAGATGAGGCCTTACTTCCTATTGAACTAGAGGAGACGCCATCAGGTGATTTTGGTTGGAGCTTGGAAGAGCTTGAATTCCCTGATTTCGGCGGTGCAGGTGAAAATCTAGATGAACAACTATATTTACAGTTTCACACGGCTGGCAACGGTGATGCACTTCTTATTAGAATTGAGGATGGCTCCGTTTGGTATTGGAGTCATGAGGAAGATGAGTTCGACCTACTTGCTGGGAGTTTTAAAATCTATACTGAACGAGCCACAGCTTTAGGTTGTATAGGTGCAGATTGTGGCCAGCATCGACAGTTTTGTAGTGAAGATGGTCTTGATTTGAGCCTGACTAGCTCTGAAATATGGCTGGAGTGGCTCGAACAATATTTCACACTAACTCTGAAGCAAGCAATGTCTAACTTAGAATCCTTATTAATATATGTATCGATGCATGGAGTGGAAGATAGCGTTCCGGAAGCATTTGCACAGTTTGATCCTAGTACGGTGTATTATGCACTTCGAAATAAAATTGAACAATCACTGCCACCAGCATATAAAGAAGTATGGAGTGAAGTGCTAGTAAAGGTTTGTGCGGTAGAGGCAAGTGATTGGGTAAGGACGCTCTGGAGTGACAAAAATAATATTCCTAGCCGAATTCGAGATTATTTAACAGCAAATTGTCTACCTGCGGAAGAAGGTTTATCGCTTGTTCTTCAAGATATCGACAAAAAGACAGTTGATTCCTATACAGCTTTACACCGACTACGTCATTTCCATAATCCGAAAATTATAGCTTGGATGAAGTCTTATGTTTCATTTCCGATAGATGGATGGTCTACACTTTTCGCAGAATCCCAGCCAAGTGCAGAGATGTTATTTGAATGGTTGAGTGGCAGTGAAGTGGAAAGGCTTACAGCGATACGGGCGGTATGGCAAATGATGCAGCAAGAAATTGCGCCAACAACATGTGTAGATAAAGACAATTGGAGACAATTGCTTGCTTTTTGGAAGGAAAACGAAATACTACGGAAAAATAAACAGCTGTTTAGCCAAGCTCTTGCAGGCTTAGATAGTTGGTGAATAAAAGGGGAGAGAAGAATGAACTATTTCACTATATTTGCATCTAAGAACAACATTGATGATATTGAAGTGAAAATTTCAGATGTTTTTGCAAAAGGCTTTGCTGTCGATAAAAATGATAATGAGTATGTCATAAAATCCAAGGCGCTGTTTAAAAAATATAAATTAATAATTAGAGTCATGTCTGAAGATACGAACCCAGATTACTTCGCTAATAATATTCCTGGGATGATGGGATATTACGACAATATTCCATTTGAAGATGACAATTTAAAAGAATTAGTTTTGACTCAAATATCTGTATTAAATACAGTGATTGCAATCGAAGCGGAAAAAGAGATAAATGAAGAACAGATACAGTTATTTACGAGGTTGTTATCAAGTATAGGTGGCATTGGTTTTTTACCGGAGGGTACTTTATTAGACGATGAAGGGATAGTAATTGTTTTTCCTGACGGGCAATCAGGACCATCTGACTTTAGACCCCACGCTTGTACACGAAAGGTAAGGGGACAAGAGGTGTCATCGGAAGAAGGTGAACAAAGAAAAAATAAAACGATAGCATATTTAAAAGAGAAAGCTATTCCTTATACAGCTTCCCTTCCTCAACTCCCAATAATAGAAGCTTGTCCGTTTAAAACCAAAGAAGACATTGCTAGAAGAGCTGTAGCCCTGTTAATTGTCATTCAATTTGCCTGTGATGTGGCGCAAGGTGGCAATGTAGAAGAATCGCGAGACTTTTTCATCAATATGTTACGTACATATAAAGTGGAAGACTATCTAACTAGCAACGAAAGAGACTTTTTACAAGCTTCTGAACCAGATGTGCAAGAAGCCGTTAATATTTCATGGCAATACGAGGCTTATTGGACGCTTATTTGGGCACTTGGCTTTGTTGAGAAGCTCGATTTTCCTGATGAAGTATGTGATTGCGAGTATGCCATTCAAGTTGTTTCTAACTGTGAAACGTTTGAACAATTTTATTTACAAACTGCTATGCGTAGTCAGGAAGAGATATTGGATGAAGCCGACAAGATTTACAGATACCATTGGGCTTGTGTAGATAGTCGGATAAAAGACCAAGCGGCTCCTGCCGAGATGAATGAAAGCATCGTCATGGAAAGACGAAGAGGCTTGTTCTGGATGATAGGGCATCGAAGTGAAGAATGGGATAACATGTCGATGGATACTTAAAAGAAAAATAGCAAACTAGAAGAAAAACTAGTTTGCTATTTTTATATTCTTATTTTATATAATTTGGTTTACTTACTTTATCAATCAGCAGAATACCATCATATTGATCGCGTGGAACAAGACTTTCCTGAATCATTCCCCAGCTATACGATACACGTGGTTCAAACATCCATGAGTTTCCTCGTTCATTTTGACGGTTTCGCATGTCGATAAATGTGTACGGTTTATTTGAAGATGAAACAATATCCTCGATTGATCCTTTTACTGGCGGTAAAACGGACATAGGTTCTTTTGAATTGTTTGCTGTTTCGCCACTAGTCATATAAAGACCAAGCACATAACTATATTTCTTGTAGATATCTGGTAGACGTTCACCCATCAATTTTACCGGATAAGGAGAACCCATTACTTCGGATTGTGCTTTACGTATATGGTCATTATGTGCCCAGACGATAAATTTTTCAGTTGGATAAATTTCCTCTGCTAACCAAAGGAGGTTTTCCATCATTGATTGGTCACGCCATTCCATTGTCTTTAAAAAAGAATCATATTTATTTTGCTCAAGTTCAATATTTGCTTGAATTGATAGTTCTACATATTCGTCTGCTAAACGGATACGGTCAGCTAAAGTACGTTCCATGAGCTTTACAATATGAGGCTCGCCCGGATACGCCGCTTTTAACTCGTTTTCTTTTAGCTGTACTTGTGATTTTACTTGTTTATACACTTCGATAATGCTTGGTTTCGCCTTTTGGTAGCCTTTTAGATCCTTACCGAAACTCCAGTCAACAAGTTGCTCCTCTACTTCACTGAACTGTTTAGCAAGCTTGCTATTTTGTAGCCAGTTGCCGTTTGTAAATGCACCTTGCTGTTGAATATCAAAGCCTGCTAATTTTAAAGGTTTTTCGGTATTCTGTGTTTTTTTAGCATACTCAAATAACGGCAGTGTTTCTTTTGACCACCATACACCAAAAATAGCATCCTTCATCGTTTGTTGCGCTGTTTGTTTATCAATTTGTCCTTGAGCATTCATGGCATTCCCCATACCACTTTCGAAGGCTAGGACATTGTAGCCCATTTCTTGGTGTAAAAATTGAATTAAACGTGTTTTCGCTAGGCTAAATTCTGCTGCGCCATGTGAACTTTCCCCTAAAAAAACGATGCGCTTATCATGCAATAAAGGCTTTAACATCTCTAAATCTTCAAATTTAGTAGATGGAATGTTTTGTTGACTAATTGCTTCAGGTTGAATGGATGTTAAGCTGTAAGCATGGTCGTTTGTCCACTTTTTCCAATCTTGAAGAGTTTCACTGGATGTGCGAGCTTGCTTCACTTCTAAATTGTTATCTAAAGCTACGCGTTCTTCTACCGCTGGAACTGCTGCCGATGCATTTGATACTCCGTTGAACGCTGCAAAGCTTGTTAACGCAATACTTAATGATAATAAAACCTTACGTTTCTTACCTTTTGTCACTTTCTATCAGTCCTTCGCTATATGTTAAGACCAATTATAGATAGTGAAGTTTAAAGTAAAAGGGGAGTTTGTTTAAATTTTGTTTAAATTTGGTCATATGTCATTATTTTGGATTGTTCGAGCGGAGGCAGATAAAAAAACATCTCCTAGCGTAAGTACACTGTAGAGATGTTAACTATTTTATTTATAGTGATACGTGCTAGCTCTAGGATTATTCCGCTGTATTTGCTTGAACCATGCACGATCCTTTTCCTCTTGTTTTAAAGTATTCACAATGGTTGATGAGCAGTTAACACAGATTTTCGCCTGAGTAACTTGTCCGCAGCGTTCACAGGGTGCGCCTAAATTAGGGAATATCGATTTTTTTAATTTCCCTGCTTTTACCCATTTATAGAGTAGCTCAGATGAAACCCCAGTTAATGCAACTACCTCATCATTCGTTAAATAGCGATTATTTTTTCTCAGTAAAAAATGATGTAGTTCTGAAAAAATATCTTCTTCTCTCACATCAATCCTTTTGGTAAATAGCTGCATGATTATTACTCTCCTCGTTTTACTTCAATTGATGACTTCTTCTATAGTTTTATTTGCGTTGTTCGGTTGCTCATCATATTTATAGTTTTCCCAGCGATTTCGTGCGAGTTTTCGATATTTATTGGAAACATTTCGATCTGCTATTAATCGAGAGAATCCTTTTTTCGCTTCAGCAATATCTCCAAGTCGGAGGCTTAATTCTGCATGTAAATATTGAATTCTCTCTCCGCCCTCTTGATTAGATGCAAAAGATTTGCTGTAAAAATCTCTAGCAGCAAAAAGATAGCGCATTTCCGATTCTTCATCATTTTTTAAGCGATATAGCCAGGCTATTTTTAAAGCGAAATTGGCCATAAGAAGTGACTCTTCCATGGATGCTCTTGATACAAGATAAGCTAATTTAAAGCTTACAATGGCATCATCAATCGTACGTTCCTTGCAGATATCCATTGGTTTTTGTAGCTCTTTTATGTACAGCTCATCAATAAGAAGCATGAAAGGCCCATATGTTCTTGTCATAGATTTGTGGTAAGCATAGCCACAATGTGGACAAACGGCAACTTCATACAATAACGGGTTTAAACCTTCGTAAACTGGCATGAAGTCTGTTTGTTCTTCGATAATTTTATATCGATTAGGGCGTACTTTATATGTGGTGAAATGCTTTTTACAAAACTTGCAATCCACACTACTTTCATAGTAGTAAATGTTAAATGCCATAAGAATCAACTCCTTTACATCCAGAGGATTATTTCTTTTGTTCTATTTATATGGTGGATAGTATCGTTCAATATATTTAATTTAACTACCTTTATATTAACAATTCTATGTTCTTTGGTATACTCCTTTAGAATTATTAAAATAAAAATGTTCATTACTTTCTTAGTTATTTGAAATTTCAATATGTACCCGTAATAGTGTTTATCGGTGTAGTTAAAGCAAGTTATACATTCGTTTTAGTTTGTCAAATAAAGTACAAATGTTTCATTAAATAACTATTAATTTTTTTTATTATCAAGTTGATATATAGGTAATAATGCCTATGTAATAATTTTGATATAAAGATATTTCTTAATGTAAAATTACAAGTATATTGATTGGGAAAATATAGGGTTATTAGTAAGCGATAAGGAGAGAACGATGGATTATAAAATTGTATTTTTTGACGTAGATGGAACGCTTGTTAATTATGAAGATGGTCGTATTGAAGAGAGTACAAGGAACGCTATTAAGCAATTAAAAAACAAAGGAATTCATCTTGTTGCTGCTACAGGGAGACCTTTATCAATGTGCCAGGAGTTAAGAAATATAGGAATAGAGACGTTTATTACAGCTAATGGAGCATATGCTAAGTATCAAGATCAAGTAATACATAAAATACCTGTTGCAAAAGAAATCGTCCAGGCAGTTAAAGCTTTTGCTGATGAAAATAAACAAAGTCTATCTTTTTTTACAGAACAATTGTCAATGAATAACGTCCAAGAGGAAAAGACATTAAAAGCCATGCGAGAAACATTATCTTTGCAAGAGTTTCCCGCTATTAATGAAGATATTTTAACGCAAGAGGTTTATTTAATGTGTTTATATGGTGATGAGGATATAGAGAAAAAGTATACTTCAAAATTTCCTCATTTATTATTTAAAAGGTGGCACCCTTACATTACAAATGTTTTGCAACATGATGTTTCTAAATCTATTGCTGTCCAGGCTGTACTAGCGTATTTCGACTTGAGTTCTGAGGAGGCGCTTGCTTTTGGGGATGGAGATAATGATATCGACATGCTGGAGCAGGTTGGCTTTGGTATTGCAATGGGAAATGGTAGCGAAGCATTAAAAAAAGTCGCTGATTATGTAACGAAGAAATCAGTTGAGGATGGTATTGATTTTGCTCTACGTGAGCTACAAATAATTTAATAGTAGGCTTAAACTAATAATAGGAATCATCTAGTCACTAAGAAAAAATTATGATTATGAAACGCATTTTTTATAATACAACATTGATGATTACATGGAGAAAACTGTATTAAATCCATAATACTCATAATGTTGTCTCCTTTGAGTTATGATAAAGCTAACTATTAAAAATTATTACGCTTTAGGTGGGATGATTTATGGCGCATCACGTGCAATCTCTTATTGAACATTATGGATATTTTGGCATCATTCTTATCCTAGTAGGAGGAATTGTCGGGCTGCCACTTCCTGATGAAATATTTTTGACATATGTAGGGTATAGCGTATATAGTGAAACGCTTGCACATATTCCAGCTTTAATTAGCGCTATGGTAGGTGCAGCGGGGGGAATTACCCTGAGCTACTATATAGGCTATAAATTCGGGCTACCTTTATTACGAAAATACGGTTCGAAGGTCCATATTACTGAACAGAAAATTGATTTTACTAAAAGATTATTTGATAAAATTGGACCAATATTATTATTAATAGGTTTTTTTATTCCAGGTGTACGTCATCTTACTGCATACATTGCGGCAATCAATAATTATCCTTATAAAAAATTTGCTTTCTTTGCTTATACGGGAGCAATTATTTGGACATTTACTTTTATTACCTTAGGGAAAGTACTTGGAGAGAAATGGCATTATGTAGGGCTATATTTATCCCGCTACAGTATTTATGTTATAGTATTGTTCATCATCATTATGTTGGTCGTTTATTTTGTTTTCAAAAGAAAGAATTCACCTAAATAAATTTAACTTCTTTCAGCGGGTGTCCAAACATCCGCTGCTGCCGCTACGTTAGCACTACGCTTTCGCACAAAAAACATTTGTTGCTTCGCTACGATTTCGCACAAAAAACATCTGTTGACCTAAAGCCTCCGGCGGATGTCATGGAATTATTTCGAGGCATAATTGATGAAAGGTCTGATTCAATATTTATGGAATCAGACCTTTTGCTATATTACGGTAATATTGCGAATGAACGGACAGGGAATCCAGATGCTTTTTCAGGCTTCGGCACAATATTAAATATAGCAGCGCCTTTTGGTGGTAGCTTATCTAAATTTGTCATAAGCTCAATTTGGTAAGTATCTTGCTCTAGCACAAAATACTCGCCGTCTAGCTTACTATTTTTACGGAAATCTGCTGCTGAATCCGTGTCAAAAGTTTCGTGACCAATAGCACTTACTTTTCGTTCGTTGAATAAAAATTGTAACGCTTCTAATCCCCAGCCAGGAATATGATTATTGCCATCAGCGTCTTTGTTACTGAAAGACTCTTTATCTGGCCAACGTTTACTCCAATCGGTACGTAACGCAACAAAGGTACCTGCCTCAATTTCTCCATATTCAGCTTCAAAGTCAAGAATATCCTGAACACTTAACGAGTAGTCGTTATTTACTTCGGCTTCTTTTGATTTATCAATAACGATGAGTGGTAGCACTAGTTCTTTTAGCTCCAATTCCTCTAAATAGCGTGTATCTCGCACAAAATGGATAGGTGGGTCGATATGTGTTCCGTATTGCCCTGGGAAAGTGAATTGCTGTGCAAAGAAGCCATCATTATGCGAAAATAATGTTTCAAATTTTGCATCATCAAACATAAAGAAATGTGGAGAATTTGGACCAAATGTATGTGTTAAATCTACCCATTCTTTTGATTTCAATAGTTGAATTGCTTGTAAAAGTTCGTTTGCCATAATAATTCCCTGCTTTCTTTTAATTTTTTTGAATGCAACAATAAAAAAAGAGTCCTCCTTGAAGAAGAGGACTCTCGTGCAAAGCAACTAAGTAAGTCTTCTCATCTTTCAAGGCAGAATTTTGCCAATTGGAATTAGCACCATACCTATAGGCTGGTTGCTGAGACTTCATAGGGCCAATCCCTCCGTCTCTCTTGATAAGAAAAAACGATATAAGAATTTTCAGAAATAATGATTACAAACACTTTAGCATATTTATTTATAGTTTACAAGTTCAATAGGGATACAAGGTTAAAGTTTATAAAGATGCTAAAGGCAAAAAAAGAGTCCCTCTTCAAAGGACCAACTCGTCACCAACCCAAAATTAGTGTTAGCTTACAACAGCTACTTTCAGTAAATGTTATACGAAATCCATCTGGTGTATAGGTAGTTTCGAATTTTAGAGTAATGCCTGTTGACGCAATTAACTTTTCAACTTCTGTTTTATTTGATTGTTGTGCTGCGTTCATAAGATCATGTGCAAATTGCTCTGATTCATCAATTTTATCCGTAAGTAATTGTGCTTGCTGCATAATAACCTTGATTCGATTCGCGGAAGTCTTCAATTTCTTTGTATTGACAATTGGAAATGGACTTCTATTCGTTGGGTTTGTCGGCATTGCTAGATGGCTAGAAGGGTGTTGAATTGTTGGTTGATTGGCCATTACCCATGCCGGAAAATAATTAGGATAGACAAAATACGGATAAGGATTGTAATACAACTAAATTCCTCCTATCCTATAGCTGATACATTATCTTATGTACAACAAAGACTTTAGGTGTTAATGGTGGAGTCGTCCGATAAAAACTGAAATTGTTCCGATAAAACGAGAAAAGATTCCGATAAAAGCTAAAATTGTTCCGATAAAATGAGATTTTGTTCCGATAAATCTACAAAGTAATTATATAAAAATGAATTCATCGCAATAACGTGGAGTTGATTTCCGTTCCGACCGGTCACTTCATTAACATGAACAAATGACTTTTGTAGTGAAAGCAATAGTCGGGAACGGTAATCCACCTCATTTAAAGCGCCATAACATTCACAAAGGTTATTGTTTATTTCTATCGAAGAGTAACCATAGGAACGTAGTCGCTGCAGCAATCATCACCATACAGAATCCATATATAGGAGTATGAGCTAATGATTGGTGGCGAACGATGATTCCTCCAATGTATGATCCTAGAAAAATACCAATGTTAAAGGCCGAAATATTTAATGCTGAAGCCATTGAAATAGCTGATGGTATATATTTTTCCGAAAGCTGAACGGCATAAAGCTGTAATCCCGGTACATTCATAAACATAAATAGCCCCATCATAAAGACCATTATTAATCCAACGATTGATGATTCTAAAAAGAAGTTGATGCCGAGTAGTGCTAATGCTAAGCCTATAAAGATAATAAAGATAGAACGTAAAGGGTTATTATTCGCAAAACGACCACCTAATGTATTACCGATGGCAACACAAATACCATATACAACTAAGATCACGACAATTGCCCTTGGTGAGTAGCCCATATACTGCTCTAAAATAGGAGAAACATAGGTGTATACAACGAATGCACCACCATACCCAATTGCAGTAATAAAGAGGACTAATAACATTCGAATATTCCCTAATACTTTACCCATATCTCGAATGGATATTGGATTCCCTTTGGATAAGTGACTTGGCACAAGCAGGGCATTACTAATTAATCCAATAATACCTATGATAACTATGAAAATAAACGACATTCGCCAATCGGTTACTTGTCCAATAAAAGTTCCTAGCGGGACACCAGTCACAGTTGCTAAAGTTAGTCCTGTAAACATAAAAGCTATTGCACTTGCTCGTTTATTAGGTGCTACAACATCTGCAGCTATAACAGAGGCAATGGACATAAACACACCATGTGCTAATGCTGAAATAACACGCCCAGTTAGTAGCAATGAGAATGAGGGTGCTAAGGCTGCAAGTAAATTACCGATAATAAACAGTACCATAACGAGCAGTAACACATTTTTGCGACTAAGGCGCGATGTTAATGCGGTTAAAAGCGGTGCACCAATAGTTACACCTAGTGCATATATGGATACAGTTAAACCCGCAGTACTTAATGTTATGTCAAAATCTTCTGTAATTAACGGAAGTAATCCGACGCTTATAAATTCTGTAGAGCCGATACCAAATGCACTGATGGCAAGTGCGAGTAAAGTTAGTTTGGCATTCGGCACTTTTGTATCTTTCATTCTAATAATATCTCCTTTGATTTTTTTTATAGTATATAGTAATATTCATATACACCTAAAAGTTATATAGGGTACTTTTAGTTACTTTTGAATATTACAGGGGGTTTACAATGAAAAAAGTTTATAATATTGGTGTTGAAGCCACTCTTGAAGTCATTGGGGGCAAATGGAAACCTATTATTCTTTGTCATCTTAACCACCATGGTCAGATTCGTACGAATGAATTTCGCCGATTGATTCCAGGCATTTCGCAAAAAATGCTAACGAGCCAATTACGTGAATTAGAGCAGTCTGGATTAATTAATCGTAAGGTTTTCAATCAAGTACCGCCAAAAGTTGAATATTCGCTAACACCTTATGGTCAAGAGATGGACCCTGTGCTGAACATGCTTTGCACTTGGGGTGAAAAACATATCGAAGTGCTACAAGATAAAGGTGAAGATGTACTGTTAATGCAACGTGATGAAGATATCGCAATAAAGCATACATCTTAAATAGATTGGAAAGAGACTGTCTAAAAAAGTTTTCTATACTAAGAAAATAAGACAGTCTCTTTCACGTTTGCATAGCTATCGTTTACATGACAAAATCAAACTCATCTGGGTTTGGTCCAACACGTTGATCTAGATTCATGGCGTTAATGATTGCCATCTCTTCATCAGATAGTGTGAAATCAAAAATATCAGCGTTTTGAATCATACGTTCTTTGCGCACAGATTTTGGAATTGTGACGATACCATTTTGAATATCCCAGCGCAAGATAACTTGAGGATTTGATTTCCCGTATTTTTCAGCAATTTTTGAAATAGTTTCATTATCAAGAAGTCCACCTTGCATTAATGGTGCCCAAGCTTCCAGTTGTATATTGTGCTCTTCGCAGAATGAACGTAGCTCAGTTTGTTGTAATCGTGGATGAAGTTCCACTTGGTTAATAACTGGTTTGATACGAGCTATTTTAAGAAGATCTTGTAAGTGTGATACATGGAAATTACATACCCCAATAGCTTTTATTTTCCCTTGCTCGTATAAATCTTCGAGTGCTCTCCAAGCTTCTGCAAATTTATTTTTACCTGGCCAATGAATGAGATATAGGTCTAAATAATCTAGCCCTAATTTTTCTAAGCTGTCCTCGTATGCTGCAATTGTCTCTTCATAGCTCAAGCCATCGTTCCATACTTTTGATGTAATAAATAAATCCTCACGTTTTAAACCAGTAGTTGCTAGTGCCTGACTAATACCTTCACCAACCCCTGCTTCATTACCATAAATAGCAGCAGTATCGATACTACGGTAACCAACCTCAATCGCATTTTTCACCATTTCTGCTGTAACATCATTCGGTACTTGAAATACGCCTAGACCCATACCAGGCATTTGTAAGCCGTTATTTAATGTAATTTTATCTTGTAAATGATTAATCATTTTTCTGTCCTCCAATTTCATTTGTGCTTTGTTGCTTTCTTATTATGCTTCCATGCCATTGCAAAAAAAAGTACGCACTTTTTGGTTTCATAGAAACGTGGAGGTAACTTTTGTGGAATATCAATGGTTCGCTGTAAGAAATTTTTATTAGTTCACGTTATTCGGTCTTCTGCATTAATTGCAATTAATGGTAATAAAGTAAAAATACTTATAGTTTGCAGGTGGTAGAAGGTTATTCAATGCCTGAAATAGAATAAGTAATTGATGCTTTTATCTTCATTCAGCAAAAATGTTTTCTGTAGCTTCATCTACAGAAGATAAGGATCCTATTTAGTAGTTGTACCAAACACATACTGAAATAGAGGAACTCAGTCTAAGAACGCCACGTCCTGTGGCAACGACTGAGTGACCAACATCATGCTGCGGACGCTGCGTTAGCACTACGCTTTCGCGCAAAAAACATCTGTTGGCCTAAAGCCTCCGGCGGATGCCACGGATCTTGAAAGGAATGAATAAAGGGTGTTAGCCTAAAACCTTCGCATCCTGCGAAAACGGCTAACTGACCTGCATCGGTAAAAACGCCACGTATGGCATTACCGAAATGACCGACATCGTGTCGACCCTCGTGCAGGCCTGAGCACAATTCAAAATCCGGACGCATTGTTTATCTGTGCGAAAGCGAAGCGACAGCGCAATTACGCCAAGGCCAAATTGATTTAAAGGAGAGAGTGGGATGAATCGTTTAAATTTAATCACATTGGGTGTAAAAGATATGGTCGAGTCTCTTAGTTTTTATCGAGAGGGTCTGGGATTTGAAGTGATTGTTTATGGTGAGGAAACAAACCCGGATGTTATTTTCTTTAATAATGGAGGTACAAAAATCTCACTATTTCCGATTCATCGTTTAGTAAAAGATATTAACGAAGCAAATCCACCTGCGATAGGAGATGGCTTTAACGGGATTACACTCGCTTATAATGGAAAATCTAAAGAAGAGGTAGATCAAGTATTTGATTTAGCTAAAAAGGCAGGAGCAAAAATCGTCAAGGAGCCAGAAACTGTATTCTGGGGTGGCTATAGTGGCTATTTCCAAGATCCAAACGGCTATTATTGGGAAGTTGCCTATGGAGACATGTGGCAGTTTGATGATAATGATATGTTGATTATTAAATAGATAAAATTTAAAGGAAGTTGTCTTATATAAATAATCAGATGAAATTTTATATTCAGAGCGTGACTTCATCAATGTTAATGGCACGCTCTGCTTTTAAAGTTGTTAATAATTAGGCTGAATATAGCCTAATTTTATTCCTTTCGTTACAGCTTCTAACGAGGAAGATACATCTAACTTATTAAATATATGCTGAATATGATTTGAAATCGTACGTTCACTTGCATATAACATAGTTGCAATCTCTTTACGTTTATATCCATCACATAGCAATTGTAATATTTGCTTTTCACTGTCAGTTAATTCCTCGATATAGTCCGTTGATAACGGATAATAGTAACTACCCTCGTTAATTTCCACTAAAGTTTGCAATAATTTATCAGGCATAATATTTTTATTAATAAACCCGCTGACGCCGATTTTTTGAGCTTCATACCGATAAACAGGTAAATCATGACCTGTTAAAATGACTATTTTTGTATAACATTCACTATTTATAATGCTCTTTGCTAATCCTAGACCATCCTCACTACTGATGTTACTTAAATTTATATCTATTAACGTAATATCCGGCTTAAACTCATTAATAATAGAAATAACATTTTCAACATTTTGTAATGAATAAAATTGTTCTATTTCAGGGGAATCTGCTAAGACTATCTCAAGGCTTTTTGCAAACAGAGCATGGTCATCTATTAATAAAATATTGATAGGATTCATCCCCTTTCATAGGAATAAGAATAGTAATACATAAGCCAGAAGGAGTGCATTTTGAAATTGACATGTTTCCATTTAATAAAAATAACTGCTCTTTTATTGAAGCCCAACCTCTATGATTATTAGTGTCAGTATTGTCCTTTAGCAAACCGACCCCATTATCCTTTACTATAAGCTGTATTTCGTCATTTTCTAGTGCCAGTTTTACAAATAGATTAGTACATTTAGAATGTTTGAATGCATTGGTTACTAGCTCTTTTAAAATTCGATAGATAATTAAATGATAAGGTTCAACTAAAAAGAAATGATCATTGCAGCTAAATTTCATTTTTATATGTTTGTTTCCATATTTCTGTTGAATCATATCAATCAAATTACTATAGTTTTCTTTTAATGTAAGTGTTTTTAATATAGTCGGGTGGTATTCTTGCATCTGTTCGCGTATAGACAAGTTTAGGTTATCTAATGTATTTACGATTATTTCGCGAACCTCTTGTTTAGTAGATTTATTCATCATATTTTTAACGGCTAATATATCCTGTAATATTTCATCATGTAAATAATTTGAAAAAGAATTTTTTAATTTTTCTTCTTTCGCTATCTGTACAAGATGCTGTACGTAAGAACCTTCAGGCAACGTTGTAGGTTGTACTGAACCAAAATGTAGCATTGTAGTTTTGGTGTCATGAAATAACAAGATAAAATAAAGCAACACAAACCAAAAAATCGTATGCAAAATAATAAAATATGTAATCATATTGAACTTAAACAATACGCCAAGTAAACTCATAAAAACAAGACAACATAACAACAAAAGTCCCATTTTATATTCTTTTAAAAGAAAATATTTTCTCAAAAATTTATGGTTTTTAAAAGCAATTGCGTGAATACTAAATAAAGGTAAAAAAATCGCTGTATACCATCCTAGATTACTTAAATGTTCAGGACTTTTTGCAAACAACACAGCGTATCCAATAAAGGGAACAATAAGGATAGTAGCAGATTGAAGTAGATGTTTTTTTTCATTTTTTAAAACAAATGAAATTCGTTTTCGATTCTTCAAAAATATAAAGATAATGCAACTAAAACTTGCAATTAATTGAAATGAAAATAGAAAGGCAAAAAGTGTATCATTTATCAATTTCGAAACGAGTGTGAATAGACATATAATTTTTAAAATGGAATCCGTTTCTTTTTTATAAATATAGATGGAATCTTGGAAAAAGAACAAGAGCAAAAATTGTACGGTCAAATATAGTATTACTATACCAAGCACTATGCTTAATGTATAAAACAATGGGTTTCCATTAAGCGTAAGCAAAAATTGCCAAGCTGTAAGGAATAGCAAATTAGAAAATTGTGATAGCGTTTTATTGTCTTTAAAGTTGATAAAACTGATATATGCCCCGTAGATAACCATAATCGTTATAAGTACTAATGGTAGAAACTTTGTAGTTCCTACAATATTTTTCTGCAAAAACTCATAACATAAAAAAGTAATGATAAAAAGTTGATGTATTAAAATAAAAAGTTGTTTATATTCATAGTACTTTTTCATCCGTTCACATACCTTTACTAGATTACATATAGATAAGCTGATGCATGCATATATACACCAGCTATACTTGTAATTTTTTACTAATTATTATTGAAAATAATTTTATTACATGCTCGTTTCGTTAACAAATAATAAATGATATATACTAGAGTGAAAACTATGACCGCGAATAAAATAGGTAATAAAAAGGCGCTGCTTTTTCCTAATAAGTCATCCATTAAAGCGGTTTTGTATGTGATCATTGCGAAAATACTGTGTGTTAACCCTAATACATAGGGAATGCTGAATAGCGCAAAAACTTCTTTACTAATGATTTTTTTTACTTTTTTCTTGTTATAGCCCATTCTTTGTAGAATAGCAAACTCATCTTTTTTTGACATAGCATTTGAAAGATTTTGGAAGTATAAAATGCTGCCTGTTGCAATAAAAAAGATAATCGTAACGAAGCTAATGAGTAAGAAGGTTGAACTATTTTGTTGGATCAGGAAGTCTATTTTTTGGTAGCTACTTGAAAAATAATTGTTATTTTTAAATAGGGGAGATAAGTTTTCGTAAACTTCTTTATTTTTCCTCATATTCGTCCCATTAATGCTCATTATCGTCTTTTCTGGTAGCCCGAAGGATTTTACTTCTTTGTAAAGTTTGTCTGAGATAATAAGCGTTCCTACACTATTGGCGAATCCTATTGGATTAAGTAATGTCGTATCTTTGACTTTAATATCTACACTATTTGTAGGCGTTATGTTTAATGTATATATATTTCCTTTATCTAGCTTCTTTTTGTCAGGTCGATATTTTACTAAAATACTTTCATTGTCATTTATATGTTCGAATTCTACCTTTTTTCCCTGATTACCTATTAGTTCCTTATAATCTGATTCGGAGATAAGATCAAATCCTGGATCTTCCTTAATACTATATTCTTGCGGTAAATTAGTAGAAGACGATGTTATTTGGATAATAGTTGTTTCTTTGTGTTTCACTTTACCAGCAGAATCCTCTGCGATTTGGATGACCTCAGTAGCCAATTGTTTGTTTTCCACTGGGAATTCTATAGCTGACGGAATAATTCGTTCTGTGGCAGCAACTGGATGGTAAAGAGTCAGGACGGTAGAGCCGAATAAAGCCAAAGTTCCTGAAACTAATAAAGTTAACAAAATTAAAGTCTTTGCCATCGAACGGATTTTAAAAATGTAGTTTGGAATGATAATAATATTTGATTCGTTATAAAACCAACTTTTCCTCTTCTTTAATTTTTGAATAATGAATGGTAAAAAAGAATGAATAAAGAAAATAGTACCTAGTATCACACTTACTAAAGTTACAAGTGCAATAGGTGAAAAACCAATCGTTTTCCACAATGATTGAATTCCTCTTGTAATATCAAGAGCTAAGAAATAACCGAACAATATAAGAAGTAGCCCAATGAATGAGAAGGCTGTATTAATTTTTACTTGTTTTTCTTCTTTTTTATCCATTCGTACTAACATTAGTAATGTACTTTTTCGAAGGATTATCCAGTTTGAGAATAATAAGACGATTAAAATAGCGAATATGAAAATAAATGTAAATATAACAGCTTTTATATTAATAAATGGTATTTCGGAAGTTTCGATTTGTAATTTTAATAATTTGACAATCGCTCCGACAATACCTTTATGTGCAACGGCACCGAGAAGGATCCCAACAATTAATGCAGCGAAACAAATTAAAATATTTTCGAGCGTTAAAAGTTTTACCATTGTTGACTTCCGAT
The DNA here is from genome assembly GCF_054665055.1 of Lysinibacillus sp. CTST325. Classification (NCBI taxonomy): domain Bacteria; kingdom Bacillati; phylum Bacillota; class Bacilli; order Caryophanales; family Bacillaceae; genus Lysinibacillus; species Lysinibacillus sp. CTST325. The sequence continues at coordinate 26,384 of NZ_BAAFHO010000017.1, read as the reverse complement.
ACCCTAAGAGCGAATAAATCCCAAGCTCTTTTGTTCTTTTTTTCATAAAGAAGGTATTTGAATATGACATATAGAATAATACAAATGCCATCACCAGCATCGCTACTACTCTTGACATTGTTTCTACTCTTCCATCTGACGAAATTTTCCCCAATACAATACTATTCATAGAAAATGAAATAAATGAGAAGAATACCGTCAGCACAAAGGCTACAGAAACGAAATAGAACGAGTAGAAGGAAAAATTATTCTTCAAATTCTTTTTTGCAATTGTTAATAATCCCACCATAATGCCTTCCTTTCACCCTATTGGTCTTTATTTAGAGATTTCCCTTAATATTTCTTCGAAGAATTGTATTCTAGTTTGATTGTTTCTTTTTAATTCCTTTATTATATTTCCATCTTTAAATAGCAGGATTCTACTTGAAAAGCTTGCTGCATAAGCATCATGGGTTACCATTAAAATAGTTGTATGAAGTTCCTCATTCACTTCTCTTAACTTTTGAAGTAACTCGGTTGCTGAGTGTGAATCTAATGCACCTGTTGGTTCATCAGCAAATAAAATACTTGGCTGTTTCGCAATCGCTCTAGCCGCGGCAACTCTTTGTTTTTGCCCGCCTGAAAGTTGACTAGGGTACTTTGATAATTGTTCGTATATACCAAAACGCTTTGCTAGATTATCGATCGTTGTATCTATTTCTTTTGGAGATTTGTGCAGTAAAGTAAGTGGGACTGCAATATTTTCCTTAACTGATAAACTATCTAGCAAAAAATACTCTTGAAATATAAAGCCTAAATGATTCTTTCTAAAATCAGCAGATTTGTTATCATTAAGTGTTTTTAGATCAACGCCATCAATTAAAATTTCACCCTCTGTTGGTGTATCAATTGTTGATAGAATATTTAATAAAGTTGTTTTTCCTGAGCCTGATGCACCCATAATCCCAACAAATTCACCTGATTGAATGTCAAAAGATACTTTGTTGAGTCCAGGTAATTGGTTTTTGTTGTAAATTTTAGTCACATTTTTTGCAGATACTAATGTTTTCATCTTATTGCTCCTTTCATTCCAGCAGTACGTAAAGTTTATTATTCAATCCGAAAGGACGCATGAGTAAAACACGCAACTTTGTTTAGCGTTAATGAATGTTGAATTCCAATTAAGGAGGCTTATCAACAAAACATGGGGGTTCATCTCAGTTCCGATTAGGCGCTGAGGGCGTTCGATAAGCTGTTATATAAGTTTGAAATTGAATAAATATTTGAAATTATATAATGCGAAATATGGTTTTTTAGTATAACGTTAGTTTTAAGGCTCTATGAAATCATAGATTAGGAGGATTACCATTGTATCGCATATTGTACATAGAAGACGAAAAAGAGATTGGTCAATGGGTTACAAAGGATTTAACAGAAAGAGGATATGAGGTTACATGGCTTGAATCTGGTGAAGAGGTCGATCAGCACATAGCCTCTAAGGATATCGCTATATTGGATGTGATGCTTCCAGGCTTAGATGGCTTTTCAATTGGCAAAAGAATTAAGCGGGAAAATAAAGAAATCCCGATTTTAATGCTGTCAGCACGAACAGCTGTAGAGGATAAAATAGAGGGCCTTAACTTCGCAGATGATTATTTGACAAAGCCATTTCACCCAGATGAACTTATAGCTCGTGTGGAGGTTTTACTAAGAAGATATCAAAAGAATGATGATGTGCTAGATCTTCAGCATCTAAAAATTTATACGAAAGAAATGCGGATTATCAATAAGCAGACCGATGAAGAAATTCAATTAACAGGTAAGCAGTTCTATTTATTACAGTATTTTATTCGCCACTTAAATCAAATTTTAACGAAGGAACAGCTTTATGAAGGTGTTTGGGGTGAAAGTTACATAGAAGGCGATAAAACATTAATGGTGCATATTCGATACTTAAGAGAAAAAATAGAAATTAATCCAGCCAAACCGACGATTATCGAAACCATTCGAGGCATTGGATATAGGGTGAAGCTATGAAATTTTTTCGATCATTATTAGCAAAGTATATGTTGATTATTTTTTCAGCCATTTTTATTGTTCAATTATCTTATTTTGCTATTGCCGCTTTTGTGTTTGGAATAGGAAAAACTGATTTTTCAAGTGAAGTTCTCAGGGAAAGCGAAGTAGAGGAAAAATGGCTTGAAGAAGCTAAGAGTATAAAAAATGTCACAGAGGAAACGATTGCTCAACATTTTAAAGATTGGAAGGGTCAATACCCTAAATCATCCATGTTCTGGGTAAGTGAGGACGGTACATTACTTACAACATTGAATGTGACGGAGCAATTACCATTAAAATGGACACCAGCATTTACGACAAAATTTATAAAAGATCATTATGGAGAAGATCCGTTTACAGTTATAGCTTTTTTAGGACAGGACGAATCAAATGGGTTTATCGTTTTTGAGATTCCTAGAGAAGTGTTTAATCCACCTCTTAAAAATGTTTATGAACAATATGGAGCATTCGTATTTTTCGGTGTTATTGCGATTATATTATTTTTCATTATAGTCTCCTTTTTATTTTTCAGAGGGATTCGAAAACGACTATTGCACCTTCAGGAAGCGATGGAAATTCGTGATGTAGACGGCTTACCTATTGCAGCAAAGGTCAAGAAGAAGGACGAAATTGGTCAGCTTGAACAAAGCTTTAATCGCATGGTGTGTGAGCTTAGGGAAAGTAAACATCGTGAGCAGCAGGAGGAACAGCTAAGACGTGAATTGATTGCTAATTTATCACATGATTTGCGAACGCCATTAACGAAAATACGAGCGCAATCATATTCAGTTAGTAAAGAGGTATTATCAGAGGATGGAAAGCTAGCGATTAAGGCAATGGAAACATCGATTGTTAATATCGACGCTTTAATAGAAAATTTAATGTCCTATACATTACTGATGGCTAGTAAATATAAATTTGAACCGAAAGACATCAACATTATACGTTTTGTACGTGAGCAAATGACGACATGGTATCCGGTGTTCGAAAAGGAAGGCTTTGAAATCGATATTGAGCTACATTCATTTGAGAAAAATGAATGGCAAATTGATCCGATTTGGCTTGGGCGTATATTCGATAATTTATTTCAAAATATTTTACGTCATGCGAGCAGCGGGAAATATATTGGCGTGGAAACCGAATCGACGGAGCACTATGATGCATTTATCATAAAGGATCACGGAAACGGAATGAAAAATGAATCCGATGCGAAAGGTGCTGGTATCGGCTTATCGATTGTTGATATTATGGTGAAGGGTATGGATTTAGATTGGGATATTGAGTCAAACGAAGCTGGCACAAAGATTAAAATTAAACACTACAAATAGAATATTTCGTGAAGCATGCTAAGACATGCTTCATTTCAGTAATTGTTCAAACAGTATGCCAGCAAAGCTTATGGCATGCTGTTTTTTTGATTCCAAGTAAAAAATTGTACAGATTCCTGTGGAAAAGCATAGAGAGCTTTACGGTCTAGTGATGAGGCATACATATGATTTCTAATAAATTGGTCCATCATTCGGAAGTTTGAGATGACTTTTTTGTTAAAACGTATATCATGCGAAAAAGTTGATTGGAGTGGAGGCTGGGCGACTTCTTGGGGATTAGCGTCACAGATGAGACCCTGGAGCGAGCACATAGGGGAACGAAGGCTAAGAGCATCACATCCTGTGATAATGCCTTCGTGACCAACATCCTGTTGGCCCAAGCGGCTCATCGGACGCCCCCAGGAAGCTCTGCTCTGTGCGAAAGCGTAGTGCTAACGTAGCGGCAGCAACAAAGCGCCCAGCCGGAACGGAAATCAACCCCACGTTATGGTAGAGAGCATTTTTTAAACAAAATTTAAACTTGGACCTTACCTGTTTTTAACCTTCGTTGCTTAAGATAATTACAGAGGTGAGGACAATGGAATATATCGTACAAACAGAAAACTTATCAAAAAGCTTTGGTAAAGAGCAAGCTGTATCAAATATAAATTTAAAAATACGTAAAGGTGAAATATATGGATTTTTAGGACCTAATGGAGCAGGAAAAACTACAACGATTCGTATGCTTCTTGGTCTAATGAAGCCATCTTCTGGGACAATCAAAATCTTCCAAAAAGATTTAACGAAAGAACGAATTAATATTTTAGCAAAGGTTGGTTCATTAGTAGAGAACCCTTCCTATTATCCCCATTTAACGGCCTACGAAAATTTAGAAGCATTACGAAAAATTTTAGGAGTACCGAAGTCACGCATCGATGAAGTATTAGAAATTGTTCGTTTGAAGGATGCTGCAGATAAAAAAGTAAAAGGCTTTTCTCTTGGGATGAAGCAACGTTTAGGTATTGCTGCATCTTTGTTACATAATCCTGAATTACTTATTTTAGATGAACCAACAAATGGTCTTGATCCATCTGGTATTATCGAAATTCGTAATTTGATTAAACGACTTCCTGAAGAGTATGGAATGACGATTATTATTTCAAGCCATCTATTATCTGAAATAGATCAAATGGCTACACAAGTGGGCATTGTGACAAAGGGGAAAATGATTTTCCAGGATTCAATTGAAGCGATGCGTAGATTTGCTCAGCCAAAGGTAGTGATTAAAGTGAGCGATAGTGAAAAGGGCTGGCGTTCACTAGTAGCAAATGGCATTAAGGCAGAACATAAGGATGACCTTATTTTATTCGATGAATGCTCAGATGAAAAAGTAGCACATATTGTACAAATCCTTGTACGAGAAGGTATTTCGGTTTACCGAGTAGAGGAAGAGAAACGATCTTTAGAGGAGATTTTCCTTCAAATGACAACAGGAGAGCAAGCGCTATGATAGGGAAGCTATTAACTTCTGACTTTTTGAAAATTAAACGCAAAGGATTATGGTTTTTAACAGCATTAGGACCAATAGGTGTTGTTGCCCTACAAATGGTGAATTACGGTCTAAGGAAGGACTATTTGTTAGAACAAAGCGAGGACGATTGGGGCTACTATTTATTAAATGTTCATTCATTTACACCACTTGCTATAGTTTTAGGGATTGCTATTTTAACTTCATTTATGGCGAGCATTGAAAATGAAACGAACGCTTGGAAGCAATTAATTGCACTACCGGTATCTAAATTAACAGTGTATTTATCAAAATTCACGGTTCTAGCAATTTTATTGTTTATGTCTTCCACGATTTTAATGTTATTGTCAATGGCTTATGGAGTGTTTTTAGATTTAGGTGATAGCATACCATATGCGGAAATTGCTAAATTTGCTTATTATCCATTTTTTGCTTCGTTGCCAATATTGGCACTTCAGCTTTGGATTGCAAGCGTTTGTCATAATCAAGGGATACCAATTACAGTAGGTATTTTCGGCGTGATTTTTGCGTATTCATCATTTGTATTGCCTGACTGGATGATTTGGAAATGGCCATCTTTAATGAATCAATGGGATGAGCCCGTAATTAATGTCATGCTTGGAGTTGGCATTGGTATTTTACTGTATATTATCGGAATGATAGATTTTGCTAGAAGGGATGTAAAGTAATGGGGTCTATACTGAGCGCTGAATGGTTTAAATTACGTAAATCAAAAATGGTGCCATTAATTTTTGCGGGGCCAATAATAGGACTTTTTATCGGATTAACATCAAATTTTGGTGACATGTCGGATTCTGGAATTAACGAATGGTATAGCTCATTAATTTCTATGAATTTATTGTATGCATTATTATTCCTACCTTTAATTTCAGGAGTATTTGCGAGTCTTATTTGTAGATATGAACATCAATCAGGTGGCTGGAAACAACTTTTAGCACTACCTGTGACAAGAGGGAAAGTGTTTGTTGCAAAGTATGTTTTAATTATGTTTCTTGTGATGGCGATGCAGATACTATATTTATGTTCTATATATGTAGTAGGTATTATGAAAGGCTACTCAGATCCTTTCCCAATGGAAATTGTGTGGAAAAGTATTCTTGGCGGATGGTTAGCGACAATGCCATTAGTAGCGTTGCAGCTATGGACGTCCATCATGTTTAAAAGTTTTGCTGCTCCATTTGCAGTAAACGTCACTTTTACTTTACCGTCTATATTAGCAGTCAATTCTGCACGTTTTGGACCTTATTATCCATGGGGACAGCCCTTCTTGATGATGAATGTAGGTGGCAATACAGGTGATGCATTCTTCGTGCCTTGGGATCAATTGTTAACAGTTGTAGGAGGAGGATTCGTACTGTTTTTCCTTGGCGGATATTTATATTTCCAACGAAAAGCCGTATAAAGTTAAAGTCTTCGGACGCAATTATGCTGAGGTATAATTGATTCAGTGGGGATCTACTTCATCCTCACTAATTCTTAGTCCTCACCAATCGGGTGATTAAGGCATTTAATAGATTAAGGGAGATTTTTTAAAATGGTTTTTGTTAAAAGGAGCTTTTTATTAATTTCAGCATTATTTCTTTTGTTAGCTCTAGCGGGCTGCGGAAAGGGTGAAGCCGTTAAAGATGCTGCAAAATATACATCTGCGATTGAAGATATCGATATTCCAAATGATGTGAAAGTAATTGGTTTTGGAGAAGCGACACATGGAAATGTTGAATTCCAAACATTAAAGAAGGATGTATTTCAAGCTCTAATTAAAAATGAAAATGTTCGTGTTTTTGTATTAGAAGGAGATTTTGGTGGCGCTCAACAAATTAATCAGTTTATTTTAAATGGTACTGGCACAGCTGAGGAAGCGGTAAAAGCTTTGGATTATGGTATCTATAAAACGGAGCAAATGATTGAGTTTGTTCAGTGGATGCATGATTATAACATGACTGCCGATGAGAAAGATAAAATTTATTTTTACGGTAACGATATGCAACGCTATGATTATAGTAAAAAAGGGTTGCTAGATTATTACGAAGTGGTTAATAGCGAAGGTGCTAAGAAATATAAGGCACAGCTAAAAGATGTGACGAATAAAACAATGAGAGATTTATCAACTAGTCAGCTAGAGGAGCTTGACAAAAATATTGATACCATCATAAAAGATTTGCAAACTAATAAAGACTCTTATGAAAAGCAATCATCGAAAGAAGCATATTTATTTGCTGCTCAATATGCACAAATTATGAAGCAGCGAACGCAATTATTTTTAAATGATAGTAATTATATGAATCTTCGTGATGAATATTTAGCGAACAACTTACAATGGATTGTTGATTTTGAAGCGGCTCAAGGTCATGATAAAGTACTAATGTCTGCTCATAATGGACATATAGAGAAAACTTCTGCAAATGTGGCAGGATACAAATCTATGGGCCAATACTTAGACGAAGTGTATAAAGATGCATACTTTGCTATTGGGACGGACTTTGTTAACAATACGTTTCAGGCACAAAATGGGTCTGGTGAAAGAAAAAATTATACGATTGAACATCATAATGCTTTAATAGACGCTTTTAGTGAGGTCAAGGACAATATTTTCTATGTTGATTTTAAAAAGGCTAATGAATCTCAGGAGTTAGCTGACATCGTAGCAAAAAAACAAAGAATGGGTAATATCGGAGACGATTTTAGCTTTTGGTACAAATTCACACAGATGCTTTATACGATTAAAATGACACCTGCTGAGGCATTTGATGGCATTATAATTGTTCAAGAGGCAACACCGACAAAAGTTATTGAATAACATGGAGAAAAACTATTGTGAAAATGAAATTAAACGATAACTCTAATGGCAAAATGAGGGGTTGAATTCCGTTCCGACTGGGCGCTTTGTTGCTGTCGCTTCGCTTTCGCACAGATAAAACATTTGCCGCTGATGCTTCGCTTTCGCGCAGAGCAGAGCTTCCTGGGGGTGTCCGATGAGCCGCTTGGGCCAACAGGATGTTGGTCACGAAGGCGTTATCACAGGATGTGATGGTTTTAGCCTTCGTTCCTCTATTGCTAATCCCCAAGGAGTCGCAAAGTCTCCACTCCGATCAACCACTACTTTGCATGTGTTTTTTTAGATGTCACTCTAATTTATAGTAATAAAACAATAAGTCAGCAGCAATGGATTGTCTGTGCGAAAGCGAAGCGGCAGCAACATTCACAAAGATTGCTTTGACTATTTTGTTTTTCAACACTATGAAATCGAAGTTTAGATGATGTATATTTCCGTTTCATTACACCTCCTATAACTAAGTATTGAATACCTCAATTTTGTTAATGATAAAAAAGAGGAGGTGTGGAAATAATGGCACAAGAAATTCTTTGTGAAGTCAATAACTGTACGTTTTGGAACGCTGGAAACAGATGTGGTGCAGAAAAAATCTATGTTGTAAGTCAAAAGGGACAGCAGGCATCTAATAGTGAAGAAACAGATTGTAAGACATTTAATCCTGAAACGCATTAAATCTAAAGGGTAACCATATTAATGGTTACCCTTTTCCCATATCTTTATAAATAGACATCAATTTTTTCCTTGTTAAATAAAAGCGCATGAGCGTATTGTACTTTTTCCTCTACATAATCTAATGAATACTGTCCATAGGAATCGGTTAAATCGCCAATTGCGCGAGATAAATTATCAATAATAGGAATCATCGTTTCTGAGTGAGTAAGTTCCTCACCCCTATTCATTTTATCAGTAATTTCATGAGCAAGATGTTGAATCTTTCTTAGTCGCAATTTTTCAGATTGCATGGAATCCTCCTTATTGAGCCAATTTTTGATGCTTAAATATATGTCAAACAATACGATTTCATGAATGGTTCTGGCAGGCGTTCAAAGTGATCAGGACCGTACCGAAAGTGAGCGGGTTTGCCTCAAAACTGCTCAAGCCCAACAACGACAGCTCAAGCGGAGTCCAAAAATGTTCAATTCTCATATTATTTTTTAGGGAATGTAATAATAAACGTTGTCCCATTAGAAGGTTCGCTCTGTACTGAGATAGTACCGTTATGAGCTTGAACAAGTTTATAAACAATCGCCATGCCCAATCCAGTACCTTCAGAAGAAGATTCTGTAGTAGTTCCACGATAATATTGTTGGAATATATTCTCCATCATATGTTGAGACATACCTACGCCATTATCCACAATGTGGATTTCTACATGCTCTGCCATTTCGAAAATCTGTGTATAAATATTTGTATTAGGTGGATTGTGGATAATGGCATTCATAAGAATGTTTTGTAATATGCGTTGCATGAATTTCGTATCAAATTCAATGTTTATAACAGATGTATCAGTTTTAAAGTGCAATATATAGTCATTGGCCTGTGGATTGTTGCTTATATTAGCAACAATTCTTTTTGTAAAGTCCACAATATCTTGATTGGTTTTATGTAAGGGTAACTGACCGTCTGTATTATTAAACTGAATGACGAGACTTAAATCTTGAATAAGTTCTTCCATATGCTTGCCTTTATCTGCAATCTCTTGAATAAAGGAACGAGCTTCTTCTTTGGACCAATCGTATTGCTCGTTTAATAATAGGGTAGAGTAGCCTGTAATATACGTTAATGGCGTTTTTAAATCATGGGATATACCTGCAATCCATTCTTGTTTTGCTTGTTCAACTTTTTCACGTTCTGTTTCAGCAGCTTTTAATTTCCCTGATAAGGATTGTAGGTGTTGAAGTACTTCTCGATATAACATATAACGCATACGGAGCTTTCCTTTGCGTGTATAGATTTTAGATAGGCCAACAGGTTGTGTATAGTTTTCCTGTGATAGCTGATGGATCCAAGACATTATAAAACCAAGAGGACCCCCGAAATACCAACCAAAAACAGCGATACAAACAATAGTGCTGAATCCGAAAATCCATGCGACTAGTAGACTTTGATAAGCTTCACTAACAGATTTTTTAAAGAGCGGAAGAATACCTTCGAGTCCGATTACAATACAAATTCCACTCAAAAGCATCCACAGAATAATCCCCAATGAAAGATGTAACGTAAATCGAGTATTTATTCGCATAGTGAATCCTCTTTCGGTGGAATGAATTTATACCCAATGCCCCTTAAATTCACAATGATTTTAGGATTACGCGTATCATCCCCAAGTTTTTTCCTTAGCTTCGAAATATGAATCGTGACTGTTTTCTCCTCACCATATACATCATTTCCCCACACGAATTCGTAGAGCTGTGAAGTTGTAAAAATACGATTTGGATTTTTACAAAAGAAGTGCAGTAGCTCTAGCTCTTTAGCTGTACATTCGACGAGTTGATTGTGAACGGTTAATGTTGCAGATTCAGGATTAAGAGCAAAGTAACCGAAATCAAATTTTGTACTTTGCTGTTGCTGAGAACTTTCATACATTTTTTGACGTCGAAGGATGACCTTTATTCGAGCGACAACTTCTAAAGGATTAAAAGGTTTTGTAATATAATCATCTCCGCCAATACCCAATCCCGTTAATTTATCAAAATCAGTAGAGCGAGCACTGACAAAAATAATAGGTGTATTTGTATGCTTGCGAATTTCTGTGCAAAGCTCAAAGCCGCTTATATCCGGTAGCATGATATCGAGCAAAATAATATCGTAATGATTTTCTTTTACAAGCTGTAGTGTATTTTTGCCTGTTGAAGCAGTATCAATATTGATAAAGTTTTCTTTCCGTAACGTAATTTCTAATAATTTTAATATACCAATCTCATCATCTACGATTAGGATTTTTTCAGCAGTTTCCATTTTTATCCCTCATTTCAATTTCATCATAACAGCTTCTGATTTTTATATCTTTATTCTCTTGAAAAAAATTACTGTCATTTTCCATCGAGTTTACTTTGATTTTACTTTCGTTTATTAAGCTTAATGTAACGAATTCAAAACGATAAGGAGTACATAACATGGAAACTGTTATTCAACTACATCAATTAAGTAAGAACTTTAAAGGAGTCGAAACCGTCTCGAATGTCAATATGAACGTTAAGAAGGGAGAGATTTATGGGTTTTTAGGTCCGAATGGAGCTGGAAAAACGACGATTATGAAAATGATTTTAAATTTAGTAAAACCAACTTCAGGTGATATTAAAATATTGAATCAATCCATCTCTACTACTTCCTATCAATACTTGAGCAAAATAGGAAGTATTATCGAGTACCCGGAATTTTACGATAGGCTAACAGCGAAGGAGAATTTAGAACTTCATTGTGAGTATATTGGGGTTTATGAAAAAGGAGCTACTGAAGAGGCATTAGAGATAGTAGGTCTTAATGGTGTTGAACATAAAAAAATACATGAATTTTCTCTGGGGATGAAGCAAAGATTAGGCATCGCACGTGCCATTGTTGCCAAACCGGAAATTCTTATTTTAGATGAGCCGATTAATGGTCTTGATCCAATTGGTATTAAAGATATTCGGGAACTCTTGCTACATCTAAAGGGGAAGTTTGGTATCACCATATTAATATCAAGTCATATCGTGTCAGAAATTGAATCAATAGCAGATACAATTGGCATCCTTCATCATGGGAAATTATTGAAAGAGGTACGAATGGACGATATTCGAAAAGAGAACATGGAGTATCTGGAGATAAAAATAGACGATGCAAAAAAAGCGATTCATGTGCTAGAGAACAAGTTAGGAATTCGAAAATATGAAGTTGTCAATCAGCATTGTATTCGAATTTTTGAACATGATATTTCTCAATCTCAAATTAATAAAGAACTTATATTCAATAACATTGCTGTCAATGGCATTGAAAAACAGCAACAGCATTTAGAAGAGTATTTCTTAAATCTTATTAATGGAGGGAATCAAATTGCTTAAACTATTAAGACTTGAATGGAAAAAGAATAGTATGTCTAGCTATTTTAAAAGCTTAATCATTTGTATTATTGGAATTTTTGCGGCAGTTGCACTTATGGCAGTTGGTTCTGAAGATGAAAAGATGTTTCTAGATTATACAGATTTTATGTCTTTGACAAATATTTTAATTCGCATTGTTTTTATCATTTTTTCGAGTGTGATTTTATCCCGTTTAGTCATTGACGAATACAAAAATAAGACGGTTCAATTATTATTTACGTATCCATTAAAAAGGAAAAAGATTATTTTTGCTAAGCTGTCTTTAGTTTTTGGATTCTGTTTCTTTAGCATTATTATTGCGACCTTTATGATGAATATCGCTGTTTATTTTTTAAATCCAATGATGAACTTGTTTGAGGCTCCCGTTGAGATACAGGAGATGGTAGCTACTATACCGTCTACCTTGATCATGGCTTTTATGATGGCTGGCGTAAGCTTAATTCCTTTGTACTTTGGTATGCGAAAAAAATCAACAGCTGCGACAATTACATCTGCTGTTCTAATTGGATTTTTGATTAATGCAACGGTTTCGAATGGGGATACATCTACAAGTTTATCTCAATTTATCATTGTCCCAACAATAATGTGTCTATTAGGGCTTATTATCGGCTATCTGTCCTATTATAAAGTCGATAAAGCAGATTTAACTTAAAAACGAGAAATGAGGATGTAAAGTGAAAAAAGTAATCATAGCCTCAATATTTGTTGTTGCGGTAGGAGGAATACTCTTCACCCTTAAAATCAATGGAGAAAAGAGCATCACTGAAGAACAGTCCTTTGATGTTGAGCAAATTGAAGAACTAGAATTAAACATAGAGTCCTGGAATATAGCATTAGAAAATACAGAATCTGATAAACTAGCAATTGAATTTGAAGGTAAGCAACAACAAAAGCTGCAAAGCAATCCTGTTGAAATAAAGAAAGACGGAAATAAAATAAAGGTACTTCAACAAGACACTGAAAAAGGGGCTATGAAAAATTTTAGCTTTGGAAAAAAAGCTACTATTCACATTTCAATCCCTAAAAATGCAGTGAGTAAGATTGCATTAAAAAATAGTTATGGTGATATCAAAATTAACAACATTGAAACAGAAGAACTTTCGATTTCAACGGATTCTGGCGCTAAAATCATTAAAGGGCTATCGGCAGATAAAGGTACAATTACATCAAAAGATGGTGAATTGAGTATCGTTGACAGTTCTTTAAATGAATTAACAATAACCGCTACAAACGGTGATAGCTATATTACTAGAGTCAACAGTCCGAAAACGAAAATTACTTCGACTAGCGGTGAGGTCTTAATGAAAGAAATCATCGAAGGGAAAGCACTATTTGTAGAAACGGCTTCAGGTGATATTACAATATCATACAAAGAGGCCCCAAAATCATTAGGGATTATAGCGAACAGTGAATCATCGGACATAAGCGTGAATTTAGAAGGTTACAAGAAAGAAAAACATACGGATCAATTAAAAACAGGTAAGATTGGTAATGCTTCGAACAAATTGGAACTAATTAGCAAAGAAGGTATAATAACTGTAAAATAAAAACCTACAATCTGTGAGGTTAATGAATCATGTTAAGACGAGAACTTGTTTCAAAAGTAGCGGAACATATTTTAACTTATTTCAGCGGGTGTCCAAACACCCGCTGAAATAGAGGAACTTAGTCTAAGAACGCCACGTCCTGTGGCAACGACTGAGTGACCAACATCGTGTTGGCCCAAAGCCTCCGGCGGATGTCACGGAATCGGAAAGGAGTACACATAGGATGTCAGCCTAAAAGCATCGCATCCATGCGATAACGGCTAACTGACCTGCATCCTACAGGCCTAAGCACAAAGCCGATTCCGGACGCAATTATGCCGAGGCATAATTGATATTTACAACTTCACCGTCCAAGTAGAGTGGCGATTAGTGGAATAACCGCTTCAGGGAAAACAACCTTTGCCAATGAACTTGCTGAAGAGCTTCGTCGAAGAAAAAAACGAACAAGCATTGATAATTTTCATCATCCAAGAGCGATTCGTTATAGACAAGGAAAAGATTCAGCAATCGGTTATTATGAAGATGCACACGATTATCAAGCACTAAAGGAAAAACTGCTAATTCTTTTGGGGGAAAATGGAGATCGCCAGTATTAGACGATTTCATTCGATTTAGAAAAAGATGAATATGTAAATCCTGAGCAACAGCTTGCAAAAGACGATACCATTTTCATTGTTGATGGAACATTCTTATTGAAAAAAGAACTAATACATTTATTTGATTATAAAATTTTTGTACAGACAGATTTTGAGCTAGCTAGAAAAAGGGGAGCAAAACGGGAGACGATTGCATTCGGAAGCTATGAAAGTGCTGAGATTATGTTCCTTAACCGGTATCATACTGCATCAAGTCTAAATTTAAAAGAACATGAACCACAACAACATGCAGATATTGTGGTTAATAACAATAATATCGATTCTCCCTATTTTCTCTAGGAGGTTAGAAATGACTAAACATATCTATGTAATAAGGCATTGCGAAGCCAAAGGACAATCTTCGTATGCTTCTTTAACGGAACAGGGCTTTCAGCAGGCTGAAGTTTTAGCTGATTTTTTCGCTGACAAAAAAATTGATCGAATTATTACTAGTCCCTTTTTAAGAGCAATTCAAACTATAGAACCGCTAAGTTCGAGAGAAAATATAAATATTGAAATTGACGAACGCCTTTCAGAACGCATATTAAGCACAAGTGATTTGCCCGATTGGTATGGAAAACTTCGAGCAACTTTTACCGATATGGAGTTAAAGTTTGAGGGTGGAGAGTCAAGTAATGAAGCGATGGAACGTATCGTTAACGCAGTTGAGGAAACTTTCAAAAGTGAGTCCGAACGTACAATTATCGTTAGTCATGGAAATATAATGACCTTACTTTTGAATCATTATAATAGTGATGTTGACTTTCCATTTTGGACACGTCTAAGTAACCCAGATGTTTTTCAGCTAAGTGTTAAGGATCATGAAGTGACTCTAGAACGTATATGGGAATGATAGAAATTTTTTGCTGTAAATGTATTTTGTGATAAAAAGAAGCGATAGTGGGGGAGTAAGATGGATAGGTTATTGCAAGAGATCGTTACTTGGGTCAACAAGGAAGAGAAACCAATCGTCATTGGTATTTCAGGACATGGTGCAGCAGGAAAAACAACGTTTGCTAATAAGCTTATTGACTGTTTAAACCGAAGTGAAGTGAATTATATGAATACAGACCCGTATATTGTTAGTTCGGATATACGCAAGCATTCAATTCTCAACTATACTTTTCGAAACGTAAAGCATCATTTTAAAATGACCGCTTGCCATCCAGCGGCACATCATTTACCTTCTTTGGAAAGAGATGTTCAGATGGTTAGAGAAGGTCTGGATTTATTGACAATTGATACGCATTATATGAAAAGTGCGTTAATTTCTTCAAAAACTAAAGTAACCATTATTGAGGGAATGAGTGTAGCATTTATTAACCCGAAGTTATTTGATTTAAAAATTTATTTTTATACAGATGGTGAGACGGAATTAAAGAGAAGGTCGGGTCGTGATGTACTTGAAAGGGGAGCTGATATCAAATATTTAATGCAGTCACATGAAGAACGTAGAATTCAATATGAATTGTTTATGCATTCGTATAGTCAGCATTTTGATATTATTTTAAAAACCTCTGATGAAGTAATATGTCTAGAAAAAAATACGTTTGAATTTAACGACAGATAATCTCTACAAGATTCAATAACTTTAAGAGCCTTCATGTTATGAGGCAGAAGGCTCCTTTAATATTGGAATTTCACGCGGACAGTCGCATTAATAGTCATTTGACCTTGTTCTATAGGTGTAGAAATGGTGGAATCAACCGTCGCCATTGATCTATATAGGACAGGTCCAATTTCATGTTCCTCAATGATTTCGATTGGCTGGGGCTGGATGAGCAAATGCATCGTCTCGGCAATTGTTTTGGCTTTCATTTGGGCATTATGAAGAGCTAAGCTGAGTGCCTGCTGGTAGTATGCATCCGTATTTTCAATGTTAAACTGTATAGAGGAAGTGCGGTTTGCACCATTTTGCACAGATGTATCAATGACTGAGCCAACCTGATTTGTATCAGTTACTTTAACGGAAATAGCATTTGTCACTTCATAGCCATTAAAAACTTGTTTACCATTTTCAAATTCATAATGAGGTGCAATATTGTAGCCTGCCGTTTGGATATGTTCCTTTGGGATATGAAGAGCTAAAATGGATTGTATGACACGATTCATAATCATCGCATTTTCCTGCTGTGCATCTTGTACATTTTTTGCTTGTGTACTTACCTCTACCTGAAGCTGGACATAGCCTGCTTTAGCCATTACTTTTCCGGTTCCGGTCACAACTATGACACGGGGAGTTTGCTGACTAACATTTGTATAATACATAGAATACCACCTTTCAAAAGGCTCATACTATGCAAGATGAAATCGTTCAATTGAGTTTTATAATGAAGAAAAAGCGCCTAGTTTAATGCTTTGACGCTTTATTTATATCCAAAAATATCGATTATACCATTTTTAATAATGCCTCTACGCCAGACATTCCTTCAGTAATACCAAGTTGATGCGCTTCATATGTCACGGATTCTAATGGAGCCGTCAATAGCTCATCAATTGTTTTCACACCAACTGCTCGACCAGCAATAATCTTCCGGTCTGCTAAGCGGTCATTTAATAGACCAACATCTAAAGCCCCACACATAATGTAGCCCGTATCATTTGAAATTGTCAGCAGTGTTGTTTTTGGCAATTGAACAACTACTGCAGTGAAAAAATGGCCTTTAATCATAATAGGCTCAATTATCACCATCCGAAATCACTCCTTTTCTCTATATACATATGGCGATAGATAAAAAGGTGTTCGACATTTTCACAAAAATTATTTGTTACCTGAAACGTACGATATAAATGTATTCTTTGTAGCACCGAAATGTATCATTGGGCAAAACGAGGGGTTGATTTCCGTTCCGACTGGGCGCTTTCCTGGGGGTGTCCGATGAGCCGCTTGGGCCAACACGATGTTGGTCACGAAGGTGTTATCACAGGACGTGATGGTTTTAGCCTTCGTTCCTCTATCGCTAATCCCTAAGGAGTCGCCCAGTCTCCACTCCATCAACTACTTCACTGCATGTATCTTCTTCTTATCACTTTAATTTATAGTTATAAAAAGAAATTACAGCAATTATATCTGTGCGAAAGCGTTTAAAGTACACTTTAATTTTTATGACACAATAGTTCCCAACAAAAAAGAATCAACTCGTTTTATATAAGTTGATTCTTCTTTTGATTTATTTTGTATAAGAAAGCATAGCTGTTTGTTTGAAATTTTTTAACGCAACCGTTGCCTCGTTTTTAGTTTTATACTCGAACATACGATAAGTATTTTGTTCAAAAACTGTAATAATCCACATAATGAAAGATCCCCTTTGTTGGTTTTTTTTGTATTATAACAGATGGTGAAATGATTGATTTTTTCTTGCGTTGTTATATATCAGATATGTCTTTTATTTTACATCAATTAGTGAAAAAAGAAAGTACTTTGTGAGTGTTTTCACATTTCGTTCAAAATTAACAGGGAATTTATGAAATTTGGGATGAATAGATTTTTTTGAAATAGTTAAGAGGAGAAAACAGCCAAACCTATACAAGTATAATTCATTGTAATTCGTAAATAGTAAGTTGACGGAGTTATGTGAATTTGAACTTGGGAGGTGATGCTTATGACACGTAAATATATATTGATTTTATCCTTTTGTTTTTTAATCATATCGGTATTTTTTACAGGGCTGACAACATATGCGGATAAAGGTCGACCATATTATGAGGAGACAGGGGAAGTTGTGTGGGATATTAACACAAAAGACAAAATAATTGCTCTAACCTTTGACGATGGACCTCATCCTAAATATACAGCGGCTATTTTAGATTTATTGGCAAAGTATGATGCGAAGGCGACGTTTTTTGTTATTGGAAAAAATGCAGAAAAATATCCAGACCTTGTTTTACGATCTTATTCTGAAGGGCATGAGCTGGCCAATCATACGTATTCACATCCGTTTAAAGCTTCCGTAGCTGAATTACAGGCACAACTACGTAAGACAAAGGAAATAATTTATGGTATTACTGGATTTGCACCAGTTTTGTTTCGTCCTGTAGGTGGTTACTATAATGATCAAATGATCAATTCCGCTGTTAAGGATGGATACAAAGTAGTTATGTGGTCTTGGCATCAGGATACTCAAGATTGGAAACAGCCGGGGGTTAACAAAATTATCCAAAAAGTGATGAAGGGGTCGAAGCCTGGAGATGTTATTTTGTTCCATGATGGAGGCGGCGACCGTACGCAAACCATTAAGGCACTGGAAGAAATCTTACCAGAACTTAAAAAACAAGGTTATACATTTGTCACAATATCCGAGTTGATTAAAAGTAAACAGCAACAAGAGCAAGTGCAATAAGGAAAAACAAGCCATTTCAGCAACATGAAATGGCTTGTTTTTTTCCCCCATGACTGTAAGTCTGTCATCGCGCAGCGGATAGTATAATTAGTCATTTCAATATTACCAAAATAATAGTGGTGCTAATGCAATTCCGGCAACCACTCCAAATGCGATTCCAACGCCAAAGCCTGCTCCTGATCCTCCCCAACCCCAGTAACCTAAACCATAACCGCCAAATCGTCTATCAGGTAGAATCCACACCTGTCTTCTATCCACCCTAGTTATTTCTCCATAATGTACTCTGCCGCCTCTTTCTGTAATTCTTACGCGTTTACCATGATATTTACAGCAAAGATTATAAGTATCAGCTGGATTCACAAACTATCCCTCCTTTCGACTTCCTTACAAGCTAATATATGCGGTTGCAATCATTATCACTAGCCGATTGTCTACTTCGGACATAAGCTATAGTAAGGAGGGAATGTATGTCAGTAATACCAACAGATGAGTGGCTCAATGAATTAATAGCTAGTCAAAGGCTTAATGACAGTAAAAATCCTGAGGACTTACAACGGTCTATTCTTTGCGGTCGTTTAGTAGATATTTTTATTGGTGGATCTCTAGATGAAATACAATTTGAACTACAGCAACAGGGGCTTTTCAAATCATATGAGAAAATAGACATTAACAAGTTAAAAAAACAAAACGTTTGGGAAGTAGTACAGAAGGAATTTATCTATTTAAAGGAGAAATGGAGCGGTCCGACTATACCAATCTATATCTTTCCGATAACACAGGAGCAAACGGTTACTAATAAAAATGGTGTTGCCTATCCAAATGCTTTGTTTTTATATATTGGAGAGCTTGAAAAGCAGGAGCTTAAAGCATTATTTGCACATGAGTATAATCATGTTTGTCGTCTACAATATTTAGATAAATCTCTAGACGCAGTGACGTTGTTAGATTCTTTAATTTTAGAGGGATTAGCAGAATGTGCAGTGGAGGAGATTTACGGTGATCAATGGCTAGCGCCGTGGTTGAGGTCCTACTCATTAGAAAAAATGCTAGCAATTTGGAAGGAGCATTTTTTACCTCAAATCAATATTCAGGGTTTAAACAATCATGCTGAATTTTTATATGGTGGAAAGCTTCCTCAATGGATAGGGTATTGCATTGGTTATGAAATTGTAAGGACGTATATAAAAAATCATTCAGCCAATAACCTGCATGTAAAAAGCTCAAAGGAAATACTTGCTGGATCTGATTTTCCATTATAAGACGATATCTATATAAAAATAGCCAGTTGCCGATTCACCACTTGACAACTGGTCTTTATTTTCATTTATAGGATTATCATCATAACGTGTGGTTGATTTCCGTTCCGGCTGGGCGCTTTCCTGGGGGCGTCCGATGAGCCGCTTCGCTTCGCTGCAGGGTCTCGGGCCAACACGAGGTTGGTCACGAAGGCGTTTATCACAGGACGTGATGGTTTTAGCCTTCGTTCCTCTATTTGCTAATCCCCAAGGAGTCGCCCAGCCTCCACTCCAATCAACTTATACACATAGCATACGTTTTAAAAATATCATCTCCAACAATCGATGATGAGCTAGATAGCAATAATTCCTATTGCTACAGCAATGAATAGTAAAGTGATGCTCAATCCCCACATCCAGAAGAAAGAGAATTTTAAGTGTTTCCCCATTTCTAAGCCGGATAAGCCTAAAGCTAACCAAACAGCAGGGGCAAGTGGCGATACAAATGTACCTACAATATTACCAATAATCATTGCATAGGCAGTTGAAAGAGAATCAATATCGAAAGATAAGCCAATCTGTTCAACTACAGGGAATAAAGCGAAGTAATATGCATCTGTACTTAATAATAAATCAAATGGTACCCCTAAAACCCCGATAATAATATGTAAATAAGATGATAGGGCTGATGGTAGAATGTGTACGGCGTTGTTGGCAATTGCAGTTAACATTCCAGTACCATTAAGGATCCCTAAAAATAACCCAGCGGCAATAATGATAGACGCCATCGTTAAGGCATTCGGAGCATGTGCTCGTACACGTTCCATTTGTTCTTTAGGAGAACGATAGTTGATTGGCAAGGCGATGGCCACACCAATTAAAAAGGCTAACCCTGCTGGTAAAATACCTGCAACTAAAATTCCAATAACAAGAACAGTAACAATTGCATTGATCCACAATAGTTTTGGTCGTTGTAAGCTTGTGTCTACTTCTGATGAAACAACACCTTGAGTAATAGCATGATCATCATTTGTGAAGTCAAGGGTACCGTATTGTTTTAGAATACGGCGCTTTTCTCTAAAGCCAAGGAACACCGCTAAAGCTATCATTAACACGACACCAATGATTTGAATAGTGATTAAAGGATACCAAAGTTCAGTTACATCCGTCTCTAAAACGGAAGCAACACGACCTAATGGTCCACCCCAAGGAATCATATTAATAACTGCTGCAGCTCCCCCAACTAATAACAGCAATAGATATGGATTCATGCGTAAACGTAAATATAAAGGTAATAATGCTGGAATTGTAATTAAAAATGTTGAAGCACCAGAACCATCTAGTTGTGCTACTACAGCAATGATTACTGTTATTACTGCAACAACAATAATGTTTCCTTTTGAAAGCGCAATCATTTTATTGATCAATGGTTCGAATAATCCTACATCCTGCATAATACCAAAGAAAATAATAGCAAAGATAAACATAACAGCTACGTTCATTACAGAGCTTAATCCAGAACTAAAGAATTCTCCTAATTCATCAAAATTAAAGCCAGCTATAAATGCTGCTACGATAGGTGGTATTACCATTGCTACAAGTGGCGATACACGACCACTAATAAGTAGAGCAACAATAATAATAATGGTTAAAAATCCGATTATACTTAAACTCAAAAATATTTCCTCCCTTTGTGATCAATCATTCAGATTATTTAAAAAATATCATAGTGCCAAAGAGAGGAAAACAATATAGTCATATGTTAAATAAAGAATATAAGATTAGTTTTGTTCATAAGTTCCATGATATACATATTTCCGTTCAGGTCTTCCGACGGTGCCGTAAATCAATTTTGTCTGTAAAAACTGTTCGCCGACTAAGTATTCTAAATAACGGCGGGCTGTTGAACGACTAGAACCGATCAGTTCGCTTAATTGTGAGGCTGTTAGCTCCTGGGTTTTGAGATCTTCAAAAATGCTTTTAACAATTTGTAATGTGTGCAAATCTATACCTTTTACAAACGGTTCTTCATCTACTATTTTATTGTTTGATTCACTATAGAATAATGAATCAAGGTCATTTTGAGTGACATTTTTGCTATTTTGAAATAAACGAAGTTCCTGCAAATATTTCTGAAATGCGCGTTGAAGTCGTTGCTCTTCAAAAGGTTTTATTAAATAATCTAAAATTCCTAAGTCTACTATATCTTTTATTAAACTTATTTCAGTTGCTGCTGAGATTACGATAATTTTTATAGATGGATAGAGGTGGCGTATATGACTTACTAATGAGCTACCTTCAACATCAGGAATATACAAATCTGTTAATATAATTTCTGGCAAACTAGAAGTCATCTTTAGTTTTTCAATCGTTTCTTTTCCAGTACGTAAATTTTCAGTAACGATAAATCCTTGTATATTATGAACATAATCTGCATGTATTTTTGCTACTCTAAAGTCATCTTCAATAATCCATACACTTTTTGATATTGTCATTCTCAATGTCTCCTTTAGGAACTATTATTAAAAAACATGCTCCTGATAAATCACCTGAATCCAATAAAATTTCCCCATTTATCTCCTGAAGAGCCTTCTTGCTTATAGCAAGTCCATGTCCGCGATCTAACCCTTCTTTAGTCGATACCCCTTTTGTAAAAATTTTATCGTAAATATGGTTATCGATACCCGGTCCATTGTCTTGAATCTCAAATAAGTAATGGTTTTTATAATTGTTGATTGATAGTTGAATCACTTTATCTGAGGACTCCCAGCTTTTTAAAGTTTCAATAGCGTTTTGAAGTACATTACCAAGAGCTGTTAGGATAGCATTTTCTTGCTGTTTGGATAATTCGATAGATGAAGAAATTTCGTTTAGCTCGAGTTTGATGCCTAGTTCTGCGGCTTCTGCAATTTTCCCCTGAATTAATGCAAGTAGAAGAGGGCTTGTTACATTGCTACTTAAAAACGCCTGATTTTTAAGTTGTATGTTGCGTTCTTCTTTAATAAATTCAATTGCTTCATTGTAATGCTTATGAACAAGCAAACCTAAAATGATATGAAGCTTATTAGCAAATTCATGAGTATATGCCCGTTGAACATTTGCATACTGCTTCATCTGTTTTAATTCATCAATGATTTTTTGAATATCTACTTTCTTTCTAAAGGTGTATAGTGAACCAATTTTCCTTTTCTTTTCAACTAAAGGCGTTTTATTTAAAATGATAATATGCTCATCAAGTGGTAGCTCTAAATTATGGATGTTTTTCTCTGCAACAATTTTAGGCGTAAAAATATGTTCAATTTTTGTACCCATCCAATCTGATAGAGATTTATTGTGAGCTGAATCTAACATTTCATAAGCACTTCTATTAATGGTCGTAATTTGATTAAAGTGATCGACAGCTATTATACCCTCAGCTGTTGTTTCTAAAATGACCTTGTTTTGTTGATATAATTTAGCGATTTGAATAGGCTCCATATTAAACAATAACTTTTTAATATAAATGGAAATAGCTATTGCACCTAATATGCCTATTAAAAGAATAATTAAGGTGTATTTGCTCCACTTGTGAATATAGCTTTCGATGATTGTGTCGATATTTTCTGTTAAAAAACCGACAGATACAACACCAATAATTTTATTGTCTAATATGATGGGAGCTTTACCTCGAATAGATTCGCCTAATGACCCCATGGTTTTTGAAATATAAGCTTGTCTATCTAGCAATGCAGCATCATTGTCTCCACCAACCATTTTTTCTCCAATTTTATCTTTTAAAGGATGGGAATAACGAATTCCTTCAGAATTACCAACGACAATATATGCTGCGCCAGTTTCTTTTCTTAAAGGCTCGACGATTGGTTGGATGATTTCACTTGGATTTTCTTTATCAAATGCTGTAATGATTTCTTCCATAGATGTGAGGGTTTTTGCAATATTTAATGCTTCGGCTCCCATCTGGTTTTCTGTCGTATCCCGTATATGTTCTTGTAATAGATACATGAACATTCCACATATTAAAATGATCAGGGTACTTATTAAAAAAATCATTCTAGCTGTAAGAGATTGTAACCAACTTCTCATATTTCACCTCTATGTAGTTTGATACTCGCCATCAATTTTTCTATTGTGAAAGGTGACAGACTGCTAACTTTGCGGAAAAATAAAAATATCTCGAAAATAGCGCATTTGTCTGATGATTAGTCTATCATAAATATCTAAGAAATAGAGAAGGGCCTTCAAGCTTGATCTATTTTAAGAGAGTGGGAAAATCACCTCCAAAAGATGTAGATGGCCATTTGTTAAAACGTATGCTTTGAATATAAGTTGATTTCCGTTCAGGCTTGACGCCTCCAGGAAAACGTCAAGCCTGAACGGAAATCAACCCCATTGTATAGTGATGAACCTTGATTTTTGGTATTTGATGCATGTCCTTCAATGACATTGACACAAATTTTCCGCTACAATATGAGCAAGGAGTGATTGTAATGTCAAACGAACTTAAAAATGTATTACCACCAGTTATTGACTTGTCATCGAAGGTGTTAATCGTCGGCTCAATGCCAGGGAAGCAATCATTAGAGAAGCAACAATATTATGGTAACCCACGCAATCACTTTTGGCCGATTATTGGGGAAATATTAGAGGTGGATGTACCTCTGGATTATGAACAAAGATTAAAATTACTAAAGAACCATCATATTGGCCTCTGGGATACAATAGAATCGTGTGAGCGCAAAGGAAGCTTAGATGCGGCCATTCGTAATGAAAAACCGAATGATTTTAAAACGCTTTTTGAACACTATCCAAATATTGAGCTAGTGCTTTTTAATGGCGCAAAGGCATTCGAGGTTTTTAAAAAGCATATTGGCCTTGAGGTTTTAGATGGTCGAGCATATCAGAAAATGCCTTCAACTAGCCCAATACCAGGTAAAAATATTAAATCTTTTGAAGAAAAGCTTGAGGATTGGCGAGTGATGCACTCTTATTTGCCTAGATAATTACATTACAAAGAAATCCCCTCCGATTAGTGTTACTTGGCGGAGAGGATTATAAGCACTATTTAATAGATTACTGCCATGTATTGTAGTAAGATCCTGCTGGGCTATAAAAGAATTTAAAATGGTATTTTTCAGCTAGGGCATGACTTTTCTTTTCATCGTTAAATCCGATTGTCATCACCTGTGTATCGAATTTTTCTCGTATCTGAACTAATTGCTGTATCATATCTAACGACCATTCATTTTCTCCGACTACATCATACGAAAAGTTTTCCCACATAACAAAATCGATATATGGTGCTGTAAAATCAGCTAAAGTTTGAAAGCCCCAATTTTGAGCAACAGACAAATCGTTATATTGCTGCTTTATTTTTTTTATAAAGGCAAGCATTGCATCATTTTGCGCGCCCTGTTCTTTTTCAGGTAAGTAGGATTCGATATTACCAACAGTATCTAAAAACACGCCATCCAATCCTTTTTGAACAATTTGTTTTTGAATTTCTTCTAGTAAAAGTTCTTGATAGTGTTTAGATGTCATATCCATTAAATACGAATCCCACTCAGAGAAATACATCTTTTCTCCATGCTCGTCTTTATAAAAATCCTCTTCTTTCAATTGGCTATAGAACTCTGAATTCCATTTGTCTGCTTCCGTTGCGTTAATATAGCCATAAATTAATGTTCCATTTTTTTGAGCCTGTTTAATATACTTCTGCTGCATTTCGATAGGTTCCACAATGACCAAATCTAGCTTAGCCATTTCCTTGCCAATCTTTTCGTTTCCTGCATCTAAATAATACTTGTACTTCTTAACAGCGGCTAGCCTGTCTTGAATCCTTGATTCTACAGAAGAGTTTGTAGAGTTTAAAAATAGCCAGATCCCAAAGGACAATAGGATTGTAGTAATAAGTAAAAATATTTTGCGCATAAACACCCCTTTTATTGGAAATCGTACCTTTTATTATACGGTGCCAACCGTGAAAATACGAATGCAGTTAGTCCGGCTGAACACAAGTTAATAGGCGACTGCTCAGCGGTTATTAGCCCTTTTACATATATTGAATTATGTAAAGGAGGGGTTTATCATATACAATCCATATGAAGAAATTATGCCACTGCCAGAACCCGGTTTCGAACCATCGTTTGGACTACCTGGTTTTAGACCACCACCATCTGAACCGCCTGGTTTTGGACCGCCACCACCATTAGGCCCACCAAGTTTCGGACCACCACCAGCAGGTCAAATGCCTCTTGGTCCACCGCCTAGCTTTGTGCCATCACTTCCACCTTTTGGAGTAGGTACAAGTGGTATTCAATCATGCTTATTCAGGAATACGTATATATGGATGTTCAATGGAACAGGCTTTTGGTTCTTCCTAACTGCTGTAGGAAGAGAGTTTATAGCAGGGTTCCGATGGAGTAGCAGAAGTGGTTGGCGCTTCCAAACCATTGCAAGAAGAAGTATTCGCTCGTATGAATGTACGAGATGGTAAGTAGGCGTATTAAGTAGCCATGTTAAACTTCGTTCCTCTATTACTAATCCCCAAGGAGGCGCCCAGTTTCTACTCCAATCAATCATTTTACTCAGTATGTATCTAGAAAGCGAATAGCTTAAAACGTAAATCACCTAAACGTCTGCATTAACCATTTTATTTTTCAACAATAATAAAACTCCTAAAGCATGTATCTCTGCTCTGAACTGCACCCCAATTGTTAGACACATCTAACAATTGGAGGTGCAGTTTTTCTATGGCTAAATATACTGTAGAAGATAAATTACAAGCAGTTGAGCGTTACTTAAATGGAAATGAAAGTGCTAATA
>NZ_BAAFHO010000016.1:0-113269 GCF_054665055.1 Lysinibacillus sp. CTST325 | reverse complement strand
TGATTAGCTCAAATTGTTTTGCTGGCATCATGTTTGATGTCCAAAATTTTGTTTCGTTCACTAACTCGAGGTTAGCTACTAAAAACTTTATTGATTACGTTTTGCTTGTTCAGTTTTCAAGGTTCATTTCGTCGCTGTTGTTTTCAGCGACTTCATTATCATAACTTGTATTCAACAAGAAGTCAACAACTTTTTTCAAATTCTTTTTTCAAAGCTTTTTTTCAAGTCGTCCTTCTTGTTAAGGACAAGTAATAATATATAATATAGCAATTTAAAATTCAAGCTTTTTTTGAAAAAAGTTTAAAAATCTTTTTTCATCGACTACAAATAAGAGAATTCCTACTATAACAATGAATCCACCAATAATTTGTGTGGCTATTAAATACTCTTTAAAAATTAGAAGTGCTAAAATGGCCGCGCCAATTGGTTCAAATAATATCGCAATGGAGACTACATTTGTACTAACGTATTTAATAGACCAATTAAATAAGGTATGACCAAATAAATTAGGAACTATCGCTAATAAAATAAACCATATCCAGTCCATAGTAGAATAAGGACCGAACGATTCCCCCTTAATAAGAACATAGATAAACAATGTCATTGTACTAACAGCATAAACAATCATCGTATATGTCACAAGAGATAATCTTTTCCGTACATCTTGTCCAAATAAAAAGTAAGCTGTAACAAGTGCGCACGCGACAAGAGCAAGCATGTCTCCATAAAATGCCGTACCGCTAAGTTTAAAATCTCCCCAACTAATTAAAACACTACCAACAATAGCAATAACTCCTGCAAAAATGGTTTTCAGAGTAATGTTCTCTTTAAAGAAAAAATATGTACCTACAAACGCAAACATTGGCTGTAGTGTAACTAAAACTGTAGAACTTGCTACAGAAGTGTAACTGAGTGATTCAAACCACAAAATAAAATGAAAGGCTAAAAATATGCCTGCAACAGAAGAAAATAGCCAATCACGTATTCTTAATTCCTTTATCTCGTTAGTGTACTTCCAAAAAAACAGAGGCGCCATTATTAACACCGAAAAGAACATACGATAAAACGCAATTACCCCCGCTTCTGCATTAGCTAATTTTACAAATATGGCCGATAGAGATACAGAAATCACGCCAATAAAAATAGGAATGTATGGATGAATTTTGGGTTTATCCATTAAATCCAACCTCCAATCAATTTTGCCTCGGCACATCATTACGTCTGGATTCGGCTTTATGCTCGGGCCTGCATGAGGGCCGACACGATGTCGGTCATTTCGGTAATGCCACAGGACGTGGCGTTTTTACCGATGCAGGTCAGTTAGCCGTTATCGCATGGATGCGATAACGGCTAACATCCTCTAAGAACTCGTTTCCAATACCATGAAATCCGCCGGAATACTTTAACTTATACTCGCCTTCATCTAACTCCATATAGAGGTGAAGACATCTGGTAGCTGCCATTTCGCTTTCGCTACATAAAACAATTGATAAAAGAAAATAAAAATACTTATACTTCATTACGATCGTGATGTACAATACAAAAAAGTAATGTACATATAATAATGACACCTTGCATATCTCTTAGCAATACGAAATATCGGAGGGTTGCGTATGGAAACCTTGGAAAATATGATTACATATGAAGTTGGCATAAAATTAGTAATTGCAGCCACATTAAGTTTAGTAATCGGCATCGAAAGGGAATTAAAAAAGAAGCCTGTAGGATTAAAAACGAGCTTAGTTATTGCTACATTTAGCTGTTTATTAACTATTATTTCGATTGAAACCGCCTACTCAACACCCCCTAGATCAGGGATCAATATTACAATGGACCCCCTTCGCCTGGCTGCTCAAATTGTTAGTGGAATTGGATTTCTTGGAGCAGGTGTTATTTTAAGACGCGGGAATGATAGTATCTCAGGTTTAACAACCGCAGCAATGATTTGGGGAGCTGCGGGAATAGGGATTGCAGTTGGTGCAGGCTTCTATATAGATGCTACATTAGCCGTTATTATCATTGTCTTCGGGATTGAGGTTTTATCGCCGTTTCTAATGAAAATAGGTCCCAAAAGAATTCGTATGCGAGAAATATCATTGAAGGTTCAGATTAATAATGATGAAAAGAGTGAATCCTTTTTACAATTCCTAAAGGAAAACAATATTATTATCGAAAACATACGCATTCAAGATGTTCCAAATAATGATCATGTTTTTCACGAATTAGATTTACGCTTATCATTAATAGTCTCTGATAACTTACTGTCATTTTATCGTTCATTACGAACACTACCCTATATAGAAAAAATCGAAATGGAAATTTTAAATTAGTTGGAGGATTCTTTCGTGGCAGAAATATTGAAACTATTAAAAAACGGGAATAAACCTTCTCTGCTGGCAGCAGTTGTCAATGCCTTTTTAGGGATTATTAAAGGTGTTGCCTTCTTCTTTACAGGTAATGTCGCCATGTTTGCAGAAATGATGCATTCTCTAGGGGATGCAGCAAACCAATTATTCGTTTATATCGGCTCAGCGCTTTCAAAAAAAGCACCTACAAAAAAATTTCCTGGAGGCTTTGGTCGAATTGTAAATTTAGTTTGTCTTTTCGCTGTTATCATTGTGGCGATTCTTTCTTATGAAACTGTAAAAGAAGGCTGGCATCATTTTATACACCCAGCTGGGGAGTCTAAAGGAATGCTCATTGCACTTGGTGTATTATTGATTGGTATTGTTTTAGAAGGCTCCGTTCTTGCAAAGGCTGCCGTTGAAATACTACATGAGGCTGGGCAGGAAAAAACGGGCATACTAACAGCTATTCCTAAAGCTGTTCCCTATTTAAATCGTGCAAAACCAGCAACAAAATTAGTATTTATGGAAGACTTAGTTGCTACAGGTGGTAATATCTTGGCCTTCGCTGCTATTTTAATCGCGCACTTTACAGGTTGGACAAGAATAGAAGGACTTGTTTCCATGATTATTGGCTGCATGATGTTCTATGTTGTAGCAAAAGTTTTCCTTGATAATGCACGTGGTGTTATTGGTGAAACAGATGAAGAAATGCTAAATCATATTGCTCATCTTGTTATGGATGACCCAAACATTAAAGATATCGTTCGCTTAGAGGTCATTAAAGAAGGTGAATTTTTACATGTGGAATTAGTTGCCGAAGCTGACGCTAGCCTATCACTTGCTTATCTAGATGATGTACGTGACCATTTAACAGAGGTTATTTTATGTCAGAAGGGCGTATCAAAAGTAGCCATTTTATTTGATGAGGATGATGGGAAGCAAGATTGGGTGCATATTGGCGATAGACCGGAAAACTCTACATTCAAACAATAACTCATTATCGAAAATATTTTAAATAAAATAAATAGCCAATTGCCACATAGGCAATTGGCTATTTTTTATACAAGTTTTGTTTCTTCTATTATACAATCTGGAAAACTTCTGTAACGGACGTTGCAAAAACATTTGCGTAAAAGAAGTTAAAGTGAGTTTTGCAAAATAGTTCGCACATCTTCTTCTTGTAATTTATTGAAGTTTCCAAAGGGTCCATTTTGCATAGCATGCTCTACAATTTGCTGGAATTTTGAATCGTCAATGTCATAATCCGCTAGGCGACTTGGAGCTCCTAGTGAAGTCCAGAATGCCGATAAACGATCAATCCCTTCGTACGCAACCTCTTCTGGAGACTTCCCTGTTGCGTCAACACCAAAAACGCGTGTTGCAATACCTGTAAAACGTTCTGGATTTACGGGTACACTTAAACGCATCCAATGTGGTTGTAATATCGCTAAACCACCTGCGTGCGGAATATCGTACACTGCAGATACAGCATGCTCAATATTATGCGATGCCCAATCACCGCGAGAGCCAATTGATAAGAATCCATTTAACCCAATGGTTCCGGCTAATAAAATCGTTTCACGCAGCTGAATATTCTCTAAATCTTCTATTAGTTTAGGTGCTGTTGCAATGACAGTTCTCAATACCCCTTCACACATTTCATCTGTAATCGGTGTATTCGTCGTATTATGGAAATATTGTTCAAATACATGCGACATCATATCAACCATACCGTAAACTGTATGATTTTTTGGTACTGTCACTGTATACGCTGGATTTAAAATCGAAAATTTCGGGAATACTGCAGGGCTACCCCAGCTTAGTTTTTCTTCTGTCGCAGCGTTTGTAATGACAGATCCCGAGTTCATTTCGGAACCTGTTGCAGCTAGCGTTAATACCGTTCCGAGCGGTAAAGCGTCCTCTACAATTACTTTACGCTTTACAATATCCCAAGCATCGCCATCATATTTTGCACCTGCGACTATTAACTTAGAACAGTCAATTACGGAACCACCTCCTACAGCTAGGACTAGATCAATATCTTCTTTTTTACAAAGGTCAATACCAAGTCTTGCTGTTTCCACACGTGGATTTGGCTCAACTCCGCTTAGTTCAAATATTGTTTTATCGGCTTCTTGTAACTTTTCGATGACAGCATTGTAGACACCATTATTCTTAATGCTGCCTCCCCCATAGACAACTAACACCTTTTTACCATGTCGCACTAACTCATCCGAAAGCTTTTCCAGTGCATTTTCACCAAGATGTAACTTCACTGGGTTATAAAATGTAAATGAATCCATTCAATTCGCCCCTTTCTACTTGGATTTTCTCATATTTATATTGATGAAAGCAAAGAATTAAAACCAAAATATTAGCTCTTCGATAATTGTATTCACTCTACAAATACGTTAAAAGTGCAAAGAAAAAGATGTACATGGAGCAATGTCCTAAACATTTTATTCATACGAATAAAAATGGTACGCATACAAAAAACGAGTCATCCGACTAGGGATGACCCGTTTTTCATTTATCTATTGATTAAACCCACCCACGGAAGCGTGAAGCTTCTGCAGTGCGGCGAACACCTACCATATAAGCTGCTAAACGCATATTAATGTTACGTGTTGTCGCTGTTGTATAAACGTTTTCAAATGCATCAACCATTTTTTTGTAAAGACGTTCTTCAACTTCTTCTTCTGTCCAGTAATAACCTTGGTTATTTTGTACCCATTCGAAGTAAGAAACTGTTACACCACCAGCAGATGCTAATACGTCCGGTACAAGTAAAATGCCACGATCAGTTAAAATTCTAGTTGCTTCAGCAGTTGTTGGACCGTTCGCTGCCTCTACAACAATGTTTGCTTTAACATTGTGTGCATTGTCAGCAGTAATTTGGTTTTCGATAGCAGCTGGCACTAGAATATCACAATCAAGCTCTAATAGTTCTTTGTTTGAAATTGTGTTTTCAAATAATGTTGTTACAGTACCGAAGCTATCACGACGATCTAATAAATAGTCGATATCTAAACCTTCAGGATCATGAAGTGCACCATAAGCATCTGAAATACCGATTACTTTTGCACCTAAATCATGCATGAATTTCGCAAGGAAGCTTCCTGCGTTACCGAAGCCTTGAATAACAACGCGTGCACCTTTAATATCAATGCCACGTTTTTTCGCTGCTTCTTGAATAACGATTGTTACACCTTGTGCAGTTGCACGGTCACGACCTTGAGAACCACCAAGCACTAGTGGTTTACCTGTGATGAAACCTGGTGAGTTGAATTCATCCATACGGCTGTATTCATCCATCATCCAAGCCATAATTTGTGCATTCGTAAATACGTCTGGCGCAGGAATATCTTTTGTTGGTCCTACGATTTGACTAACTGCACGTACATATCCACGGCTTAATTTTTCGATTTCGTCCATAGACATTTGACGAGGGTCACAGATGACACCGCCTTTACCACCGCCATAAGGTAGATCTACGATACCACATTTCAATGTCATCCACATTGAAAGCGCTTTAACTTCTTCCTCAGATACGGCCGGATGGAAACGAACCCCACCTTTTGTTGGTCCTACTGCATCATTATGTTGTGCACGGTAACCAGTAAATACTTTTGTTGTACCATCATCCATTTTCACTGGAATACGCACTTGTAGCATGCGAAGCGGTTCTTTTAACAATTCATACATTGCTTCGTCATAGCCAAGTCTATTTAGAGCCTCTTGAATGACTTCTTGAGTTGATGTGAACAGATTTAAGTTTTCAGACATTATTAAATCGCCTCTTTATTTTTATAATGATAGTATATCGGCATCATTGTAACATACTTCCGAATTAAAATGTGAACATTTTGTTAAAGTTTAAAAACTTTTTCAATTTGCTCGATTGACCAATCTAAATCCTCTTGTGAAATAACAAGTGGTGGCGCAAATCGAATGACAGTATCATGTGTTTCCTTACATAATAAGCCTAATTCTTTAAGCTTTTCACAGTACGGACGTGCTGCCTCTGTTAATTCCATTCCGATAAATAAACCACGACCACGAACGTCTTTAATGACTGGGTTATTAATTTCTTTTAATTTCCCTTTAAAGTATTCACCAAGTTCGTGTGAACGCTCTGCTAATTTTTCATCTAGTAATACTTTAATTGAAGCAATTGATACAGCACATGCTAAAGGATTACCACCGAAAGTTGAACCGTGTGATCCTGGATTGAATACACCTAAGATTTCACGATTTGCAGCTACACAAGAAATCGGGAATACACCGCCGCCTAAAGCTTTTCCTAAAATGTACATATCCGGCTCTACTTCTTCCCAATCACATGCGAACATTTTACCCGTACGTGCTAAACCAGCTTGGATTTCATCTGCAATGAATAAAACATTGTTTTCACGGCATAGCTCACGAGCAGCTTTTAAGAAGCCTTCTGATGGAATAACGATACCAGCTTCACCTTGAATTGGCTCAATTAAAAACGCTGCTGTGTTTGGAGTAATTGCAGCTTTTAATGCTTCCAGGTTACCGTAATCTACTAGCTTAACATTCGGTAACATTGGACCGAAGCCACGACGATATTCTTCGTCAGATGATAAAGATACAGCAAGCATAGTACGACCATGGAAGTTACCATTACATGCAATGATTTCAGCTTTGCCATCTTCCACACCTTTTACATCATATGCCCAACGACGAGCTGCTTTAAATGCAGTTTCTACCGCTTCTGCACCTGTATTCATCGGTAATACCATTTGTTTATTCGTTAATTTACCAACAAGCTCATACCATTCACCAAGGTTTTCGCTATAAAATGCACGAGAAGTTAGTGTTACTTTATCAGCTTGTTCTTTTAACGCGGCGATAATTTTTGGATGACGATGCCCCTGATTCACAGCAGAGTAAGCTGATAGCATATCTAAGTATTTGTTACCTTCTGGATCTTTTACCCAAGCACCTTCAGCCTCTGAAATAACGATTGGTAGCGGGTGATAGTTTGCAGCACCAAAATTTTGAGTTTGTTCAATAACTTGATTTGTTTTTGTCATATAGTATTCTCTCCTTACGTACATGATGAAAATCTCTGGAAGACTCTGTTTTTCTATAAGTAAATTCAATAGAACAATTTCAGCATTTTCTGAATATAAAAAGCAAGAATCTGCACACTACTCCTAGGTAAGCCGCCTCGACATTAGCGCCTGCGGTTCTTGCCGGACTCACTTTACCAGGAGGAGTCTCGCAGATTCTCTTATAATTTATGCCTCGGCATAATTGCGCCCGGAGGCAACTTCTTCAGTCAGCTGAAAGAAGTTATAGCATTTCAGAAGTTGTTTTTGCTTGCATGTGAAGTTGTAGATAGTCAGGGCCACCTGCTTTTGAGTCCGTACCAGACATATTGAAGCCGCCGAATGGTTGGTAACCTACGATTGCACCAGTACAGCCACGGTTGAAGTATAAGTTACCTACATGGAAATCTTCACGTGCTTTTTCTTGGTTCATACGATTATTTGTAATCACTGCACCTGTTAAACCGTATTCAGTATCGTTTGCAATATCAATTGCTTGATCGAAATCTTTAGCTTTTGTAATAGCTACAACTGGTCCAAAGATTTCTTCTTTCATAACTCGTGCAGAAGGAGCTACGTCTGCAAATACTGTTGGTTGGATGAAGTAACCGACTGAATCATCAGCTGTACCACCTGCAACAAGGCGACCTTCTCCTTTACCAATTTCAATATACTCTGTCACTTTATTGAATGCTGCTTGGTCAATAACTGTTGCCATGAAGTTGTTGAAGTCTGATGGGTCACCAACTGTTAACGTATTTGTTAATTCCACTACACGGTCAACAACTTGGTCATAGACATCTTCAACAATAACAGCACGAGAACATGCTGAACATTTTTGACCTGAGAAGCCAAATGCTGATTTTACGATAGATTGTGCTGCAAGCTCTAGATCTGCCTCTTTATCAACAACGATTGTGTCTTTACCGCCCATTTCAGCGATAACACGTTTAATCCAAATTTGACCATCATTTAATACAGATGCACGTTGGTTAATACGTAAACCTACATCACGAGATCCAGTGAAGCTGATGAAGCGTGTTTTTGGATGATCAACTAAGTAGTCACCTACTTCTGCACCAGAACCTGGTACAAAGTTCACAGCACCTGCTGGAAGACCTGCTTGCTCTAACACTTCGATAAATTTATAAGCAACTACAGGTGTTGTTGAAGCTGGTTTTAATAATACAGTGTTACCTGTTACTAAAGCTGCAACCGTTGTCCCTGCCATAATTGCGAATGGGAAGTTCCATGGTGAAATAACAATACCAATACCTAGTGGAATATAGTCGTAACGGTTATATTCACCAGGACGGCTTTCTACAGGTTGACCGTTTTTAATACGTAGCATTTGACGACCATAGTATTCTAGGAAATCAATTGCTTCTGCAGTATCTGCATCAGCTTCAGCCCACGGTTTACCTGCTTCTTTTGTTAAAAGTGCAGAAAATTCGTGTTTACGACGACGGATAATTGCCGCTGCTTTGAATAGTACGTCCGCACGAATAGCTGGATCTACTTTTTTCCAAGTTTTGAATGTTTCGTCTGCTGCTTGCATTGCTTTTTCAGCTAGTTCTTTGTTTGCTTTTGATACGCGACCAATTACTTCTGTTTTCTTTGCTGGATTATATGAAACGATTTTATCTTCTGTAGTAATACGTTCTCCACCGATAATAAGTGGATAGTCTTGACCTAAATAACTCTCTACTTTATTTAATGCTTCTAAATATGCGTTGTAATTTGCCTCTTGATTAAAATCTGTGAATGGTTCGTGTTTGTATGAAATCATACTTTATCCTCCCTCGTGAGATGTGTTTTAAGTGTGCAAAAAACATTGACGCAAAATATCTTTGCGTTTAGAATATTCTTACACTTATTATAATGCAAAATTTTGTTGCATATTTCAAGTAAAAAATTTTTGAGGTGCACATTTTATGAAAAATTCAGAACCCTTACTCCCTTTTTATAAGTTTATTGCAACAAATGTTTCTGTTGGTATTCATGCTGTAGACCTTTCTGGCAAAACAATTATTTATAATTCAAAGATGAAAGAAATTGAAGGTTTCCATTTTGATGAATTAGCAGATCGTTCTGTCATTGAAATGTTTTCCTTCCGCCAGCATGAAAGTACTTTAATGCGTGTATTACAAACAGGTAAAAAGGAAATTAACGTAAAACAAACTTATTGGAATAAAAATGGTCATGAAATTACAACTATTAATGATACTTTTCCACTTTATGTTGAAAATAAACTAATTGGAGCAATTGAATTTGCTCGTGACATTACATCACTCGAAAAGCTAGTTTATCAGCCCCTTCGTCGATATGATGAACCTTTAACATTCGATATGATTACAGCTGTATCTGAAGCGATGCGACAAATTATCGCAAACGCAAAAAAAGCAGCAGCTGTGAAATTGCCGGTATTACTAATTGGAGAATCGGGTACAGGAAAGGATTTAGTCGCAGAGGGGATCCACCATGCAGCATCACCTGACCCTGAAGCATTTGTAACCTTAGTGAGTCGTCGCTCCGTTCCATCTGTTTTAGATAAATTGCAGGAGCTCTTACAGGATGACAAGGCATACACTTTTTTCTTCGAACGCATTGACTTTTTAAGTCTAGACATTCAAGAGGAACTATTAGAGGTATTACAATCTCTTCCACAGTCTAAATACATGCTCATTGGAAGTGTAGGAAGCGACCCCATTACATTGATTGAGGAGAAGAAACTTTCAAAATCACTGTATTATTTCTTTGCTACAATGGCTATTACCATCCCAAATCTAACAGATCGAAAAGAAGATATTCTTCCATTCGTAGATGATTACTTTAACCGCCATCGAGAACGCTTCGCTTCAAATGTCGCGGATCTAGCACCTGATGTTCAGGATTTATTTTTACAATATGATTGGCCAGGAAATTTAAAGGAGCTTGAGCTATTACTAGATGAAATTGTATCGTTCATGACTACTGAATCAACTGTTACTTCAGATTTATTACCAATGCATTTCCGTTTCAAGGTACAGCAGCAAGACACATCCAATCACGAACCAGAATTTTTTATGTTCCAACAACAGAACGATGTTATGCCGCTCGATGCTTATTTGCGTGAAGCCGAATCATATTATGTGCAAAATGTCTTGAATTTATATGAAGGCAATATTACAAAGGCCGCTAGTGCACTTGGCATGAGTCGTCAAAATCTACAATATCGAATTCGAAAAATAAAAAATCAATAGTTATATTTGAATACAAAAAAACGAGGATACCTTCATATTTGAAAGCATCCTCGTTTTTTTATCCCGCACAGTAACAGGCAGTAATTTCTCTGTACCGAAAGCGAAGCGTCAAGTACAAGACTCCGACCTCAAAATTCAGCAAGAGCAAAGAAGTTAGATAAAATAACTGCCAGTTAACGCCCAACCAGTGCAGATCACTGATTAAAGTTTCACTTTATTGTCCGGACTGTTCGATCCAGTCCTGTAACTTATCTTTTAGGGAATTAAAACCATTCGCATCCGATTCATCTACACGGTCCTGCAATGATTTACGTGGCAGTACATCTTTTTTACGCAATGTAGTTGGGCGCTCCTGCAAAGCTCGAATCGATAAACTAATTTTTTCGGCATCTTCATCGATTTCAAGTATCTTCACTTCAACCTCTTGCCCAACTGACAAAAATTCACTAACGTCCTTTACAAAGCCGTACGTAATTTCGGAAATATGTACAAGGCCTTGTGTATCTTCATCAAGCGCAACAAATGCACCATATGGCTGTATACCTGTAACTTTTCCGCTCAACACGTCCCCTAATTCATATTTTTGTCCCATAACCTTTGCCCACTTTCTTTTTGTTTGCTACGTATATATCACCACAAATTATAACATACGTGTATTAGTGGGGCAAAAAATCTCCTTATTCGTTAATAGCACTAATTAGGTAATGCTGTTCACCATTTTTAGTTACTACAGAGGTTAATTTAAAGGATAATTGCTGTCCAATTTCCCCATACGCTGCACTTTTTACAGCTGCTCTAATATTAAGTGAAGAACCCCCTATTTCATGAAGAGCTTTAAATTTTTCCATCCCATCAAACGGTACAACTGTATCTATATCCAAATCATCAGTCAATAGTCTCTGAGCTATTTCTCGATCACCAACCCCATGAGCATATAAAAATAAACTAACGATATTAATTGGATTTAAAGTGTCAATAATTGTATCATCCCTCGTCTCTACATACGAATTGTAAAGAGTTTTAGTTTGCTCTATCCAATCAGGATTAATGGCTATATTTGTTGTCCTATCCTCTGTCTGCATAAATAAGTCTTCTCGCGCATATAAAATCCCCATCCATATGTCGTATGTTGTTAACTGTTCTAGAGTTTTAGATTGGCCAGTTAACTTTATTTCATCTAGTATTAATTGAGCTGTTTCGCGCATTGCCTCACCATATTCCCCAATCGTAATGGTAGTTAACAAATCCATATATTCAGGTTTGATTTGCCCAGTTTTTGTACGAATTGGATTGCTGTCAGTCCCTTTAAAAATGGTAAGCCATGTATTTTCAAACTCTCCCTTTAATACGTTGAAATTATCCATATCTGTAGAATTATCCTCTACAAGTGTTTTTTCATAGAGCCGTAGAATAGTTGCCGAATCCTCTCTAGAATAGAGTAAATCCCCACCCACAAGTAATGAGCCTGTAGCCAAGTATTTAAAATACCCTAATACATTCGGGTGAAGGCGATCAATATATTCGGGCGCGTCTTTTCCGAATATAGGATTTGGCCGAAAACTATAACTTTGTCCATTATATTGCAATTCAAAATATTGCTTTTTAGCCGTAGCAATTAATTCATTTAGGTCTGCAGGGAGACTTTTTGGTTTTTGTGATAAAACTTTTTCATACGGAGCAAGTTTATTAGAATAATAGCGTGCAATTTCTTCTACTGAGTTAGAATATATACTATAAAAGTAATAAGATTCTTCAAACGACATAGGATTTTCGTAAGTTTCGATACTCTGTATTCGCTCACGTGGCGTTTGTAGATTATCCAATGCATTCTTTTCTAAACTTTTTAAAAAGTCATTATTGTTGTTCTGCATCTCTTGAAACAACTCTTTTCTTTTAGGTAATAAGGACGCGTCATTATCTGCAATTTGAACTTTTGATATTTCACTAAACTCTTTTTCCGGAATGTCGAGCTCTTTACGCATTTGTTCACGTTTTTTTTGATATTTTTTTGTAAAGTTTGAAAGCCATTCGTCATATTCTTGTTCTTGTTCATTTTCAGCTGTTTGAACAAATGTCGATGGATTAATGACATACGACGAAACGAGTACACTTAATAAAAGTACACTTGCAATGCTGGCTATCCAGACAGCTGGCTTTTGCCATCTTGAAGGGGGCTTTTGTGTTGTTACTGTTTCTTGTGCTTGTTGTGTTGCATTTTCTGCCTCGATTTGTGCGAAAACGGCTTCTGGATCTAACTGTGGTTCCATGCGATCATAGGATTTTTTTAGAAGCTCCATTCGTTTTTCAAATTGTTTATCCTCCATTTTCAACACTCCCCTCCTGCATTAACACCGCTTTGAGCTTTCCCTTTGCTCGCAATATACGAACTTTGACAGTTGATAACGAAATATTTAGTACTTCCGCTATCTCCTCATACTTTAATTCATGGAAGTAAAATAATATAAGAGGATAACGATATTTTTCATCAAGTTCCTTAATAGCATTATGTAATAACCTATCCTCCTCAAAATTAAGGACATACCTTTCTGCTGAGGATGAGGGCATTTGTTGCTGAGCACTTAGCTTTTCTTCCATTGCCTGCTCTCGTT
Organism: Lysinibacillus sp. CTST325; assembly: GCF_054665055.1. Taxonomy (NCBI): domain Bacteria; kingdom Bacillati; phylum Bacillota; class Bacilli; order Caryophanales; family Bacillaceae; genus Lysinibacillus; species Lysinibacillus sp. CTST325. The sequence continues at coordinate 99,989 of NZ_BAAFHO010000016.1, read as the reverse complement.
GTTCTTTGCGGTAATAATCGCGGGTTGCATTCAATGTGATTTTATAGAGCCATGTCGTAAAACGATCCTGCTTAAATTGATGTAAAAAACGATAGAGCTTCACAAATACCTCCTGTGAAACATCAGCTAAATCATTACTATGTACGCCACATTGAAAAGCAAATTTTTCAACTGTGCGTTGATGTATTCGTATTAGCTCTATATAGGCGTCTTTGTCTCCTCGCTGAGCTTGTTCTATTAATTCTGTTTCTGTCACAGTCAACCCCCCTTTTGCACATGTAACGAATCATTTCTCCTAATTGTTACATATTTAAATAGATTTTACTTTTTTAATAATAGCTCCAAAACTAATTACATCGCTAAAATTACCTCCGTTGTACAAACAAAATTATTTTAGAATATCTATAAATCATTTTCTGAAATGTGCTTGTGTAACGAGAATATTGCGGTAAAATGAAACTTTAGTATAAGGAGGATTAATTTTTGTGTCTTCGAGAGATCAATTTACATCTAAAATTGGGTTTATTTTAGCTGCCGCTGGAAGTTCTATAGGGTTAGGAGCTATTTGGAAGTTTCCTTACATGGCAGGTACTAACGGCGGAAGTGTCTTTATTTTTCTATTCATCCTATGTACATTTTTCATCGGTTTGCCGGTGTTAATTGCAGAATTTATGATTGGTCGTCGTGGGCAAAAGGATGCTGTCACGTCGTTCAAGGAACAAGCGCCAGGAAAACCATGGTACTTCATAGGATGGGGTGGCATGATTATAGCCGGTCTAATACTGTCATTCTACAGTGTTGTTGGTGGCTGGATTTTAAGCTACTTGGGTCGCTCCATAACATTCCATCTCAATAGTTCAAATGGTAATTATGCAGATTTATTTAGTAACATCATTTCAAGCCCATTTGAAGCAGTCCTTGTTCAAGGGTTATTTATGTTATTAACTGTAGTGATTGTATCAGCTGGTATTAAAGGCGGTATTGAAAAAGCTAGTACATGGATGATGCCACTGTTATTCATCTTTTTCATCGTATTAGTTATACGCTCTTTAACATTGGACGGTGCAATGGAAGGCGTCAAATTTATGTTCGTTCCTGATTGGTCCTATTTAAATGCAGAAACATTTTTAAAAGCGCTAGGACAAGCATTCTTCTCGTTAAGTGTTGGGATCGCGGTAATGATCACGTATGCTTCCTATTTATCGAAATCAGAAAAGATTGGAAATTCAGCTATCAATGTGGCATCGATGAATATCATTATTTCTTTACTTGCAGGTCTAGTAATTTTCCCAGCAGTGTTCGCACTTGGCTATACACCTGATCAAGGTCCTGGCCTCGTATTTATTATTTTACCTGCTGTTTTTGAGCAATTACCTCTTGGCGGTCTGTTCTTAACGATTTTCTTCGTACTTTTACTATTTGCAACTGTTACTTCTTCCATTTCCATGTTAGAAATTGTCGTAGCTATCGCAATTGGAGATAAGCATGAAAAGCGTAAAAAAATCGCTTGGATTGGCGGTATTATTATTTTTATCGTCGGTATTCCAAGTGCACTATCATTTGGCATCCTATCTGATGTAAAAATTTTAGATCGCTCTATTTTTGACTTTGTAGACTTTTTAACGAATAGTATTGGTATGCCAATTGGAGCCTTACTGATTTCTATCTTTGTGGGCTATTATTATACGAAGGACATTTCTCGTAAGGAGCTTGCCTCATCTAGTCTACTGTTCAATATTTGGTATACTTTAATTCGATATGTTTCTCCAATAGCGATATTAATTATTTTCATCCAGGGAATTTTACCGTTATTTAAATAAAAAAACGAGATTGTCTCAAAATTGAAAGAGACAACCTCGTTTTCTATAGAAAAGCAAAAGCATCATTGCGTCCAGATTCGGCTTTGCGATTGCACAACACCTTTTAAATAATGCATTTTGCTTCAAATTTTATCGCAATAAGTTTGTACGAAATGGCTACACAATCTTCATATGGAATCCATTCTTCAAACGAATGCTCATATGTTTCTTGAATAACCTTTGCAAGAGCAGATGGATCATCAATACCTTGCAATGCTGCTACAACATCTGCAGTTTCAGTATCATAATGATCTGGACCTAAGTGGAATGGATCCCACTCCTCTAGCAGATGAACGGCTGCTTGATTCATTTTTATATTTTCCAAAATACTCACCTATTATCCTTTTATCATACTCGTATGATACCATAGTAAATAAAAAAGAAAAGAGTGATTTGCTTGTCTATTTTCGATCAAACTATTAAACGTCGCTGTACAAACTCTGTAAAATGGGACGCAATGGAAAATGTATATGGGCTACAAGATGCTTCAGACATACTCCCAATGTGGGTAGCTGATATGGATTTTGCTGCTCCAGTAGCCGTATCAAAAGCGCTACAAGAACATGCTGCAAAGACTGTTTTCGGCTATAGCTTTGTTGGTGCTGAAGCAGTGCAAGCGATCGTAGACTGGCAGAATGCTCATCATGATTGGCACATTGACAAAGAATCAATTGTTTTTTGTAACGGTGTAGTTGCTGCTTTAGCAGATAGTATCAAGGCACTGACGAATCCAGGAGATAAAGTACTTATTTCCTCACCTGTCTACCCACCATTTTATAACATCCCGAAAAGTAATGGCCGAGAGATCGTTAGTTGTCCTTTAGTAGAAAAAGATGGCACATTTGTCTATGACTTTGAAGCCTTTGAACAAGCACTTGCTCAAAATGTGAAAGCCTACATATTGTGTAATCCTCATAATCCTGGAGGCTATGTATGGGATGAAGCTACATTAAAGGAAATCGTACGACTATGTGCAAAATATGATGTAGTGATTATTTCCGATGAAATTCATTCTGATTTAATGTTAGATGGCTCAAAACATACACCATTAGCAAAAATCGCTGGTGATGAAATCGATCGTATTATTACGTGCATGGCACCGACAAAAACATTTAATCTAGCTGGTATTCAAGTTGCCTATATGATTGTGCCGGATAAGGAAAAGCGTATGCTACTAGAAGCAGTTCATATGGCTAGTGGGCAAGGCTCATTAAATACCTTTGCTTCGGTTGCACTTCAGGCTGCTTATACTGAGGGTTCCCCATGGTTAAATGACATGCTTACCTACATTTCAAACAATATGGACTATGTGATTGCTGAATTAGGGCAATTACCGGGTATCCAAATTAATAAACCTCAGGGCACTTATTTACTTTGGATTGATTATCGAGAATTAGGTCTTGATGAAAAAGAAATCATGAAACGCTTGTTGGAAAATGGCAAGCTAGCATTAGAGCCAGGATCAAAATATGGCGAAGAGGGTTGCGGCTTCCTGCGTATGAACGTCGCTTGCTCATTTGACACAGTGAAAGACGGTGTTCAGCGCTTTAAGCAAGCACTTCAGCAATAGAAAGTAAATAGTGAAGGATATCTCAAGTTTTTCTGAGATATCCTTTTTTGTTTAGAAAATATATCTCATATTGAGACTCGAAAGACTAGAGAAAGAATTTCCAGAAGTAGATGTACAACGATTCGTTGATGAAGGGAAAAGAAAGCAGAGATTGCGGCTAGTGCATCTACCCCAAATTTTTGACCAACAATCATCTTACCAAAAACTTGTCCTATAGATTGCAGGACACTCGCTAACATCACACGACTTGCCGCACCAACTGTACAAAGTAATCGCTGATGGCATAGAGCGAACGGCTCGTCGCAATTGACACACGCTTCCTGAATAGCAACCAGCCAGAGTCCCGCTGTGTCCAATGAGGCTGAGTATGCTTAGGGGCGATTGTTCAATAAGAGCAATCGCTTCTTGTAATAACGAAGCAGTAGCGTGGCTTTAGTGCAAGAAGGGATTCAAAAGTAATCAAACTTTTTTATAAAGAATTTAATCTATCCCATTAAAAAAGAGCATGTTTTGATCAATCTTTGTTTCAAAACATGCTCTTAAGATTGGCTCTTATAACAAGGTTAATTTGCATGAGATTCATGAGAAAGTCTGATGCCTCGCAATCCTTAAAGGCTGCGAGGCATCTGGTACAATCAATTATGCCTCGGCGTAATTGCGTCCGGAATCGGCTTTGTGCTTAGGCCTGCAGATGTTTTTTGCGCGAAAGCGTAGTGCTAACGCAGCGTCAGCAGCAGGATGCAAGTCAGTTAGCCGTTATCGCATGGATGCGATGATTTTAGGCTAACATCCTATGTGCACTCCTTTCCGATTCCGTGACATCCGCCGGAGGCTTAACTTCTTTCATTGGGTGTTTGGACATCCAATGAAAGAAGTTAAATATTTTGCTGATTGTTTGTTTTATTTTTCTCTGAAAGAATACGTGCTTCGATTTCCTTTGATTTCATTTCTTGTTTCTTAGAAATCTTACGGAAAACGGTAAAGACAACAATACATAATATAAGCATTATTAAAAATTCAAAAGCTGCAGGAATATACCCTGATTTATCTTCTGGGAAATATAAAAATTGATACATTAAATGCTTCATGTTTTACACGTCCTTACAATTATTATTCAAAAACTGTAATTGACTCGATTTTCACATCTTCTACTGGTTTATCACGCATGTCTTTTTCTACATCTGCAATTTTGTCGACGATGTCCATTCCTTCAACAACATGACCAAATACTGTATGTTTATGGTCTAACCAAGGAGTACCGCCATTTTGAGCATATGCTTCAATAATTTCTTCTGGGAAGCCAGCACCTTGTAATTGACGAAGCATATCACTTGGAAGGTGCTTCATTTGTACGATAAAGAATTGTGAACCATTTGTGTTTGGACCCGCATTTGCCATCGATAGGGCACCGCGAAGATTAAATACTTTTTCAGAGAACTCATCCTCGAAAGAGTTACCCCAAATTGATTCGCCACCCATACCTGTACCAGTTGGGTCACCACCTTGAATCATAAAGTCTTGGATTACACGGTGGAAAATGATGCCGTCATAGTATCCTGATTTTGCATGGCCTAAGAAGTTTTCAACAGTTTTTGGTGCATGCTCTGGGAATAATTTAATTTTGATGGCACCTAATGTTGTTTTCATCTCTACAAGTACTTCGCCTTCTAGTACTTCTGTTGTTAATTGTGGAAACATTGAAGTCTCTCCTTTAAATGTAAAATTTCAGTTTCAATGAAAATGATAATACTATCATTTCTGACCTCATTTTAGTCTAACATACTTCTTACTGGTTTTCTTCACCAAAGTATTGACGATTTTTTGCACTTTTAATTTTTTAGCTTATCATCATACCGTAGGGTTGATTTCCATTCCGGCTGGATGCTTTCCTGCGAGCTTTCGTTGAGCCGCTTCGCTTCACTGTAGGGTCTCGGACCAACACGTTGTTGGTTACAAAGGCGTTATCACAGTACTGTTCTTCGGTTAAGAAATATTCTTTCCTATTAACCCCCTTAGTATATTTTTTATGATTGCTCATATATTCCCTTGATTGATCGTAAAAATGAATTATATGGATAATAATAGAAAAAAACGGAGGGATTGAAATGAAATTTATACAAAAAATAAGTGTAATCGGACTGTTGATATGTATGTTGAGTATCGTTTTTTCATCTGCCAGCATGGCAACAAAAATCGTTACAGAAGAGCACCTGACTTCAGTAAATGATAAAAATAAAAAAGAAGTTAATTATTACAAAAACGACTCCGCCAAAATATTAGCACAAGAAACAAAAACGGTACTAATTAAAACAGTAAAAGAAGATAAATCATTATTAGAACAAAAAACAAAAGAATTTGAAGAAAAAATGAAAATGGAACAAATAGCCTTTATTGAAGAGGGATTAAAAAAAGCAACAACGCTTCAAGGTGTAGAAAAAGTAAAAAGTGAAGCAGCCAACTTATTAACAAAAGAAAAAGAAGTGTTTAAAGTAGAAAGTGAAAAATATGTAAAAACAATGATTGATACGGAAAAAGTGAACTTAGCGATGATTTCAAGTTCATATAAGACGATTAGAGATGACTTTTTCACCTTTAAAAAACACAAATTCTATTACTATGATGTAAATAAAAATGAATTTGTTCCAAACGATAAAGTAAATAAAACAGAAGAAGTAATAGAATTTGAAAAAAAACACATAGAAGATACAAAATTAAAAGATAATCCAATCAATACCTTAATCCTGTTCATTCTCCTTGGATTGTTATGTATAATTCCATTTTTCATAAGTAACAGACAAAAAAACAGAGCGTAAGCTTTATTGATGCTTCTAGTCTTCGTTCCTCTGCTCGCTTCAAAGTCTCATCTGTGACGCTACATACACTCTAATCAACTTATTCACATAGACATCCGTTTTTACAAAATGACATCCAACTTTTATTTTTTATCGACATCTGCCTTCCAAAGAGCAAAAAGGATTCATACACAAAACTGTGTGTGAATCCTTTTACTTTATTGTGTCGCCCAGCCTACACTCAAATCATTTCTTATCAATTACGCCTCGGCGTAATTGCCGCTGACGCGCAGATAAACAATGCGTCCGGATTTTAAATTGCGCCTAGGCCTGCACGGTGGCGGTCATTTCGGTAATGCCAAAGGACGTGACGTTCTTAGCCTGAGTTCCTCTATCTCAGTAGTTTTCGGACACTCACTGCAAGGGAATCACATCCGCATTCATGTCACCACCTAGAGATAGGAGTCTTCTACTGAAGATATATGGAATACGTTTAACAAATTTCATCTCCAACTTCATGGTAAAATTATTTGATAAATACAAATAGGTCGGAACGCGTATTTGGAAACTATCCAAATTATGTTATTCTGTTGAGTGACTCATATTTAGAGTGGAGGCACACATGAAAAAGGCTTTTGGTTTTTTTATCATTTTACTGTCCTTACCTGTCCTTTGGTGGATTAGTACAAATATTAGGACAGAGATCAATGCGGCACAAGCGCATGAGGAACAAATTGCTAGCGCTATTCATTTACCGGAAGTACAGCCACAGCTTCCAGTAACACTTATTGATCGAAACGGCAAAACATTTAGCGAGGAATATGTCGAATGGCGACAACCTCTAACATTACAGGAAACCCCAAAAATTGCCCAGGAAATTTTTATCGCAAGTGAGGACGCTCATTTTTATGAGCATATCGGCTTTGACCTCAGTGCTATTATCCGTGCAGTTGTTGCTAACTCAAGCACAAATTCAACTTCTCAAGGTGCTAGCACCATTACACAACAGCTCGTTCGTATGCGTTATTTATCCGACGAAAAAACATATGAACGAAAATTAACAGAGATTTTTTACTCTTATGAGCTTGAGAAAGAATTTGATAAAGACGAGATTTTAACGATGTATCTAAATGAAACCTATTTTAGCAATCAAGTTTATGGAATTGGTGGAGCAGCTACATATTATTTTCAGAAACCACTCCAAGAATTATCTATAGCCGAAATTGCATTTATTGCTGCCATTCCAAATAACCCCTCCCTATATAATCCTTTAAAAAACTTTGATAAAACAAAGGCGAGGCAGGAGCGGTTATTAGATACACTTGCAGCAAGTGGCGCTATAACAAAAGAAGATGCCATTACATATAAAGCTGAAACGATAACATTAAATGTAAAGAATAAAGCGCAAAGCTACCCTATGTACAGCACTTACGTCCTACAAGAGCTTAGATGGTTAGTTGCAGAAAAAGAAGGCTATTCAGATCGTCTTGCAAAAACACAGAGTGAGGAAGAAAAGAAAAAAATCAAAGCGCAGCTAGACAATCGTCTCAATACATTATTCCAAAATGGATTAACGATTTATACCGCGCTTGATCCAGACAAACAAGCACATGATGAGAAAAAAATGACTGCACTTCTAGGCTCAGGCAAATTACAAGCAGCTGGAGCAGTTATTGATAATACATCCCGTGAAGTAGTTAGTCTTTATGCGGGGAAAAACTACGAAAAATTTGGTTATCATCGGGCCTTTCAAGGTACGCGTCAGCCAGGCTCTGCCTTTAAGCCGTTAGCGGTGTACGCTCCTTTCTTTGAAACGACAGCACACACACCAGATTCTATCGTCAGTGGCAGCAGTTATTGTGTCGGTTCATTTTGTCCACAAAACTATGGTGGCTTTAAATACGGTGATGTACCAATTCGAGTAGCATTCCGCAATAGCTACAATACATCGGCTCTCCGTTTATTTAACACAGTCGGAATTGACACAGCCTTTAGTTACTTAGATCGCTTTCACTTCCGCTCCATCGTGGCAAAAGACCATGATTATGCTGCCTCTTTAGGAGGGTTAACGTATGGTGTTACAGCACTTGAGCTAGCAGATGCTTATACAAGCTTTATAGACGGCTCATACGTACTGGCTCATAGTATCCGTAAAGTAACAGCATCTGATGGCACGGAGCTTTACAGCTGGGATTCCGCACGCGATCCAATTTGGACACCGAAAACCGTTAAGTATATGCGTTCGATGCTTGCAGATGTTGTCACTAAAGGTACAGGGCAAGGCGTATATAGTAGAAGTAACTATGTCGGTGCCAAAACAGGAACAACTAACAACTATCGTGACTACTGGCTTGCCGGATTAAATGATGAATACACTGCAGCAGTATGGCTTGGCTACGATAAGCCACAATCTATGGAGAGATTAGAAGCTTATAAAATTCATCACAAGCTATTTAATATTCTACTGGAATAAAAATTCATCACACCTCGGCATAATTGCGTCCTGAATCCGGCGGAGGCTTAACTTCTTACAGCGGATGTCTTTTGTACCGAAAGCGTGGCTACTGGTACAGATGTTTGGACACCCGCTGTAAGAAGTCAAAAAGAGCAGCCCTGAGTGAAATTCTTCACTCTAGGGCTGCTCTTTTCATTGTTAATTATGTAATAAATACTTAATGTAAACCAAGGCATTTTAATGAGCAAACGGTAAACTTGCCAAAATGCCATTATACAATTTTAAAACAACATAAACTAATAGTGATAATAGTATTGTCCACATAAAAAGCTCAAATACTAGTAAGCCAATCGTTCCACCCATCGACATAAAATGACTCATTTTATAGATAAGGTAAATAAAGTAGATAAAAACGGTTAAGACAAAAATACCTATTAAAACGTAAATAAATTGAATAGCAAAGGCTGAACAGATTGCACCAACCAATAAAATGATGTATCCGCCTCGTGCTTGATGTACTGTCGCACCATCATGATCCTTTGAGAAAAATAACATTCCTAGTTCATGAATAGTTTCCCCTACTAATTTTAATGCTGAAAATAGCATAAAAAAGATTACAGCAAAGACAATTAGCAAGAATACACGGAGCTCGAAATCGGATAAAAACTCACGCATGCCGGAATACACACCAATTGCATGAAAAACTAGCAACGATTCACTTACTGCGTACATTCCAAATGTCAAACTAAACAATAAAATTGTAATTAATGGTAGATAGCCATAAATATAAGGGTTCTTCATAAAAATTTTTTCCTTTATTATTATTGATAACTTCCTATTTATAATATATCCACAATTCTTCCACTATCGCAAGCTAAATCCTATGAGCATATGCATTCATACAAAAAGTACGATATAATTAACATACTTATCTGCATAAAGGAGGATTTTTTTGTTACAAGTACTTTATATTTTCATTCCAATGCTTGCTGCAATATTTGTGCCACTTTTATATAAAAGCATTAAAAATATACACACAGGCTGGTTTGTTCTTGCAGTACCTGCTACACTCGCGATTATTTACGCATCTTATATCGGAAAAGTAGCAGATGGTAAAGTATTTTTGGAAGAGCTTCCTTGGATTCCATCGCTTGATATTTCCATCGTTTCTTATTTAGATGGACTTAGCTTGCTGTTCTCATTGCTGATTACTGGAATTGGCTCATTGGTCGTACTTTACTCTATTTTTTACTTAGACAAACATAAAGAAAAATTACATAATTTTTATGTTTACCTATTATTATTTATGACCGCAATGCTAGGAGTAGTACAGTCAGATCATTTAATTACTCTGTACTTCTTTTGGGAGCTAACATCTATTTCATCATTTTTACTGATCGGCTATTGGTATTCTCGTGATGCCTCTCGCTTTGGTGCACTTAAGTCCATGATGATTACAGTCGGTGGCGGCTTAATGATGTTAGGAGGATTCATCCTTCTTTATATAATGGGAGGAACGTATTCAATCCGTGAACTTATTGTAATGGCACCTAGTTTAGTGCAGCATCCGCTGTTCACCTGGTCGCTCGTTTTAATACTTCTAGGAGCCTTTACGAAATCTGCCCAATTCCCATTCTACATTTGGTTGCCAGATGCAATGGAAGCGCCAACACCAGTAAGTGCATACCTTCACTCTGCAACAATGGTAAAGGCAGGTATTTATTTAGTTGCACGCTTTACACCGATTTTCGCTGATTCTGAACTTTGGGTATGGCTCGTTACAGGCGTAGGTATCTTAACGCTATTCTGGGGTTCATTCTTTGCTGTGAAGCAAACAGATTTAAAAGGAATCCTTGCTTTCTCTACAGTGAGTCAGCTTGGACTTATTATGTCTTTGCTCGGCGCTAGCGCTTTAGCGTTTCATGGTAATGGGGCTACAGATACTATTAAATTTGCTGCCTTTGCGGCGATCTTCCACCTTATCAACCATGCAACGTTTAAAGGAAGCCTATTCATGATTGCAGGTATTGTTGATCATGAAACAGGTACACGTGATATTCGTAAGCTCGGAGGCCTAATGAGTATTATGCCGCTTAGCTTTACAGTAGCAGCGATCGGAAGCTTATCAATGGCTGGTCTACCACCATTTAACGGCTTCTTAAGTAAAGAAATGTTTTTAACTGCAATGCTTGCACTGCAAAATTTCGAATTTTTCGGCTTTGATACATGGGGAGCACTCTTCCCGATTGTTGCTTGGATTGCTAGTATATTTACATTTGTCTATAGCTTCTATTTTGTTTTCAGAACATTTACTGGTAAATATACACCAGAAAAATTACCTCATAAACCACATGAGGCACCGATTGGTATGCTAATTTCGCCGATGATTTTAGCAGCATTAGTCGTAACAATATTCTTTATTCCGAACCTAGTTGGGGATACTTTTGTAAAACCAGCAGTACAAGCTATACAGCCATTCTTATACGATTCACCAAAGGATATAGATATTCATGTGGCTGCTTGGCATGGTGAAATTACACCTGAATTAGTCATGACATTTGGCATAGTACTTGTTGGGGTTCTATTGTTTGTATCATTACCGAAATGGCAGGGCATTTATCAAAATTTCCCACGAGCTTTAACGTTAAATAATGCATACGACAAAATTATGCTCGGACTAGATGTTGGGTTAAATCGTGTATCACGTCTTTATATGACAGGCTCTATGCGGCACTACCTGCTGTATATGTTTAGTAGCATTGCGGCGATTGTAATCGGTTCTTTATTTGTGAAGAATGCTTTTACAGTCTCCTTCCAAGACACTGCACCTATTCGTCCTTACGAAATCATTTTAGTTGTGGTGTTAGTCATTGGAACAGCCATTACAATTTTGGCAAAGTCACGTTTAACAGCCATTATAGGCCTTGGTGCTGTGGGCTACACAGTAGCATTATTCTTCGTTATTTTTAATGCGCCTGATTTAGCATTAACACAGCTTGTCATTGAAACGATTTCTGTTGCGCTATTTTTATTAGCGTTTTATCATCTGCCTAAGCTTGGAAAACGAGAAGAGCGCATGAGATTCCAATTAAATCGCGCGATTGTTTCCATTGCAGTTGGTGTTATGGTTACGCTTTTAGCACTGTCCGCCCATTCGCAAAAATTGATTCCAACTATTTCGAAGTATTATGAGGAAACAGTTTATTCAAAAGCAGGCGGTGGAAACATTGTCAACGTGATCTTAGTAGACTACCGTGGCTTTGATACATTATTTGAAATTACAGTGCTAGCTATTGCTGGGATGGCCATTTTAGCAATGATAAAGCTACGCATGAATAGAAAGGAGAAAACACATGAAAACAAATGATGTAATTATACAATTTACAACAAAAATTGTATTCTTCATTATTTTCTTCTTCTCCATTCATATTTTTCTCGCTGGTCATTACACACCTGGAGGCGGCTTTGTTGGTGGACTTTTAACATCGAGTGCGATCGTGCTCTTAGTCCTTGCCTTTGATTTAAATACAGTTCGTAAGGTTTTACCTATAAATTATACGTATTTAACAGCAATTGGCTTACTACTAGCACTTGCAACAGCCGCTTTCCCAATGTTTGTAGGTAAACCGTTTTTCACACATTTCTTTGATTATTTCGATTTACCGCTTCTAGGCAAACAGTCATTACATACGGCTATGCTTTTTGATAGCGGTGTCTATTTGGTTGTTGTCGGCGTTACGATGACCATTATTCAAACGATTGGAGAGGATGAATAATGGAAATAATGATGGCGTTTGTCATAGGATTTTTGTTTATGGCAGCGGTTTATTTAATCTTATCCAAAAGCTTATTGCGTATTATTATCGGGACAGGTCTTTTAAGTCATGGCGCTCATCTTCTCATTTTAACGATGGGCGGGCTAGGCGGAGAAGCACCACCTGTTTTAAAGGAAGGGGCAAAAACTTTTGCAGACCCGCTACCACAGGCGCTTATTTTAACAGCGATTGTTATTAGTTTTGGGGTAACAGCTTTCTTCCTTGTACTAGCATACCGTTCTTATCAGGAGCTCGAGACAGATGATATAAGCTTAATGAGAGGAAGTGATGAGGATGAATAACTTCCTTCTACTGCCAATTATCATTCCATTTTTCTTCGGTATGATTTTAATGTTTGGGCAAAAAAACTTAAAATATCAGCGTTCATTCGCATTACTTGGTATAGGGCTCGCACTTATATCAGCCATTTCACTGCTTATAAAGGTGAAGAATGACGGTATACAAAAGGTGACGTTCGGAGATTGGCCTGTACCATATGGCATTACGATGGTTTCTGATATGATGTCTGCACTACTTGTCACTACAACACTGCTGATCACCTTCTTTGTTGTTTGGTACGGCTTTGGCTCCATCACAAAGGAACGTGAACGCTTCTTCTACTATCCTGGAATTATGTTTATTTTAACTGGGGTTAACGGGGCATTTACGACAGGCGATATTTTTAACCTTTTCGTGTTCTTCGAAGTATTGTTAATGGCCTCTTATTTGCTCATCGTTCTTGGAGGCGAAAAAGGACAGCTTAAAGGTTCCATTAAATATATTTTAATTAATGTTATTTCATCTGCTTTATTTGTTATTACAGTTGCCTTCCTTTACTCTGTAGTAGGTACATTAAACATGGCAGATATTGCAGTAAAGATTGCAGAAATTAATCAGCCAGGTATCGTTACTGTTATAGCTGTACTATTTTTAATGGTATTCGGGTTAAAAGCGGCTATTTTCCCGCTATACTTCTGGCTTCCAACTTCTTATGCAGCAGCACCTATACCAGTACTAACGCTATTTGGTGCACTTCTTACAAAGGTTGGCATTTATGCGATTACTCGAACATATACATTGTTCTTTGTTCATGATTTATCGTATACACATGATCTACTGATGGCATTAGCAGTTGCAACAATTATTGCGGGCTGTATTGGTGCACTTGCCTACCATGATGTGAAGCTCATCATTATCTATAATATTGTCATAGCTGTAGGTGTTATTTTATTTGGTGTTTCTCAAATGAATGAACTCTCCCTAAAAGGTGCAATGTTCTATTTAATCCATGACATGCTTATTAAAGCAGCGCTCTTTATGTTAATAGGGATAATTATCTACATTACTGGCACATCTGATTTACGAAAAATGGGCGGTCTTATGAATAAATATCCTGCTCTTGGTTGGTGCTACTTAATTGCAGCATTTGGTTTAGCAGGGATTCCCCCACTTAGTGGCTTCGTTGGAAAGCTGTTGATTGTACAGGGAGGATTTGAAGCAGGCAGTAACTGGAGTAGTATTTTTATTTTAGCCTCATCACTTCTCGTTTTATTATCGGTTATTCGTATTTTCCTTTATGCCTTCTGGGGTGAAGAAAAAGAAACAACGGGTACTGTCGATAAAAAAGTCTACTATACACTATTTGTGCCTACTGTTCTTTTAGTGCTCATTACTGTAGCGTATGGTGTAGGCTCTGAATGGATTACTCCATTCATGGACGATGCGGCAAAACTATTAAATGATCCATCTATTTATATAGATGCTGTAATGAAGGAGGATTAGAGATATGGCATTTCAAATTATTTTAAATGTTGTACTTGCCTTCGTTTGGATGTTCCTTTCTTCTAATTACACAGCAACAGGCTTTATCATTGGGTTTATTCTCGGTATTATATTGCTCATTATTATGCGTAGATTTTTTGCTACCCGTCTTTACGTCTACCGCATATGGGCAATCATTAAGTTGACGTTACTCTTTTTAAAGGAGTTAGTGTTAGCGAATGTACAAGTTCTTCGAGTGGTCTTAAAGCCTAAGTTGGATATGCAGCCTGCATTCTTTGCCTATCCGACTGTTTTAACACAAGAATGGGAAATTACTTTATTATCAAGTCTTATTACGTTAACACCTGGTACAGTAGTAGTCCACGTATCAGATGATGCAAAAACTTTGTATGTACACGCTATTGATATGAGTGATGTCGATGAAGCGATTACAGCAATTCGAGATTCATTTGAGAAAGCGATTTTGGAGGTGAGTAAATCATGACAACATTTATTATTACTTCGATTGTAGTGATTTGCTTATCAATGATTGCAGTCATTTATCGAATGGTGAAAGGACCTTCTGCATCCGATCGTGTAGTAGCATTGGATTCATTAGGTGTATCAGTAATTTCGCTTATTGGACTGTTTTCAGTACTGGTTGAAACAAGCTTCTTCCTGGAGATTATATTATTGTTAGCGATTTTATCGTTTATCGGTACTGTTGCTTTCTCTAAATTCATAGAGAAAGGAGATATCATTAAACGTGACAATTCTCGCTAATAGTTTAGTTATCTTTTTCATTTCTGTAGGGGTGCTATTTATAGTCGTGACAGCCATTGGTCTTGTCCGTTTACCTGATTTGTACACACGTGCGCACGCTGCTTCGAAAAGTGCAACGCTCGGTGTCATGTGCGTACTCATTGGCGTATTCTTTCACTTTTGGCTGATTGAAGATCACTTTAATCCCCGCATTTTACTAGGTATACTGTTCCTGTTTATCACAGGTCCTGTTGGAGGGCATATTATGACTCGCTCCTCATACATCGCTGGCGTAAAACCTTGGAAAGGCACAGTACACGACGAGCTGGGACCTGAAATTGATCGGATGAAAAAAGAACAAGGCATTAAATAACTTTTCAAAAATAGTGGGCCAATGAATAAACTTCATTGGCCACTTTTTTAATTATTTGATAGCATAAAAAATTCCTTCTCTAAACCAATGCCTTCCCAAAAGTTTAGTGCTAAGTCATTTTCTAAATCTACATAAACATTTACTACAGTAGTATCATGTTCGTCATTAAACCAATTCACTAAATCATCTACTAGACGTTTAGCAACCTTCTGTCTTCTATATACTGGCACTACATAAACCTCGTCTATTTGACCATAGTTCATATCGTAAATAAAATCCTTTTTGATCGAAGCCATTCCAAAACCAATCATTTTATTATTTTCATCAGTTGCTATATAAATGGCCCCATATTTTGATTGAATATATTGTTCTAGTTGTTCTTGAATCCCCTTCCTTTCACTCTCCCCTAATTCACAATCTGCAGTTTCTATGGCATTTTCATTCCATAGTTCCAATATTTCATTTAATAATTTCTGGTTTACAACATCCTCAGTTAATAGTTGAATATGTATGCTCATTTCTTTCATCTCCTATAACGTTTGATGATTTAATCATCTCACAACACATGGAATCATTCTATAATAAATAGGTAAATTTTCCAATAAATTATACCTCGGCATAATTGCGTCCGGAATCTGCTTTATGCTTAGGCCTGCAAATGTTTTTTGTGCGAAAGCGCAGCGGCAGCAACAGATGTTTTTTGCGCGAAAGCGAAACGGCAGCAACGTGTTTTTGTCTGTGCGAAAACGAAGCGACAGCAAAAGGGTTTTATCTGCGCGAAAGCGAAGCGGCAGCGGCGACAGCACCGAAGTTGGTCACTCAGTCATTGCCACAGGACGTGGCGTTCTTAGACTGAGTTCCTCTATTTCAACGGATGTTTGTACACCTGCTGAAAAGTAACTTAAACCCGCATTCGTCTCACCGCCTTTAGAGATGGGAGATTACTGTACCTGCGCTACGCTTTCGGTACAATAAACATTCGCTGAAAGAAGTTAAAAAAATCTGCTCATCATAAGTAAGCAGATTCTTTAAGAAAACAGATTTAGTATATATATCCTTTTGAAGTTAATATGTCTGTGAGCTGTTCTACGCATTCTTCGATAGAATGGCGTTCTGTGTCTAAAATAATTTCTGGATTTCCCGGTTCTTCATAGGGAGCACTAATCCCAGTAAAGTTTGGAATTTCCGCATTGCGTGCTTTTTTATAAAGCCCCTTCGGATCACGCTTTTCACACGTTTCAACAGAACACTTCACATAAACCTCTATAAATTCCCCTGTTTCCACAAGCTCACGGACAACTTGACGATCTTCTCGAAAAGGTGAAATAAAAGCAGTTAGAACAATTTGTCCATTTTCCACAAAAAGCTTAGATACCTCTCCAATACGTCTGATATTTTCCTTTCGACCTGCTTCATCAAATCCTAAATCCTTATTTAAGCCATGGCGAACATTATCACCATCTAAGACAAATGCTTGATTGCCTCGTTCAAAGAGTCGGCGCGCAAAGGCATTCGCCACAGAAGATTTTCCTGATGCTGATAAACCAGTGAACCATAAAATAAAGCTTTGATGCTTGTTTTGAGTACGTCGTTCCTCTTTCGTAATGGACGCTTCATGCCAAACGATGTTTGAACTCACTTTAAAACCTCCTTACGCATCCCTTTAATTAGTACATCTACAACCTCTTTACGGCTAAATGTACTTGGAGGTACTTCGCCATTACGTAACATTTCACGAACCTTAGTACCCGATAAAATGACATGTGCTGAGCTATCATGTGAACAAGTTTTCGTCGTTGCCATTCCTTCACATATGTTGCAATAGAAGCTATGCTCAAATTTTAATGGAACAATTCCTAATTCATCTTCCGTAAATTGTTCAAAGATTTTTTGTGCATCGTATGTGCCATAGTAATCGCCAACACCTGCATGGTCACGCCCAACGATAAAGTGCGTACAGCCATAATTTTTTCGTACAAGTGCATGGAAAATAGCTTCCTTTGGTCCTGCATAACGCATTGCAGCTGGAAATACACCTAATTGCACGCGATTTTCAGGATAATAATTTTGTAGTAAAACTTCGTAACTTTCCATGCGAATTGCGGCTGAAACATCGTCTGACTTCGTTTCCCCAATTAGCGGATTTAAAAATAAACCATCAATTGTTTCAAGTGCAGCCTTTTGAATATATTCATGTGCTCGATGCACAGGATTCCGTGTTTGGAAGCCAACAATTGTTTTCCAACCCTTTTCAGCAAAAAGCTTTCGTGTTTCAAGCGGATCGAATGAATAGGCAGGAAACTTTTGCTCTAGACGTTTTACTAATGTAATTTTTCCGCCCACATAAATATTTGGACGTTCATGCAACTTTTTAACACCTGGATGCTGTAAATCCTCCGTGCCGTATATTAACAATGCCTCATTCCGTTTATTTGGCTCATAAATATCGGCAACTTCAATAACACCATAAACAGCATCACCGTATACTAGTTTTGCCTCATCACCAGGCTGCAATGCTGCCGCTACCTCCTTTGCTACAGGTAATGTAATCGGAATACTCCATACCACGCCTGACGCTAAACGTGTATGTTCAACAACTGATTCATAATCTTCCTGTGTTAAAAAACCTTCAATTGGACTGTAACCACCGATAGCAATTAACTCTAGATCACTAAGTGCAATGGCATCAAGCTCAATAACTTTATTTATATGCGTTACATCCTTCTCCGGATAAAAAGCTTGCACTAATTGTCCACCATGTGGTTGTAAACTCATCAAAATCTCCTCCTAGTTTTATTGAATTACTCAGTTTTATATTTAATCAAGCGTGTTGATTGGCCATTTTTATCCACTATAATTAATTAAAAGGCTCTTATTTCCGCTACGGGCTACTCGCTTTCATGTGGGCGAGCGTCGAGCCGCTTCCTCCGCTTCCTCCGCTTCGCTACGTGCAGGGTCTCGCCTGTCGAGCTTTCCCACAGGAGTCGAGTAGCCCTAAGCTACAATCAGTTAAAATGGACATATATTACTAAAATATCAGCAAAAAATTATTTTATTAGCCCATAATAACTCTATATTTTCCTAATCAACACGCCTAATATTTAAGTTTATTTACATTGATTTTCACCTTAGGCAAATCGAGGCTTCTTCGATTAATTCCTTCTTTATAGAAATGATCGGCCAGTTGATCCAAAAGTAATTCGGGTATTTAAATTCCTTCACCCGCATCGTATATTGAGCGCTCTTCTTCACGCATTGTCCGCATTAAGCTAATGACACCAAGCGTTCCAACAATAATACTGCCAATTAATACAATGGTATAGAAATCTTTCTCTAAGAATAGCTGAACTAAAAAATAGGAGATGGCTAAAGAAAGGATTGGTGAAACAATCCAAATACGGATTATTTTTTTCACAATATGCTTATGAAAAATTTGTTTCCCGTTTTTGGCCATCCCCATTCCGATAATCGAAGAGGATGTTACTTGTGTTAATGGCACGGGAAGCCCAAAGATAGAGCTTATACCGACTAGGAGTGCACCTGTACTCGATATTAGTATCCCTTCTGCTTTCTCAAAGCGCATAATTTTTTTCCCGTTTGTTTCAAGCACTCGTTTTCCAAGTAGCATTGCGCCAAGCGCCACAAATGCCCCACCAAGCAATATCCCTGTTGTTACACTCATCATTCCTGCACCAACGAGAGGTCCAACTGCATTTGCTACGTTATTCATCCCTGCTGAAAAGGCTTCGAAAAATCCAGCGAACACAAGGAGGATCGTTAATATTGCATGATCTTTTAACAAGCCCTTAACACGTAATTTATACAGCCACTTCCCAAAGACAAATGCAATGACAAATGCCACAATTGGCACTATTACCCAAAACGATATGATGACAAGCAATGATTTAATATATAACACTTTGTAGGCAATCCCCACACCTACAACTGCTCCTACTGTCACTTCACTTGTTGATAATGGGATGCCTAAAAGATTGGCGAGAAATAGTGAGCTTGTCGCAGAAATCAAAATAATAATGACAATCTTTACTGTAATGTACTCCTTTGGCATTATGCCGGAGCTAATTGTTTTTACTACCTCTCCACCACCAAGAACTGCCCCCAAAAAAACACCTACTGAGCAAATGAGCAATGCTTGCCAAGCTTTTTTTATGGCACCTGCTCCGTAAGCAACTCCCATTGAGGCTGCCGCTCCACTAGCACCTATATTCATCGCAAAAAATAAACTAATCGCTATTGCTACATATTCAAGCATGGCAAAACTCCTTTACTCATGTAATCCACACTCTGTTTTACCAGACCCCTGCCATCTACCTGAACGCAAATCATCCATTGTAAATGCCGGTTTTGTACAGTGCTCGCACCCGACGCTTGGATAGCCTTTATCATGTAATGGATTGTACGGCAAATCATGCTTTGAGACATAACGCCAGACATCCTTCCATGTCCAATGAATGAGTGGACAAATTTTAATAGACTGAAATTTATCGTCACAATTGATAAAGTTCGTATTTTGTCGGGTTGGTGATTGTTCACGTCGTAAGCCTGATATCCAAGCCTTTGCGCCCGCTAACGCTTCATGTAACGGCACAATCTTGCGAATTTCGCAACATTTATTTGGATTAGATTTCCATAATTCATCACCGAATTCAGTTGCTTGTTGTTCGAGTGTAAGTGCTGGTTTTTGCATAATAATGTTCAGCTGCGGATATTTTTCTTTTACTTTATCAATCGTTTCATATGTTTCCTTAAAATGAACATCTGTATCTAAAAAGATAATCGTAGCATTAGGCTTCACCTTTGAAATAAGGTCAATCAAGACCATTCCCTCAATCCCAAAGCTACATGCATAGACGATATCCTCACCATATTCAGCATAACTCCACTGTAAAACCTCTAGTGCAGCCTTATACGTTTCGTCTACCTGAAAATTCAATGTTGGCTCATGCCAAGTTGCATATGTTAGCATATAATCCCCCTCATAACGAAAAAGAGGCGTTCTAACGAAAGACATATATATACATGTCTTTGTTAAAACGCCTCTAGTTTGACTAGCCAGCTTATTATTTAATGATTGTTCACTGGTATTGGCTACCCCGTTCTACAATCATTTTTTCTTATTACCCAATATATACTAAAGTACACCAAGTAGTCAACTAGGTTTTTTGTAAAAATTCATTACAATGAGTCCAAATTTTTTATTCCGGTCAAAAGCAATATTTTTAATTCCTTGTTGACTAATAGGAAAAAATGTATAACTAAGCTTTGAACCCAGCAAAATGTCTTTTTTGAGAAAGTGAAGCGTCAGCAACAATGTTTTATCTGTGCGAAAGCGAAGCGACAGTAACAGTGTAAAATCGCATCACTGTAATAAGTCTATTGCGTTCGATTATAATGAGTGGCCTGGAACGGAAATCCCCCTCTTTAAAGCCCCGAGCATTCACAAATATTATCTTGATCATTTTGTTTTTCAACACTATAAGCCATGTAGCATAGACATTTGCTACATGGCTATTATTTTATTTATGATGAAAATCTCGTCCGTCGTACACGGCTGTTACATAACCCGCACGAATAACAAAATCACCGAAATGCTCGCCCTCTAGACGTTCCTTCGCATAGCGAAGAAGGATTGGACGAAGCTCCGCTAATATCTCTTCTTCATCTATATTTTCACGATAAATTTTATTGAGACGATTACCAGTAAAGCTTGCTCCTAAATACATATTATATTTCCCTGGACCTTTACCGATAAATCCAATCTCAGCCATTGCTGCGCGAGAGCAACCATTCGGACAGCCTGACATGCGAATAACGATTTCAGTATCGTTTAAGCCTGCTTCATCGATGATTGTTTCAATTTTTGTAATAAGGGAAGGCAGGTAACGCTCTGCTTCTGCCATGGCTAAACCACATGTTGGTAACGATACGCAAGCAATCGAATTACGACGCAATGCAGAATAGTGTGCACCATCTGTAAGCTTGTATTGCTCAATAATAGCAGCGATTTTTTTCTTCTTTTGCGGCGATACATTACTAATCATTAGATTTTGGTTTGGCGTTAAGCGGAAATCACCCGTATGCACCTTCGCAATTTCTCGTAATCCTGTGAGTAGCTCATAATTTTCAAAGTCCTTAATACGACCATTTTGAATAAATAATGTATAATGCCATTGGCCTTCTGTACCTTTAATCCAGCCAAACTCATCACCTGTACGATTAAAGGTAAATGAACGAGCCTCTTGAATATCCCAGCCTAGACGACGTGTTAGTTCTTCGTTAAACCATTCAAGTCCTCTTGCATCAATTGTATATTTAAAACGTGCATTTTTACGAACCGAACGATTCCCATAATCACGCTGAATGGTAATAATTTTCTCCGCTGTTTCCAGTAGTTTATCAGGTGTGATAAAACCTATTATGCGAGCAAGCTGTGGGTATGTTTCATGATCGCCATGCGTCATGCCCATCCCTCCGCCAACTGCGACGTTAAAGCCTATTAACTTATCCTCCTCAACAATTGCAATTAACCCTATATCCTGTGAGAATACGTCCACATCATTACTTGGCGGAATAGCAATACCAATTTTAAATTTACGTGGCAAATATTGCGCACCGTATATAGGTTCAATTTCTTCATCTTGAGTGTCAACTACCTTTTCACCATCTAGCCATAGTTCATGGTAAGCTCTTGTTCTAGGTAGTAAATGCTCACTTAATTTGGCAGACCAATTATAGATTTCCTCATGTAATGCGGATTGATTAGGATTCACATTACACATGACATTACGATTGACATCTCCGCAGGCTGCAAGAGAATCTAATAACACCTCATTAATTTCCTGCATATATTTTTTGACGTTCCATTTTAAAATACCGTGCACTTGGAATGCCTGACGTGTCGTTAATTTTAAGGAGCCGTTACCATACTTTCTCGCCATTTCATCCATTACAAGCCATTGTGCTGAAGTAGCTGCTCCGCCCGGTGTACGTACACGCACCATAAATTGATAGGCAGGCTCGAGCTTTTGACGCTGGCGTTCATTACGAAGATCGCGGTCGTCTTGTAAATAACTACCATGGAACTTCATTAGACGATTATCATCCTCTGGAATACCTGAGCTTAATGGATTGTTCATCGTACGCTCCAATGTTCCGCGTAGATAATTACTGTCGCTTTTAATACGTTCTACATCACTAGGCTTCCCTGGTTGTGGAGGTAGAATAATTTTTCCTGTCATTTGTTATCGCTCCTTTAATCAATTATGCCTCGGCATAAATGTAGCTGTCGCCACATAAGACATTTGCCGAAAGAAGTTAATAAACGTCACGTTGATAGCGTTTCTGCTGTTTTAGCTCTTGGACAAAGGCTTTAGCTTCCTCTGGCGTTTTTTGTCCCTGTTGTTCAATAACGCGAAATATTGTTGCATCAACATCAGCAGCCATCGATTTTTCATCGCCACAGACATAAATGACAGCTCCTTGCTCTAGCCATTCATAAAAGGCCGCAGCATTTTCCTCAATTTTATGTTGAACATATATTTTTCTATCTGTATCACGTGAAAAGGCGACATGCATTTGACTGAGCGTGCCTGAAGCAAGCCAACGCTGCCAATCCGTTTGATAAAGGAAGTCTGTGACAAAATGTTGATCACCCAAAATTAGCCACGCTTTTCCTTCGACGCCTAATTCCTCACGCTCCTCCAAAAATGCACGATACGGGGCTACCCCTGTGCCAGCACCAATCATAATAATCGGTGTGTCCTCATGCTCTGGTAATCTAAAGTTCGGATTTTTATGAACATATATCGGTAGTGTATCTCCAATTTGAATACGTTCCGCCACACTTCCGGAGCAAACACCAAGACGTTGTCGTCCATTCGTCTCATAGCTTACTTTCCCAATTGTTAAATGTACTTCTTCACTATTTCCCTTTTGACTACTAGCAATGGAATATAGACGTGCTGGGATTTTACGTAGTAAATCTACAAATTGCTGCGCATCCCATATAAATGGTGCAAAGTCTTGCACAACGTCAAGTAAATCTCTTCCTTTTGCATAGTCCTTCCAGGAATTAGAGTCTTCAAGTAACTTTTTAAATTGCTCATGGACCGTATAGGCACCAATTTTTTGTAACAACGGCTTTGACAGCACTGTAATTTCTAATTTTTTTTGTAATGCATCCTTTAATGGTAGCGTTTCTTCGAAGACGGTTACATCCGTTTGTGGATCAAACTGTAACGCTGCGATTAAAGCATCTACTAGCTTTGCATCATTATCTGGTTGAATACCGATACTATCTCCTGGTTCAAAGTGGAAACTTGCACCTTCGATGGATAATTCAACATGGCGTGTTTCTTTGTTTGATCCGCGGCCGTTTAAATTAATGTTTTCAAGTACTTCTGCATAAAACGGATTTTTACGAGAATATGTAGTATCTCCTTGTGCCGTCTGATTTTGTGTAGTCGATGTAGCAGCTATATCGGTTTGTTGCAACAACTCCTGCTGAACAGCAGAAAACCATTGTGCCGCCGTGTCATCATAATCTACATCACAATCTGTGCGAGGGACGATTGTAGTTGCCCCTAATTTTGCAAACTGCTTATCAAAGTCCTTTCCTGTTTTACAGAAAAACTCATAAGAACTATCTCCCAAGGCTAACACAGAATAATGAAGACGCTCTAACTTAGGAGCACGCTTACTATGCAAAAAATCGTAGAACTGTATCGCTTGATCAGGCGGATCCCCTTCCCCATGCGTGCTAACAATGAGTAAAAGATTCGTTACCTTTTTTAAATTATTTGGTTTAAACGTTGCTAGCGATGAAATGGTTACGTCGACATCATTATTTTTCAAGGCTGAGGCATATTTTTCAGCTAACCCCTGGCTATTGCCTGTTTGTGAACCATATAAAATCGTCACTGTCTTGGTGCTTGCTTTTACTATCGGCGTTGCTTTTTCGACAACAGAATCAATAGTTGCTAGTGGTGCACTTAAATAGCCGCTTAACCACACCCTCTGTTCTCCTGTCAGTTTAGGAAGCAGCTCATTTAACAGCTTTACCTGCTCCTCATTAAATGGACTATTCACTACTTGCAGTTTCAATCTTGCCACCTCACGTATTCGTATCATTTTCTACTCTTGATAATTTGTCTGACAAAAACGTTATTATCGAAGTCGGATTTTTTCCTTCTTTTCAATTTGGACCACATAGGAATTTTGCACAATCAATGTAATTGATCCGTGGTTCACAGTATTTAAAATTTGGCGAACATTATCTAATGCTAGATTTACATTTTCAGTTCTTTTATCTATCATTACAAAACACCTTCCTCGGTAAATTTTAACAATCGATAAATACGTTCCACTAAAACTTTCCTTACATTGTCGTCATAGCCTAAACTTTCACATAAAATAATGTTCTTATTCTCATAATCTTGTAATCGTTTTGTTATACGTTGACGCAAAATCCCAGTAAACAACAGATACGGCACTATAAATACTTGATTGTCCTTATTTTCTTGTTGTAACCACTCTTCAAACGTAGGACCCATTCCATATAAAAAGCATGTGTCTACAGCTTTATAAGCATATTTGTCACGTAATCTAGTTGCAATTTTATCTAAATCACTCTTTATTGCAGGATCACTACTCCCACGACCTATAAGTAAAACACTTGCATCGTTAGTAGGGCACCTTGCTTCTAAAATTCTAGTCTGTAATGTATCAATTAATAATTCATGGACACCAAGTGGTTCACCGTAAGTAAATCGCACTTGTGGATGCTGTTTTTTTGCTTGATCAATCTCTTTTGGAATATCATGCTTTGCATGCTGAGCGGCAAGCAATAAAATAGGCACGATTGCTATAGCTGTAGCCCCTTGGTTAATACAGCTTGCTATACCTTCAGCAATTGTCGGCGTCGCGAGTTCTAAAAAACTAATTTCTTGAATCGGTATATCAATCTCCTGTTGTACACTCTTTAGAAAGGTTACGGCTTGCTCTACTCCTGCCTTTACTCTACTTCCATGAGCGATATATAAAATAGCTTGCATACCCCCACATCCTTACACAGAAATTTCTGTTAACTGTGGCTGTGGAATGTTTTGCTCGAACCATTGAATTGTTTCCCTCAAAGTTACAACTTTCCCTACTACAATTACGCTTGGATTTTGAATATTTTCTCGCTGCACTAGTTCTTCAATATTAGCTAAAGTACCTGTGACTGTTTTTTGTTGAGAAAATGTACCCCAATGTATGAGCGCTATTGGTGTTTCTAGGTCACGCCCGTACTTAAGTAGCTGCTGACGGATATAGGGAAGGTTACCAACCCCCATATAAATAGCAATCGTATCAATCCCTTTTGCAAGACTTTCCCATTGGATGGCATCATCCTTGCCCTCTCTCATATGCCCAGTAACCACTGCAAAACTTGAGCTTAAGTCACGATGTGTAACAGGAATCCCTGCATAGGCAGGAGCTGCTATCCCTGAAGTAATGCCAGGCACAATTTCAAATGGAATATTATGCTGAGCTAGCACCTCTGCTTCCTCAGCCCCCCTTCCAAACACGAAGGGGTCGCCTCCCTTTAATCTCGTTACAATCAATCCTTGCTGTGCATAGCTGACAAGTGATTGATTAATTTGCTCTTGAATCATGGCGTGCTGCTGAGGTAGCTTACCGCAAAAGATGAGCTTAGCCTCTTGTTTAGCATAGGATAGTAGTGTCTTATTAATGAGTCTGTCATACAGAATGACATCTGCACATTCGATACACCGCAATCCTTTTACTGTGATAAGATCCACATCGCCAGGACCAGCACCCACTATAAAAACTTTTCCCATTCGATTTCACTCCCTCTCGTCAGATAGAAAAAAAAGACTCAAATTATCCATAGGCAGAGCAATGTCTGTGAATAATAAGAGCCTCTAGTTTGCTAGTCAGCTACGTATTTAATTCTTAGTAATATAATAAGAATAATAAATAATGTAGTATATTCTGTCAACACTTTATTTAATGCCTAGAATATGATATATATTTTATTTACTAAATTAAAGAAAAAACCAGGTGTCACTTGCTGACATCTGGTTTTTTTGAGATCTATCTTATTTGAATTAAAATCTACGAGGACCTCTAAATGGTGGACCCGGTCTGAAAAATGGTGGACCCGGTCTGAAAAACGGTGGTCTGAAAAATGGCGGTCCGAAAAACGGTGGTCCGAAAAACGGTGGTCCGAAAAATGGCGGCCCGAAAAATGGCGGCCCGAAAAACGGTGGGAATGGTCGGAAAAACGGCCCACCTACTGGCATAAAGCCTCCTGGAAAACCTCCGAAGAATGTCATAAGCTTCCTCCCTTTTTTTACTCTATCATATGTAGGAGGATGCATTTATCACATGTCTATTGCCTATTCTATTTATCTTCTCCTAAACGTTGCACAAAATTTGCTAGTGTACGTACCATTACACCTGTACCACCTTTTGGACCAAGGTCATGTACAGCCATCGCATCTGATGTTCCTGCTATATCTAAGTGAATCCATGGTGTGTCACCAACGAACTCCCCAACGAAGCCTCCACCAAAGATCATATGTCCATCACGACCTGGAGAATTATTTAAATCAGCGACGTCTGATTTACGAATTCGTTTTTTATCATTTTCTGTTAAAGGCATGCGCCACACAAACTCATCAGTCTCCTGTGCAGCTTCCATGAAAGCAGCAAACAATTCATCGTCATTAGAAATGGCACCTGTTTTATCCATACCAAGTGCTGTAATTACTCCACCTGTTAACGTTGCAACATCAATCAGAGAAGTAGCTCCTTGTTGTTTAGCATATGTAGTAGCGTCTGCTAATACTAAACGTCCTTCTGCATCGGTATTTAAAACTTCTACCGTTTTACCGCTATATGTCGTAATGACATCATCTGGCTTAAATGCTGTGTCAGATACCATGTTATCGGTAGAACCAATAACTGCAATGACATTTTTATTTGGACGTAATTCACCGATGATTTTCATGGCACCTAGCACTGCAGCCGCACCGCCCATATCGCCCTTCATGCCTACCATTGCATCTTTTGGCTTTAATGAGTAGCCACCTGTATCATACATAACCCCTTTGCCGACAAGGCCAATTGGATCGTCAAAGTCTACAGTCGCTTTATATTTTAATGTTATTAAACGAGGTTCTTCATGGGAGCCTTGATTGACGCATAAAATACCACCCATACCAAGCTCCTCTATTTGTGCTTTATCTAAAATTTCCACTTCAAAATCGTACTCGACTGCAAGGGACTCTGCGTAATTGGCTAAGTCTGTCGCTGTTAGTAAGTTTGGTGGTAAATTAATTAAGCTACGTGCTTCATTTACTGCATTTGCATAAATAGCACCAACCTCAAAGCCTGCCACCACTTCATCTAAATCATTAGCAGTAGTCACAAGGTGAACAGCATCAATACGTTTCTCTACTTCATTTGATGTTGTTTTGTAATGAGGAATTGAATAATAACCCAGTCCTGTTCCTTCACCAACTAAAAAGGCAACATCTGTTACAGTAATCGACTCTGTCGTAAACGACTCAAGCCAAATAGAATATTCTTTAACCTTTAAGGCTCTTAGTTCCTTGCCAAGCAAACCAAATGCTGCACGAACATCACCTTCTGTTAAGTTTTTTCGCTCATCTAAACCAACAAATAAAATGCGTTTAAGATTTGCGTGGCTCTTCAAAAATGGCAATTTCGTTATTTGTTTTAGCTCAGTAGATACATCCCCTGCACTAATCCACGCATCCAGGGATTCTCCATAAAACGATGAAAAGCTTGCCCAATCCTGCATTTGCTCACGATGTTTAGTAACTCCTACTACTAACACTTCAGTAGAAATCGTTTCAAATGATTTTGCTTCTTTTACAATATGCATGTTAAATTCCTCCATTCACTATTCTATTATACCTAAGTTTCAGAAAACGCGTAATATTTGGCTTTTAGAAAATAATGAATGTTATAATAAAAGCAATTATAAGTGAAGGTTGTGATGATTATGAGTTTACTTCAAAATACCCCTTTACTCGTTGCCCTTTTTGCAGTTCTCTTTGCACAGTTTGTAAAAATCCCTATTCATTTTTTTATGACAGGAAAGATTAACTGGGGATTATTTACTTCCACCGGAGGAATGCCTAGCTCCCACTCCGCTTCCGTAACAGGACTAACAACCTCTATTGCCTATGAAACAGGATTAGATTCCCCAATT
Organism: Lysinibacillus sp. CTST325; assembly: GCF_054665055.1. Classification (NCBI taxonomy): domain Bacteria; kingdom Bacillati; phylum Bacillota; class Bacilli; order Caryophanales; family Bacillaceae; genus Lysinibacillus; species Lysinibacillus sp. CTST325. The sequence goes on along the minus strand of NZ_BAAFHO010000016.1, from coordinate 71,335 downwards.
TTCGCCGTAGCCGCTATGTTTTCATTTATCGTCATGTATGATGCGAGTGGAGTACGTTTTCAAGCAGGTCAGCATGCAGCTGTATTAAATCAACTGCGTAAAGACTTTCAAACATTGCTTCATGATTTAAAAAAATGGCCACAAATGGATGGGCAAGAAAAAATGGAAGAGCTAAAAACATTGCTAGGCCATAAACGGAGCGAGGTATTTTTCGGGGCATTAACTGGCGTTTTTATCGCCATCATCACATACCAGTTTATTTTGTGAAAACAGACAAATCCTCAAATTGAGGCTGTGTTTTTTATTTATCGGAAACTTTTCACGTTTTATCGGAAACTTTTGTGATTTTATCGGAATCTTTTCTAGATTTATCGGAAACATTCAAAAAAAATCAGCAGGTGTTTGAACATCTGTACCTGTCGCTACGCTTTCGGTACAAAAGACACCTGCTGAAATAAGTTAAAACATTCGATAACCACTTTTACGCAAATAAATCATGACAATTCCCGCAACAATTGAACCGGCAAAGCCACCAGATAAGATTGAAATATCTACAAACTGCAGTGCTTGCAACTTATCTAAAAGTGCTGGAAATGCGGAACCTGGCTTGAAAATATAATCTAAAAAGCTTACATCATCGACAATAAAGATAACAACAATTGGATACACTATTGCCATTAACCAAGTCATTCGTAGAAGCATATTCAATAAAAATCCAATACCAAAGAACATGACGAAAAATAACAAAATCGAAATAATTAACTGTACTAATGAAACTGGACCATCCATGTATGTATAACCTCCATTTTCCTCTCATTAGTTTACATGATTACTACAACGCTTTCAATGAACATATCCTTGATTTCGCTTGTTCGCCATATTTAGGATTATTACCATAACGTGTGGTTGATTTTCGTTCTGACTGGGCACTTTCCTGGGGCGTCAGAGAGCCGCTTCAGGCAACAAATGTTTTTTGCGCGAAAGCGTAGTGCTAACGAAGGCGTATCAACAGGATGTTGGTCAGAAGGCGTTATCACAGAACATGATGGTTTTAGCCTTCGTTCCCCTATACGCTCGCTGCAGGGTCTCATCTGTGACGCAGTCGGAACGAAAATCAACTGATTCACATGACATATCTTTTAACAGAATGACATCCAACTTTTGAGGTTTATCGGAACACCTTTACGTTTTAACACCTAACTTTTGAGGTTTATCGACTAACTTTCACGTTTTATCTACTAACTTTTAAATTTTATCTACTAACTTTCACGTTTTATCACCCAACTTTTGAATTTTATCGACATTCAACTTATAAATGAACCATAATTAAGAAATTAAAAAACTATTGAAAACTAGTATACGACTAATTTTCAATAGTTCTTAATTTTCATTATGAAGCTGTTTGTGATAATAAAAACCTTGGTGACTTCCAAAGCTCTGTCCATTTTTTAAAGGCGGCTATCACAATTATTAAGCCTAAAATTAACATAATAACAGACAATACACCATTTAACATATTGTATCCAGCAGCCGCTGTATTCCAATAAACATTTTTAATCATCCAAAGGCCCGCTACATTTACAGTTACATATAAATACGCCAATGGAATAAAGCAAGTTAAGGCGTAGATTCGCTTATCTGCAACTTTTAATACTATTGTTACACCACAAACTAATCCGATTGTTGCCATCAACTGATTCGAAACGCCAAATAATACCCAAATCGAACTGATATCTCCTGAATACAATAAATAGCCCCACATAAAGCATGCAAGTGCACTTGCAAAGATTGTACCTGGTAGCCAATTTGTACGTTTCAGTGGCTTGTAGACATTGCCGCCAAAATCTTGAATTAAATAGCGTGCTACACGTGTTCCAGCATCAATTGCTGTTAAAATAAAGACCGCCTCAAACATGATAACGAATTGATAGAAATAAGAAGACATTTCAGCAAACCAAGGAATCCCCGTGAAAATATCAGTCATCCCAACTGCTAGCGTTACAGCTCCACCTGTACGTCCTTCTAAATCCATCCCAATACTTTCGGCTAATGCATGTAAATGTACCGGCTCCATTCCTAATGTAGCAAAGACTGCTGGGGCTGAGTTAATCGCAAAATAATCTGCAGGGTGAAGGGCCGTTGCTGCGATTAAAGCCATTACACCTACTAAAGATTCAACGAGCATAGCACCAAAACCAACGATGCGTATATCTTCCCAGCGATCAATCATTTTCGGAGTTGTCCCAGAGCCTACAAACGCATGGAAGCCAGAAATAGCCCCACAGGCAATTGTAATGGAGACGAATGGCCATACTGGACCAGCGATTACTGGACCACCACCATGAATAAACTCTGTAATTGGTGGGAACTGAATGATTGGGTTCACGAAAAAGACCCCTATGATTAACGCAATAAATACGCCAATTTTCATGAAACTACTTAAATAATCACGCGGCGCTAATAAGAGCCATACAGGTAATGCCGCCGCAAAGAATGCATAGATAGGTAGAATAATAGCTAAAGTATTACGATCAAATGTTAAAAAATCACCAAATGCTGTCCCTTGAATCATCGGCCCAACAAATACACCAATCATTAACAAAATAAAGCCAACTGTTGACGTAACAATTAAATTTCCTGTTTTACGATAAGCAATACCAACAAGCATCGCTATTGGAATCGTAATCCCTACCGCAAAAGTTCCCCATGGATTTCGCTCCAACGCACCAAGGACAACCATCGATAGCCCGGCCATTGTAATAGTAATTATGAAAAGCATTGCAAGGCCTGTACAAAATCCTGCAACAGGTCCTAACTCCTTCTTCATAACCTCTGATAACGACTTTCCTCCGTGGCGCATAGAAGCAAATAACACTACCGCATCATGTACTGCACCACCGATAACTGCACCAATTAACAACCAAAGGAGTCCTGGCAAATATCCAAATTGCGCAGCTAAAATAGGTCCAACTAACGGTCCAGCTGCTGCAATCGCTGCAAAATGATGCCCAAATGTTACCCATTTATTCGTCGGAACATAGTCTTTACCATCCTCCATAGCGTGTGCTGGGGTGGGCGTATCATCTTTTATCTTAAGTACCTTCTTTGTGAAAAATATGCCATACAAACGATAGCTAATCATCAGTACACAAATGGAACCTATTACAATTGTAATAGCATTCATGTTATCACTCCTTTTACGTTTTCCACATCATAGCAAATGAATTAAACAATTATTCGTAAAATTCACCGAAATGTCAGAATTTTAAGTTGAAAGGGTGTTTTCTACTGTTGAAATGCAGTTATTTTGATAGCTGAAAGATTTTGCGCACATCTTTCATATAAAGTCTGCTGATTGGTATCGAGTGTCTATTATGCAAAATCAAATTGTATTTAGAGCTACTCCAAGGCTCCAGCTCTTCAATATGTTCTAAATTGACGATAAATGACCGATGGACACGCACAAAACCTTTTAAAGTGAGTTTTTTCTCCAAAACGGCTAACGACTCTGAAGCAAAATATCTCCCTTTCTCAGTGACAACAATCGTCTTACTATCTTCAGATGTACAATATAAAATTTCCTGAATTTTTATAAGTAAAATACGATCATTCACATAAACTGTTAATTTATCAAGCTTGTCCAATTGTAAATGCTTTATTTTCTCCATCGTTTTAGCTTGTGTCGCTCTTCTTTTATCCACTAGTTTTTCAACTGCACTTTGTACACGCTCTGGCTCAAATGGTTTTAAAATATAATCAAAGGCGTTCACTTCGAATGCCTGTAATGCATACTCATCATAAGCAGTAGCAAAAATAATTTCAGGTTTAAGTATGCTTTGCTGCAGCTGTTTTGCTAATTCGAGGCCATTGTTTACGCCTAGCTGAATATCTAAAAACACACAATCAATCTGCTCAAACTGCGAATCCTGCAGTATGTCCTTCATATCCTCCGATTCTCCAATAATATGGACTAACTTTGTTTGCTCCAATAAATATCGCAATTCAGCCCTTGCTAACGGTTCATCATCTACTATATAGACATTTAACATTTCTCTACCCCCATCGTGTGGCTTTTAACGGCAGCTGAATCATAATTTTCGTGCCAACATCCAGCGTACTTGAAATGTGGAAATCTGCCTCAGTTCCATAAATTTCATGAATACGCTGATAAATATTCCATAAAGCTGTCCCTGTTCCTTGTTCGGATTGCATAATCGTTTTGCCAAGCTGTTTAACCTGCTCTTTTCGCATCCCACAGCCATTATCCTCTGTTAACAGCAATAGCTTATTATTAATTCGTTGCACCTTCACGTCAATTTTGCCTTCCTTACGATTTTTAAAAGCATGATAAATGGCATTTTCAACAAGTGGCTGTAAGGTAAATGGGGGAATATGAACATCAAAAAGTGATTCATCTAAGTGAAATTGCACATTATAGCGGTTCGGAAACCTTGTTTGTTCAATCGACAAATATGCCTCTACATGGTCAATTTCATTTTTTAACGGAATCAGCATTTGGCGAGCGCCCTGCAAATTACTCCTAAAAAATGTACTAAGCTTTAGCAATAATGCTCTAGCTTCATCAGCATCCGTTCGTATCAAACTTGAAATAGTATTGAGACTATTAAAAAAGAAATGAGGATGAACCTGTGCTTGTAGCGCTTTAATTTCGGCATCCTTTAATAGCTTTCTTTGCTGCTCAATTTCAGCATATTCGAGCTGCGATGAAAATAGTCGACTAAGGCCCTCAGCAAGCTCCTTCTTCGCCCCTGTTAATGAAGAAACATTGATAAAATATAGCTTTAAGGTACCTACCGTTTTATGCTGTACTTTTAAAGGTAGGACAATCGCAGCACTTAACGGACAACCTTCATGTGGACAACTGATTTCTTTTGCGGACGTCGCTGTAATAATGCGTCCCTCCACTAATACCCGTTTCGTTAAAGCCGTCATTATTTCTTGATGAATGACATGGTGGTCCTCGCCTACTCCTACATGTGCTAAAATCCCATTTGTATCCGTAATCGCGACTGCATTAACCTCAATCTCTCTTTTAATAATTTCCGCAACCGTTCGGCAGGACTCTTCATTTAACCCTTTACGAAAATGTTCAATTGTTTGTTGGGCAATAGAAAAAGCTTGGTGTGTTTGTAATGCTTTTGTACGCTCTTCCTCATCAATAAAAGTTTTGATAATAATGAAAAATATCAAAATCCCAAAGGCATTCATAAAAATCATCGGTAGCGCTATTAAAGAAACTAATTGCAAAGCTTGTTCAAAAGGTTTTGCCACTAGTAAAATAACAATCATTTGTAAAGTTTCTGCACATATTCCGATAATAACAGCTTTTTTATAGGAGAAGGTTTGACGTATTTTTAATTGCTTACTTAAACTACCAGTAATGAATCCTGCTAGTATTGTCGAAACACCACAGGCAACCGCTGTAAAACCGCCAAGGGTAATACGATGAATCCCTGCAATAATCCCCACGCTAACACCAACAAGTGGTCCACCAAAAATACCAGCAATCGCTACGCCAATTAGCCTCGTATTCGCAATAGCTTCCTCTGCATTTATAGTGCTATGTATCATTTGATTTAAAGGATTGATGGACCCACTTTCGATCTTTATCCCTGTATAGCTGCTAACTATACTTAAAGCACTAAAAATAATAATAAGCCAAACCTTTTCCTTAATCCCTTGATCCTGAAATAACACTCCTCGAAAGAGCCGCCATCTTGACATTAAAAAGGCAAACACAATGATTAGCCCTACTCGCTCTAGCATAAACAAAAATAGCTCCATCATAGGTCCCCTCCTCTGTCACTTTATTTTTTAAAGAACAATTTATAAGAGGAATAGCCAAAGACATCTCCCGGATTAATGCCTTCAATCCCCTCTAATTGGTGCTTTTCAAATTGGTTGGACGCCATTTCTTTTAACATCACTGATGTCATTTCATCCTGAGCGAGCTCCTTTGGATACATCCATTTCGCTTCTAATAATTCTTTTTCCTGAATGCAAATCTTCTGCTGCTCATCCTTCATCCGACAATAAAATATCGCCATATTATCACTAATGTCACCACGAATCACACCCGTTCGAAAACCAATTAAGCCTGATATATAGCAATCGATACCCGTTTCTTCTTTTAATTCGCGAACAACAGCTTCATCTACTGTTTCACCAGCATTGACAAAACCAGCTGGCAATGACCATCTTCCCTTTAATCCGCTATATGCCTTTTTGACAACCAGCCATTGTCCTAACTCATTTACTGTTACCCCTGCAACACCTAACCAAACTTTTCCTCTATCTTTTTTCATAAGCCTCACCCCTATATCACTATTATAACGGCCAATTTTCCATATATAGAAGTATTAAATCAGAATTTTATGGTTACTTCACAATCGCGAAATACATATATGCGCTAATTTTGTAAATATGTTACACTTTATTAGAAGCGAAATATTCACTCTATTACAGGGAGGAGATTTATGTTAAACCAATTATCACCTAATGCAAAACTTTTCATTATAGCGATAATGTTACTCGTACTATCGCCCTTCATTGTTTTCTTGTTGCCATTCACTATTTCCCAAACGTTTTATTTTAGTAGAGATAATATCGTGCTGATTACTCCAACAAGCAACTTTACTATGCTTTTCCTAGCAATTGCGTTCATTATTTTAACGTTGATCATACTTGGTTTCAAACGAAATAAATACACCTATTTGATTGCGATTATAATCATCGTGAGCAGTCTAGTTTTAGGCTATTTTTCTCTTTTAAGTTATAACGCTATACAAAAAACACAAATGGTTTTCAAAGAATTTCATCATCAAACTACATATGAATGGCAAGATATTAAGGAAGTCATTTATGAGTATGAAATAGGTGCAGCAGGCACTTATTATTTCCAAACGAAAAATAACGAAAAGTTTGTCATTAAAGAAAACGGACAATTTGGCTTAGATGAAAAAAGCGCCATTTACAATTTAGCAAATGACAATGGCGCTACATTTATAGAACGCGAGAAGGTAAAGTAACTGATTTTTAAAAAAGCCACTTTCGTGGTGAACGAAAGTGGCTTATGAAATTTTTTCTTTGTAGCCTACCTGAAAAATAGTACTCTACATTTTTATGTTATAAGCTTTGTTATTCATGTGTACCAAAGATTTTCCATACCAAAGCAACGAATACTTATGCTTCCAGCTGCTCCATATCCCAATTAAGTTTTAATATATTTTTTAATCGGATGACCTGATCTTCTCCAATTGTATTGACCAGTTGTTTTTCTATTTCTGCTTTACATAATTGATTTTTTTCAAAGCAATCTTCACCAAATTCAGTCATTCGAATAGCTTTATGTTTTTTACTATGTTCGACACTCATAACTGTCACCAACCCTTTAATTTCCAAACTCTTTATTATTTTATGGGTCGCTTGTCTTGAAAATTTGACATTTTTAGCTACATCTGAAATCGTAAGTTGTTTTTTATAAATCATCCCTAAAATATACCATTCTGAATTTGAAATATATATATCGTTATGCTTATGCCACTTCTCTTCCGCAAGTCTTCGAAGTAGTTCGTGACGCTCGCTCAACAAATCAATGACATCTCGATTCTGCAATTCGTCCTTCAACTAATTCACCTTCATTTCCTATTTTTCGTTATTAATATACAAAAAACAGCAGCAATCGTCAACTAAGTTGACAAAAACCATTTAATTGCTTACAATAAATTTAGTCAACTTAGTTGACAATATAGTTTGTTGGAGGGGATATACATGTACAACGTTGGCGATGTAGTCATTTACTCATCACATGGACTTTGTTCTATTGAAGATATTTGTGAACAAACCTTTAACGACATTACTAAATCTTATTACGTTTTACAGCCACTAAATGAACCACAATTAATCATTCGTACCCCTATTGACAATTCCAAAAAACAGCTTAGAGATATTATAAAAAAAGAAGAAGCCCTTAGTATTTTACATTCATTCACATCACCTGGTGTGGAATGGATTGAACAAAATACACATCGAATGAGATTTCATCTAGAAATCATTAAATCTGGCAATCGCCAAAAACAAGCAAAGCTGTTAAACACATTGTTACGAAAAAAGCTCGAATATAAGACCAATGAAAAAAAATTCCCTAACCAGGAAGAAAAATTATTGCAATCATTACAAGATACTATCTTTTCAGAGTTTTCCATAGCTCTTAATAAACCATCCGATGAAATTTATGATTATGTTTTAACACAACTTCACTAATTGTGTATTATCGGTACAGTAATAAGGCCACGATAAAAAATAATCGTGGCCTTATTCTTATTTAAAAAGAAATATAAAAAGGTTCTGCTCCATAGTTTAAGCAAAGTAAGAGTTCTTGTTTAAAATCTTCGTTTTCTATTAATATTAAAGCCTCCTCAACATCAAAAAAACCGACCTCTAAACTTTCACAACTCGTTTGTAATTCACCGTCAATAGGAGTTCCTAACCACCACATATTACAAACACTATTTTTTATCTCTTGTGAAACACCACAAAATTTGATAATTTCAATTTCAATTCCAGTTTCCTCTTTTACTTCCCTAATAACCGCTTCTTTAAATGTTTCATTTGTTTCTACACAGCCACCTGGTAACTCCCATCCTCTAATAGGATCCTTTTTTAAAAGTAATTTGCTTTCCTTATTTAGGATAACTGCACCTGATGTTACTGTAAATTTTCGAATGTTGAATCAACTCCTCCACCATTTAATCACACACACCCATTTCTGTTATTATAATACAAATCAATTTATATAATAGTTGACTAATTTATTATTATTTTTGATTCTTTTTCAATGGAGGTGCTAAAAATATGATGATTGAAAAATGATAACAATTACAGATTTTAAAACAAAATTAGGAGAGGGCCCTCATTGGGAGGATACATACCAAGACAGCTCCAATCAAAATAACTATATATATGTTTCTTAGCCTCACCTTCAACGCTCACAGTTTACTATTGTATAAGGAATGACAAATTAAAGGAGCAAGTTCAATAGAATGTTTTAGGTCTAGTTACGTGGTTCCTCTAGCCTCATTTTACGATTGAAATAATAGTCAAACTATCTAACTGCACTTTTACCATCCATCTACCAATTGGTAATCTATCATGCTATAATTTTGAAGGAAATTAATACTAGCTTAAATTTAAAGGAGCACAAAATGATGTTTAAAGACCCTTGGAATCCAACACAAAAAGAAATAAAAAAATGGGCATATAGTGATGAAATGGAACCTGTGCAAGATTGGGAACTCGCCATCTATAAGTTTGAAAATATACCGATGATTTGTACATTTGTTGAGGATGAGCAATGTGAACATACTTCTTATTTTCTTAATACTTTATATGTTTTCACAGGAGATACGGTTCGGGTAGGTAGAGAAATTCAAAAGCTATCTCAATTACTAGATACGATTGAAAATACAACCAAATCTAAAGAACTTAAACTGTGGATCGAACGTTCTCAACTTCTCATTGAATATCCGGAATACTATGACAACTCTTATTGGGGGCTTTGTTCAAAGTTTGTTTATGAAATATAATTTAGATAAGGGTACAATTTCCAAAGATTAATTTCATAAACAGTGACGAATTTTATCATAGCCATCAAGAAGGACTTGCATTTAGGATTGATTTTCATACCTGCAAGTTCTTTTGTTTTCTTCTAATTCAATTATTCTTATAAGATAAATCTGTTGTGGTAACGGTCAATCTTATTTGTTGCACATTTACTATATGTCTACACAAAGAGGGAGGTAGTAATTTGATTATTTTTGCGTTTATTAACGTTTACTTCATGCCTATACTCGGAATCATTTTTTGTTTAAATCTTGTCAGCATTTTAACTAAAATTAAAAAGGATCAAAAGACAACGAAGAATACATTTTGGCTTACACTTTCATTCGTTCTAATAATTTGGTCTATATCCATGGGAACTATTATGGAGTAAGACGAAATTGCCAACTCCATCCCTTATCAAACTAGAAGCTTCTGGTTAGGGGATTTCTTCTCCATTGCTACCTGCAGCTTATATTTCTTCTTTTTCAAGACCATACAAAAAAGCCTTTTCAATTCGTTATGTTTTCCAACATACAAATTAAAAAGGCTTGGTATCTACACACATTTAGACAATTTATTTTTAGTCACAAATCTCAGGTGTACCTTCACGTTTCGCCGTTTTGAAAGACGTGCCACAGCCGCATGATGCGATGGCATTTGGATTGTCTATTGTAAAGCCTCCGCCCATTAGCGATTGCTTATAATCAATTTTTGTCCCTAGTAAAATCGGCGCATCTTCACGGGAAACAAGAATTGTTAAACCATGTTGTACATCTTCAAAATCATCTTCTTTTTTCTCTTTATCAAAATGCATACCGTATGATAGGCCACTGCATCCGCCACCATTTACAACTACACGTAAAAACGAACCTTGCTCTTCATTGTGCACCATCATTTCATTAATATGAAAACTAGCCGCTTCAGTAACTTCAATTACTTGCTTACTTGTCATCCCAATCACCTTCCTTCTTACTTATTATCATATCAATTTTGACTATTGTATGACAAACATTCAGCTTCAAAAAGGTTTTTAGTAAAAATTCTAATATTTTTCACATTTTTAGTATTTTTTATCCATGTTTATGAAATTCACATTGGTATAATAGTTATAATAAGTCGATGAAAGAGGTATCAAATATGGAGATTTCACCTTATTACGAAAAAAAAATTCAATGTCTTAATTGCAAAAAAGAATTTCCAACATTAAAAGTACGCTCTAAATTCATTAAAGTAGATCATACAGAAACAGATTTTCATCCTATTTATGCAGACGGTGTAAATGCCCTTTATTATAATGTATTTGTTTGTGAGCACTGCGGATTTTCATTTACAGAAGACTTTTCAAAATATTTCGCCCCTGGCACGCAAGATGAAATTCGCACGCAAATTACTGAAAAATGGGTGCACCATGATTTTAAGGGTGAACGTACTGTATTCCAAGCAATACAAGCTTATAAATTAGCATTCCTTTGCGGTACAATTAAAAAAGAAAAATATGTCGCTATAGCGGGGCTTACGTTACGCCTTGCATGGCTATATCGTTCACTAAAAAACGAAGGCCAAGAGCAACGTTTTATGACAATGGCTCGAGATTACTATATGGATTCTTATTCAACTGAGGATTACAGCTCAACGCAAATGTCAGATATTCGAATTATGTATATGATTGCTGAACTATCACGACGTATCGGTGATTTAGAAAATGCTACACGCTTCTTTTCAAAAGTCATTGAAAAGCAAAGTATTGGTGGAGAAGCGAAGATCATTGATATGGCTAAGGAACAATGGGCTATTATTCGAGAAGAAAAAGAACACGCCCGCCAAGTTTAAGAAAAAAAGTTCTAGCCTGAATGTATCAGCTAGAACTTTTTTAGTCGTTTTAGAATACTTGCTCTACTTCAATAATACCTGGTACTTCTTCTAATAATGCGCGCTCGATACCAGCTTTAAGTGTAATTGTTGAACTTGGGCAACTACCACATGCACCTAATAAACGTAATTTTACAATGCCGTCTTCTACATCTACTAATTCACAGTCTCCACCGTCACGTAGTAAGAATGGGCGTAATTTATCTAATACCTCTTGAACTTGATCGTTAATTGTTGCTTCTGCCATTTTGTCTCGACTCCTTTCCTTATAATGATTATAATGTTAGCAACAGAAAAAATCCAATATAGAATCACGAGGAGTGGAAATGAAATGGGACAAGCGAAACCAATGATTGAAATTTACGGAACAGCGGTAATCTGCGCGAGCTGTGTCAATGCACCTTCTTCAAAGGATACATATGAGTGGCTACAAGCAGCCATAGATCGAAAATATCCAAACCAAGGGTATGATATTCGCTATATCGATATTGAAGGATCAATTGAGAATGAGCGCGATCAAGATTATGCTACACGCATTCAAGAAGATGAATTTTTTTATCCACTTGTCCTTATAAATGATGAAGTAGTGGGCGAAGGCTATGTGCAATTAAAGCCTGTATTTACTGCACTTGAAAATTTAGGTTTCGTACCTGACGAAACCGTTTAAAAGAAATAAAAGGAATTGTTTCAAAAGTAAATTTTGAAACAATTCCTTTTTATAATAAATTAATCATTTTGACGTTTGTAGTACCATAATAATCCTGATTTCATCAAACGTGCGATACGTCCTGTTACTGTTGTATCTGCTAAATAAACAAAGCCTTGTTTTTTACCAAGAGCTCCCATGAACCCTTTTAATTTAATATCAGGCATTTTCTCAGGTAAGTTTTCGCCTTTCCAACGCATGCGAAGTACTTTGACGATTTGTTCTGCTTGCTCCTCTGCTAACTGCGCAGTTGGAGGTAATTCTGAAGCAGCACAGTCACCTACAACATATACATGCTCATCATCAAAAAGATTGAAATATTGTGTTACGAGTGGACGCCCTTGTTTATCTTTCTCAACTTCTAAATCACGAACAATTTTGACAGGCTGTACACCAGCAGTCCAAACTACAGAATCAAGTGCAATTTCTTCTTCGTGGTTGTAAATTTTACCTTGATCAATTTTTGTAATATTTGAATTGGCAATGACTTCGACATTATGTTTTACAAACCAGTCTTTTACATATTTACTTAGCTTTTCTGGGAAGTCCTTCAAAATACGAGGACCACGGTCGAATAGCTTTATTTTCAAATCTGATCGGCTTTCACGTAACTCACTTGCAAGCTCGATACCACTTAAGCCAGCTCCTACAATTCCGACTGTAGAGCCTGCTGGTAAACCACAAAGTGCTTGGAATGTTGAACGTGATTTCGCCATTGTCTGAATGCTATATGTGTACTCCTCTGCACCTGGTACACCATGATATTTATCCTCACAGCCAAGACCAATTACTAAATCATCATATTCAATACGTTGTCCATCTTCTAGAATGACTACTTTTTCCGTACGATTAATTTCAACAACTTCTCCGTATACAGCCGATAAACGTTCATGCTCTGGGAAGCTTACACGAATTTCTTTATCTGTTGCAGTCCCTGCTGCTAATGCGTAAAATTCTGTTTTTAAACTATGGAAAGGGGCTCTGTCTACTAGCACGATTTCTGTGTCTAATGGAACATTTGGTAATAATCGAAGCATAAGACGCATATTGCCGTAGCCGCCACCTAAAAGTACTAATTTTCCCATAATAGTCTCCTTTTATATCTCTTATATTAATTGTTCACAAAGTATCCACAAACGAGTATAACCGATTGTGAGAAGTTTCACAATATCAGAATGCAATTTTGTGAAAGATTTCACAAAATAAATGATAACTTACTTTTTTTGAACGTTTTGAATCATTTGGACTCCGATAAACTGTCGCTATTGTTCGAATTTTCCTTAAATATTGTTTTCTTCTCTTCACTTTTGTAAAGATAGTTTATATCATCTGGCATGCGCATAACTTTATCACTTAGTATCTGCTTTTATCTCATGATTAACTCAAATCATTGACGAATGTTTTAAAAGCGAGTAGCATTACTTTGGTGAGGTGACATGTATGAATCCAATGGTTGAATTTTGTATAAGTAATTTAGCAAATGGCTCTCAAAAAACTTATGAAATACTAGAGCGTGATCCGAACATCGACGTTTTGGAGTATGGCTGCCTTAGTTACTGTACAAAATGTTCAGAATCATTTTATGCAATCGTCAATGGTGAACTAGTTGAGGCTGATTCTCCTGAAGAGTTGACGAAAGCCATTTATCAATTTATCGAAGAAAATCCGTTATGGTAATGAAGGCGTAATACCTCATTCATATACTGATGAAACGCTTACTAATACTAAATTTGAACATATAAAAAGGATGTTATGCCAAAAAAATCGACATAAGCATCCTTTTTTTATGTTTGAGTTATTAATATGTTTGAACAAATCAATTATGCCTCGGCAATTAAAGCTTCTACTACATAGGTAGGTTGCTGTTCCTTCTCAAGTACAGCCTTTGTTGGTGTAACACCCGTATTGACATGGATTGTGTCACAGCCAAAACGAATTCCACACATAATATCTGTGTCGTAATTATCGCCAATCATCACCATTTCATCTTTCTTAAAGCCATGCTCTGTTGCAATGACTTCAAGCATTGCAGGTGATGGTTTACCGATATAGATTGGCTCAACGTTTGCAACTTCACCTACTAATCGGGCAAACGACCCATTACCTGGTAAAAATCCATGTTCTGTCGGGAATTTAATATCTTGATTCGTAGCTATAAACGTCGCACCATTTTGCACAGCAACTGTCGCCTTCGCAAGTGTCATATAATCTAGATTTCGATCGATTCCCATAACAAATACCTCTGGCTCATCCTCGGTAGGTTCAATGCCTTCATCAAATAACGCTTTACGAATACCATCAGAACCTAACATGGCTACTTTTTTGCCAGGGAAATTCAAGGCTACATATTTTGCTGTAACTAATGCACTAGAGTAAATATGCTCTAACGGTGCATTCACACCTATAGCACTTAAAGCTTCTTGCAATTGCTCTCTTGTTTTAGAAGAATTGTTTGTTACGTAAAATGGCTCGATTCCTGCTTGTTGTAACTGATGAATAAAAGTAATCGCAGAAGGAATGCCTTCCTTTCCACGGTACACTGTACCATCTAAATCAAAACAATACGCCTTGAAGGTTTTCATTGATGATCCTCTGGTAAAAATGCTGATACAGGGCCGAGTTCATTTGTTAAATAACTATTCACAGCTGGAGAGAATTGCTTTAATGCTGGTAAAGTCGTTGTTAACACATTAACAACTTCCTGAACATCTACATCTGTGAATTCACGAACAAGCATTTTACGTAAGCCAACTACTGCTTTTAGCGGTGCTTCCATTTCAGTAGATACAACTTTTTCATCGATTAAAATATCAATAATATCCTCATAGCTTCCTGGATCACGCATAATGAAGCCGTCAATCATTAAATTACCTACGTCCATCATTGACTCCATCACATTGTGACCAATTCGCTCGATTGCTAATTTCTTAATATCGTTTTCTAGCCAGCTATCTTCTGACTCTAAAGTTGCTAATAGTCCATCTAAGTACTGTAAATTTTTTGTGATTTTATTACGATCTACAAAATACACAAGGAAAGCCCCCATTCAAATCTTTAAAAGTTGATAGTCATTTCTCTTCTATAGTACCATATCTATAGGACTGGAAGGAGATTAAAAGATGGAACGTTTTTTTTTATATGATGATGTAGAAGATACGAAAACACGCTTTGTTAGTTTTGCAGGGAATAAGTTACGTTATGATTTGGCCATTTTACAATCGGGCCGTTTCTTTGGGAAAGTGCTTGTCATGGATATTCAATTTGGACGCTTTGCTATAATTGGTCCAGATGATGTAGAAGAGCCTGGCTATCTTGAACACGTATACAATCGCACTGAGGAAGATACAGTCGAGCTACGGGAATATTTACGTGAATTATTAAATTAACATCCTTCAAAGTGGGTGTTTTTTGTATAGCAATTAAGAATTTAATACAAAAAAATTCCGCTTTTCTGCGAACATAGGGTTCTACTTTGCGCACTGTGCAACAGAAGGTTAGCGGAATTTTTTTGTAAATATCTTAAGTATCAATGATGCCTCGACGGATCGTGCTTCTATTTTTCATTATTCAATTTAGCAGGATTATCCTTATTGCGAGGCTTGTCTTTGTTTTCATTGTCGTTTTGTTTTTTGGCTTGTTGATTTTGCCCAATTACTCCTAAGTCATCAACACTAATATCAAAGCCAAATCCATATTCTTCTCGATCTAACGATTTTTTATTTTCTTTAGTCAAATTAATCACCTCCAATAAATAAATTATCCTTTTTTACATGATTTATACGCTTTGTCTTTCCAATTCAACAATACTAGCGTTATGCTGTTGCATCTTTAATAATCCAATCAGCAGCACTAATTAAATCTGGAAAAATCGCATCTGCCAGCGGATCTTTCGCACCTAAAAATACTCCCTTAGTTCCTGCTCGTTTGCCTGCTATAATATCTGTATCCGTATCTCCCACCATGTAGGAATTTTCCATGTCTATATTATATTTTTCACCAAGATCGACGATTAATTTACTATTGGGTTTACGGCAGGCACAACCTGACTTTGGTTTATGGGGGCAATATACGACTTCGTGAATAATGGCCCCTTCTTTCTTCAATTCTTTTACCATATGCTCATGTATTTTTTGTAGCTGCGTTTCTTTCATAAACCCCAATCCAACGCCACCTTGATTGGTTACTACAAATATATAGTCGAAGTATTTATTCAATTTTTTTATAGCTTTCGAAACATGCGGC
The DNA here is from genome assembly GCF_054665055.1 of Lysinibacillus sp. CTST325. Classification (NCBI taxonomy): domain Bacteria; kingdom Bacillati; phylum Bacillota; class Bacilli; order Caryophanales; family Bacillaceae; genus Lysinibacillus; species Lysinibacillus sp. CTST325. The sequence continues at coordinate 54,897 of NZ_BAAFHO010000016.1, read as the reverse complement.
AGGAAATAGAGATCCTTTGGTTTATTGACAAATTTAACGCGATTCGTTAACACTTCATTGATGACCCCATCACGGTCCAAAAATACAGCTTTTTTCATCTAAACAACACACACCTTTAATATAAAATAAGTAGGTTGGTATAAAAGCCAAATATACAGGCATCTCAATAGCGTGAGGTTGATTTCCGTTCCGGCTGGGCGCTTTCCTGGGGGTGTCCGATGAGCCGCTTGGGCCAACACGATGTTGGTCACGAAGGCGTTATCACAGGACGTGATGGTTTTAGCCTTCGTTCCCCTATCGCTAATCCCCAAGGAGTCGCCCAGCCTCCACTCCAATCAACTTTATCAAGGGAATGCGTTTTATCAAGTGTCATCCCAACTTTGGTGAAAAGCCAAAAATAAAATAATTTTGCATTGCTTTTATTATTACCAAATTTAAAAAACCTATCACTACAAAGTAAAAACCTGATGCAAATTTTGCATCAGGTTTTTAAAGTTTTATTCTGCTATTTGTGCATTTTCAACAAGCTTTGTCACTTCATGATCTTCACTCACTACAGCTTCTGGCTGTTGAGTAGATTTACCGGATTTTCGCAAGACGAAATATGCACAGCCAAAATTACAATACTCAAATAAATAATCTTGTAGTGTACTAATCTTCGTATCGAAAGTGGCTTTCTGATTTTTATCGTCAAAAAAGCCTTTTAAGCGTAATTGACTATAGCCCCAGTCGCCCACAATAAAATCATATCTGGCTAAAATATCTGAGTATCGTTCCTTGAATACTTCCTCTTGAAAAGCTTCTTTGTAATCTTCAATAATCTCGTATTCATATCCTTCAATATTGATCAAAGTGGCACCGCCTTCTATTTCAACATTTGTTTTTACTGTTCTGCTTGTAGCTGACGTTCTTTTGTTGCTTCGTTAACTTGTTCATCAGCATGATAGCTACTACGTACAAGTGGGCCTGCTTCACAATGCTTAAACCCTTTTTCCATTGCGATTTTACGCAGTTTACCAAACTCTATTGGAGAATAATACTTTTTAACAGGCAAATGCTTTTTCGTTGGCTGTAAGTATTGACCAATTGTCATAATATCTACGTCGTTTGCTCGTAAATCGTCCATAACTTCTAAAATTTCTTCATGTGTTTCACCTAAGCCTATCATTAATGATGACTTTGTAGGGATGTCTGGTTGCATTTCTTTTGCCAAACGAAGAAACTCTAATGAACGCTCATATTTTGCACGTGCACGTACTCTTGGCGTTAAGCGACGCACTGTTTCAATATTATGATTTAAAATATCTGGCTTCGCATCCATTAACATTTGAAGGTTCTCTTGCAAACCACCTAAATCGGACGGTAAAACTTCAACCGATGTAAACGGACTTTTACGACGAATCGCACGTACTGTTTCAGCTAATACTTGCGCACCGCCATCCTTTAAGTCATCACGAGCTACCATTGTAATAACTACGTGCTTCAAGTTCATAATAGCTACAGAATCTGCTACTCTTTCTGGCTCAGCTAGGTCTAATTCATTTGGTAAGCCTGTTTTAACAGCACAGAAACGGCAAGCACGCGTACAAACAGATCCAAGGATCATCATTGTTGCTGTACGACGTTCACCCCAGCATTCATGAATATTAGGACAGCGTGCTTCCTCACATACTGTATGCAGATTTTTTTCACGCATGAGCTTCTTTAGCCCTTTATATTCATCGTTTGTGTTTAATTTAATTTTTAACCAATCTGGTTTTCTTAAATATTCTTCTTTTTCTTTGCTTGTAGGTTTACAAGATGTCATACGGATATCGCCCCTATCAAAAATATGCAGTTTTTTATTACTATCTTCACTGTTGTCAATGTAACATAATAAACGCACTCCAACAACTATCATAATCAATTTTGCCTCGGCAAAATTGCATCCGGAATCGGCTTTGTGCTTAGGCCTGCACGACGCAGGTCAGTTAGCCGTTATCGCATGGATGCGATGATCTTAGGCTAACAAATGTTTTTTTGCGCTAAAGCTAAGCGGCAGAAACGTGTTTTGACTATGCGAAAGCGAAGCGGCAGCAAAAGGGTTTTATCTGCGCGAAAGCGAAGCGACAGCAACACGAAGTTGGTCACTCAGTCTAAGAATGCCACACGACGTGGTATTCTTAGACTGAGTTCCTCTATTTCAGCGGGTATTAGGAAACCTGTACCTGTCGCTACGCTTTCGGTACAAAAGACAACCGCTGAAAGAAGGTAAACATTTCTACTTTTTAGGTGAGACAGGTACTTGAATGGAAGGTACCTCTTCACCACCATTTGAATAAACGCTTGGCACATCCCCTCTTACTAAGCCCATTGCCACCGGAATATCCTGAGTAACTGTAGTAGTTTTACTAGCAAAAGGGACAATAATTTGCACATTTACTTCTATATGAACCCCTACCGTCATATATGCACTATTTATACCGTATTCCTTTATTGAAGAAGTAACTTCACTATGCACATTGCCAATGACATGAAAGCGTATCGGAATTTTAGGTCCTAAATTCCCGATTAAAGGGATATTTGCCGCCTGACTCAACGGCATATAAAAAACTACCCCATTCCCTTCATTGATCTTGTTATAATCATATTCAACATTATCAAGAGTTGGCAAATGCGACAACTCCCCTTGCTCTGCCTGCTCTAAATACAATTTTACTTGATTGACCGTTTCTGTCCGAACTCTATTAATCGTTTCTGTATTAACTTTTAAATCAGCATGGTTGCCAGGGGATACTTCTACAAGAATATCATTAACATCCATAACACTTGATGTACGAGAATCAATCGCTTTACTCACAACGGAAGATGCAATCTTAGCCGTTTGTATTTCAGCATAATCTAAGTAGGTCGGCATAAGCTTCTCATTTAAATAATAAATAAATAAAAAAACACCGATAATAACAAATACAACTACTAGGGTTAATCGATTCAACCGACTTCCCTTTTTCCTATAGGTGCCGTGATTACTATATGATCGTAATTTCATTCTTTTTCGAGGGAAAAACAAAAAATCTCCTCCTGTTCCTTAACGTATGAACAGGAGGAGATTTTTATTCGATTTTCAATGGTGCAATATAATCCACTTCAACGCTTTCTATTATTACGGCTGGGTAGCTCCCTAAATTAATTTCATATGTAGCTGCTAATAGTTGATTTTGCTCCTCAAAAATACGAATCCACGGTAAAGCTGGATTCAATGTATTTTGTCTTGATACAATACCTCGACGTCCATCCGATAATTTTAAAATAACACCATTTGGATAATGTACAACAGACCTTTTCAATGCTTTTACAATACGTGCATCGTATATAGTTCCAGCGCCTGCTTCTAAAATTGCTAGACCCTGAGAAGGTAGCATTTTTTCACGATATACACGACTTGTAGTCACCGCATCAAAGACGTCTGCTACACCAATAATTTTGGCGAACGGGTGGATTTCAAAATCTACTAATCCCCGTGGATAGCCACTCCCATCAATCCGTTCATGATGTTGGAAAGCACAATGTGCAACAATCAACGATATGGAATGTAAATTACGTAACAAGTCAAAACCATATCGAGTATGCTGCTTCATCGATTCAAATTCCTCACACGTTAGGCGCTCAGGCTTTGTGAGGATTTCTTTTGGTACCATAAGCTTCCCAATGTCATGTAACAAAGCGCCAATCCCAATTAAACGTAAATCCTCAGCTGAGTACCCAAGCTCTCTAGCAATCGCTATCGAATATAGTGTGACTTGAAAGGAATGTTGATATAAATATTCATCGAATAAATACGCATCTGTTAGTATTGTTAAAATTTCAACATTACCCCTAACTGCCAACAGTAACTCGTCTACAATTGAAACAATAGCTTTTGATTGTTGGTCAAGCACATAAGAGGCATTTACTGGACTTAAACCATTGATTGATTGGAATGAATCTTTAATGGTTGAAATTGCTTTATTTCGAATATCAGTTGAAACTGTTTCCTGTACCTCAATACCCTTAGAAATTTTATCGTCAATATATAAATAATGCATATTTAATTGTTGAAGTCTTTGTATGATACGTTCATTAATGACAACATCTTTCTTTAAAAGAGGATGCCCCGCCTCATTCCAAATGGTTCTTGCTAATACCATTCCTTCTTTTAATACATCGATTGAAATTAATCGCATGACCTTTTCCCCAATCCATTTTGAAAGCGTTTTATCTACTATTACTAAAGAATCTTTGACCATAATCTATCATAATGTTTCGTAAAAATTCGGGTAGAATATATTTTTTCTTAGCATATTTAAAGCTTGGATAAAAATAACCGAACGTAAACAAATCAAGTGTTACTAATTTATAAATTCGATCATTATCTGCAAGCTTCCCATTGATAAGTAATTGACGATCTTCATTCATTGAAAAGCCATAGGTTAACATCTTCCCAAAAATAACGCCTCTAAACCCTAATCCTTTTAGCTCAATATAGGGCCATTCTTCATTTTTAGATTGCTGAAAAATTTCTTTCATTTCAGCAACTGATAATTCAATCGTACATAAATTTATAGGATGTGGGAAAATTCTATGCAAATCTAGTGCTGTCACTGTTCCCTTAGGTAAACCATCTAAAAAAATACCCGCGTTAAATAACGCACAATCTGCTCCACTTTTCTCTAAAATCGCACGCGCAAACAAATCGGATAATTGCGAATAATGGAACCATTCCTTATTGTACGATTTTTCCGTAGTGAATACTGGAATATCGAGTAATCGTTTGCCTTCTTTTTCAAAAGATTGAACGATTTCATGTTCATTTTTAATCGCAGGCAAATCACTATTATGAATTAACGTATCCTTTTTTTCAACAATTTTCCTGTTTTTTGTATCATATCCTAACATAAGATGGCCAGTATATTGGCCAAATTTTCCTCCACCCGTTAATAAAACGCCATTAATAAGCTTTCCATTAGGGAGAACGTGATGTGTATGTGAGCCGAATATAACATCTATTTCTGGGCATTCCTCAGCTAAAAGCTCATCCTCTGATATCCCTAAATGTGACAAACAAACAATTATATCTACTTCTTCCCGAAGCTGAAGTGCTAAGCGAATGAGTGTACTTCGTGCCTCATCTATCTCCCAGTCTAATTCGTTATAATAAATTTCAAACATAGCCGTTGCTGCAATGACTGCAACCTTTGTGCCATAAGCAGTTGTTAATACAACATACGGCTTCATCCACGTTGGATTTGGTCCTTGAGAGGCATTCACATTAGCAACTACTACGTCAAAAGTTGCTTCATCATACAAATGGTGCAGCTCCACATGGGACAATGTTATACCTTCATTATTACCAATCGTTACTACATCGTAGCCCGCTTCATTCAATAACCTCACATTGCCCTTACCGACTGTTGCTTCCGTATAAATATTTGAACGATCTAAATGATCGCCGACATCAAATAAATAACTTGTTTCTCCCATGGTTGTAAGTTTCGTACGCATTTCTTTCACATAGCTTTGCATTCGTGGCCAATACTTAAAATGACTGTGCAAATCATTCGTGTGAAAAACATGAATTTTTTCCAGCAATTAAGCCACCTCTTCTTTAAAATAGCTTCTATGTCTGTAGAAGACTTTCTATCAAAGTCTCGTTTACTTTTCGGACCTATAGACATCTAAAATCAATGTGACAATAAACCTTCGATAATAGAACGAATTCCTAATAATAATAAAATAACTCGAAGCGCTACTACAAGCGTATCTGATTTAATTCTTTTATTTAATGCTGCCCCTAGCTTTGCTCCAATATAAGCTCCTGGAATAACAGGAATCGTATAAAGCCATGGAACGTGTCCTAAATAAATATGACTCGCTGAATTAACAATCGACGATAAAAATACCATGAACATCGATGTTGCCACTGCCACGTGCGGTGGGAATAAAAATAAAATAATCATGGCAGGCACAATCATCGAGCCTCCACCGATACCAAATAATCCAGAGGCAAAGCCAATGCCAAATGTTAATGCAATGGCAAACCAAATTGGATACCCATATATAAAGGTATTTCCTTCTTTATCTTTGAATTCCTGTTGCATACCGTTTTTTACAAACCATTCTACAGGTTTCAATCGATCACGTACAAGTAATATCGTCGCTAAAATGATTAGTAAAATACCAAAATACAAATTAAATGATGGTACATCTAGCCCCTTATTTACCCATGCGCCCAGCATCGTTCCAGGTATACTCCCTATAAAGAATATCCAACCACTCTTATAATCAACTGTTTTAGATTTCATATAGCTTAACGTAGAGGCAAGTCCAGTAAAAATCATCATGACAACAGATAAACCAACTACTTTTTGAGGAGTGATATCTGGAATCATCCCTAGATTTAACCCAACGTATAAAGTTGCTGGGACTAAGATAATTCCTCCACCAAGCCCCACCAACGAGCCAATTATCCCAGATAATAATGCAATAATAACTAAAACAAAAAATTCCATTATAGTTCCCCTTCAAACATGTTTAATTGTTTAGGCGCTAACCCTATATCTCTAATCGCTAAAATACCTTGTAATTCCTTTGCATTTTTCGCAGCATGAAGCCCTGAATTATTATTAAATAATACATACAGTTCCTGTACTTCTGATTGAAGATGCTTCAAATGCTGTCCAAGCTGCTGTAATTCTTCACTATTATAATCATATAAAAAACGAACCTTCCGCCAGTTCTCGGCATTTCCAGTATTACGCCACCCATGAATGTTACGTCCATGAATACGTACAAGTGCCTTAGTCGCAGTAACCGTAGGATAAAATGGTACAGAGCCCACGCCAGCCTGTGGTTCATCACAAATTGTATGAATGAATTGATGCTCTCGTAAAAAATCCATTGTTTGCTGCACTACATTGTCCGCATACCATGTTCGATTGCGAAACTCAATCGCTACGTCAAAGCCTTTGAGCTGCTGCCTAATATACAATAAGTATTGTACATTCTTAGTCTGACAATCAAACCACGGCGGGAATTGTGCTAGTACCATTGCTAGCTTCCCATGACGTTTAAATTCATTGGCACATTCGATAAAGGCATTAAACATGTCATTCTTTGATTCAAACGGTATATCGCCACGTAAATGACCAGTCATCCCTTGATAGGCCTTCACAACAAAACGAAAATTTTCGGGTGTATCCTCACACCATTTCCGTACATTTTCTTTAGAAGGTATGGCATAAAAAGAAGTATCCACTTCGACCGTTAAAAAATGCCCTGTATAATCGAATAATTTGTCCTTTGAGGCAGTCACTTCACTATAAAGCGAAGGATGATCACCCCAACCAGTTAATCCAACTATAATCATGTGACCCCCTCCTCTATGTACATTTATCATAGCATACACTTTCTAATGAAATATGAACGTATCGTAAAAAAACACACCTTATAAATATAGACAGCTAGATGGATATTACCATCATTTACCTATATGATAAAGTAAAGGATTATCATCATAGCGTGGGGTTGATTTCCGTTCCGGCTGGGCGCTTTGTTGCTAATCCCCAAGGAGTCGCCCAGTCTCCACTCCAATCAACCTAAGCACATGGTATACGTTTTAATAAATGTCATTCTGAACTTTTAGTCAAAATATAAAATTCATGCGAAAGGATAGTGTTATAAATGATTACTGAGCTACAGCAAAATGAATTTCACAGGTGTAAAGAGCTGTTGAATAAACAAGGCCAATTAGAAGTTCAAGCAGTTGTAGAGGGAGTTAATCCTGGACGAATATTTGTGGATAATATCGACACACCACGTACAGCACTTATTTGGTTAGGCAACAATGATGGATTTTTATTTATAGGAAATGAAAAAAATGACCAATTTAATAATCAAATAAATGATTTTATCGATCAAGTTATTGTACCCGAAGCGAAAAAAGTGGGGTTACATTACTTTGAAGGTATTGGTAACCATCAAAAGTGGAATCAAACGATTGAAAAAATATTTAAACATCGTGAACTTGGTAGTTGGAAGCAAAGAGTATATAAGCTACATAAAAATAACTATATAGCTAATAATGAGCCCGATATTAAAGAAGGCTACACTGTTTTAAAAATCGATAAGGCTCTCTTCAACGATAACACAATTAAAAACCCTGAATATTTACAGTCAAAAATATTATCGTTTTGGTCTTCTTCTGAATGTTTCTTGGATAAAGGAATTGGGTACTGTGTCGTTTACAATCACCATATTATTAGTCTTTGTTTTTCAGGCTTTGTTGTTGAAAATGTCCATTGCATAGATATCGAAACTTTAGAAGCCTACCAAGGAAACAAATTAGCACAAAATCTTGCTCACCAATTTGTAAAAGATTGTTTGGCCCAAGATTCGATTCCCTATTGGGATTGTATGGAGTCAAACAAGCCTTCCATCGCCGTAGCAGAAAATACAGGGTTTACCAATATTTTTAACTATGTAGGATACGAGTTTTCATTTAACTAATATGGTAGAAACCCCGTTAAGTGCATCGTGTCCACTTAACGGGGTTTAATAGTAGTTAGGCTTTAATTAATAAAACTTCACTACATCTTCAAAAGGTAAAGAAGTTTTTTCTCCTGGTTGTTCATTTGGTTCACCAAATGGCATTTGAGCTACTAGGCTCCATTCTGCAGGGATATTCCAAGTTTCTTTAACTTCCTCGTCAATAATTGGATTATAGTGCTGAATAGATGCGCCAATTCCTTCAGTAGTTAAAGACATCCATGTTGCGTATTGTAACATAGCATTTCCTTGATGAGACCAGAATGGGAATTGCTCTTTATAAGAAGGTGCGTTTTCTTGCATTTGTTTGATTGTTGCTTGATTTTCAAAGAATAAGATTGTTCCTACTCCATCTTTAAAGCCTTGTAAACGCTCTTCTGTTGCAGCAAAATTTTCTGCTGGAACACGAACACGCAATGTTTCTTTAACAATATCCCAAAACTTTTCGTGCTCATTATCCATTAAAACTACTACACGTCCACTTTGCATATTAAATGAAGATGGTGCATGTACACTGATTTTTAACAGCTCTTCAATTTTTTCTTTTGTAATCGCTGCGTTCTTTTTCACTTTACGGATTGAACGACGATTAATAATTGCATCTTTTAAATTAGTTGTTGTTAATGACATTTGTATTTCCTCCAAATTTTAATTAAATAAATTTTATTTACATAGATTTTTACAGGCGCTTCATTTTATACGTCACTGTTTAAATCTAGTATTTACATTCCTATTTTTTTAATTGCTGATCGATGACTTGCGCAATTCTTTCTTTACTAGCTAATCCTTGGATCATTTCATCACCAATAATTAGTGTAGGAACAGCCGTAATATTCGCTTCTTCATAAGCATGTTTTAAAGCTTCTTGATGAGCTTCACGATATTTACCTGAAAGCAAAGCTTCCTTGAACTCTTCTTTTGGCAGACCTACTTCATTCGCTAATTGAGTTAACACGTCTACATCCTCAATATTTTGCTCCTCTTGGAAAAACGCGGTGAAAACTCTATGATGAAATTCATTTCCTTTTCCATGTACTTTAGCGAATTGATATCCTTCAAAAGCTACATTTGTATAAGGATGTGGAGATACACGCGGTAATCGCATATCAATCCCTAACTTTTTAGCTGTAGGAAGAATATAGGAATCCCACGACCCTAATTTAGCAGGCTCTTTCCAAGGATCGATTTTAGGATATGGTTTAGGCCTTAATTCAAACGGCATCCACTCTATCTCTATATCCTTTTCTTTTGCAATTTCATCCAATGGCCCTTTCCCTAAAAAACAGAAAGGACAAATAAAATCCGAATATGCTTTTATTTTAAGAGTCATCCAATAAAAACTTCCTTTCTTTTTTGTTGTAACCATTTTAGTTACAACAAAGTCAAATAAATATGCATTCAGGTGAAAAGATAAAAGAATGCATTTATTGTGATTGTTGAATTTCATGGATTAAAGATGTAATCACTTGTTCCATCGTAATATTAGCTAATACTTGCTCCATCGCTTCTTGTGCTTGCACTAAAATTAGCTCTAACACAGCCTGTATATTTGCACCAATAGGACAATCAGGATTGGGATTTTCATGTAGATGAAATAACTTATCTTCTTCTACAACTTCTACTGAACGAAAAACCTCTAGCAAAGTGATAGCATCTAGATCTTTGACTAAAGAAGCTCCACCTGTTCCCCGGCGCACTTGCACTATACCTGCCTTTTTAAGATAGGATAATATTTTCCTAATTACTACTGGATTTGTATTTACGCTTTCCGCCATAAATTCTGATGTGCAAATGGTCGATGGATTTTGTTTGATGATTGATAAAATATGAACAGCGATTGTAAAACGACTGCTAATTTTAATCTTCATCACCTCCAGCTGTAACCATTATAGTTACAACAGAAAAATAAGTCAACTGTTTTATAAAAAAATACAACATGCGAAAAAATATAGATTGAAAAACTGTTGGGTCTATACTTGAACAAGCTATTTTATAAGATACTGCTACATACCTTCTTAAAACTTACTTCGACTGTATGCTGGTCCTCCTTCCATAAGAGGGTCTACCACGTTTACAAACACTTGATTATTTTTAAAGGTATTGATATTTTGAACAATTGAATTCTTCTTGAAATCTTCTAATGCATTTGGCGAATCTGAGTTTTCATCTGCTGAGAATTGTATAAATAAATAGTCTAGATTCATATCTGCCAATTACACTACAGAAAGTGCTTCTTGCTAACTTCATTAGGAACCTCTAAACCAAGCTCTCCGTATCATACAGGATTTAGGAATACTTCTTTTGGATATACATAAGGTTGCCCTCCTCTAGCCCTTAAGTTTTTCAATTAAAGTTGATTTTGCAGCTTTAAGTAAAGCGTGTATAGTATTATAAAAGTAAAGTTCCCAAAGCATTGCTGGATCTGGCACCTTTCACAGAAATAACAGTATTCAAAAAATTTGAGTTTACCTATAGTCTTTTGTTTAAAAAAGAAAAAAAGTGGGGATGCACATGTACATTTTTATCGGGGTAATTATCTTCTTTCTACTCATTTTTGTCGCACTATGGATATTACCACTGAAGTATCAAAAAATTGAATGGATTGAAACGAACGCACAGATTATCGAAAGTGATTTTTCACACCGAACAGTTGGCCATGAGATTACATATGCAAAAGGAGAATCAAAACGTAGAGTAAAGTTGACAGTACAATTTACGTCATTACAAAATAAATCAATCACTGTCACGCGCAAAGTATGGACATATACGAAAAATCGTGCTTTTTTTGAGGAAGGACAATGGGTGACGATTCTTTATAATAAAAAGAAGCCTCAACAGTTTAAACTCAAATATCAAATATAGAAGGTTACTAAGTTAACTGAATGGGAGATCATTCTTTTTTCCATCGATTGAATCATCCTAAAATAAACATCAACATTTCAAAAGCATATCAATTATACCTCGGCATAATCGTCCGGAAAGGAGTTCTTTATGCTTGCACAAAGAACTCCTTTCCGACTTACGTGACGTCCGCCAGAGGCTTTCACTTATTCCATAGTAATATTAGCTAATACTTGTTCCACCGTCATCCGCTTCTTTTTCCCCCTCATCCTCTTTCTAACCAAAAAGTGAATTCTTTTTATCTAGTAGCTCGATTTATTCAGAGGTCACTGACTAGATGAAGTAATTTCCTTCAGAAACTCCTTTGTCTGCTTCAGGCTACTTATGCTAGCCGGGGAGGCCATATCAAACTGATAGCCATGACCTACCTTCATTTCAGCAGGGTCGAAAAATAGAGAGTTGACTTGAACGTCCTTTTCTTTAAGTGTATCCACGAAAGTCCTAGCCTGTGATTCAAACGAATTCGTATTGCCGTCAGTCACAAATGCTGGTGGAAAGTCTTTTGTAACGTACTTTGAAAGGTTTAAAATATCAAATTCCGAGTTGTTCATCCAGTTTTTATCGCCCAAAATGCCCCAGCCCATTCGCTTGAGTACGAATTGTTGTGAAGACTTTAAATCGATACGCTGTATTTCTGAGATATCGTATGGAGCGCTGTATAACAATAATCCTTTGATTGCGTTGGTCGGCATCAGTTGTGGAATTTCCACGAGCTTTGCATATTCAGCATTGGATTGGATTAGGGCAAATTCTCCCGCCAAGAAAGCACCCGCTGAGGAACCGGCTAAAATCACTCGTGATGGGTCCAATGGATACTTCGAAGCCAAGTTCTGCAAATATGACCATACTTCCCCGACTTGTTTCGTCTGATCAAACAAAGTGGCTCCAGGCGCTAACTCGTAGTTCATCGATACTACAGCATAGCCATCAGCGGCCAAAGCTCTTGAATAGTTAGCGGCCATAAACTTATCTCCCGTAATGAAGCCTCCTCCATGGATAAAGAGGATAACGGGCAGTGGCTTTGAATCGCCTTGAGGGAGATAAAGGTCGAGTTTATTTTCCTGATACTTGGATGGATATGAGATGTCTGAGATCACCTGAGTTTGCTCCATGAGCGTGGGTAAATCAGATGGATTGGAACCAAAATTTTCAGGATTATTCTTGCTAGCCAGTAGTTGCATCACCCAAATCGTCGGCTGCGGCGTCCAAATGGCAAAGGCCGATGTGATCAGAACAATAGCCAAAAAAGCCATCAGTATAAGCTTAGTTAATTTGAGAATTTGCTTTTTTCCTATTCGTTGACGGGATTCTAGTATCTGCGACATAGATAATGCTCCTTTATAGTATTTTTGTCTACTATACTACATATTTATCATTTTGCAATTTTCAGATTTTCGAACAAAGAATTCAAACCTATAAAAAAACGCCAGGCAATTGTGTATAACGCCCTCGCTAGGCAAAAATGAAATGACTTTGCACAATTACCTATACACAAAGCATAAAATAAGTTGATGGTTAAACAAAAGGAGGACAATGATGTATCCAAATCAATACTATTATCATTATGCTCCACAGCATAATAGTACTTATCCTATGCTAAACGATGCTCAACTTGTAAATGATATTCAGAAGGCAATTAATGCTGAGTATAGTGCCGTTGCTTGTTATGAGAAGTTAGCTAAGATGGCACCTACGGAGGATGAGAAGAATAGAATACTTGAGATCCAAAAGGATGAACTACGCCATCTCGATGAATTTAGCAAAATTTATACGAATTTAGCAGGAAGAAAGCCTTCTTATCAAATAATTGAGGAATGCCCTGACAACTATAGGGCCGGAATCGAATTTGCTTTTAAAGATGAACAAGAAACTGTTGATTCTTATTTAGATATAGCAGATAAAGCAAATGATTTGATGATTAAAGAAAGGTTTCGACGTGCAGCAGCAGACGAGCAAAATCACGCTGTGTGGTTTTTGTTTTTTTTTCAAAAAGCCCCGACATAACACATATAAATAAACAAACTCAAAATTACGGTCATCCAGATTTATTACATCCTCCTACATTGGCATCCCCTCGATTGTTGGGTGAAAACTTAACTCAAACTATTTTTGATAATTTTCTAGGGAACTTTAACTTTTTTAATAATACATTTGGGCATATAAATACTTTATTACCGTTTTTCGGACATAATTGGGTACCGTTTTCTAATGATGAATCGCAGTTATTCGTAACAAACTCAGATAACAATAAAATAGCATATGCGACTAAGAGTCATAGGGATAAAGACAATATTTCTATATACGAATCGTTTATAGCTTTTAATATTCCAACTGAAAATTTTCCAACCGTTTTTTCTCAACTTTATAACGACTCTTTGAACCACCAAAACAACATTAGATACTTACCTTAAAAATCAAAAGAAGGAGACGAATTTTAAAGTTCGTCTCCTAGCCATTTTTTATTTAATTTCTTTCCATAAAGACAATGCGAATATCCAATTTGGATCTCCATATCCTTGATAGCTTTGCACAGCTTCATATATTTTACCTTGATGCTCTACTTTATCGCCTTTTGTGTACGCCTTAGATGGACTCCATTGCTCATAAGACGCCCCTTGCTCTTTTGTAGTCACAGTGAAAACGGAACTTTTATTAGATTCATTTCCAGCTGTATCAACAGCAGTGACTGCATACTTATATGTTGTATTTGATTGTAGATTCATGTCCATAAAGGAAATAGTTTTCGATGTTCCAACTACAATCATTTGTCCTACTTGTGTGCCTCGATATATAACATAGTGGTCAACTGCTACATTATCTTCTGATGCACCCCACATTAAGTCTACATTTGAGGCTGTTACTCCCATCGCATGAAGTGAAGTTGGTTGCGTTGGTGCTTCTGTGTCCGGAACTGCATTCATTGTCTCTACAGCTATAGATTCACTTTCTTTAGAAACATTTCCAGCTGCATCCACTGCCTTTATTGTATATGTATATTTTGTATTCACTTTTAAATTTTTATCTGTGAATGTTGTTCCTGGTACCGTTCCAATTGCTTTACCATCACGTAATACTTGATATTCTTTTACACCCACATTGTCTGTAGAAGAATTCCATTTTAGCTCGACACTGTTAGAAGTGACTTTCGTTGCCTGTAATCCATTTGGCTGAGTTGGAGCTTCCTTATCTACATCCACATTATTCACCAAATTAACATCAATTACATTATAAAAAGCATTTGAAGTATTCGCTACATCCCAAACAGCTAAAATAACGTGGTAGCCACTACGATCAGTTGGTACGTTAATTGTATGAGTTAAATTAGTTGATGCTTCAGTACCGTTATGTTCAACAGTTCCAATTGGCTCAAGATCCGCACGAGTTAATGGTTTATTAGGATCCCATCCCTTTTTTGTAATATAATAGTGCCATTTGCTTGTTAAATGCGACGCAGTGTACTTCCAAGTAAAGGTATTTGGTCCCCCTGTAATCGTATTCTTAAACCAGCGATTTACAGATTGTTGATCGAGGATGCCACCAAACATACCTCCCGCTGATGCGATTTTACCATCAACTGGTCCACCTTGTGGAAATCCTTTTTTGGCCTCCAAGCTCTGAGGCTCATACATAACGTTTCCACAACTCAAGTTAAGCGCGCCATAACTTTGGCTACATAAAGCAGCACGGCTAGCCGGTTTTTCAACAAACCCATGTGCATATGCATTTGGCGCCATTGCAATCCCCATGATTCCAGCTGCTAATATGGCAGCACTTAATCCCTTTTTACTTTTACTTAATTTTGTGAATTTAGTGTTCATATAAGTAGTCTCCTATCTTTGAAAATGTATTTCTACTCGTATGATAGACTATGGATTAAAAATTAAGCAACCTATGTATGAATATGACAAAAGTCTCATTATACTGTTATGTTTTTTCACAAAAGATGTATATTAAAAGCTCTAAATATAATAAATATCTTATAATTATGTGCCTTTTTATTTAAAAGAGCTTTGGATATTATTAAAGTGTTCATAAAATATTCAAATTAAAATTTGTCAATTCATGATCATCTTCATAATTTTTTATTTCGCGTAAAATAGGTTAGTAAGCTATGCAAACAACATCTGCATAAAAAAAATCGAGTGCAATGCACTCGATTTTTTTATGTGGCAATAATGGGCTTTGACCTTGGCGCAATACCTTTATTTACCAACTATTATCGGCGTATTATCCGATAGAACCTTCCATCTCGTAGTCGTATATTTCTTGTAAACCAACTAATTAAATCACATTAAAATGTTGTTATATCAACCTTTTATAGAAAGTGAATTGTCAAAATTAAATCATATAAATACAATTAACTTAGCACAAACTTGGCAAAACACTTACTTTTTAACCTTATCTTACTTCAATGTTGTAAATATAAACTTCATAATCATCCATTTCTGGGAAAGCTATGGATGAAGGTATTATAAAGTCGTATTTTTTTCCAGCATTTAATGAGGAAAGCGTCTTATTTGAGCCACCAACAATTTTTCCATCTTTTTTAAATACAATTCCAACATCAACAGAAGAAATGTCAACTTCACTTGTGTTTTCTATAAATCCACTAACTTCATAACTCTTTAAGACACTTCGTTCTACTGTAAGATTCGTTAAAGAAATATCAGATGACGTAACAACAGGCTTTTCCTCTATAATCCAATCTTTATCTTTTACTTCAAGCTCTACGCTAATATCAGCAAAATCTTGATGTTGGATGGCTGGAAAATTCATTACTACTGTTTCACCTGGACGAATTGTTTTAACAGATTTTGGCTCTGATATCACTACACCATTATCATCTGTGATAGTCCATTTTATATTTGAATATTGCGCAGTATGCTCACTATTTGGATTTTTAAATACACCTGCTACTTGCAAATAACCGTCTGAATCACGCTCATATCCATATTCCACTACTTCCAAATCTTTAATTTCAATTTGTTGACTAACATCTTCATTGCTTCTTTCATTATGTACTTCATTTTTTGATACACTATCGGAAGTTTTGCTATTTTCGCAAGCAGCCATCATAATTACTATGTAAACAAAACTTAATACATAAATAACTTTTCTCATAAATCCTCCTAATCAAACAATATCTACCAATAAGTATAGCATATCTCAAATTTTAACAATATATTTTTATAATTATTTAAGTAGTAGCTATTAAACATAAGACATTATGTATAATTTTAAAAAAACTTTTTTTAAAATTATAACTAGAATGATGGAACTTTTTAGACAGCCTCTTTTGATATGCACATGGCATGACTTTGCATAAATTTAGCACGAAGTAAGAAGGCAAAAAAATACCCCGTCACAAACATTTATGTGACGGGGTTTGAAGTTTTATCCAATACTGCCTTCCATCTCGAATTTTATGAGACGGTTCATTTCTACTGCGTATTCCATTGGTAATTCTTTTGTGAATGGCTCGATGAAGCCCATTACGATCATTTCTGTCGCTTCTTCTTCAGAAATACCACGAGACATTAAGTAGAATAATTGTTCCTCTGATACTTTTGAAACTTTCGCTTCATGCTCTAAAGAAACATTATCATTTAAGATTTCGTTGTATGGAATTGTATCTGAAGTAGATTGGTTGTCCATGATTAACGTATCACATTCGATGTTAGCACGTGCACCACTTGCTTTAGGGCCGAAACGAACTTGACCCATATACGTTACCTTACCACCTTGTTTAGCAATCGATTTAGAAACGATTGTTGAAGATGTGTTTGGTGCCATATGAATCATTTTCGCACCTGCGTGTTGGTGTTGACCTTTACCCGCTAATGCGATTGATAATGTCATACCACGAGCGCCTTCACCTTTAAGGATACAAGCTGGGTATTTCATTGTTAATTTAGAACCAATGTTACCATCGATCCATTCCATCGTACCGTTTGCTTCAACAACAGTACGTTTTGTTACTAGGTTATAAACGTTGTTTGCCCAGTTTTGAATCGTTGTATAACGGCAGTATGCATCTTTACGTACAACAATTTCTACTACTGCTGAGTGTAAAGAGTTTGTCGTGTAAACAGGAGCTGTACAACCTTCAACATAGTGTACGTGAGCGCCTTCATCTACAATAATTAACGTACGTTCGAATTGACCCATGTTTTCAGAGTTAATACGGAAGTAAGCTTGTAATGGCGTTTCCACTTTTACACCTGGTGGTACATAGATGAATGATCCACCTGACCAAACAGCTGAGTTTAGTGCAGCGAATTTGTTATCAGTGTAAGGTATCACTTTGCCCCAGTATTGTTTGAATATATCTTCGTTTTCACGTAAAGCTGAGTCAGTATCTTTGAACACAATACCAAGGTCTTCAAGGTCTTGTTTCATGTTATGATAAACAACCTCAGATTCGTACTGAGCAGATACACCAGCAAGGTATTTTTGCTCTGCTTCTGGAATACCTAATTTATCGAAAGTTGCTTTAATTTCATCAGGTACTTCATCCCAAGATTTTTGTGTAGCTTCTGATGGTTTTACGTAATACGTAATTTCATCAAAATCTAAATCTCCTAGGTCGCCACCCCATTGCGGCATTGGTTTTGTATAGAAAGTTTCAAGTGCTTTTAAGCGGTATTCAAGCATCCACTCTGGCTCTTGTTTCATAGTTGAAATTTCACGGACGATTTCTTCAGTTAAACCACGTTTTGAACGGAAAATTGATACGTCCTTGTCATGGAATCCGTATTTGTAATCGCCAATATCAGGCATTTTTTTAGCCATCGTTTCTCCTCCGTTCATGTTGTTATCTTGTTTCAAGCTCGGATATCTTGCTTTGAGTGAAAGCACCTATAGTGACTCTCACTCAAATTTAGATATTATTGCTTTACACCTTTTTCCATCGCTTTCCAAGCTAATGTCGCACATTTAATACGTGCCGGGAATTGAGAAACACCTTGCAGTGCCTCAACATCCTCAAGGTCATATTTCTCGCTATAGTCTTCGCCCATCATCATTTTAGAGAAAATTTCAGCAAGCTCTAATGCTTCCTCAACTTTTTTCCCTTTAATGAGCTGCGTCATCATGGAAGCAGAAGACATCGAAATCGAACAGCCCTCACCGTCAAACTTCGCATCTTCTACAATACCGTCAGTCACTTTTAGCGTTAAGTGAATACGGTCTCCACAAGTCGGATTGTTCATATCGATCGTTACAGCATCGTCTTCAATAGATCCTTTATTACGAGGATTTTTATAGTGATCCATAATGACTGAACGATATAGTTGATCTAAATTATTAAAAGACATCGCCAAAATACTCCTTCGCAGAACGTAACCCTGCAACTAGGCGGTCAATATCTTCTTCCGTGTTATACAGATAGAAGCTTGCACGCGCTGTCGCTACTTGTTGAAGACATTTCATTAGTGGCTGTGCGCAATGATGTCCTGCACGAACAGCAATACCGTTCATATCAAGAACCGTTGCCACATCATGTGGATGTACATCGTCTAAGTTAAACGTTACAAGTCCACAACGCTTCATTGGGTCACGTGGGCCGAAAATTTTAAGTCCGTCAATTGTTTCAAGCTGATCCATCGCGTAGCCTGCAAGTTTATGCTCATGCTCCGCAATGTTATCTAGCCCAATTTCAGTTAAGAAATCAATAGCGGCTCCTAAACCTACTGCACCTGCAATAATAGGAGTTCCACCTTCAAATTTCCACGGTAATTCCTTCCACGTTGAATCATAAAGTCCAACAAAGTCAATCATTTCGCCACCAAATTCAATTGGCTCCATCTTTTCAAGGTGTTCCTTTTTACCATATAGTACACCTATTCCAGTTGGTCCGCACATTTTATGACCTGAGAACCCTAAGAAATCTACATCCAAATCTTGTACATCGATTTTCATATGTGGTGCCGCTTGTGCACCATCCGCTACCATTACAGCACCGTTCGCATGCGCGATTTGAGCGATTTCTTTAATTGGATTAATCGTTCCAAGGACGTTTGACGCCATTGACACCGACACAATTTTTGTTTTAGGTGTAATTGTCGCACGAACCTTTTCTAGGTCAAGTGTGCCATCCGCTTCAAGCTCAATATATTTCAGCGTTGCATTTTTTTCCTTCGCTAGTTGTTGCCAAGGAATAATATTAGAGTGGTGCTCCATGTGAGTAATGACAATTTCATCACCCTCAGCAACATTAGCACGACCATAACTTGATGCAACTGTATTTAAAGCAGTTGTCGTACCGCGAGTAAAAATAATTTCTTGTGTTGACGTAGCATTAATAAAATTACGAACCTTTTCACGTGCACCCTCATACTTGTCAGTAGCACGGTTACCTAATGTATGCACACCACGGTGAACATTAGAATTATCGAATTCATAATAATGCTTCATTGCTTCAATCACTTGAATAGGCTTTTGAGAAGTTGCTGCGCTATCAAGGTAAACAAGCTTATGACCATTTACTTCCTGATCTAAAATTGGGAAATAGCTTTTAATGTCTTTATTCATCATTAGCGAACTTTCCTTTCAATAACCTCCGTCAGTTGCTTTTGAACGCCTTCAATAGGTAATTGCGTAACAACTGGCGCAAGGAATCCATGGATAACAAGGCGCTCTGCTTCTGCTTTCGAGATACCACGACTCATTAAGTAGTAAAGTTGTAGTGGATCCACTCGACCAACAGATGCTGCGTGTCCTGCTGTTACATCGTCTTCATCGATTAATAGAATCGGGTTTGCATCGCCACGAGCTTTTTCAGAAAGCATTAACACACGTGATTCTTGCTGTGCATCCGCTTTTGTCGCACCGTGTTCGATGTAGCCAATACCATTAAAGATTGATTGTGCTGCATCTTTCATTACACCATGCTTTAAGATATGACCATTTGAGTTCTTACCCCAGTGACGAACTTCAGTAGTAAAGTTAAGTTTTTGTTCACCGCGACCAACAACTACTGTTTTTGTATCAGCATGAGAACCGTCACCGATTAGATGTGTAATGTTTTCAGAAATAGTATCTGAGTCATTCATTAAGCCAAGAGCCCAATCTACTTTCGCATCACGAGCTAGTCGTGCACGACGATTTACATAAGTAGTATATCCTTTCGCAAGTACATCAACCGCACCGTAAGTAACTTGTGCATTGTCTTGAACTACTACTTCTGCAATGATGTTCGCTTGACCTTTTGCTTCTTCAACTGTTGAAATATATGTTTCAACATAAGTTACAGCTGAATTTGCTTCAGCAACAACTAACACATGGTTATATAATGAAGCTTCTGCGTTATCGTTTAAGAATACTACTTGAAGTGGTTGTTCGATAATGACATTTTTAGGTACATATACGAACACGCCACCGTTAACAAGTGCCGCATGAAGCGCTGTTAATTTATGCTCATCAACTTTTACAGCTTCTGTCATAAAGTACTTTTTAACAAGGTCGCCATGTTCACGAACCGCTGTTAAAATATCTGTAAAAATAACACCTTTATCAGCTAGTTCTTGTGATGTTTTAATGAAAGCTGGTGTGTTATTGCGTTGAACATAAAGATTTTCTTGTGCTTCAAAATCAATTAAAGCTTTTGCTTCTTCTGGTAATGCATCAAGTGAAGCAAATCCTTCACTGTCAACTGTGTGAGTTGGGAAATTTACGAAATCCCATTTTGTAATATTTGTTCTGTCTGGTTTTGGCAAATCTAAACCAGTTACTTTGTCTAGTGCTGCCGCGCGAAGTTCTGTAAACCAAGCCGGTTCTCCATTTGCTTCTGAGAACGAGCGCACGTCCTGTACTGTTACAGGCAAGTTAAGTTCCACTGTCATGCTAGTTCGTCCTCCCTCTTATGCTTCTTGTTCTTCAGTTTCTTCTTCGATACCTAATTCTTTTTTAATCCAGTCATAGCCTTCCGCTTCTAAACGTTGTGCTAATTCTTCGCCACCTGATTTAACAACGCGACCTTGCATCATTACGTGTACATGATCTGGTGTAATGTAGTTAAGTAGGCGTTGGTAGTGAGTGATCATTAAGCAGCCGAATCCTTCTCCACGCATTGCATTGATTCCTTTAGAAACAACTTTAAGCGCGTCAATATCAAGACCAGAGTCAATTTCATCTAAAATTGCGAAAGTTGGTTTAATCATCATTAATTGAAGAATTTCGTTACGTTTTTTCTCACCGCCAGAGAAACCTTCATTTAAATAACGTTGTGCCATATCTTCGTGCATTTCAAGGAATTCCATGTTTTTATCTAATTCACGGATAAATTTCATTAGAGAAATTTCATCGCCCTCTTCACGGCGTGCATTGATAGCTGAGCGTAAGAAGTCAGCATTTGTTACACCAGCGATTTCAGAAGGATATTGCATAGCTAGGAATAAACCTGCTTGAGCACGCTCGTCCACTTCCATTTCAAGTACATTTTCGCCATCAAGTTCTACTGTACCAGAAGTTACTTCATATTTAGGGTGACCCATAATTGCAGATGCTAGTGTTGATTTACCAGTTCCGTTTGGTCCCATGATTGCATGAATTTCATTTGTATTAATTGTAAGGTTTACGCCTTTTAAAATCTCTTTCCCGTCGATTTCAACGTGAAGATCTTTAATAACTAAAGTTGACATGAAAATACCTCCATAGTGTGTTCAGTGAATGGTGAACCATTCCTTAATTATCATCATTCTAATCTTAACTGAAAATCGTTCTCTATGCAAACCATTTCAATCACTTTCAATTTTCTCTGAAACAATCCTTAAAAACAAAGAGTTTGTAAGCATTTTCAGATTATTGCCAATCGTCATTGACAATGAGAATCAACTTACCTCATTTTCAATGAAATAATTCTAATTGAGAATCAGTTTCATCTAGCTACATAGTGAAAACCCCGCAGAAAGTGCGAATTGTAGCGGTTTTGTGACAGAAATGTATAAATAACAATACCAATACTATAACCTTTTTTATTAGAATGGAATCAAATAAAGGAAAAAAATCAAGGGTACTAGTTCGTAAATTTAGGACTTACCATCATAACGTGGGTTGATTTCCGTTCCGGCTGGGCGCTTTGTTGCTGACGCTTCGCTTTCGCACAGTTAAAACATTTGTTGCTGACGCTTCGCTTTCGCACAGAAAACATCCGCTGCGCTGCAGGGTCTCGGGCCAACACGAAGTTGGTCACGAAGGCGTTATCACAGGACGTGATGGTTTTAGCCTTCGTTCCTCTATCGCTGATCCCCAAGGAGTCGCCCAGCCTCCACTCCAATCAACCTATTTGCATGACAAATGTTTTAACAAAATGTCGTCCCAACTTCAATGATGGACTAAAATTTATTGGAAATTCCAACTCATCACCCACTTTTGATGACGAGCCAAAATTAATAATTGAAAGTCACGCAATTTTCTTTTAATCATTAAAGCTCGCAAGCTAACATTTGTTTATTTACAATCATTTTTCATCTTAAATAGTATATAATTGAGGTATAATCAATCGTATTTTTCGATTAATAGAGGTGAGGATCTAGTGGAGTTACGTCAATTACGTTATTTTGTTGAAGTTGCTGAGCGTGAACACATTTCAGAAGCTGCCGAACATCTTCATGTTGCTCAATCTGCAATAAGCCGACAAATTGCTAATTTAGAAGATGAATTAGGCACACCACTTTTTGAACGTGTAGGACGAAATGTTAAATTGACACCGATTGGAAAAACATTTCTCGAGCACACAATTACAGCTTTAAAAGCCATTGATTTTGCCGCAAAGCAAGTTGAAGAATATTTAGATCCTGCTAAAGGTACGATAAAAATCGGTTTTCCTACAAGCTTGGCTAGCTATGTATTACCAACTGTTATTTCAGCCTTTAAGCGTGAATATCCAGATTTGCAATTCCAGCTCCGTCAAGGCTCCTATCGTTTTTTAATAGATGCAGTCAAAAATCGCGAGTTAAATTTAGCTTTTTTAGGTCCGCTTCCACCAAAGGACGAATCGATCCATTCAACAATATTATTTACTGAAAATATCGCTGCATTATTACCAGCAAAACATCCATTAGCCAAAAAGGAAAGTATTCAGCTTGCTGATTTACGTAACGATTTATTTGTATTATTCCCAGACGGATACATACTACATAAAGTAGCTATGGATGCCTGCCGAGCTGCCGGCTTCTCACCGAACGTCATCTCCGAGGGTGAAGACTTAGATGCACTAAAGGGTCTTGTCGCTGCAGGCATCGGGGTCAGCTTATTACCAGAAAGCTCACTGTATGATTCAGCTGCTCGCTTCACAGTAAAAGTACCGATTACTGCACCTACGATCCCAAGAACAGTCGGTATTATTTCACCTGTAAACCGCGAAATTGCACCATCAGAAAAAATTTTTTTAGACTTCGTGACAAATTTCTTTTCACGACTTTCTCAATTTCAATAAAAAAATCGCCGAAGTTGGCGATTTTTTTTGCTTAAGGCTTAAGGTGCTTCTATTCTTCAGATTGGCTGTTCTATCCGTCGCTCTCGCCTTTCCATCCGTCGCTTTGATGTTTCTTTCCGTCGCTTCAGCTCTTCTTTCCGTCGCTCTGGTTTCCATCCGTCACTTTGGCTCTTCTTTCCGTCTCTCTGATTTCATCCGTCGCCTTGGCTTTTCTTTCCGTCGCTCTCGCCTTTCCATCCGTCGCCTCAGCACTTTTATCCGCCACTTTGACTGTTCTATCCACGATTTTGACTGGTCTATCCGTCGCTCTCGCCCTTCCATCCGTCGCTTTGATGATTCTCCGGGCTCCCCTTTTTTCCGCGTTCCATCTAACAGGCTGGGCACAAAACGACATTACTTATCACATTGCTTAAAAGAGTTGAAAGCAATACAATTGTAATTGGAGGGATAATTATGATTAAGACAGCTATCTGTGATGACATACCCCAAATGGCGGATGCAGTAGAAGAATTGTTAATACAATACAATCAAAAATTATTTGAATCCAATGTTTTCTATTATCCTGAAAAGTTAATCAGACATATGAAAAAAACTGAGTTTGATTTATTTATTTTAGATATTGAATTTCCTAATACTACAGGTATTGATCTTGCTGAAATAATTCGCCAAAACAATTTAAATGTTCCTATCATATTTTTAACTAATTACAGAGAATATATGGAGGACGTCTTTAAGGTACATACCTTTGATTTCATAATCAAACCTGTAACTAAAGAGAACTTATTTCCGGTTTTGGATCGAGTAACTAGATATCTAGATGTAAGAGAAGAGAGGTTCATTTTTTCCTATAATAAAATATCTTATAGCCTCCATATAAATGAGCTTGTTTATTTCGAGAAAAGTCGTCGCCAAGTTATTATTCATTCGTTAAATGAAGATTATGTCTCTAATATGTCTACAACTACAATTCTATCTAAACTTAATGACTGTTTTGTTCAAGTACATGCATCTTTTATAGTTAATGTAAAATATATCAAAGAAATAGGGAACAATTTCCTGGTATTAAAAAAAGATAACAATAATTCTATTGAGATACCAATGAGTAGAAAATATAAGGAAACCGCTCGAGATAAAATACTAATGAAATTAAGGGACATAGTATGATAATCATATTTATTCGACTATTAAGTTTTGTAACTTATATCTTCTTACTTAACTTTTTTTTCTCAAGCTGGTCATCGTCTCAGAAATTGTTTAGTAAACTAAATTTGTTAGTTATCCTACTTCTTTTCCTGACTGTAGGAAGTTCCTTCATTATTAATGGAACTTTTTTGCCATTCGTTAATATCCTACTAACAGTTTCATTGATATTGATAATTGCTAAGCAACACGATGTCCCAATGAAAGAAACTATTTTTTGGACAATTGTTCTTTTATCAATTAACTTCATATGTGAATCACTGTCACTTGCATTATTCAAAAATTTATTCTCATCAACCGTCTATTACTCAAATAATACCATTTTCATTATTATCACTACTAGTTTTACTATGATTTTTGGAATACTTATATTTTCCGGAATTAAATTCTTATTTCTTCAAAAAGACAATCTTTTTCAATCCATTAATATTTCTGCGTTATTAGCTCTAATTTCGATCCCTGTTATTTCGATAATTGTTTTGTTAGGCTTCTTATTATCCGAGATAAACGTCAACATTAACTCACAACTAATTGAGTTTTTGGTGGCATCAGGTATTCTATATATGAACATATGTGTTTTGTATTTGTACAATAGTCTAATCCAACACTTAAGAAAAATAAATCATATTTCAATCCAAAAAAAAGCACTTGAATCAGAAATAAAATATATTGAAGAAGTTAAAAAAAACCAACTAAAAATCAAAGCCATAAAACATGATTTAAAGAATCAGTTTCTAGTTTTATTAGGTCTGCTTGACCGTAAAGCTACAGAGGAAGCAAAAGATTATTTGATGAGTTCCATTGAAGGACTAAACCAACAATCAAATTTTTACACTAGCGACAGTGTGCTAAATTATTTATTGAATGAGAAAATCTCAATTGCTAAAAAGGAACAAATTGATTTCAAAGTTAAGATCTTTCTATCAGAAAAAATTAGTATTGATAACGATATTCTTACAATAATAATTGGAAACTTAGTCGACAATGCATTAGAAGCTTGCATTAGAATAAAAAAAAGTGAAGACAAAGAAATATTACTAGTAATTAAGCAGTTCAATAGAAACCTCTTGATTGATATATCTAATACTTTTGTTCCCTTAGAGACTAAATCTAGAAGAAATCGTCAATATGATGGAATAGGTGTTAGAAGTATAAATGCTTTAGTTGAAAAGAATGGTGGTCTGTATAAGCATTGGATTGAAAACAAGAAGTATTTTGTAAGTATTGTACTTTTTGATACCTATTAACTTTATACAATCTATTCTTAATCAAAATATTTTTAATAGATAATCGCTCGACCTCAAAATTCTAACTTTTAAGGTCGAGCGATTATCTATTTTTTGTTTGTTCTGAAAAGAATAAGCGATTACAGCAAAGTATTAATGATAGAGTTCGTCATATAGTCTCGCTTTCATCTATTCTTTTACCAACATAACGAAGTATAGGAAGCATCACCAATAATACACATAAAGCTCCTATGGATGCGACAAATTGAAAGTTTATTAATGACAGTGCAGAAACGTTAGCTAATACAACAATAGAAATAATGCTAGTAATTACTGTATACATTGTTGATGAAAAATAAATACCAATAAAGCTAGAAAAGAGGACGATTGACAAAGTTAGTAGTACACAAACTACTGCAACAAAAATAAAATCCACCCAATAACTTTTAATTGGTTTACCCAGTATTGGAAAAATAGTTTCTCCTATTGAAAAAATTGAGTTGACCAATAGAAGTGCTACAAATTGGGGCAAAGCCAAGATACATCCAAATACTATGTTCTTGATTAAATACAATCTACTTCGTTTTATTGGATATAAAAAAACTCTATTTCTATGATCACCAACATAATTTTTAACAATATAACGGCTTATTGCTACAGCTCCATATACCGAAATAATACACATAGTTATTGTGCTTGCTAAACTAAGTATCGCTGGGTAACTTGTTAAAATATCATCTCCATCATTCCCCTCGAATTTTCCCACAATTACAAAAAAATAAATAAAAATCAATTGAGAGAGAAAAGTTAATGCAAATGTAGGAAATATAATTTTCTTCATTTTAGTAATCTCAAAATGATAATAATTCATTTATTAAATACCTCCATTTACTTTCATTTTTCCGCAGTTAGTTGGTGGTAATAGTCTAATATTCCACCTTCATAAATACGGTTGATATCATCAATTTTTCTCATCTCCGTCGTTCTGCCATTTGACATCAAAACAATATCAGTTGAAATATCTTCAAGGTCAGTGAAAGTATGACTTGATATAAGTATAATTTTTTTTCTTGATAACGATTTCAAAATGTTCTTAACTAATTCAATTCCGTCAGGGTCTAGTCCATTAAAAGGTTCGTCTAAAATTAAAATTTCCGGATTGTGTGTCAGAGCTACTGTCAATTGTAGCCTTTGCTTCATCCCTAAAGACATTTTTCCAATAACCGTTTCTGGAGAAACATTCAATTTCACTTGTTGCAAAAGAGGGCCCCAAGAACTAGGTTTGTTTAACCCATAATAGTGAAAATGTTCTTCAAATAACTCATGAACAGTAAGTTCAGAAATACTGTCTAAAGAAGTAAATATCGTTCCTATTTTCAGTAAGTTTTTATAATTATCCTTTTGTGAAACAAGATTATCACCAAACCAGACTTCTCCCTCATCAACAACAACCAATCCACAGATACTTTTCAACAAAGTAGTCTTCCCAGCACCATTTGGCCCTATTAGTGCATGTATTCCTCCTCTTTTGAAACACAAATACTCCACATCAATCACTAGATCATTCTTAATATATTTTTTTAAATTTATTAGCCTAACTTGATCCATATTGACTTACTCCTTTCTCGATAGGGCAAATAATGATAATCCAAAAGTAAATAGTGCCCATATAATAACCACAAATAAATCCACAAATGAAATTGATCCTAGGCCAAATAGTGTAGCTCTAATCAAATTACTCGTTGTTACAAAGGGAAGTACATTGTATATAACTGTCATCCAATCCGGAAGTCTATCAGCAGGGTAAGTAATAGGAGAAAACAGTAGACCACCTATCATAATAATTTGTGTCACCAATGCAACAAAATTCGATGGAAGCCAATATGCTATCGCAAAGCCAATAGAAATCATTGCTATTTGTGCCAGCAGGATAATAAGAATACTTGTAAGAGATACGTTGATCGATATATTAAATCTCATCATAGCAGCCAAGCATGACATTAATATTCCGGGTAGTGAAGCGAT
The DNA here is from genome assembly GCF_054665055.1 of Lysinibacillus sp. CTST325. Classification (NCBI taxonomy): domain Bacteria; kingdom Bacillati; phylum Bacillota; class Bacilli; order Caryophanales; family Bacillaceae; genus Lysinibacillus; species Lysinibacillus sp. CTST325. The sequence goes on along the minus strand of NZ_BAAFHO010000016.1, from coordinate 26,547 downwards.
ACCCCATATGATAATATCCGCAATCAGAATACTCATACGATTGACAGGTAAAGTCTTTTGATATTTTACAATTCCATCTTGTTTAGCAGTATTAACTATTTGAGCTGCTAAAACACAGCCAACAGCAATAATCCCCAAAGTAATCGCACCTGAAGATAGATATAGTGAAGTTCCTTCATCTATTTCCGGTATCAATAAAGCAAGCCCATATACAATGGCGAGCGCTAAAGCTGCTTGAGCTATACTAAAAGTTGGCAATAAATATTTGTGCCTAATCAGACTCCAACGCATCAAACCCCAAAACTGTAGTAAACTATAGTTTTTTGGCATTGCTTCAGCATGTATTTCAAGTTTACTCTTCATTTGTCAACTCTCCGTATAGATTATTTATTGAAGATGGTGCAAGCCGATAGTTAACTACTTCATTTTGACTGATTTTTCTTAACACCCAATTCAAAGCATCTGGAACTTGTTTATGTGTTAGCTCGAAATCATATTGCATTTCTTCATCATTAAAATCAATATCTAATGCTTCTGGAAAATCATTTAAGTCCAACGAATTATTAACCGTTATTGTTAGTAAGTTTGATACAGATAACCCTAATTTCACTTCTCTAATGGGAGAATCCTTAATCAATTTTCCTCGATCCATAAGAAGATATCTATCAGTGTATTGTTCTACTTCTAACAAATTGTGCGTGACTACAACGATAATATGTCCTTTTTGCGCAAGCTTCCTCAAGTATCTCCAGATGATTTTTCTTCTCACAGGGTCTACATCATTTGTAGGTTCATCTAATAAAATAATAGGTGGGGGTGCTACAACTGCCATAGCAAATGAGGTAAGTCTTTGCAACCCCCCAGATAATTTTTCTCCAGGTTTATTTGCCCATTCCTCAATTTGCAATTCCTGAATTATGTCATCAGTCAGTTGCTTATTTTCATATCCACTAACACCTTTTATTCTTAACACTGACTCAACAGATTGTCTCAATGTCACACCAGCTAACGGTGCATGAAACTGCGGCATCATTGATATTAAACTTCGGGCAACTTTAGTTTCTTTAACTAAAGAATGTCCCTGATAAGTTATAAAACCACTATCTGGTTTTGTTACACCAATTATTTGGTTTAAGAATGTTGTTTTACCAGCACCATTGTGACCTGTTAGAGCTACAACTTCACCCGCAGAAAAACAAGTCGATATGTTATCATTTGCTTGTACATTGCCTTTTCGATAGCTTTTACTAATTGAGTAGATACATAAATCATTTTTCATTTCTTCACCCCTTTATTTATTTAGTGCACTATGTTAATTACACTATGCACAAAAGGAATAAACCATAGAAAAACTAATATGAACGTAACGAAGTATCCTATTAAGCGAATTTTACTTAGAAAGGGATTCTGGCTGTTTGAAGCCTTTGAACTAAATTCTATGAAAGGATCGTCAATAACCATAGATATCAAAAATTGTCCATCACTTTTTTTATGAAAGCGCAACTGCCAAAGAATCCTAATCCACAATATAGAGCAAGATACAGGAAGAACCCAGCTATTAAGCCAGAACTGAGAATACGTTAAAATCGAAAGGAGGAATAAATCAAAAATTACTCCCGCACTAATTGCAGTAATTCTACCTAAGAATGACCATACCCAGATATGGGACATTGCAACTGTTGCGGTTGCCTTTTTAAAGTTTAACTTCAATCCTCCTTTTGTCTTTTTCCAACTATTAGCGAATAGCATGTGCATTACCTCATGAATAGAAGTAGTCACTATGGAGAAGAGTATAATAAAAAGAATATTTACCCATATGTTTGTATCTTTTGAGATTAATTTGCTACCAATTGGAATACCAAAAAAGAATGTAGAAACAATTATACTTATTAAAGAAATGAAGCCAACAATCAATATTCCTTTTCTAAGAGTAGTCCACTTTTTCGCAACATTTTCTTCCGAAAAATCAAAATTTTCTGATTCGATAGACTGAATAAATCCAGTTTCAGTAAGAGTGTTTATAAACTCTTGGTCATAAATTTCTGAATTAAGAACCCCTGATGATAAAACAGTAACAATATCTTCGTCAACAACAATTGGTTCAGATTTAGTTGATAAGATTATATAATCCCCACACTTAAGTTTTCTGCTAAACGTTGGATTTAAGACCAATAATTTAGACATAATATACTCACTTTCCATCTTCGTAGTATTGGAAGATTTCCCAATCATCTATCTCACCTTCACCACAAGTTGGACATTCTTTTGGAAATCTCGGCCATGAAGGATGTCTAAAAGAGGAACCATCTTCATAATTGATTTCGCATTGAGTTCCCAAACTCCTTGGTGCAGCATAATTAGTCACCAATCTGACTAATTCATCAACAATCCCTGAGGTTAATTGGAAAATTCCTGGTCCGTATGCAATTGATGGGGGATCAAAATTAATTTCTCTAAATCCCACAAATTGTTCGATGAACTTTGGATCGTTTTTACTAAAATTCAAATTTAAACAGTCGAAACAACCTGTTTCCCTTGGAATTACTGTGTAAACTCGTCCTCTACTTACTTGAGAGGCTCCAAATACACATGGTAATCCAGCCCGCACAATCGCTTGGTTAACAATTCTATGAATAATAAAAGGAGGTTCATCAATTGCGCAAATTACCACATCCACGTCATTCGTATATAATAGAACATCCTCAACAGTGACAATTTTTTTATTATGACTCTCAATGATTATGTTTGAATTCATTTGAGAAAGTGATTCTTCAGCTACTTCAGTTTTCAACCTACCAATATCAGATTCTCTGTATAGAAATTGTCTCCCAAGGTTACTTGCTTCAACTCTATCATAGTCAACAATAGTAATTTTTTTTGGACCTAATCCAGCTAAAAGGGTCAAAATATTTGACCCTCCACCTCCAAGTCCCAATAAAAGTATACGTGTATCATTCATTTTTCTTTGAATGTCAAATCGATTACCTTGTGTATTCGTAAATCTGCTGAAGTAGTTAACATTGGCAATGTATCTGTCTTGAATTTCTTGTTCAGGTAGTGTTTCTTCAAGGACTCCTTCACTATCAAGTAATTCTATTCCACCAATAACGTCCTCCTCAGTCAAGCTAGGAAACAAGGTCTGCATTTCCTTTACTACTTCATCTATATGTCGTCCGTCCAGTATTTTAGCTAGTTCCCAATACTGTTTTTCTGGATCTTCGAATTCTGTTGTAATCCCCAGCTGCGCTCCAATTCTAAATACTTCTGGATTTAATTGATATAAAGGATAAATCGGTTTTATTCGCGGATTTTGAAATGACATAACTAAAGACCTCCTTATGTTATTATTTCTCTGGCGTGTTTATTATCGAAAGTCATATAGTAGATTTTTGATAAATCAACTGCACAGATTTCAAAATATCGTTTATGTGTTCTGAAATTAGTTAAATAAAAACCAAAGGCAAGATTATTAGATAACCTCGCTTTTGGTTTTCGACTGTCCTTAAACGATAATCCACCATGCTGTAGCATCAACCTTTACCGCTTTCCTAACTTTAACATTTTTCATAGCTATCCCTCCCTTCGTATTAAGTTACACCTTTGCATAATAGGTTAGGTGCGTTTAATCACATATAGGGTTTAGATATCAATAGAATTCTTTTAACCTAAAAATTAAAAGATTTTACTTTCTATCGTTACGTTCATAATAATGTTAAACTTCAAAAAATTCAGTTAGCTGTAACAATTGACAATCTAGATGTAATAATTAACCTCGTATATGACTCATAAATCAAAAATATGGTCAAATTCTTTCGCCTCCAATCGGAAACAAGAAATAGAAGTTATTTTTACTTTTTTATAAAAGCAGTGTAATCTTTACTAAATATCTTCTTGGATTACACTAAAATTGCTAAATCAAGTGCATCTTTATGGAATCTTTTCGATGAAGCCAGTGAACAGCAATTTCAAATAACTAACACCAGAGTTAATACATAAAATGTTCTAGAAACTTATTGTTCATGAACGAGATACAAGCACACAATGAGATTCATAGTTTTGGTCTAGGAGGATTAATCATCACAGAAGATGCATTAATCTAACAGGAAAAAATAAGAGAAAATAAAAAAAGCAATATGACCACAAATGTGATCAATATTGCTTATCGGTAAATATTTCCGTATAAAAAGTTACCTAAATGGCTTTGGCGTTTTGATTTGTCACTTTGATGTTTTCATCCGCCGTTTCTGCTTTTCTTTCCGTCGCCCTCGCCTTTCTATCCGTCACTTTGACGTTTCTTTCCGTCACTTCGGCGCTTCTTTCCGTCGCTTTGACTTCCATCCTTCGCCTCGGCACTTTTATCCGCCACTTTGGCTCTTCTATCCATCATTTTGACGTTTCTATCCACGATTTTGACTGTTCTATCCGTCACTTTGGCTTTTCTTTCCACCGCTCTGATTTCTATCCGCCACTTTGGCTCTTCTTTCCTTCGCTTTGATGTTTCTTTCCGTCACTTCGGCTCTTCTTTCCGTCGCTCTCGCCTTTCCATCCGTCGCTTTGATGTTTCTTTCCGTCGCTCTGATTTCATCCGTCACCTTGGCTCTTCTTTCCGTCGCTCTCGCCTTTCTATCCGTCGCTTTGACGTTTCTTTCCGTTACTTCGGCTCTTCTTTCCGTCGCTCTAATTTCATCCGTCACCTTGGCTCTTCTTTCCGTCGCTTCGATGTTTCTTTCCGTCGCTTCAGCGCTTCTTTCCGTCGCTCTTGTTTCCATCCGTCACCTTGGCTTTTCTTTCCGTCGCTCTCGACTTTCCATCCGTCGCTTTGAGGTTTCTTTCCGTCACTTCGGCTCTTCTTTCCGCCGCTCTGGTTTCCATCCGTCACCTTGGCTTTTCTTTCCGTCGCTCTCGCATTTCCATCCGTCGCTTTGACGATTCTTTCCGTCGCTTTGACGATTCTTTCCGTCACTTTGGCGCATCTTTCCGTCGCTCTTGTTTCCATCCGTCACTCCGGCAATTCTATCAATCATTCCGCTGATTGTTCGTTAATCCATTGTAACGTTTCTGAGCCTAGGCCTCCGGCACGCCATAAAACAACCTCATTGTAGCTTCTCTTTTGCACGTGCGCTGTCCATTTTTTAAGTGTTTCCTGATCGGCGTACCAAACTTCATTCTTAACATTTTGTTCATCTAAAAAAGTGAAATAAGCCGCACCACTTGCTTGATCGCGATGTTTAACCGCTTTCGTATTGTTTAGTAATTCCTCTGCTTCTACCTCCGTTAAAGCAACCGTCTTGCCTTGATTTACCCATTGGAATCCGCCAGTTGCAAAAGCAATCGCTAATTTTTGATTAGACTTCCTAATTTTTTTTACTAAGTCATTTAAAAATGCAAAGGTTGCCTTTGGACCTGGGCCACTATGATACCCGTGCACATTATAAGCCATCACTGCATATTTAGGCCCACTCGGTAATTTAATATTAAATGGAAATCCTGGCTCTAGTACGACATGTAATGAAACATCCTTTTTTAATAGCTGTTCATAAAGTTCCTCTATGAAATGGACGTACCTAGAGAGATCCTCTTTAGCAACCTTTTCATAATCAATTTCGATACCATTCACATTATATTGTTCAACAACCTGCATAATATTATCAATATGTCGCTGCCTTGATGATGTATCTTGAAACAATCGATGTAATAGCGCACTATCCTTTTGAACTAATGGCGCGTTATCTGTAACATAATCGTTAATTAACGTGAGTATAACAGGATGTGATTCATTAAATTGTTGCTGCGTTTGTTTCAACGTTTCTATCGCATCTTCAGTTAATAATAATTGGTCATTCTCATTAAAATAAGCACCAAAAACGTGAATGTCTTGTAAGCCCTGTTGTGAATTTTTCACATCCTCGATGGCAGATTTATTTTGCCATTCAGGTAACCAAATAGATAATTGAAGCTTGTCTTTGTGCTTCAACCCTTCCCTTGCTTTAACAGGTGCTTCTTTGCTATTACTACAAGCTGTGATAATTAGTAGTGCTATACAGATAAACAGAATAATTTTTTTCACTTGAATCTAGTTCCCCCCGTTTTAGAAGGTTTCAATAAAGAAATCAACAACATTATTAAATAAAGTCATTGTTTTGTGCTTTACTTTATCGAAATTCGTATATTGGTTAGTAAAAAGCGTATGATCGTTAACATCTGTAATCAAAATATCTTCGATGAATGTATCATAAATATCATCTGCATACTGTTCATGAGATGTTTCTTTTTTGCTGAACAACGCACCAAATCCAATTTTAGATCCTTGAATGTCAGGATTTACTTGAATTGTCTTGGATAATACCTTATCTACATCTATCTTAATTTCACCATTTTCTACATAAATATTAAATACTCTCTTTTTTGTTAAGTTTCGCGGATACTCTTCCTCGTCAATTCTAGAACCTTTTTGCGTATCCTGATAATTGTATACAGTAGCCTTATTAAATGCATACTCTTCTTCATTCCACTTTATTTCATTTAGCAGAAACCGCTCCTTCTCAACAACGCTTGATTTTGGTGATTTTTCAGAAACAACAATCTCATTATCTATTAATGCCACCCGAATATAACTATTATTTTTTTCATCATAGTTTAAATAAATAGATTGTTGTCCAACGACATTCCCTTTAAAGGCAAAGTTTATATTATATTTCTCTGGAAGAGTTTCCTTCAATAATACCCGACCTTCACTTGAAGGTGCTGATGTTATTGTAATCTCATTATCTTTAAATTCTGCTGCACCTTTTATTACAGACCATTCTTTTGCCCGTTGATGATCTCCGACTTCAAATTCTACATTTTGCTTACTAGCTTGGCGGATTTTCATCATCACATGATTGGTAGACCAATAGGGTGATACTTGTAATCTACTTAAATTGTAGAGATCAGCATCCGCATCATTATATGCTCCTAGTTCCAAATTGAAATGCATTTTATATATATCCTTAATTTGCTTATTATTCGCACTTCCAACTAACGAATCCATATTATTATAAAGTGCGTTGGCATGCATAATAGCATAGGCCTTAGGAACTTCTCCTAGCTCCTCCTTATAAATATCATGCATTAGCTTGTAATCTTTTTGGATACGTTTTTCCATTTCTTGTCGCGTTTCACTTGGAATCATATATTGATTGCGAATGAAGTCCATTAAATAATGATTATAATATTCGATAGTCGTTTTATCCGGCACATTATTTTCATCTATTACACCTAACGACTGTCCTTTATTGTTATAAATATTAATATATGTCAGACGGTACCCATTAGAGCCCAACTCCCAATAGCCACTTTTCTCCATAAGTAATAAGTCTTTCGGCTTTAAAAATTTGTTGTCCCGTGTATCCATTTTATTGGCGTACGTAAACATCGTAGCTTTATAATTTAGATCCTCCATGATGTTTTGAGCAAATATACTAGAATCTGTACGGCCATCTTCAAATGATAAATACAACGCCTTTTCTGGCAATGGTTTGTTTTGCTGATAAAAATCTAAAATATCCTGCTGAGTAATTGTTGTATAGCCTTGACTTTCAAGCAGTGCTAGTTGTTTTCTCAAATTCTCTTTAGATACATATTTAGGAGATTCACCCCTGCTCACACCAAAATATGATAAAGCGATGAAACCATCTTTATTCACTAAAGGAACCGTTCCCTCTACCCTTTTATCAGTTAAAAATACTACACGGATTAAAATAACAGCTAAAAATACAACGATAATCGTTTGAACAATGGATCGTATTATTTTCCTTCGATTTTTTTTAGCTGGATTAAATACAACATTTTTTTCACTCATTTCTTCTCACCCATTTTTCTATTTAGAATCGAAAATCGGGATTTTCGTAATTTGTGTTTTTCTAATTTCTTTTCTTTGGCGATGACATCTTGAGGTGTTTCTCTCGTACCCCATGTTGATTTCCAAAATGTAACCCATGCAACAGGCATTTGCCACAGCAAAATAAATTCATAGAAAAGTACAAAGATAAAACCAAATGCCCACAATTTACTTTTTCTAAAGAAAAGATGGGCCAAACTCATTAACATTGCCATCAATAACAAGCCCATTAAAAATGTAGTTGGAAAAATGCCATGCATAATTGGCACATAAATTAAATTGTAAACAACAACAATAGGAGCAGCTATTGGTACGATTAAACCAATGATGAAGAAAAGAAACATAAAAGGTTCCTTTTTCCACATAAATAAAAATGCTCGTAACGATTCGCGTAACCATGATCGTTTCCATCTCATTTGTTGAGATAAAAATACTTTTGTATCTGATGGAACAATTGTAGAACATACGGCATTGTCCTGATATCCCGTTCGATGTGTTTTTAAAATATAATTTGTCATACTACGGTCATCACCGAATGTTGCGGGTTGTCCAAGAAATTTTTGGTTTAACCAAGCTGTTTCGTTTTTCAAAATAAGCTCTTTTCGATAACATGCTAACGGACCAGATAAACAAGTTACTGTATCAAACCAAGACTCAGCAGCTTTCATGATCCGGAAGGCTATATAATAGCGAACTGTTTGCAATTTCGTCAGAGCATTTGTAAATTTATTTTCAACCTCTGTTCTTCCTGCCACACCGCCCATTTTAGGATCTTGGAAAGGCTGTACTAAATTTCGAATGGCATGAGGTTCTAAAAAACTATCAGAATCTACGAAAACAACTAAATCGTGTTTGGCCATATGCACTCCTGCCACTAAAGCTTCACGTTTCCCTCCATTTTGAGGTAGCTTATAGAAACTCAGGCGATCTTTTGTTTTAAATCTCTCACCCTCGTTATGAATAAGTTCTATCATTTCCTTTGCCTTTTCCTCAGTTCTATCTGTTGAATAATCATCTACAACAATAACCTCTAATTTGTCTACAGGATAATACTGATTAATACAGCTTAAAATTGTTCTATGAATCCATTGTTCTTCGTTAAACACTGGAATAATAATAGAAACGCCCGGTTCAAATTTAGGATTTATCGGTACATTCCTATAGAAAATACCAAATAAATATCTACTTAAAAGAAAAGTTGCAGCAATAATACTATATAGATATAGAAATTTATTAAATCTGAAATAAATAACACTTTCAGCCCTCATTAACATAACAATAAGAGAAACAATCAATAGAAATAGACTTGCCACAAAGATTGATAGTCCCCAACGTTTTTTAGTCATATAGTCATTTAAAGGCTGTAAAAATTCACATGCATAATAGCTTCTAGTTTCACCATTTACTTCTTTTGTAAAATGACGAACAACTTTCGCTTTTACCTTTACCTTAGATTCATAACCCTCCGGCATCGCACCACCAGGTATAGTGAATTTCATCGTAATAATTTCATCCATTAAAAAATTATTAGGACTATTTGAAAATACAAGGATACCCGTAACCGAAATATCCTCCGCATAATATTTGTCACTAACCTTTTGCTTTGCTCTTTTAATTTGTACTTCAAAATCAGTTTCATAGCGTAAACTTAACAGCTGTAAACGATATATTTCATTGACATCTGTAGAATCGATTTCTTCCTTTTGATACGAAGCACCTCGACGGTTAACGAGACTTCGTACATTTTCTGGGTCAGGAATATTCGATAAAATTCGTCGATCAGAGCGCGGTATCGTTAAAATCTCTTTTTTCTTATTCATGATTATCAATTCACTTTCTTATTTGAATCTTTTTCAATCCAAGTCGACATTTTTGCAAAACTATAGCCATCTTTTTGCAGCTTTTCAATGATTAATGGTAATGCTTCAACTGTTTTTGTTCCGTCTAAAATGTGCATAACAATTACCTTTCCAGGAGCAATTCTAGTCATCACACGATTATAAATATCTCGAGGAGTATATTTTAAATTCCAATCGAATGATGCTATATCGTACATTGCAATCGATTTGACACCGGTAGCAGCAATAATTTTCGCTGATTCTTCATTAATAGCACCTTTATTAGGCCTGAAATACAACAAAGGCTCTTCTTGCAAGGCGTATGTTAGAGCCTGATGTGCCATTACGACATCCTCTTGGAGTTCCTCGGGTGTCATTGTCGTTACATCAAGATGATTATAAGAGTGACTTGCAACCTCATGCCCTCTCTCAACAATTAATCGCGCTAATTGCGGATCCTTTTTCACGCCTTTGCCAATTAAAAAGAATGTAGATTGAACATGATACTTATCAAGAACATCTAAAATTTCTTTAACTCTCTCCTCACTTGCCCAATCATCGAAGGTTAAAGCAATTTCTTTTTTTGAAGTATTTTTACGGTAGAACATATTTGGTTTAATATTTTTGTAATCCGGGTTCAATTTAATAGCATCATAGCCTTCAATTTCCTCTAAGGATTTTGCTAAATATTGTTCATCTAATACGTCCGTTAATGTAGAAAACGCATATCCTTTCTCTTCCTCTAATTGAGACAGTAGTGGAATAACATCAATAATCGCGGGATTAATGTACGTGTTTAAATGAATAACAGATCCACTATTGATAAACCGATGAATATAATCCATTATTTCCTCAGCACTTTGCATATTTCGATCTTTCGGATTAATGGAAGATTCGACGACTCCCTTCATATTGAGCGTTTTAGTTGCTAAACGCATATTGTCAGTTGAATCACCAGAACGACTACGAACGTATTTTGGTGTATAACCTAGATGCTCTTCAAAAACTTGATTGGCTAAGTAAATTTCTTTATATGTTTCTTCATAATTTAAATCAGTCATATCAGTAAACGTTAACGTACCATTTTCTACTTCATGACCTTTAGCTAAAATATCCTTCACTAACTCAGGATCTTGCGCCACTCGCGTACCTTCTACAAAAAATGTTGCCTTCATGTTAAATTGTTCTAATACCTTTAATAATTTCTGCATTGTTTCATTGTCTGCAAGTCCATTAAAAGTTAATGCTACCTTTGGGCTAAGAATGCTTGCGTGACTATAAATTTCACTCATCGTTCCATCCGGTTCCTTTATTTCAATTGCTGAATCAACTGGTTTAACCTCATTAGTTTGAGCAGACGATTGACATCCAGCTAGAAATAAAATGAATAATAGACTACATAATTTTAGTCGCCCCGTGATCACAGAATCCCCCTCTATAACTTGTGATATTTTTCATTTTTAAACAAATAATGGGTATTACGTGTGTCAAAAATTAAAGCAGCATGTTGATCAATCAATGCATAATCAATAGCTGTATGATTCGTTAAAATGACTACAGCATCCGCTTTTTCAATTAATTCTTTTGTAAGTGAAACTGTGTTAAACATGTCATTACCAACTGTAAATGTTTCAATAAATGGATCAATAACTTTTAGACCACACCGCTTTTCCTTTAATTTATCAATGACATATAATGCTGGTGATTCCCGAAGATCATTAATATTTGGCTTATAGGAAACTCCAATAACTACAATTTCTGCATCATCTATCTCTTTTCCATGTGCACCTAAATAATTTTCTAATCTTTCAATTACAAAGCTTGGCATAGAATCATTAATTTTATCTGCCGTCTCAATTAATGTTGCTGAAACACCATGCTGCTGGCCAGCCCATAATAAATATTTAGGGTCTACTGGTATACAATGACCACCTACCCCAGGGCCAGGTGTAAATGGCATAAAACCATAAGGCTTTGTCGAAGCAGCTTCAATAACTTCCCACACATCGATATTCATTTTATGGCAAACCTGACTTAATTCATTGACAAGGGCAATATTAATTTGCCGAAACGTATTTTCTAGTAACTTTTCCATTTCAGCAATCTTTGGGTCTGTTACAGCAAACACATTTGTATTGATCACTGTTTCATAAAAAAGCTTAGAAACTTCTAAACAAGCAGCAGAGATACCACCAACTACTTTAGGCGTATTCGAAACTGAAAAATTTAAATTTCCAGGGTCCACACGTTCAGGAGAATAAGCTAAAAATATATCTTGTCCAATAATGAAGTTACCTTTTTCTAAGATCGGTTGAACTACTTCTTCTGTTGTTCCAGGGTAAGTTGTACTTTCAAGAATAATTAATGTATTAGGGGATATATTTTGTTCGATTGCATTAGCTGCATCTACAATATACGAGATGTTAGGTGTTCCATCTGCAGTCGTAGGCGTCGGTACACAAATAATAATGATATCTACATATACAAGTTTAGAAAAATCATTTGTCGGCTCAAATTTATCTTCTTTAACCGCTTTCTCGATGATTGCATTAGACATATCAGCAATATAACTATCACCACTTTTTAATTTGGCAATTTTTTCATCGTCTTTATCGAAACCAATTACTCCAAAGCCTTTATTGACGATTTCCAAGGCTAGTGGGAGCCCCACATAGCCAAGTCCAACAACCCCAATTGTGGCACTTCTTGTCTTGATTTTTTCTGATAAAGCTAATCCCTTTGACTCAATCTTTATTCCCATAAACAAATTACTCCTTTGTCTAAGTTATTGTGAAAACGTAATTCAAAGACTGCTCTGTACAATTGCTATTTTTTTACGATTCATTCCTTTGTACATGTAATCCCCTCATATCACACCCATTCTTTGCCATCAAATTCTCAAATATAAAACACACACTTCCTCAATACATCTATCATACTAAATAAAACTAAACTTTTTCTAAACAATTCCATGACAAAGTGAAAAAATAACTATCTTACCACAAATTAATTTTGACAAAATCCACAGTTCCTTCCTTTAGAACTATATATTTTCGATTAATTTCTAGATAAATACGGAATTTTATTAAATTTCAACAAGAACTAAGCAAAAAAAAATCGCCATAGCAGGCGATTTTTTTGTATTCAGGTGGTTCTATTAGTCAGATTGGCTGTTCTTTCCGTCGCTTTGACAATTCTTTCCGGCACTTCGACTCTTCTTTCCATCGCTCTGGTTTCTATCCGTCACCTTGGCTCTTCTTTCCGTCGCTCTCGTCTTTCCATCCGTCGCTTTGGTGATTCTTTCCATCACTTCGGCGCTTCTTTCCGTCGCTCTGGTTTCCATCCGTCACCTTGGCTCTTCTTTCCGTCGCTCTCGTCTTTCCATCCGTCGCTTTGATGATTCTTTCCGTCACTTCGGCGCTTCTTTCCGTCGCTCTGGTTTCCATCCATCACCTTGGCTCTTCTTTCCGTCGCTTCGGCGCTTCTTTCCGTCGCTCTCGTCTTTCCATCCGTCGCTTTGATGATTCTTTCCGTCACTTCGGCGCTTCTTTCCGTCGCTCTGGTTTCCATCCATCACCTTGGCTCTTCTCTCCGTCACTTCGACGCTTCTTTCCGTCGCTCTCGTTTCTATCCGTCACCTTGGCTCTTCTTTCCGTCACTTCGACGCTTCTTTCCGTCGCTCTGGTTTCCATCCGTCACCTTGGCTCTTCTTTCCGTCGCTCTCGTCTTTCCATCCGTCGCTCTGATTTCTATCCACGATTATGACGTTTCTATCCACGACTTTGGCTGTTCTATCCGTCGCCTCGGCACTTCTATCCGCCACTCTGACGTCTCTATCCACGACTTTGGCTGTTCTATCCACGACTCTGACTCTTCTATCCACGATTATGACATTTCTATCCACGACTTCGACTCTGTTCTAGCCGTCTCTCTAATGTTTATTAATTAGTTTTTTTACTAAAACGATCGACAATCATAGATAATGCTCCATCTCCAGTTACATTTGTAGCTGTACCAAAGCTATCTTGCGCTAAGTATAGTGCGATCATTAGTGCAACCATTGTTTCATCGAAGCCGAGCATTGTTTGTAGTAAACCAATTGCTGCCATAACTCCCCCTCCAGGGACACCTGGTGCAGCAACCATTGTAATACCTAGCATAAAGATAAAGCCGATATATTGTGCAAATCCTATATCCATACCGTTCATCATCATAACACCTAAAGAACAAGTTACGATTGTGATCGTACTACCTGATAAATGAATGGTTGCAAACAGTGGGATTGTAAAATTCGTTACTTTTTCTGAAGCTCCAGTTTTTTGTGATTGTCGCAATGTAATAGGAATAGCTGCAGCTGATGATTGTGTGCCCAATGCTGTAAAATACGCAGGTAACATTGTTCGAAGTAACATAAGTGGATTTTTCTTATTTAAAGTTCCCGCAGCAGTGTATTGAACTAGCAATATTACCCAATGCATCACAATTATGAGTCCGAAGACAATTGCGAAGACAGATAATATTTTTGCTACTTGACCTCCGTATGTCATGTTCAAGAAGATCCCGAAAATATGCAATGGTAAAAGTGGAATAATAACAAATGAAATTAACTTTTCAATGATTACATTAAACTCTTCAAAACCACGTTTCATAACATCACTTTGAATGGCAGTCATACCAATTCCTACGATAAATGCAAAGATTAATGCTGCCATGACATCCATTATTGGAGGCATTTCAACTTTAAAGAATGCCTGTGCTAAAAATTCCTCAGGGTTTTTCATGCTTTCCATATCACCATTTGAAATGAAATTAGGCAACACATTGCTTGCTACAAAAAAGGCAAATATTCCTGCAATGATTGTTGAGAAATAAGCAAAGAATGTTGCTAAACCTAATAATTTCCCGGAGCCTTTCCCAAGCTGAGCAATGCCCGGAGCAATAAATGCAATAATAATAAGTGGTACAACAAATTTTAAAAAATTACCGAATAAGCCATTGAATGTTGCAAATATACGTACAAATGACTCTGGCGCAAAGCTTCCAAGTATTACCGCTAACAAAATAGCGACAATAATTTTTGCCAATAAACCAAATTTAAGCTTCATGATATTGTCCTCCTTAAAAAAACAACTGTCTTCCTCGAATGTATTATTAGTAATTTAACATAAAAAGTTGAGAGAATATACAGCTTGCGAAATAGACGAAATTGTAAAACTCTTTTTTATTTTCTGACAAAAACATTCGTCACCATAACGTCTGGTTGATTTCCGTTCCGAATGGGCACTTTCCTGGAGGCGTACGATGAGCCGCTTTTGTTGCTTACGCACAGATAACCTCCGCTTCTCTGCAGGGTCTCGGCCAGCAGATGTTTTTTGCACGAAAGCGTAGTGCTAACGAAGCGGCAGCAGCAAAAGGGTTTTATCTGAGCAACAGCGAAGCGGCGGCAGTACTATGTTGGTCACGAAGATGTTATCACAGGACGTGATGGTTTTAGCCTTCGTTCCTTTATTGCTGATCCCCTAGGAGTCGCCCAATTAATAATGGCAAACGTTTTAAGACATCCATAACTTTTGTTGCTGAGCCAATAAAAAACAAAAAACTTAGAATAGGTAAAACTCACCTATCCTAAGCTTCCATTTAACTTCTTTCAGTAAAAGTCTCCCACCTCTATAGGTGATGAGATGAATGCGGATTTAAGCTATTTTACAACGGTTGTCCAAACACCAGCTGAAATAGAGGAACTCCGTCTAAAAACGCCACGTCATGTGGCATTACCGAAATGACCGACATCGTGTCGGCCCTCGTACAGGCCTAAGCACAAAGCCGATTCCGGACGCACTTATGCCAAGGCATAATTGATTAATCTTTAAATAATTTTTGTAAAATATAATATGATTGTTTTAAACGCTCTTCATACTTTGGAGTTTGCCATTGTTCCCAAGAGTATGCTGAGAGAGCAGGTAAGACATGATCCTTTGTCTCTGGTAAAGATTTCACTACTTTGCCATCCTTATCTACAAAGACAGCACCAATATAAATATTATCTACCTTAGTAGAAGCTGTCACTCCATCTTTATATAGATCTCCCATAAACTCACGCTGACTTGGATCTTTTGCTTGGATTAGTAGCCAAGGAATTCGTAGCTCAATAACATTATCATCCGTCCATGTATAGTCTACTAACGAATTATAATCTTTTGCTTTTGGATTGGCGTTCCCTTGAAGCAGTTTCCCTGTTTCATAAGAACTAAAATCGGTCGTAATTTTTTGCTCTGGTAAGTATAGTTGTTTATTTAGCACATAGTTAATCGGTGCAAACTTACCGCTATTTTTTGTGATAGCTGCCATACGAGGCGGAATCATTTTTAAATTGTGACCGTAAAAATAATCATAGAAATCATAGTACTCATCTATGACAACTCGAGAGTCTCCACTTTTATTTAATTCCACCATAAAATCTACGCCATTTGAAAACGTCATATCTTTTATTGATGTTGCCGACGTATTTCCTTGGTTTGGTACGACATCCAGTAAAATACGCGGTGAGGCTTTATCTAAAACATCACTTTTTATTTTGAAATACAAATATCGTTCATCATAATCGACAGCAAAATCTGTTGAATCAGAGGGTGCGGTATTGTACATTTGTGTACCTTTCCACTCCTTTGTATCGCCGTCTACTTTTACTTTAAATCGATCAAAGCTTAGTACGCCAAATTGTTGTTCGTTCGTTTGTGCATTGGACCAAAACGGTCGACGATTTGGATCATCGTAATCCATCGTATTCCAAGTCCGCTTAAACCACTCGTCCTGCCATGTGAAAATAAGACCTCCTAGCAAGCCTTCATGCATAATATCTTCATATAAATGTTGAAGTGTTTCACCCTGCTGCTGTTCGGACATATGTCCCTGATTCCAGCCGTAAACATTTTCATGTGTCTTACCACGCGCTGCTGGAATTCCAAATTCCGCAATAAGAACAGGCATACGATGAGCTTGATGTAAATCTTTTAAATATCCTGCATAACTATTTTTATTGCCCCGGAAATCTTTATAATTTAAATACTTTTGGTCGAAGTTGAAGAAGTCAGGGTAATATGGATACACATGATAGGAAGCAAATTGTCCTGGTGCCTGCATCTCACCCTTTGTATAGATAACATTTGGATTGACTCCTACTAAATCTTCATCCTCAGAAGGTTCAGATGGATGGTCTAGTAAGTCGGTCGTTACCCAGTTTGTGAAGCTCATTGGACGGAGCCAATTATATTGATCCTTCTCGTAAGTAGTAATAAGATCCATTTGCTCCGCTAACCAATGCTCAAATGGTGCAGCATTTTTCGTTTCAAAATACGTCCCATTGTATTCGCCTATATTAGCGTGTTTTTCGTTCGTACCGACTACCATATGCGGATACCATTCGATTCCAAGCACCCAGCCAATAACATATTTTGAAACGTCAACATCGTACAATCCTGAGGCATGTCCTGCTACTGGCTTCACATAAGTGTTACCGTGAATAACGTCTACCATGCGCTTCATTTCACTTTGGAAATCCTTCAAGGTAGCTTCATCATAGGCATCTAGAGAGTCAGCCAAGCCTTCCTCATTAATCCACACACCTTGCAATACATACAGTGGTTTATCTGGATTTTCTTCATTGTATTTAGCAAGTGCCCGATAAAAACCTGGTGGGTGTAATGTATAGACACGAATCGTATTGGCATTCATCTCAGCAATTTGACGGAACCAACGATAGTACTCTTCTTCCGTAATAGCAGCTTCCCCGGGGAATGCTCCCGGTTTCCCCATACCGATATTAACGCCCTTAAAGACTAGTGGCTCCCATTTCCCATCGCGTAAGACTTCAAATGATTCACCTTTAATACGTGCATTATAATTTTGTTTTTCATGATTAACGTTTTCTTTAACCTCTTTTTGCTCAAACGTTTCAAAAATTTTATGCATGACTGGTATATAAATCGACCAGTAAAATGAACTATCTGCATACTTCTCAGCGTATTTATAGATGGTCGGTAATCCCTTTATTTTATAAAGGTTCGGTACCCGTGACATATCGTTGAAATCACCAGCAAAATAATAGCTTGTAGTGTAGCGTTTGTCCTGTGAAACAATAGCCGCAAATTGCTGTGGAATATCGTTGTCCTTTAATAGTTTTTCTCCATCTTTTGTTAAGTCCCATTTATAATTAGCAAGAGCATCCTCTGCATATTTAGGCGTGATAATATCAAACCAATAGCCATAGTCAGCGCTAGCAGAAGTATTAAAGAATTTTTTCCCTTCTTCAGTAAACTGCACCTGAATGCCTTCTGTTTTTACATGCTTGTCCAGTTCCAGCACAATGAGCTTTTCTGTAATTTCATTAAATAGAAGAAAGCCACCGCCCTTATATGGCCAATTATCACCATGTTCATCTATGACCCATTGTGGAATTTCTGAGTTTTTATGATAATCAAGCTCATCAAAATAACGCCCAATCCATCCAGACCATGAAATTCCTAAATAATCCTGTAGCTCTTTTCTAACTGCCTCTGATGTTGGTGACGCAAATGTATTGTATTCGGCTATTAGCATACTTTTCTTGTTACTTGCTAAACGACCTACTATTGATTGCCATTCATCCATTTCTAAGCCACCAACAATTTTTTCTGAGCGTTTACCTAGACGCTTTTTTTCATTTAAATCATCCTTATATACTCCATACGTATCTGCCAAATAAATAACATCATAATTGCTATAGTCGGTCGGAAACTTTTTTTCAGATACTCTCTTCGTTTTATCATTCGGAATCGTACCATAGTAATTTTTGTGTACATCATATGGTTGATGATCAATTGTGTATTTATAATGGTTTAAAAACCAGTTCACACCTAAATGCTCTCGATATGTTTCATTCGGAACCGTTTTATCTAGGATCGCGACGTTCAGCGGTTTTTCATCGCTCAAATACCACCATGCTATAGGTGTAATAATGAGAATTAGAATAGCTATGACCCCTATATATATTCGCTTCATACACTTTTCTCCTTTTCAGCAATGCCGACACGCTTCATATTGCCCCAATCGCTTTTTCTTAGCACAAACCGAACTAATCCTTCACAACGCCATAAAAGAGTGAGTGGTCGATACCAAAAAATTTCAGTAAATGCTAAAAGTATCATTCGTAATAGCTCTCTCTTTTTCGGATAAGTGTTCATTGTCCATGCCTCGAATAGTATAGATGCTATTGAAAAAATAACTCCATAAATAACGAAGAGCAGCAACAGTATTACCGCTGCTTCATAATAGATTTTCCCTAAGAAAAATGCTACTACAATATAAATATAACCGCCTAGCTCAACAATTGGACCTAGACATTCTACAAGCCAAAAATAAGGCAATGCAACAAACCCTAACAATCCATATTTTGGGTTGAATGTCATCGTTTTATGCTTCCAAAGGCTTTCGAATAATCCTTGGTGCCAACGTCTACGTTGATTTCGCAATACCCCTAATGTCTGAGGTGCTTCCGTCCAGCATACAGGATCTGGTACAAACTCAATACGTTTCTTTTCTTTTTTCTTTCTGATCAAACGGTGAATATTCACGACAAGCTCCATGTCTTCTCCAATAATATTCGTTGAATAACCGCCCGCTTCCACAGCCCATTCTTTCGAAAAGACACTAAATGCTCCAGAAATAATAAGCACAAGATTAAATTTACTTAAAGCGATTCGCCCCATTAAAAAAGCTCGCAAATATTCAATTATTTGCATAATTACTAAATAATTATTTGGTAAGTGCGTTTCAGTAACGGAACCCAGCTGCATTTTCGCTCCATTGGCAATTCGAATATTTCCTCCTGCCGCAATCACTTCACCATCAGATAAAATAATCGGCTTCATCACACGAAGCAATGATTTTTCATCTAAAATTGAATCACCATCGATAGAGCAAAAATAAGGATATTGCGAAACATTAATACCTACATTTAATGCATCTGCCTTACCACCATTTTCTTTATCTACTAAAATACAATTCTTATAAATTTCAGATTCATAAATTTGTTTCACTTCTTTTGTAGGGATATTTGCACGAACAATTTTATCAACGGGCTTCATGCGAAAATGCTCGATGACAGTTTGTAGTGTAGTGTCAGTAGAACCATCGTTAATAATGATAATTTCCGTTTGCGGATATCGTAAATTCAACAATGAATAGACTGTATCTACAACTCCAATCTCTTCGTTGTAAGCAGGGACTAGTAAGGATACTGGTTTTGAGTAGAAGGCATCGATATGCGCATCATCATACTCTGAGGGATCTAATTTATAGCGTTTTCGTAAATCTAGCATGGCAATTGCAAACATTGCGCAATATGAAACAATAACGAATAGCATATAAAACAGAATAACGCCACCAAAGAACCACATACAATAATCTAAAATTAATTTCATTTGTTCCCCTGCTTTCTGACTACTGTTTCTTGTGCCATTTCAATTGCATATTGATCGTTTGAGGACTCCATAAATTGCTGTAATTTTGCAATTCCTTCTCTATTTTCTGCAATTGTTTTAGCTGCCTGTGAGCGCACCCACCAATTTTCATCTTCAAGTAGCCGTTCTAAATAAGCATAGGTATAGATTAGTGGCACATGCTTAAAGATTTTTGCAACCATTAATCTCACTTCCCACATATCTGAAGTCACAAATGGAACATAAGGATCGATTTCATCAATTACACCAATTTCGTAAAGACCCTTTAATGCTCTTATTTTTATTTCTGGTTCCTCATGTGTTAATAGCTGTTTTAACTTATCAATATATTGCATATTTCTTTTTACAGCTGCAGTATCAATTGCAGCAAATTGGATATTTTTCGCCCAGCTATCAAAGTCTTCAAACAATCGAATAAATACGTCATCCTCTAACAAGACAAATAATCTTCTATATTCGCTTTCAGAATAATGAACGCTCGATTCTTTCATTTTTTCGATAAACAATTCTGGTTGGAAGATAGAGTATATTTTTAACAGTTGAAAATATTCTTCCTCCGAAATTTTGGATTTCTCGAATTGTTGACAAGTATCTTCTAATTCATCTATCTGAAAATCAGCAATACGATATAAAGCATTCATCCTAATGCTCCATCGTTTACTTGCTAAATCCTTTTCATAAAACTGTTTTAAATAGAGATTAGAAAACTCTTTGATTTTATGTTCTACTTTGGCACTCATTATATTTTTTAAATAAGATGAAAAGATTATTTCTATAGCTGCTACTTGGGCTCTTCCACGGGGTACAAGCACTACAGAGAAATTTTCATCATTGATTAAATAGTTGTACCAGTGCTGTGAATAGTTTTGTAAATAAGTATCATACTTTTCTGCAAAGCGAATCTCCCGCTGATGCTGCAAAAGTAGATATATCGTAAATAAAAATAAAATGACTAATAAAACAACGATGGCCGTTAAAAGAAAAGAAATCGATAGCTCGATCATAGCCAAAACCTCGCAAACGTTCTCCTGATTTTTGCTTCTAACAAACGTAAATTAAATGGTTTTACGATAAATTCATCGACTCCACCTTCATAAGCATTAAGTGTCGCCCCTTCTGAGTTTCGTTCTGACATCATATAAATGATGAACTTTTTCTCATTCGGCATTTCTCGTAAAATGTGCAAAATTTCTAAGCCATTTTTTCGTGGTAAAATATCGTTCATGACAACTAAATGCATATGGCCTGTTTTATAGCTTTCGGACTGTAAAAAACTATAGCCATCTTCGTAGGTAGCCACGTCTAACGTAAAATGAGGAATGTCTAAATCATTGAGCGTTGTTTCTAGCACTTTTCTAAAGATTGCATTTTGTTCAATAACGCTTACTTTTACTTGCTCAGTTGGTTGTTCACTATAATCTGTAACTTGTTCTATTGACCAAGTCGGCTGTTCGTCATCTGCTAGTTTTTGCTTATTTTTATCTAACAAAGTTTCAAAGTTTACACTATTATTTCTTATTTCAGTAATAGAGGCTTTTAACGCGATTTGCTGATATTCCCTTTCTTGCTTCAGAATTGCAAAAATCCGTTTTAAAAACGCCTTTACCTCGACTTCACTACTTTGCAGAAAAAAAACTCCCCAATGCATGCCATCCGCTAATTGGAAAAGTAAATCTGTTTTTCGTATTTTTGATTTTAGAAAAGCTGAAGTTTGATTACGTTCTATATCAGTTCCTTGTGAGGAATTAGCTAATTTAAAAAAGACTGCAGTCATTGTGAAACGTGAGCGAATAACGCTCTCACGCAATGTTTCAAAATAACCCTTCACCTCATGCTCCTGCATGATGTCTTCTGCGATGATTAATTTATTCATTGGTGTTCACTCCAGTTGATGTAAGAAATATTTGATTTTCTTTCACGTTTTCTAGCATTTTTTTGATTTGCACACATAACTACTATAGTAATAAAGATTACTAATCAATTGCTATATAAAATTTTTGGTAAATCAGTCACTTTTAAAATATATTATATTTTTGCCATAAAACACAAAAGAAGAACTCTTTTAATAAAAAAGTTATATTTTTCTGATAAAAGAACCCCTTTTTCAACAAGAAAAAAAAGGGAATGTAAGCTTTAATTCTTACATTCCCTTTCAAACTGTAGATAAACACTATTTACATGTAAATCTGCATGGTGATTTTTTGACAACTCCTGTGGAGAGTGGCGACTCCTGTGGGATAAGCTTGGTGGGAAGCACCAACTCGGCGTGATCATTACATTTGTTTATCGATATGCTTTATTCTTTTGTCGACAAGCAAAAAGGGTTTGTAAGCTGTCATACTTACATACCCTTTTTTCGATAAATTTTATTTTACTGGTACAACTGAGCCTTTCCATTCTTCAATAATGAAGTCTTGGATTTCTTTAGATTTTAATGCTTCTACTAATTTTTTAATTTCTGGTTTTGTTTCATCACCAGCACGTACAGCGATAATGTTTACATATGGAGATTCTTTATCTTCAAGAGAAATTGCATCTTTCAATGGATTTAAGCCGTTATCGATTGCAAAGTTCGAGTTGATCAGAACCGCATCACCTTCATTATTTTCGTACATTTGTACAAGCATTTCAGGTGCCGTGTTTGCATCGAATTTAAGGTTTTTAGGGTTTTCTGCGATATCTTTTATTTCTGCTGCTGTTTTATCAACACCATCTTTTAATTTAATTAAGCCCTTAGCTTCTAACAACGAAAGCATACGACCGTGGTCTGCAACTGAGCTAGAAAGTAAAATTGTTGCACCCTTTGGAAGATCATCAAGAGATTTATATTTTTTAGAGTAAATACCGATTGGTTCAATGTGAATAGCACCAGCATTTACAAAGTCATAGCCATTTTCTTTCATGCTAAGCTCTAAGAAAGGTAGATGTTGGAAGTAGTTCGCATCAAGTTCGCCAGATTCTAAATGTTGGTTTGGCAATACATAATCTTGATATGTTTCAATGTTAAGATCGATACCTTCTTTAGCTAAAATTGGTTTTGCTTTTTCTAGAATAACCGCATGAGGTGTATTTGAAGCCCCTACTGTTAAAGTTACATTTTCTTTACTGTCACTATCACTAGATGATGAGCTTGAGCCTGTTTCTTCTTTTTTACCAGCACCACAAGCAGCTAGAGCTAATACTAATACAGATAAAAATAATCCTGTTAATAACTTCTTCATTTTATTACTCTCCCTTTTTTCTTATTTAAATATGTTAGCGGTATAAAACCGAGATAACCTCTTAGATGTTCATAGTGTGATGCTCTTTTTAGCGTTTATCTGTTTTGGCTGTAATTAAGTCGCCAATCCATTGAATAATAAATACTACTATTAAGATTAATATAGTCGCCATTAAAGTTACATCTGTGCGATTACGTTGGAAGCCATCTAAGAATGCTAAGTTTCCTAGACCACCTGCACCGATAATACCTGCCATCGCAGTATAACCAACAAGTGCTACAGCCGTTACAGTAAGACCAGAAATAAGCGCTGGTAACGATTCGGGAATTAATACTTTCCAAATAATCGTTGACGTTTTGGCACCCATTGAACGAGCCGCTTCAATAACACCTTTATCAATTTCGCGTAAGGCAATTAATACCATTCGTGCATAGAATGGTGCAGCTCCAATAATTAATGCTGGTAAAGCCGCATCTGCGCCACGAATTGTGCCGAGTAAAAACTTCGTAAATGGAATTAATAAGATAATCAATACGATAAATGGAATCGAACGGAAAATGTTAACGATTGAGCCTGTTAAAAAGTTCACAATTTTATTGGCCCATAGTTGGTTGGGACTTGATAAAAATAATAAGATTCCAATTACTAATCCAAGTATAAATGTGATGACCGTAGAAATTGTTGTCATGTACAATGTTTCATACGTAGCGTCCCACATTTTTTCCCAGTCGACATTCGGAAAAAGACTAGTTAGCATTTGCAATCACCTCCGTTTGTACTTCGACTGTATTTAAGTAGCTCAGTGCAGCTGCAACATTGGCCTCTGAGCCATCAATTTGCACAATTAGTGTACCGTACGCTCCATTTTTCGTTTGCGAAATATTGCCATGTACAATACTTACTTCTACATCAAACTGTTTCACAAGATGTGAAATGACAGGCTGCTCTGTTTTTTCTCCTACAAAGATTAGCTTAACAAGTTGTCCATTAGGGTAATTTTCTTTAATTTGTGCCACAGTTTCTTGTGTTTCCTTCGTATCTGTAATTTGAGAAACGAATTTTTTCGTAATGGCAGCTTGTGGAGCTTGGAATACTTGTAATACTTCACCACGTTCTACAATTTCCCCAGCTTCCATAACTGCTACACGATGACAAATCTTACGAATAACGTGCATTTCATGTGTAATTAACACAATCGTTAGACCTAATCGTTCGTTAATATCGACAAGTAGATCAAGAATAGCATCTGTTGTCTCCGGATCGAGTGCGGATGTTGCCTCATCACATAACAATACCTCTGGATTATTAGCAAGTGCACGAGCGATACCTACCCGTTGTTTTTGTCCACCCGATAGTTGTGATGGATATGCTTTTTCGCGTCCTTCCAAGCCAACTAGTGTAATCAATTCTTTCACACGTGCTTCACGTTTTGCCTTTGGCACACCTGCGATTTCTAGTGGGAAAGCGATGTTTTCTGCAACAGTTCTAGACCAAAGTAAGTTGAAATGTTGGAAAATCATACTGACCTTTTGTCTAGCATCCCTAAGCTTTTGCCCCTTTATGGATGAAAATTCTTGATTGTTAACCGTCACCGTACCAGATGTAGGCTTTTCTAAACCGTTTAACAAGCGAATCATTGTACTTTTACCAGCGCCACTATAGCCGATAATGCCGAAAATTTCACCTTTATTAATAGAAAGGTTGACGTCTTTGACTGCTATTAATTCGCCATTCGCGGTTTTGTATTTCTTCGTAATATTTTGAAGATTGATCATAGCGAATTCTCCTTTTCTTATATCAATTATGCCTCGGTATAATAGCGTCCGGAGGCTTTAGGCCAACATGATGTTGGTCACTCAGTCGTTGCCATGAGACGTGGCGTTCTTAGACTGAGTTCCTCTATTTCAGCGGGTTTTGGATACCCGCTGAAAGAAATTAAAAAACCCCTTCACTTATAGACAAGTAGAAGGGGTCACGTAACTTATACGCTAAACCGTTCTCTCATCTTTCAAAGATAAATCTTTGGGTGATTTGGCACCTTTTCACAATTGTGATGGTTGCCGGGCTTCATAGGGCACTTCCCTCCGCCGCTCTTTATAAGAGTTCGATATATTTATTGTTTTTTTAATATATTTGTTACTTTACCACGCGATTAATATTCAGTCAATTAATTTTTTAACAATTCGTATAAATATGGTACGGATTGAAAGGCATAAACCTTTTCTGTCACTTCTCCGCCTTCACATACGAGTAAACATGGTACACTTTCGATTTTATTATCATAAGCTATTTGCTCTATAAAATTTATATTCGCTTTACCAATCTTTAACTGTGGCAGCAATTGCTCAACAACCGTCATCATTTTCGATGCAACTGCACATGTTCCACACATTGGAGTATATAAATAAAAGGCAGCCTTTTCACCGGACTGGATAGCCGCGTTCCACTGCTCTTTTGACCATTCTTCCATCTTTTTTCACGCAACCTTACAAAATATATTCATTATGGATTGAGAAATGTGCGCGAAGCAATATTGCCGCTAACACCTTCCTCGGAGTTGTCTCAACTTCCTTATATGTTGGCATCGTACGTAAATGCTCAGCCTCTGGATAATGTCTGTCCATTAATGCCCTTAGCTTATTACCTGATGTATCTGCATCAAAAAATGTATAAAGCTCACAACCCTCATATGGATCGAGTAGCTCTTCTAATTGATGCACACCAATTGTACCATTTGTACAAAGTATTTTTACGTCTTCATTTAAAATAGGTTCGATTTGAAGTTTATCCGATCGGCCTTCGACAATTAAGCATTTTCCCTCGAACATCACGCCACCCCCATTTAGACATATCCCTTATAATTCATTATATCAATAAACCTTGTCGATGATACAGTTAGATACCTATTAATAAGGGAATATACTTGTATTTATCTTACCAACTATAGTGGCAGGATGGTTGAAGATAATAAAAAACGTCGGTAGTTTTGAACTGCACCCCAATTGTTAGACACATCTAACAATTGGAGGTGCAGTTTTTCTATGGCTAAATATACTGTAGAAGATAAATTACAAGCAGTTGAGCGTTACTTAAATGGAAATGAAAGTGCTAAT
>NZ_BAAFHO010000015.1:0-113725 GCF_054665055.1 Lysinibacillus sp. CTST325 | reverse complement strand
ATATCAATTACTATAATACGAAACGGATTAAGGCAAAATTAAAAACGAGTCCGGTGCAATACCGAACTCGTTTTACCCAAGCTGCCTAATGAAATAACTGTGTCTAACTTTTAGGGGTCACTTCAAAATGCAGAGTTTTATTTTAGGCGTCTTCTTTAAAGACTTGTTGCGCAATGGATCAATTATGCCTCGGCATAATTGCGTCCGGAATCGGCTTTGTGCTTGCACAAAGCCGATTCCGTGACATCCGCCGGAGGCTTTAACTTTTTTCAATAGGTGTTTGGACACCTGCTGAAAAAAGTTAAAGCATTTTGTACACGTGGAAAACCTATATATGGCACTAATTGTAATAATGCTTCCACAATTTCTATCTGTGTCAAACCTGCATGTAGACCTCGTTTAATATGTGTTTTTGTTTGTGGGGCAGCACCTTGAGTTACTACTGCTGTAATGACAACAAGTGCACGGCTTTTTGCATCTAGCCCTGGTCGTGAATAAACATCACCATAGGCAAATTCAATAATCATTTTGCGTAAATCTGGGGCTACATCAGTAAGTGCATCTGCCTCAATCATTCGTGCTACTTCTTCCTTTGTCACATACTGTTTTATTGTTTCTAATCCCTTTGTAAAACGCTCATTCATTGAAATCCCTCCCATTGTTATTTCTTTACACAAAAACCCCAATTCCGCGTCTCCAGAATTGGGGATTGTCCTTCACCTATGTAAGGGGCTCTTTTTCGTTTCACCCTCTGGCTCTAACGAAAAAGGAAAATGGTTTTTCATAGTGCCTCACTGGACAGCTTTAATGAATATCTATGCAAAAGTCACAAGGACATGCACGCTAAGTTATGGTTAAACAAGACAAGCTTTTGCCTTTTCGATTTGGATGTTTACTTGATCAAACCCTGTACCACCTAAAGAATGGCGACGACGAACGGCTGCTTCAGGCGCTAATACATCGTAAATATCCGCTTCGATAAGCTCACTTTCTTTTTTCATGTCTTCCAGCGGTAAATCTAATAAGTAGATACCCTGTTGAATACATGTGAATACAAGTTTTCCTGTCACTTCATGTGCTTCACGGAAAGGCATACCTTTTGTTGCTAGGTAATCTGCAAGCTCCGTAGCATTGGAGAAGTCAGAGTGTACTGCCTGGTGCAAACGCTCTGTATTGACAGTCATCGTGCGAACCATACCTTCAAAGATTTTTAATGAACCAAGAATTGTATGGACTGTATCGAACATACCTTCTTTATCTTCCTGCATATCTTTGTTGTATGTTAACGGTGTTCCTTTAAGAACGGTTAATAAGCCCATTAAGTTACCGTAAACGCGTCCCGTTTTTCCACGGATTAACTCCGCCATATCGGGATTTTTCTTTTGTGGCATAATAGAAGAACCTGTTGAGAAGGCATCATCTAATTCGATAAATTTAAATTCATCTGTCGACCACAAAATAACTTCCTCTGCAAAACGAGATAAATGCGCCATTAATAATGATGAATTGCTTAAAAATTCAACGATAAAATCACGGTCACTTACTGCATCCATCGAGTTCGCATAAACCTCGTTGAAGCCTAAAAGCTCCGCGGATTTTAAGCGGTCGATTGGAAAAGTTGTACCCGCCATAGCACCTGCACCTAAAGGCAATATATCGATACGCTTAAGTGACTCCGTAAAGCGTTGTTTATCACGCTCTAACATCCAGAAATAGGCCATTAAGTGATGCGCAAATGAGATTGGTTGAGCTCGTTGTAAATGTGTATAGCCTGGAGCAATTGTTTCTACATGCTCCTCAGCCTTTTCAAGCAATGTCTTTTGGAATGTCTCAATTAAGCCGATTGCTTCCTTCACACGTTTTTTCAAGAAAATATGCATATCTGTTGCTACTTGGTCATTTCGGCTACGGCCAGTGTGAAGCTTACCACCTACAGGACCAATTAAATCAATGAGCATTTTTTCCAAATTCAAGTGAATATCTTCATTAGCAACTGTAAATTCAAGCTCTCCTGCGATTGCTTTTTCTTGTAATTGTGCAAGGCCATTTAAAATGGCCTCTACGTCAACTGCTGGTAAAATTCCTGTTGCGCCAAGCATTGTAACATGTGCTACGCTACCTTCAAGGTCTTCTAGAACAAGCTGTTGGTCGAAGCCAATCGATGCGCCGAACTCGTCCACCCATGCTTCTGCTGATTTTTGGAAACGTCCGCCCCAAAGTTTTGTCATAACAGCTCACCTTTTCCTTCATTTCTTTTTGAAAAGGTGCAGCATAGCACAAAGCTATCCTACACCTTGCTTGTCAAAATTAGTTTTTATTTACTGAAGAGTTAACCACTGTTGGCAGACCCCATAATTCGATGAAGCCTACTGCTGAAGCATGATTGAATTGGTCTTCTTTAGAATATGTTGCTAGCTTTTCACTATAAAGTGAATTTGGAGATTTACGTCCTTCCACAATTGCATGACCTTTGTAAAGCTTCACACGTACAGTTCCGTTCACAAATTTTTGTGATTCAGCAAGGAATGATTCCAGTGCCACACGTAATGGAGAGAACCATAAACCATCATAAATTAATTCAGATAATTTTTTCTCAATGACTGGCTTGAAATGCGCTAACTCTTTTACAAGCGTTAAGTCTTCTAGCTCTTTATGTGCTGTTAATAGCACTTTTGCTCCTGGAATTTCATATACTTCACGAGATTTAATACCAACTAATCGGTTTTCTACGTGATCGATACGACCAACACCGTGTGCACCAGCTACTGCATTTAGCTCTTGGATTAAATCAGCAAGCTTCATTTCTTTACCGTTTAAAGCTACTGGCTTACCAGCAACGAATTCAAGTTCTACGTATTCCGCTTCATCTGGAGTGTTTTCCACAGAAACTGTTAAACCATAAGCTTCTTCTGGCGGTGATACCCATGGATCTTCCATTACGCCCGCTTCATTTGCACGGCCCCATAAGTTTTGGTCAATAGAGAATGGTGAATCTAACGTTGCAGGAATCGGTACATCATGTTTCATAGCATATTCGATTTCCTCATCACGACTCCAGCCCCACTCACGTACAGGTGCTAACACTTCTAAGTCTGGATTTAATGCCTTGATTGAAACTTCGAAACGAACTTGGTCATTACCTTTACCTGTGCAACCATGAGCTACTGCGTCCGCACCTACTTGGTTTGCAATTTCCACTAATTTTTTAGAAATTAATGGACGAGAAAGTGCCGATACTAATGGATATTTTTGTTCGTACCAAGTATGAGCTTGTAATGAGATTAGTGCATATTCTTCAGCAAACTCATCCTTCGCATCTACCATATATGATTCAATTGCACCTACTTGAAGGGCTTTATTTTTTACAAACTCAAGGTCCTTACCTTCACCAACGTCAAGACAAACTGCAATAACGTCCCAACCTTGTTCTTTTAACCACGGAATTGCTACAGAAGTATCAAGACCTCCTGAATATGCTAATACTACTTTTTTATTCGTCATAAAAAATGCGCCTCCAATTAATCTATAAGATATGTATGTTTATACATCCACTTAAAAGTTTATACACGAATAGTATCATGTTATAAAAATAAAAACAAGTGTATTTTTATAAATTTATAGACTTTTATGTTTATTGTAAAAAGTGTGTCATTATAATACTTTTAGCGCTTGTACAACTATGAATATTTTTACTCGGAAAAACGAATTTTTACTCGCTACTTGAATGTATATAATATAAATTTCAGGAAAGTACATGGTTCTTTGGCAAAACGAGGGGTTGATTTAACATGTACATTCTGACATGTTCCTAGAATTTTTAAACACTATTAAAAAAGAACCCATTGTTTAAAAATGAGTTCTCATGCCGACAAAAAAGATAAATATTAATTTTTTGTGTATCAATCAATATGAAATACTATTATCTTTATACAAACAAATAATATTTAGTCTACAATCTGAGAATACATTATGCAAACCGGTTTTGTTTGATCTCAAATTATAAAACTACGAAAATATGTTATTATCCTTTAAGCTCGTGGTTATTTTTTTAGCGATCGTTTTTTGACTTTCATTATTAACTATTAATATATCTTGCTTTATCGTTATTAGAACGCCTAAACTACGTAAGAAAAATTCATCTTTTTTTATCGCATGTAATTCAAGTGGCATTGTAGCAGGTAGGAAAATATATAAGCGATTGCCATCTTGTAACGCTATTTCCACTGCATGTTCAGGTTGTTCTTGGAGTTGGTATTTACCTTCATAGCTCTGTAAAATTTCGACTGGTAAATGCACAGCTTTATATTGTTCAGGCTTTTTCGGTAAATGAAATTCATGTGTCGTTACTGCTTTTTCAATCGCTTCACCAATAGCTATTTCATAATCCACTTCTTGCTCTTTACTGCGTAAAAATACAAAGATTGACTTAGATTTTGGATAAATTTTAAATGTAGTTGCATACCCAGGCCATCCACCGCTGTGCCATACACATTTCCCCAGCTGTTCATCCTCGTAAATAATCCAGCCCATACCATAAGAAAAAGGTTCCTCTGCTGTAAGAGTTGAGGGAGTAAAGGCTTGCTCAAGTAAAGCTTCATCCCAAAGCTGTGCTTGAATAACAGCACGCCCTATTTTCCATAAGTCCTCTACCGTCGAATAGATTCCGCCATCGCCAGTAATATAATTCAAACAAGTAGTACTTTTCGTTTCTTCAAGTTCTGAAGGGTCCACATACTGCCCGGTATACACATCAAGCACGTAGCCATGTGCAATTTCATTTGTATATTGTTTAGTAAAAGTAGTTGACGTTACGGTTGTATTCATCATATTTAAAGGTTTAAATATAGAATCATCCATAAATTCAGTAAAACTTTTATTCGCCACACGCTCGATTATAAGAGCTAACAGGACATAACCTGTATTGCAGTATTCCATTTTCTCACCTGCTTTAAAAAGTCGAGGTGGTGCATATTGAATTAATAGTTGCAGAACATCTTCATTTGTGGCAGCTGTTGTTTCATCCCAATTTGAAAACAATGCCATATAATCAGGCAACCCTGATGTATGATGTAATAAGTGGCGCACAGTAATATTTGTGTAAGGTAAATTATCGAACCATTGGCTAATATCATCATCGAATGTTATTTTCTTATCCTGTACTAAAAGTAAAATTCCCAATGCTGTAATCGGCTTTGATACAGAAGCTAAGTTAAAACGTTGATGAAGTTCCATAGGCGCGTGTGTTTCTATCGAAGCTTCGCCATAGGCACCTTGCAATAAAATTGTCTCATCCTGCGCAAGCAAAACTGTACCATTAAACGTATTTTCAAGCTGTTCTTTTACTTTATTCCAATCCATTTGAAATCTCCTCCTCAACAATTTGATATAAGCGCTGGATCAAGCTACGCAATTGTTCTAAATCTGCTTCAGGCATTTTGCTATAAATCTTATCAAGAATAAGCTTATTAATTTGTTCATCGCGATGATAATACGCCTCTCCATTTTCAGCCAACATAACAACCACTTCCCTACGATTATTAGGGTTAATATCACGTTTAAGATAGTTTTCTTTTTCAAGTCTCGCTACTATTTGACTCACCGCACTTGGGGAGATTTCCATAAAGAGCGCAATTTCGCCCATTGTACACTTTTTATGCTTGTGTACAAAATCGATTACCATCGTTTGTTTCATCGACAAATCATCTTTAAATAGAGCTTCTTGAGCCTTCGCTAATTTTACATTCATTTCATAACTATATTGATTAATGTCATCGACAATTTGTTTTATATTTTTAGTCATCTTTACCAGCCTTAATATTTTAGTTAACTTAAATGTTAATTAACATAAATTTTTTTGTCAATAAAAAGGGATTAAAAAAACTGTAAACACACTCAACTTGGTATGTTTACAGTTTAATTCCTATTTTTTATTGAAAAATGATTTGCCTAAAAATTCTACGGTTGCAGGTGCCATTGCATACAGCTTGCTTGTTAATCCCATGATCCTTGGTAAATTAACCTCTCGGACAGGGCGTTCAATTGTTTTTACAGTAGCTTGTGCCACCTCTTCCGCTGTTAATAAAAATCTTCCTAAAGACTCGCGATAGCCACTTTCATCACTCGCCTTATCTAAAAATGGTGTATCGATTGGACCTGGATGTATCGCAGTAACTTTAACATTATACGGAGCCAGTTCCATGCGAAGCCCATTCGTAAAACCGACAATCGCATGCTTTGTAGCAGCATAAACACTAGCCTTAGGTGTCGCTACCTTTCCAGCCTGTGAGCCGATGAAGATTAACTGACCTTGCTGACGTTGCATCATAGGTGATGCGAGACGTTTTGCTAAATACATTGGTACACTGACATTTAGCTCTACCATTTGTCTAATAGCTTCATCTGATAAGTCAGTCGCAATGCCAAATTTACCTACCCCTGCAGATAAAATAGCTACATCTAAAGGCGGTAGTTGTGCACATACTTCATCGATTGTAGATAAATTAGTTAAATCTGCTTGGATCACGTTTGCGCCAACACGTTCTAAAGCTTTTAATGAAACCGCGTTGCGTCCTGTTGCATAAACCGTATGACCCTGTGCTACTAATAATTCTGTCATTTTCAATCCTACACCACTTGTTGCACCTGTAACGAAGATAGTCTTTTTATTCATCTTCATATTTAAACCTACCTCCTTTGAAATAAATAGATACCTTCTTCCGTTTTTGTAGATGTAATGAAATTGTTGGCCTCTAAGTAATCTAAATACCCAAGCGTTTTGGACAACGTCAGACCAAACTGACGCTGAAAAACCGCTGGGTAAAAGCGCTTCGTTACTTGTACAGCAGTTAATGAATCGTCACCAAATAATTCACAGACCTTCAAAGATTGCTGATGCTGGCGTTCTAGTCGTTTATCAATTAATTCAGGAATATTCTCTAACTCAGCACCATGTCCTGTATACATCTTTTTTACGGGTAATCGACGTAAAATTTCTAGCGATTCATTATATTGTAGTAACGATTTAGTACGTCCTAATGTACGGTCTAGTGGTGGCTCAATTAATGGGTTTGGTGTTATTTTTGCAAGCAATAAATCTCCACCTATTACATCATGAGTTTTTTCATCCCAGAATATTAAGTGACTTTGTGCGTGTCCTAATGTTTCAATAGCCTTTAATCCTGGATGTCCTGGCACTTCATCTCCATCGTTAAGAATTTGTGTTAAAGGTCGTTCACCTACAAGCTCTATTTCACGGCGGACATGTACACTCGGCTGGATATATTCTTGAGGAACTCCGTGCTCAAATAAGCGCTCACTGTAAAACTGCACATGGTAACGTAAAAAATCCTCGTCATGACGAAGCCATTTATCGTTATAGGCATGCCCTAAAATTTCTGCGTTTGGAAAGGCATCCACCCAACCTGCATGATCTGGATGATGATGGGTTAACACAACCTGTTCAATATCTCGCATGTCAAAGCCCGCTGCTCGAATACCCCATTTAAGCGTATCATAGGCTTCTATTGTTTTTGGACCAACATCAAAAATGGTCAATGCATCCCCTTTTACAACAAATGCATTCACATCTCCTACTTCATAGGGTGTTGGTATTTCTATTTTGTATATAGACAAAAGCTGTTTCCCCCTTTAATGCAACTAGTGAATACCTATTCATTCTATTTTACAAGTTTTTCTTCTTTTCGTCACCCTCCTGTTGACAGGATGACGTATTATTAATATAATTTTGAATAATCTAATTATATTTGCGCATTGATGAAGCCAAGTACGTAATTGGTGAAGGTGTCTTAGAGAGTGTTACATTTGCTGAAAGTGACATCACCCGCTCCCATTACCGAACCTACTTCTGAGCAGTTATGAAAACATAACCGTTTCCCTTGCGATAAAAGGGCTATGAGTTGTGCCTATTGGCAAACAAAGGTGGTACCGCGGAAACAACAGCGTTTTCGTCCTTCTTTATAAGGACGGGAGCGCTTTTTTTTATCTTCATTCAGCAAATGTTTTAGTAGCGACAGCGTAGGGACAGCTACAAATATCCAAACACCCGCTGAAATAGAGGAACTCAGTCTAAGAACGCTACGTCCTGTGGCAACGACTGAGTGACCAACATCTTGTTGGCCCAAAGCCTCCGGCGGATGTCACGGATTTTCAAAATCCGGACGCAATTACGCCAAGGCGAAATTGAATTTGAACTGGAGGTTTTATCATGAAAAAAATACTATTTATTGGTGCAGGCTCTATGGCAGAGGCGTTGATTCAGGGCTGGATTAAAGAAAAGGTATTTACAGCACAAGAAATTTACGTCACCAATCGCTCAGACAAGGAACGCTTACAATTTTTACACGACACATATAATGTAAATGGCAATTTTGAAGATGCTATTTATCAGCAGGCTGATTTAATCATTTTAGCGATGAAACCAAAAGATGCCGTTGCAGCGATGCGTGAGCTAAAGCCTAAAATTACAGAGCAATCAGCCGTCCTTTCTATTTTAGCTGGTATTGCCATTACTACTATTACAGAACATTTAGGTGCTCGTCCAGTCGCACGCGTTATGCCTAACACTTCTGCCACTATTGGGATGTCTGCGAGCGGGATTGCCTTTAATGACAAAGTGACAGCAGAACAACATGCTATTTTCTTACAGCTTTTAGAGGCGGTTGGTTCAGTTATTGAAGTAGATGAGGATCAATTACATGCTGTAACCGCTCTTTCCGGTAGTGGGCCAGCTTATATTTATTATTTAATGGAGGCATTTGAACGGGTTGGTACAAAGGTTGGTCTCTCGAAGGATACAGTACGACTATTAATGACGCAAACACTTGCTGGTACTGCGGAAATGCTGAAGCAATCCGTCGATGAGCCTGATGTATTACGGAAGAAAGTAACAAGTCCAGGTGGTACAACAGAAGCTGGAATTAAAGCTCTTGAACAATATCGATTTAATGAAGCCATTGAAGCATGCATTAAAGAAGCTGAAGCTCGATCTCGATCACTTGCAAATAGTAAATAATGTGTGCAAAATAAAGTGAAACTTTAATCAGTGGGGGTTTTCTTCACCCCCCTCTGATTATTAGTTGAACGAATCGGGCTTTTACGGGCAGTTTATCTCCCATCTAACTTCTTTGCTTTTGCTAAAATTTTGAGAAGGAGTACTACTGCCCGTTAATGCGGGATAAAGTATATCACTAGGGATTAGGGGGCTTTAAATTGACTAAATTATTCGAACCTTATCATTTGCAAAAAATCACTTTAAAAAACCGTGTTGTGATGGCACCGATGTGTATGTACTCGGCACAGGATGATGGGCTTGCAACACCTTTCCACCAAGTACATTATGCAACGCGGGCTGCTGGTCAAGTTGGTTTAATTATTGTCGAAGCTACTGGTGTTGTACCAGAGGGTCGTATTTCTAGTAACGATCTTGGCATATGGGATGACGCTCATATTGAAGGTTTAGGTCAATTAGTTCAAGGAATGAAAGCATACGGAGCAAAAACAGGCATACAGCTTGCACACGCTGGACGTAAAGCAACTGTAGATGGAGAAATATTTGCGCCATCAGCCATTGCATTTAGCGATGCTTATAAAACGCCAACTGAAATGACATTAGAAGACATTGAATATGTTGTAGAAGCATTTAAAAACGCAGCTGTCCGGGCAGCTAAAGCAGGCTTTGATGTTCTTGAAATCCACGGAGCACATGGCTATTTAATTAGTGAATTTTTATCACCAGCAACGAATAAACGCAATGACCAATACGGTGGCTCTCAAGAAAATCGTTATCGATTATTACGTCAAGTCATCGATGCTATTCGTAGTGTTTGGGAAGGCCCTTTACTTGTGCGCGTTTCCGCTGAGGACTATGCAGAAGATGGTACATCAATGGATGATTTTATCGTCTTCAGTCGTTGGATGAAATCACAAGGTATCGATTTAGTGGATGTTTCTACAGGTGGTATCGTGCAAGCACGTATTAATGTTTTTCCAGGCTACCAAGTAACTCATGCTGAAGCGATTAAGCATGGTGCTGATATTCCAACTGGAGCAGTCGGCCTTATTACGACAGCTATTCAAGCAGAGGAAATTTTACAAAATAATCGTGCTGACTTAATCTTCCTGGCGCGTGTTCTTTTACGCGAGCCATATTGGCCACTTCATGCTGCTAAGGAATTGGGAGAAGAAGTTACACCTCCAGTGCAATACGTACGAGGCTGGTAAACTGTATAGTGGCTCTTCACCAAAATATAAAAAACAGCTTGTTGATTTATGCTAACAAGCTGTTTCCATTTCAATATCGGATCTTTCATTTAATATATCATAGGCATCTGCCGCTCCAAGTGATAAGTTTGTGATGCAGAATTCAACTCTATTTTTCAATTGCTGCGGCGCTTTCTTTTTTTAAAAAAGAGAAAATACCATCCCCTGATGCCCCCTCCCACTCAAAGGAAAGTTTTTAAACAATATAATTTACCGTTCGCTGTTAATGAATAATAATCGATACAATATTAAAGTTTATACAC
Source organism: Lysinibacillus sp. CTST325 (assembly GCF_054665055.1). Taxonomy (NCBI): domain Bacteria; kingdom Bacillati; phylum Bacillota; class Bacilli; order Caryophanales; family Bacillaceae; genus Lysinibacillus; species Lysinibacillus sp. CTST325. The sequence goes on along the minus strand of NZ_BAAFHO010000015.1, from coordinate 103,184 downwards.
ATCAGCTTCATTAGACGGGACAAAGGTAATGCCCTTCAATTTAAGTTTTTCAGCTTCTTTTTTAAATTCTTCTGAACAAAATAATATACTTGAAAGGTTAGTATTATTTATTAGAAAAACATCTGGGAGAGTATTTGATTCTTTCAGCTGTAGATCCCATATTTTTTTTATACTTCCATCTTGCTTATAAAATTCAATATTTGATTTCTCCATATCTATTACATCTTCTAACCTATCATAAAATCGCACGTAATAATATTCCTTTGAAGTTATACTTTCTTTATGCTTATTAACCATGTGCAATTTAGTGTATTGAAAATTATTGATTCCAAATTTTAATAATAAATTTAGAAATTCTGATGTTATGAAAAAACCTTGACTATCCCATCTCAAATCAAACGCATAACTTCTATCCTTTGAAACGAACCATAACTCTTTAGGTAATTCTGTTTTTATATTTTTCGTGGTTCTCCATTGTCCAGCATCAGATTTTCTAGCTTCAAATGGATCTTTTTCAAAGAATTCCGTATGCAATATCCCCTCTAATAAAGTAGGGCATGACTTCTCTTTCTTTTTAAAAATCGCAAATGTATTTCCCATATTAAAAACGCCATTCCCTTCATTTTTAAATAGATAAGTTCTAGGTGTTTATATTAAATTGAATAGGGTAGCTTCCATCTTAATGAATTAAGAAGAAAAAAGTTACTTTACAAACTGCTCCTTCTAAAAATAAGAGACTTTTATTAATATCAAAATACCACTCTAAAAATTCATTAAAACTGCTCCACTGTGGAACAAATTTACCTTTAATAATTGCATTCATCTCTATTTCATTTACATAGTATACGGTTTTTATTAATTTTATCGTATAAAAATATATACTCCCCACTAGTATCACTAAACGGGATAAATTTTTTTGGTAAATTTCCTTCAGGTCTATTTTCCCAAAGAGAATTTGTTAATGCTTCAAAATCGTCGCTATATAGAGAAAACCAGCAAATATTAATCAATTCAGGTCCTTTATTTGTACTAAATGTACTTTCGGTAGTAAATCTTTGAAATTCTGCAAAATCGGAATCATCGGGGATAGCAAGATCACTTATGACCCTATCATATTCTCGATCTTCTTCTGTAATTAGCCAACCTTTATTTAAAAGAAATTTTCTAACTTTATCATTTAACATGTAACTATCCTTTCAATTGTTGTTCTTCAAACTCTTCTCTATCTATTTTTGAACAGATTTCTATGTAGATTGTGATTAGAGCAAGCACCAGCAAGCGCTGCTCATTTAGTGTAACAACTGGCCTCTCCATTCCTACGTCTGATATTGTTTAATCAATGCATTTGCATTATCAGGAAATCTTCTTGCGAGCATTACTAAAATATCAATATGCGCTAACATTGCTTGATATGGTTTATCGCTATTTTTTAACCATTCATTGTTTTTATTTATTTCTTCAATTGCTAGATTAATGTATCGAGCATTTGCAAATTCCGCTGCTTCATTATCTTCAGGCTTAATTCCAAAGATCCTCAATTTCATCCTCCCCCAATACATTTAATTTTTAGGTTTATCCATCCTCTAAATCTTTTTTAATAGATCATCTGAAATCTATCTTTCTTTAGCTATCAATAGAGTCGATGAATCCATTTTCCTATTATCTCCCCATATCTTTCTAATTCTATTCCCTACGTTTTGTCTGAATGTGTTTGCAAAATTCCAAAAACGACGGTGCTACAACGATTGCATCATCAGGGTCGTAACTTTCTTCGTAATCCATATATTTTATTTCTCCTGTTTGGATATCAATCCAAAAATCATTGTCTGCATAATTATCAGCAAAAGGGATATGAAACAAAACAAAGTTCTCAAAGTCCTCAGAGTAATCTATCCTTCTATCTTTTGCTCTTTCAATAGACATTGTGTAATTAGAATCATCCTCATCTTCGATTAATGGAATATGAAAAAAACTCCCAATTTCTATCGAAAAATAATCGTTGTTTAATATTTCATAAAAATGATCAGGGTAAATGTATGCCCCTTTAGTAAATATCCCTCCATTTTTAGCAAGATAAAACTCTATAAAATCTTTTTTTCCTGGAAAGTCGTCAGATACAATTTCATTAATCTCGGAAGTCGATATCTCCTTCCAAGAATACTCAAACAAAATATCTTTATTCAGAAAGTCATTAATGTTACCTTTAGAATTTTTGTTCATTTAAGTCTACTTCCTACTTCCTCTTTTAATTTATTTCGACTTTTATTGCTCAACTACATTGTGTAAAGAAAACACCTGCATGATTTTGATCATTTTTTTTATCTAAAAACAAATATCCGACCGAGTCACTAAGGCTAAACACATCTTGATATCCTTCAGGAAAATCACCACCATAAATTTGTAGGCAAAATTGATAATCATCCAAACCCATATTTTCTACTTGTAACAAAGATGGTTTATTGCCAATCAACGAACCACAGTAAACCTCAATATCATCAAAGTCTTCTTCATCAACTTCTTCTAAATCTAAATTTACTTCATCTCCAAAAACGAACTCTTGTGCTGGTATTAGAAAGTCTGATTCATTTCGAGTATCACCTGCTTTGTGTAATAAAACTTTTGTATATCCTTTTTTAATATTTATTAACTCTTCCTGATCTCCGTGAAAAGTGATTGAATCTAAAAAGTAATCATCTTTTTTATACGTTGTAAAAACGGATAGAACATGTTCTTCTGGTAAGTTTACATTTAGAGTTTCATTAAGAAAATCCGTCGGTAAACATAATACAAGTGTTAATTTATCTCCATCTGGATTTAATGGCCAATCAATACTTTCAGGCAAGAAGCTATATCCGCCCAGTCTAGCTACATTGGATCCATTTTCTACTCCTTTAAAAATAACTTCAATTGACATTATATTTAATACCACCCTTATTTTCTATGTATACAACTTTCGAATCATTTTTTCTATTCTATTTCCCTCTTAGCTGTTCCTACCTCCCTAAAATACAATCCACTAATTCCGTTTTTCTTAATAAAATCTATAAACTTTTGTTTACAATAATAGTTTGAACTAACTTTAGCGTCTCTAAATAAAGTTTCATTTTCTATTTTTTCTAAATTAAACCTGATCTTTTCACATCGCAACATTGCAAGAGATTCTTGCAAATCTAAACCGTCAAAATTAATTGCTGTCACCACATTCGTTACATTTATATAGATGTAATCTTCTGGAATGCCTTTGATTTTTATTGGGAAGGTTTCTATACTATCAGAAAATTCTTCGATAAAAAGCTTTTCAAATTTCTTTTTTATTATAAATATTGCTCCAAAACAACGTGAATCAAAATCTAACAAGCTTTCTCTTGTATGTTTATCTTCTGAAATACCAAAAACCTCTTCGTTCCAATCCGTAGTAATCTTCTGTCCCTTAAAGGTTGAAAAAAGACGAACATCTTCCTTATTCAAAAAAGTTAAATCTTTATAATCATAGTCATTTCCTAATCTATATACTTTCATTAACAACACCCCTTTTCACAACTTCTCTACATATGTCTCAGACCCTTTATTACCCCACGAGTCAAATAATTTAGATTTTTTATCCATATAAGTAATCGATAAAATTTTCAACAAGTTCATCGTTATTATTTATATTACTTAGTATCTCTTTTAAATCTGCTATAAAGCCTTCGAGCAATTCACAAGATTCATCATCTATTATTTCTCCATTATATTTTCCCTGTATTAATTCTAATGTAATTGAGAGATAATCCAGAAAATCGGAAAAAGTGTTTGCAATCGGAAAAAGAGCACCTGTTTCATAAGAGGCCATGACTGGTGAGCCTTCTTTATCTGTTACAACCACGACAGGAGCATCATTTATATCTGCAATGACAAGCCTAAATGGATTCCATTCTGGATCTTCTTTCAGATCCGTTCCAATCCAACGAAATCCCTCTTGCCTATAGACAAGATTTTCAGGAGACCAAAAATAAAGAAGTCCACTTCCTACATCCATACTCGTACATTTTAGATTATGACCATCATGACGAACATCACAAATTATTTCACAATGTTCATAAAAAAACTTTAATTCAGGAGAAAGATAAATTTTTTCATCTACCTGTAATTTTACTAATTCTGATCTATAATGCACTCCACCACTCTTTACAACTGGGGATTCTTCTTGCGGGTATTTATTCATTGTCTGTATAAATTTTAAAATTGAATCCACTATTTGTTTCACAAAAGCTCAATCCTCTCGTTTATTATTTACATTGTTACTATTCAATGTTCTTGCCCTAAGCGAGAAGGCTGATTTACGACATCGATTTTGCACATAAGCTACTAAACGATGGCTATTTCATCATATCTACTCGCAATCCAATGGTCATTCTACCTCTCATTAATTGCTTGAAGATGGATCTCACTCTAAATTTACAGTCACATGCTCATTTTCAGTCTCAATTAACAAACCATTTCTGTCATAGCCAAACGCATCTACTTTTGAACATTAATAATCTAATAATACGTCGGAACATTAAACAGCACATTACATATAATGCTATTTTATACAATTATATAATATGTAAGGTATAATATACTAAAATTAATATCGATAAAGAAGGGGAAGGGACTGTCAATATTTTTGTGTAAATGACAATCTAACCTTTTCTTATAGATCACCACTTTTTGATTTTCAAATAGATTTGTTCGAAGGAATGGTTTTGGTTTTTGGGAAGGGTGTTCCATCTCTTTATTCTTGTCATTCAAATATCGCTTCAAGTTCTGCTCGTGCCGCTTTTGGAAAGCTATAAAACGTCAGATGATAAGCATTGCCTTGCAAAAATTTCACGATTAAACAACCTTGGTTGCAATCCCAGTGAAAGGAAGTATCTGAATCAAAAATCAAAATTTCAAGGCTTTTTACTTACCTTTGTGTACGTTTCTGAAGTAGATGTAAAACAAAAAACATATGCAAAAGAAGGATTTAATACCTTCTCGCATATGCCTTTAAAAAAGAGCTTTCCATAATGCTGCCCTCGGAAAAATTAAGATTATTAAATATATATAGCGAAAACTCTTCTTCCACTAACAAGCCTAACCTTCTATATTTTTTAACCAGTTAATATAGTAATTGTACTGTTCTTAGATTTCTACAAATCTCAAATCCTCGTCAAACTCAAATATGTCAACTATATCTTTTATTGTAGCTGGTTTTCCAAATTTCAATTTATATGCTAAATGTCCGCTCCCCATCGATAGCTGCATGTTGAAGGATACACAATTAACACAGCCCTATTACACATAATCGGTATATCGGCAATTACAAACCTTGGATAGGAAATAATCAATTGAATTATTGAGTGATAAAGTTTAAAAAATCGAAGTAGAGAATAACTAATCAGTTAGAGGAATTAGAATCTAGTAAAAGATAGCAAATCTGTGATAATGATAGAAGAAATGGTATAATTAAAGTGTAACAGAACAAAGGTATTTCAGGGTGATTGGCGATCTTTTCTACTACTCCTAATTCAAATTTTGCTATTTAGTTCTAGGAGAGAAAGGAGGGATTGCTTATGACAACATACGAAGCATTAAGCATAGCTATTGGTATTGGCACTTTAATTGTAGCTATCCTTGCATTGTCATATACTTTTTCACAAAAAAAGTAAAAGCACCCTTTAAAACCTAAGCGAGGTTAAAGTGCTTTTACTTTTCGCTCTTGCCAATCGCTCTTAAAGCGTTTGTTTTGTTACTTGACCGTATGGTGTTACAGCACCATACGGTCTTTTTCTTACCCCTATTATAACACATCGCTTTTATTTCTCAAGAATTTATACCCCTATTCCCCTTCCTCTATGGTTATTATGTAACGGTAAACGTTGTATACTCTAAGTAATTATAAGATTACATAAAAAAACTATAAGTAATGCGAGGTGAATAATTACAAACAAGGTCGTCTTTTACAATCTATTTCGAAAAGATCCTTTATTTAGAGGAATGCCCTTAATCTCAAGTATTTATTAAAATCAAAATTCAAAAGAAACTGTAGTTAATAATCGGTTCTATATTTTCTACCTTTTCTTCACTTCTTTGAAGAATATACATCGGAATTATTTCGTTTCCGAGAGCACCTGACCAAGTACATAGCGAAAGATCAATTTTTTCACCATCACCTTCCAATTGTAATTTAGGCCATTCTTTTTCTAGACATGCTGGCCATGTGAGCAATTCATCACCAGGAATAACCGATAACTCTTTTATCTCTTTTTTAATTTTATAGGTTCCACTGACTATGCATTCATCAAATATAATTGAGCTATTCATCGTTTGAATATAATAATGCCAAGGCTTTATCCCCCAAGTAATAACCAGCATACCTTCTTCAAAACATTTATCAACTAAATCGGTAGTAGTAAATAAATCAACAAGATTGATTGGCTCATTACCAACTTCATTGCTTATAAATTCACTAAATAGTTTAAGATCCACCATAAAAAATCCTAGATTCCCCAGACTTCCGTGAACAGAAGAATTAGCAAACTTTTTGTTTTTTTGAATATCAATAGAGCTTCTATAGATCAACACATAAACCGTAATTGTTTCAATTTTTTGTTCATAATCCGTAAAATATTGAGGGGATTCTGCTGATAAAAAATCAGGATGATGAATCCCTTGTCGAAAAACTTGAATTTTTATATCGTATCCCCCGTTTAATTCTATGTAATCCTTTCGATAGGAATTTTCTTTATGTAATACTCCATCTTTAAGAGCTTGTTGAATAGTCTCATTTTCACTATTTTTAAGTAACTCAAAATTATTTTCATGTGTATAACGAACAAAGTCTCGATCCGAAAACGATACATTTTTATATGTTATTTCTGATATTTTTTCACCTAATATAGCGGAGTCCAACAATAATTGTTTTTCACTTCTCACTTCTTCAACAATCAATTTAAACCTACAAACATCGTATTCACTAATAGTTTCATTTAAAGGGATTTCTAGTGTTACACTTTTAGTTTGCAATTTTGCATTTTTAAAATGGCTGGAACAATAGCCTTGTTCCAACAGCAAAGCCGTATTTTCCATTAATTTCACCTCTGACATATAATTAGATTCCTTTTTTCCAAAAGGGAAATAAACAATTTTTTAGTTAAACGAAAGAGTAGCATAATAATCGGTTAAGGGTCTTGCAACAATTCCCCCTTATTAATATCCTAATCAGAAATTATTCCTCTCTCTTTCAGAAATAAAACCCAATCGTCCTCTTCAGAATTCGGGATAACTTTACAATATCCAGATCCAAAAACATAATTTTTTAAAAAGGAATCGAATTCTCCATAACAATTCATCATAGTGCCTTCATCCATGATGAACCTATAAACATTCCCATCAAACCTGTTAATTATTAATGGATCATAAAGAATGTGCCCTATCGATAACCACGATTCTTTTTCATCTTGAATATCTGACAGAACATATTGATTGCTTTCTAATTCATTGTAACTCCATAAATCAATATCACCACAACGCGCACCGTTTGTTAATTTTAATAAATCGTAATATTTCCCTAACTTTAAAGAATTAACTTCCTCGATACCATCATTTAATTTTCCAAAAACTATATATGAGTGATCTTCGTTTAAACCTTCTTTTAGGCAATCAATAATTTTTTTAATATCCTCGTTCATTAACATCAACCTCGCTTTTATTATTGTACCAGCTGATTTACGGACGTATTTGCTATGTTGTATTAAAAATCTATTTTTTCATCGTTTCCATGATAAAATTCCTTTCAGCATCTACCAAAGAGGTACTTTCTTTCAAAAAATTCTGCATGTAACACCCATCCTCTGATTTTACCGTGTAACAAAACACAATTTTATGTTTTCGATGACGGTATTCGGTATATACATGGAGGAGGAAATTCCATTTCTAACACAAAAAACATATGTACAGAAAGTGCTCATAACTTCTTCTTTACATATGTTTTGTAACTCCTATTTTGGAAAATTTGTATCATTTACTCCCTCGATTTTCAGGATCGACTACAAAATTATACTCATCAATACTCTTTGTAAAATCAAAGTGTGGTAGCTTTTCAGTAGCACTAAAATTAAAAATATAGCCAAACTCTATATTGGTTTTTAATTTATTACCACAGTAACCTGTTATTCTAACCGAGTAATTGTTGTTCGACATCTGCACACTGTTACAATTGTCGTAACTTTCATCTTTTATATTTTCATAGTTTACGTAATAATTTTTATCCCAATCAATAATAGCAGAGATATCCGATATAATAAGATTTCCACTAGTAACATGTAGAGGAAAAGTATTTGTTATAAAGATATTATTTTGTTCAGGTATTGAGGCATTATCCTGTTCATGGTTAATTATTATTTGATAGGGATCATCGAGTTCAGGAATTTCGTATATTGGAATAATGCAACCTTGAGAAATAACCTCCTGGCCAATTTTTTCATTGTTACAAAAAAGTTTGAGCAAATCGCTTTCAACAATGTTATTTTTCTCTAGATAGTTATATAAAGTTAGGGGATCAAACACAACTAATCCAGGAGCATATAACATCAATTTAAATTTTTTTATTACCATTACTTACACCCCACTTGCATAGAAATCTTTCATTAACTTTTCCGCCTGATTCCAAAGGTCGAAACGATTTTATTCCTTGTGTCAAAAGCTGTTATACACTAAATACAAGGAATAGGAAACTCTATTTCTAACAAAAAAATATATGTAAAGATAATGATATACTTTCATCCTTTAAAGGAGTTCATCTGTACGGGCCTCAATGATCGATAAAACCTCTGCAGTTGAATCATAATGACTCGGCGATTCTTCTTTTAATTGATTCATAATGTTAATAACTAACTTTTGCAAATTAGGATCTGCATTAGAAACTATAGCTGCATAAATCTTTCTGCCTATTTCTTCGTTTAAAATTCTTGCATGTATCCATTCTGCCCATTGTTGAGCATGAGGGAGCATTTCAATTAATATCTCAAATCCTTTTTCATCTCCAAACATTATTCTGCTATGTTCTACTGTATACAATAAATTTTCCCCATACTCTGGTAGCTCGAATCTATCATCAAAAGCCAAATACAGTGCTCGTATATATTCACTATTGTTTGATTTAATTATTTCTGACAATAGTTGCTCAAACTCTTCCATTTCCATATCAGGATCAACTAACTTACCATTTATTATTTTCTCTATCTTCATATCCAACTCCATTTTCATATCACCCATTCCCTTGTTGTTTTATTTCTGAAGTATAGATAACAGTACCGCTTCTCTCTTTCTCCATTATAGAGGCTACTTCATTACTACATATTATTCAGCATCTACATCTCTCTTATACCCTTGTCAATTTGTTGCATAGGTTTTTCGCATCTCATAAGAGAATCTCCTACATTGCGTTTCATTTTAAAGTAGCAATAAAACCCGGCTTAGTATTTATGCTACTCTTCTGCTCGCTCTACAAACATTGCTCAAACTCTTTATTAACATCCATATTTCAAAAGATTTTATTCTAATTGAGAACATTCGTATAATAAATTATTTTTAAAGTCATCCGCAGATACTCTTATAACTTCTTCATCTTCTGGAACTTTGAAAACAACTACATACGTTCCTTCTTCCGACAGGTTAGGTAATATTTCGTCTATTAGTGTATTTATATGTATTTTTTTGTTTTACAGTTTTTCCATTCATCTCTTATACATTTCATAGCATACTCTTCGAAGGACCAAATAGGCATAGAAAGATTTCCTTCTTTATCTGAAGTTGTAACAAACCCTTCATCTATTTTCAATGACCACGCCTCTTCCCAGTCTGCTATACGTTTTACAGAGTAAATATATCGATCTCTAGCTGGTTTTTTTATCATGGCTTTAAATTCTGGACTTGCTTCAAATCCCTTTCCCATATTAAAGTCCTCATTTCTTTTCATTATTTTTTCTTTATCGTCAAACGTCTTTGTAAATAATCTACAACTCATTCTAATTATATTTTTTCATAAACTGTTCTGAAATTCTTTGTAATCAATTGATATATCATTACTATAGGCAACCTAATCATATGTATTCTTTGTCGTACTTAAATGTACGAAAAAAACTAAACAAGCTCATCGCTCCTACTCGTTATTAAAAGTATTCTGCTAGATTATCTGGTATTTAGGAGATATTCTGTGAAGAATACTTCGTCATATTTTCGAATTTATCAAAATTATTGCCTGAGAAATACTCATGTAGATAGAAGGATAGCTCTATTGATAATTTCAATTTTACATTTCTTTTGAAATCCTTTTAACTCCATCTATTTACAAAATTACTCCTTACATTTTCTGAGTTCAGCAACCCCGCTGAATAATTCTCAATCATTTCTGCTCGGTCATCATCAGAAATAGATATAAATATTGTTATGTCATCTTTTTCATGACAAAACAAACCCTCATTGTGTAATGTAAGTAATGTTTCAGTCATTGTTTTATAAAATTCCTCCTCAAACTCCTGAAATCTACTGTCTTCGATAGATTCCCTCTTCTCAGCCAAATAGTCTGAAACTAAAACTATCTCACTCTGTTCAAGATCGCTATCATCGTATTCCCATTCAGCAGGAACCCATTTTATAGTTTTGTATAAAACTTCATCACTTAAATTCTCTGACCGATTCTTCTGAGTATACTTATGATATTTACTTTCCATCTTTTCGAAAGTATTTATCGCTAAAAATACTGTCATAGCATCACTGTCAGTTCCTAAACAAATAGCATATATTCTTTCGTTTCCAATTATTTTTGACAATTCTTTAAAGTCATTTCTAACTGCTATGATCAACCTTTTTCCAAACTCATCAAAAAATTCTTTCATAGACCAAAAATCCCCTTCGATATCCAGATTTATTACTTAAGCTTTGATTACTCACAATATTTTTTCCAGTAAACGATAAATCCCGTTGGTATTTAACAACCAACAGACTCACTAATGTCTTGTCTATATTTTTTAATCTCTTCCTTAACCTGTATGTCTCCCCATGGACTTCTAAGTAAAAAAACTTCATTCTTTCTACCTTTAATTTTAAAATGTAATCCTCCAGATTGAATTCTATGTTCATCCCCATTAACAATAGAATATTCTATATTTCCGCAATCGTTATCAAAAACACCTAATAGTTTCGTATCTGTAACCTTCTCAGCAGCCATACCCCAATAGCGCAAATAATCAACATTTTCTGGTTTGAAAGAATCCTCATGTCCAATTACCTTCCAAATACCTTCTTTTTTTCTTTTACCGAATAATCCCCAAGTATCTATAGGAATTGGCTCGAACAGCCTCTTTTCGGTAATATTTGTATCAAAAATAATTTCTTCAGAAAAATAATCGAAAATTTCAACGATATGTCCTAAACTTATTTGAGAAATACAGCGTCCAAATGCATACTCATGATTATCTAGTTTTAAACTAAAAATATCTCCCACTTGAAACTTACTTTTAGATGTTTTCATCGTTTGCTCTCCTTTATAAGCCGTGCTGAGTACCTTAGTACTGAAACTGAGCCTGCTCAATTCCTCCTACCAGACCTGTCGTTTCATCATTAATTAATCTTCCCTTGTTTAACTCTTGTTTTTTAGGAGATTGTTTATAGTGTCTCTTTTATGAGAGTAATACCTCTTCTCTGGATGAAAAGAAACCTCTTTTAATGTCGGACATTCTAGTAATGGCGTTAAGTCCCCTGATTTACAGTTCCAAAAGTTAATGGTCTCCAATGCTCTCATGGTTCTTACAAACTCCAAAGTGGCTAGATCTGAAATTAACAATTTTTTTATGGAGCCATTATCATTCAAGAAAGAATAATCTATTAGGTTTTTGCAACCTTCTACATGTAACCACTTTAAACTACTTAGTTGAGATATGCTATTTGCATCAGAAAGGTAATTGTTTTTAGCCAACCAGCAAGTTTCAAGGCTTTTTAATTCTTCAACACCTTCAAGTGATTCCAGTTTCTTAGACCCACTTAGTCGTAGATAAACCAATTCTTTTAATGTGCGCAACTCGTAACAATTTTGTTTAGAATATCCAAAAATATAAAGCCTTTTTAAATTAGTAAGTGTTTCTAAGTTTTCATAACAACTATTAAAGAGATATAGTTTTTCTAGTTGGTTTAATCGAGAAAAATCAATATGGATTTGCAAAGATACACTAAAATCAATCATATTCACCAAAGAGTAAAGAGCTTCAATATTGGCAACACTTTTTAATTTAAAATTGTTGTCAATCGCCAGATTTTTAATAAATTTCTTATCCTTTAAAGGCGCAAGATCTAAATCACACTTAAAATCTACATCATCAACAAATGCACTAATATTAATCGATTCAAACTGCTCTTCTTCTGCAACACGGACTCCTTCTTCTAAATATCTTGGATCTATTTCAATTATATTGTCATTAAAACTATATTTTCTCATAAAAAACCGACTCGTTTGTAAACATTAAATAATTTATAGTAACTCATAAATATCATCCTTCATCATTTAGTTGTGCTACAATTTGCAATTTTTTTCTCCTCACATACTTAACGAGAAATTCTAAAATTTCCAAAAGTCAAATGATTGTTTGATTGGTATGATGTAGTATCTTAAAAAGAGAGAGTAGCAATTTTATCCAAATTCCAAAGGATTTATGCTACTCATTGATGTTTGTATAAATTTTCACAATAGGCTCTAATTTATCAGGTAAACAAAGAAAACGAGTTATAGCACCCAAATCGATATCGATGCTATCTTTTAAATACCTAGTCTATTACCGGCTGCATGACCTTTTCTTTACAGGATTCTGTATCCCTAATTTCTCAATTAAGAAGTGTAATAAATCAGACACAGTTCTCCCTCCGAAAGCTCCTAAATGTGATCAATTACTTCTTTCAGAGTATCCAATCAGGCTATTTGGTCTGCTGCCTCATACGCTAAAAATACAGGTATATAGCATGTGTGTTTCAGTCTATCCACATCATCCCTCGACCTTGTCGCAAAACCATTCCAATGCATTCCTCAGGCGAATGGCTCAGAAACCTGCCGATTTCCTGTTGTTTATTATGTTCATTCCACCGTTGCATTTATATGTAAATTTATATATTTAGTTCTGTTATAATCTCGTTGCATTGCTTTGCAATTTCTCGCATATCATCTTCCGGGCAAAACTCCGCCAAATCATAACTTAAAGGGTGATGAATAAAATCTTCCAATACTCCCCTCAAAAAAGCCATTTCTTCTTTTTCCACTTTTAAAGAAATAACAGCATTTTTGTCCATGATGCCGCCATCCAAATCCGTAAGATGAACCTTACCGTTTTTTTGACATTCCAGAATAATAGCCGTGATATCCATCAACAAATTGATCACACAACCTATATCTTGAAAAAACTCTTTTTCTATAATATAGTAAATGTCTTTTGTTTGGCGTAAGTCTTTTATTTCCCGAGTATTATTCAGTTGAAAGTCTTTCAAAATATTTTTAACGTTAATTTCTGTTGGAATATCCAACTCAAATTCTCTGTTAACGAAATAGTCGATTAAAGTGCATGTATCATCGGTTCCACCGATATATTCTCCCCACCATCGCTCAATGTACATCATCGCTTCTCAGGCCCCCTCAAAAGTCTTGTTTATACAACAAATTTGGAAAACTAGTTGTAATTGTTTCCTGCATTCCCTTTGTGTATCGCGGCAATAGTTGAAGTTTTATTTCAACAACTTTCTCTTACTGCTTTAAAAGATAGATTTATTAAGAATTAAATCTTTTGAGATTTTCAAACAAATAAAAATCTACTAGATTGGTACTATTGTATCCAGTTTCTACCAGGACTTGTCGTAGTTGCTGCAAAAGCTTGAGCCACTCTTTTATATATAAATCTATTGTCATCGTAATACTACGATAGTCATCCCGACTATCCCAATTAATGTTAATATTACATTTTTCAATGTTACATATCCAAGTTTCGAAAAATGCTTGACTTGGGAAAGTTACAACAAACCGCTTCTCTCTTTGTTTTATTGCCTCTAACATTTTAACAACATCACTTATGCCCTCTGCTATTTGTGTTCCATAATTGATTCTTAATGACCTATCATGCCATCTCATTATAAAATATTGGCTATTAACATACCTATTATCTAGTGCTTCAGATATCGTTGAATCTTCTAAATCACGTAGTCCAATCTTAAAATTGGGGTTAATTATTATTTCAAATTCCAATTTACTCACCTCATGGGCATTTAACTTTTTGTAGTGAATATTTTTTTAATATACTTTTAATGTACCTTTCGAAAGGTCAATTGGTGCTCCTGTGTAATCTTCTTTAATCTCGCCTATCCATCCACAAGGAATATTCCCTACAGAATAAACGTCAATTAAGTACTTGAAAAATACAGGTATTTTCCTATTAATAGATAAATAATGGTTTTCCATAGCCGCACCAAAAACGATCCATAAGACATCATCTACGAACATTTTCCCTAATCCATTTAGATCTGCATAGTTTTTAATTGTTTCAGTTACTGTATTTAAATTTCCCTTATAATACCCTGTTATTTCATTCCAACGTCGATATTCATTCATATTATATTTATGTAAAAAAGTTGTTAATCTATTTCTTGCTTCCAAAGTTAGTTGTTCCCACGAAGGTGATGCAATTGAATTTTTCAAATCATCAACTGAACTAACGAATTGGATGTTGATAGGAAATCCTGATATTGAAAAATCTTTCCCACCATTTTTAAACCAATCTATATTTTGTAATCTTTCAATAAAATTCGTATTAATCATTTTTTCTCCTTATCCTTTAAAATATAACCCACCAATCCCTATGCCCATCCTTATTATGTAACAGCTCCAAAAATTCTGAACTCTCTGTGTACTAGTTGCATAACTTATACTCTATCGGACGATGAATCCTTTGAACCAAAAACCGTCTGAATTTTCTTAATTTCAAACGATTCTCCTGTTTGGATTGTAATTATGTCGATGATGTATTCCTTAGGAAAAATTAATGCGAGACAACCTTCTCCGAAAGAATCTAGTTGGAGATTTGGAAAACCATTAAATCCTGAAACGGAGATCATGTAATTTTGGATTGAGGGTACAAGTTCATCATAGTAGTAAATCAAGACTATCCAATCATTGTGCACATAAGCTACTGAGGCCTTTTATGATATGTTTGAATAAGTTTCGAATAATAATTCTTCTAACGAATTATATAAAAATTCGACTTCTCCTGAATCATGTAGAAAAATAAATATTTTCCCATTTTCATTCATTAGAATTGGATTCCCTGAACCATCATCTGAATTAACATAGGAATTTTTTAGTAAAAATACTATACTTTTACCTTCAAATTCCACGTCTTCAAAGTCAAATATTGCTTCTTCAAATATCCTTCTAAATTTTAAAGTGAGCTCGACGACTGTTGACTTTCCAATTAAATCTCCATTGCTAAAAGCTCTGATTGCTAATCCTCCATAAGCCCCGCCAAATAATTTAATAAATTCTATATATTGATCATTAAATTTTACATTTAAAAACGTTTCTGCATTATTAATTTCTTTAATACTCGCAGGTTTACCAATAAGACGACTGCTATTTTCTTCTTTTCTCAGAAAGTTATCTATCTTGTTAAGAAGCTCTTTGTTCATTTTAAACATTCTCCGCTTTTTAAGATGACATATTATTTCTTTTTAAATTAAATACAAATTTCCCATAGACCCTTTGCATTAACTATATTTAATCTAAACCGAAATTCTGACCTTTTACTCCAATTAAAAATTTTTTTTCATAGAAAAACTTCCCTATTATGTAGGCGTTCTTCTGGAACTGTCCACAACCAATTTCCTCGCCCTATTTCTTCTAAAATACCATTTTAAGGATTTAACATCCAGTCTTTACATGAAAAGGTAGCATCTTCATACTCTAAAAATTCACGATTTATAATGTTGACTGGATATATATGCCTTAGTTTAGGAGAAGAATTGTAAAGTACATTCCTATTTCTAGGATTTAATGCAAGCCACCAAATATGATTATCCGCCATATATAAATCTAGACTCTCACCTTTACCCCAAATTGTTTCATATGAAAAATATCCAAAATTGACTTCTTTATCATCTAAGTATGCAGTTAATAGATTTACAAGAATTTTTGTATGGTTAATTTCTAAGCTTGTATTAAAGAAAATCTGTAACTCTCTACTGGGTTAATCAAACCTTATCCCATATTCCCATGAGCTTGGAACTTTCATACTTTTACCCTTAAATAACGTAAATGAAAATAAACTTTCCAAATAATCTTCATCCATTTCATTGAATTCACTTTGAAAATTTTTAATGCTCTTCCTCTCTAACTTCTGATAGTTCACATCATAACTAACACTTTTAAGAGGAAAACCCATGTTAGAGAACAGCTCAACAGTTTTTTTATCCATTCTGAGACACCGCCACAATACCCATAAATATTACAGTATATTCCATTATTTCCTCCATCCATATTGAACCTACGATACCAAATAACTACATTTCGATTACTCTTAACTCTCCTTGCTTTCCCATAATGTTAATACGCTACGAAACCAATTATTGTATTTCTTGCCTTATACACAAAAGACATCATCTATATGCAAAAATGATGTATGTTTTCCAGTAATATTTAGGATAAATATTTAATTTACATATCAGTTAGGTTTTATAAAGGGGGTAATCGATTTTCAAGTACCAAAATCCTCAGCAATCTCTTTTATTTCCAGTGAATCGTGGTTACTACAGAAAGATAAATGATTATTTAATAACTTTTCGAATCCTAAATGAACATATAATTCAGCCACTCTTCTATACTTCCATTCTTCATCATCTGGTTCCAAAATGGAAATCTGTTCTATATAGCCCCCAATATTTTCTTCTAACCATTTTCTATTAACTAATCCAATCACTTTCCTAGAGTAGGTAATATTCGTTGGATTTCCATAGATCGCAATATCAACTAATTGTGGCATTAATTTTTCTATGATTTCCAACTCGTCTGGATGAGTGAGATACTGCAAAAACTTTAAAGCCATTGTACATTCATATGGTGAATCAAAAGCTTTCTTTAGAATATTTTGCATATCCTTATGCTTCACTAACAACTCTCTAACATTATTACATTCATTTTCTATAATTTTATATTCACCCCAAATATCACTACCATTACTTTCATCAATAAAAAACTCGGACATTTTTCCTCCATAGCTACTTAGAGTTGAATTAATTTTTCTACAAACTTATCACAAGACATAAATTTGTAGGAAAAATAGTCATTCTCTTTACCATGATCTATTTTTTAACCAGGTGCGTCAAATATACAAAACAATCCTTATTTAACAGTTTCAGTACCGATTGCGCTAATATATTCCAGTTGACTCACCGAATTTTTCAAAACATATTTCATCTGCGATGCCGAATAAAGTTTCATAATCTTCGGCTGTAAAAGGGATTAACTTAGGATTATTAAGTATCTATGCATAGTATTTCTTTCCCTACTTACTACCAAATAACTTACATCTTCAATTCCATCCTCCGACTCTTCCATGTAATTTAAAAATGGTTCGATTTGTAATTCGACTGCCGCACCTAATACACTAGCTTATTTCACCTAATCATTTCAATCAATTTAGTATTTATTTCAATCTACCTCTCCTACTATATATTCAAGATCAATATCTAATAGATCATCAGGGAATAGATGACAAGTTATATTTCCACTAGAGACACCATAAAGAAATTCAACCAACGAGCATTTATATTCATAGGAAACACCTGATCTTCCATCATAGAACAATATGGACCAGTTTTCCGGGTCATTTGAGGTAATCCAATTTAATACATCGCCATTATCTGTTCCCCCGAAAGGAAGCAATCCACCTTCCTCTGGAAATAAATTTCGAGGAAAATCATCAGGCAATTTTTGTTTTGAAGTAAAATAAGCTTCGTTCTCTTCTTTTGACCTTATAAAAAAATTCAAGTTATTATCGCAAGTAAATGGGGAGTAAATCCATAAAAAGTCGCCGATCCAACCTGTTCCATAGGTAGAAATAAATTCTTTATAATCTAATGGGAATTTTGAGCCTAACTCCTTTTCAGCCTCTTTCCATTGAAATATATCTCCTGCGCCAAAAGTTTTTGCAGGTACAGATAAAATCGTTTTTAGTTTTTCTAAAGACATATTTAATCACTCCTATCTATCAGAAAAAGTTGTATTGTTCTGTAAACCTTAATACTGAACAAATTTGAATCTAATCAAATCATCATCAGTTATATCATAATGTTTTTTTAATGTTATATTAGCTATTTCAATACCTGGTTTTCCAATAATTTCTTTCAATAATCCATCCTTAATTGTTGTATTACCTGTGATCATCAGTTTCTTAAGATTTGGAAGCGCGTTTAGAAATGTTACCGATTCAATCTCGCCGCAATCTCCTAAGTATATTTCCTCTACTTCTTGTAATTCAGATATAGTTTCCCAATCAGCTATTTTTTTACAATTTACAATACTAAGACCCTTTAGATTAGTTGTATCTAAATCTTTTATAGTGGCTAATTTCCTATTATAAGAAACACCAAGAAATTCAATATTTTGCAATTGAGATATAAACTCAAGATTCCCCAACTTGAATTGGTTAAGATGAAGTCTCTTTACATTTTTTAATTTAGACAAATCATTATGATGTTTCTCTTTATAATTATGAAGAGTAAGATACTCTAGTTTCAAATTATCAAAAATTAAATTACAAGTTTTTTTATCGTAATTTATTTCTGCACACCATAGTCTTTCAAAGTTATTAAAAGGAATTAAATTGTCGCATAAATTTAATATTTGGAAATATTCAAGCTTTCTAAAATTTGAAAGAGTATCAACAGAAGTATAGTGATACCTATTTAAAGCAATTGCTTTAACTCCACTAAAAGTACTCAATTTACTCAAGTCTAATATATCTTCTTGACCATATAGAGAAAGTCCATTAATAGCGTACAATTCTATATCTTCGTTTTGAAATGATTCTTTGCCATCTAAACTGTACTTGTAGTATTTATAAAAACGGTCATAACATTTTTTTTCATAAACATTCAAAAAAATCTGTTCTTCAGTTAACATAACTTCTCCTTTTTATATGAAAAGAATTTGACGATAAATCCTCTATTAACCTTAATATTTACGTTCTTCCTCTTCCACATCTAGTAAGCAATTAAAAAAGTCAGAAAAGTCCTCCCATACATCTGGCTTAGAAATAAAATCTTGCTTTTCTAATTTAGTTATTTCTACAGAATCAAGCCATATGATGGAAGGCTTGTCTTCAGTATCCATAACAATAATACTCATATCAAGTTCAGCAATAACAACAAATCTATTCGGTAAACCAACCGCTTCTCTAATTCTCAAAGTCTCTCCTATAAGATTTGTTGGATCAGAAAATACATAAGAATGTATATTTTCCCCTCCTATATCTCCTCCACTGTAGTAACTAGATATTTCACGAAAGTCATTTGGTAGTTTTACTTGAAGATTCTGTTCAATTTTATCCAAGTAATTTTTAGAAATTCCATCAACATCATCATATAAAGAAATATATTTATGTCGTAATTCATTTATATCATTCATATTCTTTTCACCTCTTTAAAAATCTTATTTACATTGCATAATGTTTTAGAATTTGAAACTCATGCTTTGATGAAATCTACACAAGCATCATGTAACTGAATATTTTCCTTCAAAGATTTTTTACTGTCTTTTTCAATAATATCTAACTGTAAATCATCTTTTGAATAACCATCAATAAGCTCCATTATCTTAAAAATGGTATCGTAAGTTACATCGTATAATAATGCTTCAATATTTTCACAACTGCATTTACATTTACTAAGAGCAACCTGTACTACATCTTCTTGAACTTCATGTAATGTCCTAAAAAATTTTTCTTGACTAGGATTTAATTTTCTCATAAAGACTCCACTTCTTATCATTTATGTCATACCTACACACAAACCACTAATATTTCAGTTTTGCTCAGTTCTTACTTTAGCACCTAACGAAGTAAAATAATCAGCCAAAACTAAAGTATTTTCCCCATATCCTTCAGCTATTAGAAATCCAGTACTATTTAATTGATTTCGTATTTCATCGAATGATAGACCTGTTTCTTTTTTTACTGCTAAGATTACTTTTGATTTATTCTTTCCTGGATCATCAAGATACACATAATGTTTTTTAACTTTTTCTTTAACTCGTTGCGCACTTGGTGCAAAATTTTCTTTTGATTTTGTAATAGGAAGAAATTCGCATATATTTTTAATTTCTTCATTATTTAATTTAGTTTTCCACTCCTTCTCCATTGACTCATAAAAATTAGATTGATATGCACCACTTTTATAGTACTTATCATCATGTTTATCCAGCCATACAGATAAAAAGTAGTCGAACTTTTCTAGTGAATCCACTAGAAGTTTTGGGGAAAATTCTCCTCCAACATAATCATAATAAATCGGTGTTTCCACTTTACTTACATCTGCAATCACTGGATTTCCGCTCCAAATGGAAATAATAATCCAATTTTGGTTCCATTTCATTTTCTCCGAGAAATCTACCCAACCTTTATCTTCTTTAATAAATCTGTAACCTTCTAAAGCATTCATTAGATTTTCCTTACCAACTAAATAGAAGTCGTTAGTCCATTCAAACATTAGGTCTTTAGATTCAGGTAAGTCACTGTACCATTCCAAAAGTGTTTGACTTAAAAAAGGGAGTTTAAAATTTTCTTTTAACTCCCTTTTCATTTCTTCAGATGTTTCTAGAAATCTAATTTTACTGCCGTTTTCATTTTTAAAAATCGACTGAGTTAGGTATTTCATTTTTTTGCTACAGCCCCTTTGCTTCTACTAAACCGTATGTATGACTGAAGAGATACAATCGCATATTTGAGCGCATCTCAATATACGTATACTGGTAAACCAGTTGCTCCAATTAAAATATAATGGCACCGATAATGTCCTAGTCTCGTGCGCTAACTATAATTAAAAATAGGTTAACACAAAAATAAAGCAATAAAAACTGAACTATTGTCAATAAATTCCGAAAAACACCTGTCGATTTCGCATTGAAGTAATTGTAGCTGACGCTTTGCTTTCGCTACTGAAAACGTTTGTTGCTCTTGCTTCGCTTTCGAACAGATAAACAATGCGACCGGATTTTATATAGTAGTTAGTTGGTTGGTAAATCGTTTTTATATAGAAAATCCAACCTCCAGAAAAACATCCTCTTATTTCCATCGATTCTTAATTACAACAAAAGTTATATGACTATTTACACCGTTGCCACATTTTGGTTTATATGATAATCTACAGAAGTATTTTTCCATTATTTTATCAAGGAGGTTAATTATGTTACGTACTGGTATTATATTTTTAATTTTAGGGTTAGGGGCATTCATACTGCCGCAATTCGGTATACAATTCAAATTATTTACCGTTTTTGGCAAAATTTTTGGCGGAGGCGAAACCTTTGTTGAAATTGCTTTTGCAGGTATCGGCGCCATCCTAGTAGCCATTCATTTATTTAAAGGAAATAAGGACAAGTCGTCCGCAGCGTAAGAACACAGATTTGGGAGGAAGCTATTTTTGAAATCGTTGATTGCAAAACTATTAAAATCAGTAACTGTTATGACTCTTATTATAATGGCGTGTGCGGTTCCCGCATACGCCGAAGAGGAGCTGAATTGGGTAGAAGGTGGACAGAAAGTCGACGTAGGGACCAATTTAGCAGAACTGGAGTTAGGCAGTGATTTTCTTTTTCTTAATGCCGAAGATACGAAAAAGTATCTAACTCAGGGCGGAATGGAACCAAGCGGGTCAGAAATCGGTGTGGTTTTCCCAAAGGATGAAAATCAGACTTGGGCCGTTTATTTCGAATATGAAGAATCTGGACATATAGAAGACGACGAGAAAACGGAAATCGATGCTGATGCCTTGTTGGAAAGCTACAAAGAAGGTACGGAAGAAATGAATAAGGAGTTAAGCCCTGAAAATCAGTTATTCGTTGACAAATGGGATGTTGCTCCATTCTACGACAACCAATTACATAGTTTGTCGTGGTCTTTATTGGCGCATGATAATCAGAACAACGGTGTTATTAACTACAATGTGCGAATTCTATCCCGCGAAGGCTATATCTCAGCGATACTCGTCTCAGATCCGGCGAATTTGCAGGCCGATCGTATAGTGTTTAACAACAAGATTCTAAAGCAGTTTAACTTAAAGCAAGGTCAGCGCTATGAGGATTTTGACAAAAAAACCGATAAGGTAGCTGAATTTGGCTTGACTGGATTAATTCTTGGAGGCGCGGGTCTAGCGGTTGCAAAAAAAGCGGGCTTGCTTGCTGTGCTAATCCCTCTTTTGAAGAAGTTTTGGATCGTGCTTTTGCTGTTCGGCGGAGCGATTTGGGGCTTTATTCGCAAAAAACTCGGAATGAAGAAAGAGCAGTCTGAGCAGCAACCGACACAATCGGAGCAAACGGAACAGTCGGAACAACCGGCACAGTCGGAGCAAACGGCACAGTCGGAGCAAACGGAACAGGAACAGGACCAGGCGAGTGAACGCAGCAAGGTTAATTCGCATGAGTAATAACCGCTAAACGCTTTTCGGAGTGGTTATTGAATTGTTCCAAAAATAAGAATAATCAAAGCCCTTCCTATTCGCTCCATAGCCGAGTGATTAGGAGGGGCTTTTATATCGTTTATTCATTTAAATAGAAGCTCCTTATAAAATAAGCTGCCTAGTGAAAACTATCACCGACACATAATAACCTTCTCAAAACACCTTAGATTACATTATCCCCAAGTTTAAGTGACGAAAATAATAAGATATTTTAATGACCATATTCACTCAATTCTTTAAATAACTCTGTGAGCCCGAAATATAAAAAATATGCGCACCTTTCCGGACCGCACTACGAATGTCCATCTATCTGAAATTTTTTTCGAATAGATGGCTATTTTGCACATGTGGCTTGGATATTTTTCGACCAAGGCATGTATTTATTTAAAATTTGGGGTTGCTGATGGATCGGTAAATTCGGCAGCTCCATCCTTAGTTTAACTAAATATTGATAGAAATCGATACCATTCGCTTTTGCTGTTTCAGCCAGACTCAAGCAGTGCATGCGCTTTAGCACCAGCTTCACTCACAGAAAAACGCCAGTTCTTTCGGCCAATCACATTAGGACGAATCGGATTTTCAGCTGGATTATTATCAATTCCAATCCGACCATCGAACAGAGAAACTTTTAACCCATGTACACGATTTAATGTGTTTTTGGAAACCTTATCCAAGGTGTTTTTTTCCGAAGAATGGCGATTTATCTACCCATTCCTGAAACTTTTCGACAATCGGTTTTGATTGCTTTTGCTGTGCTTTACGACGCTTTCCTGGTAAGAGATGCTTATATTGCCGTTCTAAGCGATACAGTTGATCACAGTAATCCAAGCCGATTTTCCCATTTTCGCTATCGGGTTTCAGCCAATAACGTCGTATATGCGTCCAACAATTAGCGAATGAAATATTAGATAGCTTACCGTATGCTTATAAAATGCTATTTTTATCGCAATTATTGTCGAAATAATGTCGAAGATTATAAAAAAATAAATACAGTATTATAAATATCACTACTCATGATGATCTTATCTGTGTATAGTTGCATAAGATAAAATGAATAATATTCTACGATAGATGAAGGGGATTACTTTTAAATGGGAAAGAAAATTGCATGGGTTACAGATACAGCAGCATTGTTAGATGAAAAGTTCATACAGGACAATCAAATTCACGTATTACCACTTAATATAGTGTTCGAAGAAGGGGCTTTACGCGAAACTGTTGATATGACACATGATCAGTTTTACGAAAAGCTACGAAATGCTAAAAAAAATCCAAAGACATCACAACCTGCTATTGGTGAAGTTGTAGACTTATATAAATCATTAAAAGAACAAGGGTATACATGTGCAATTGCAATTCATACCTCTCAACATCTTTCGGGCACTTATCAAAGCACTTTCACAGCAGCTGGTCAAGCTGAATTTGAAGTATATCCAGTGGATTCAAAAATCGGGTCATTTCCGATGATGAAAATGATTAAACTCGGTCAGCAGTTAGAGCGTGAAGGTTTTGAACCTGGCTATATTGTTGAAAGAATCAATGAGATGGCAGATAACAGTGAGCTTTCATTTATTCCGGCTAACTTATCACAATTACATAAAAGTGGTCGAGTTTCAGGGACTCAAGCATTTTTAAGTAACTTGTTGAATATTAAAGTTGTCATATCATTTGAAGATGGGAAGCCGGTTATGAAAGAAAAAGTACGCGCTACGACTAGAGCTAAAACATATGTACAAAATGTTTTAAATACAGATCTAGAAAAAAGTATTATCCCTGAAGTTGCAATTATTCACTGTAATGATGAAGAAGGCGCAACCGCTTGGAAAAAAGCTTTAGAGAACGAATATCCGCTCATAAACTTCTCCGTATTACCACTAAGTGCTTGTGTAGCGGTTCATGCAGGTGAAGGAACGCTTGGTTTAAGTTGGGTACGTCTACCAGAGCTTGCACCACTTAAGAAAAAGAAAGCTGAATTAGTTACTATATAAACATAATTGTAATCTAAATTATTGTAGGTACATGAAGTTGCGAAATTTCTATAAACCAACTATTATACAGTCAGAGAGCATTTTAGCTTAAGTAAACTGGCAGATGTAACGTTATTTTTTGAATGATATCAGTGTTTTCATTCAGGTATGGGGGACTGGCTGTTAAATTTTGTTTGAATACGGATATTGTTATTATAGGTAATTTAGTCTTCGGCGATTTGTATCATATGCGCATTTGTCGTGCGGTAGATTTCGTCGAGATAGAACGTTTCAATTGGGGAATTATCAGTGGGCGTGCCTTTGCGGGACATGCTTAGGGTAATTCCTTTTTCTTTGACTGATTTTTGATACGCATATGATGTGTACACAGAACCTTGATCGCTATGCAAGATGCAGCCTTGCGGTAGAATTGATATAAAGTATCCAAAACGAATGACGTATCTTGTGTAGAAACAATTGTTTGCGCTACAATTTCTCCGATATAGAGTAAGCCCAAAATATAAAAAAAAGCGCACCTTTTCGGTACACACGACGAATGGCCATCTATCCTAATTTTTTTCGGATAGATGGCTAGTTTGTACATGTGGCTTGGATTTTTTTCGACCAAGGCATGTAATTATTTAAAATCTCTGGCTGCTGATGAATCGGTAAATTTGGCAATTCTGTCATTAACGTCACTAGGTATTGATAGAAATCGATGCCGTTTGCTTTTGCCGTTTCAGCCAAACTTAAACAGATGGCTTTCGCTTTAGCGCCTGCTTCACTAACAGAGAAAAGCCAGTTCTTACGACCAATCACATTTGGACGAATCGCATTTTCAGCCGGATTATTATCGATTTCCATCCTACCGTCGAACAGAAAAGCTTTTAATCCATGTACACGATTTAATGTGTATTCCGCAACTTTGGCTAAGGTATTTTTTCCGAAGAAAGGTGATTCTCCACCCATTTTAAGAATTTCTCTACAATCGGCTTTGAATGTTTTTGCCGTGATTTTCGGCGTTTGACGTTCTAGGTGATACAGTTGATCACAGTAATCCACGCCAATTTGCCCGTTTTTGCTATCGGCTTTCCAGCCAATAACGTCGCACATGCGCCCTACAGTTGGCGAACGTGACATCAGATAGATTAGCGTATGCCGAATAACCATCACAAATCATGGTTCCTTTAAAGCCTTCTGAAAAAATCATTCAGAAAAAAGTTCTGTTGCCTTTTCCTGTAACTCAATACCTATTCCCTCTAATTCTTCCAAAAACTCAACGTCAAAATATCCTGCTTGAAATGAAAATGCACCATAGATATCAACCATAGCTAATGCTACCTTTTTGGGAACTGTCTCTTTATCCTTATAGTATTGTGTTAATACATCCAGTGCCTCTCTCACTTGATTTAATAAAACCGAATCTAATTCCCTATTCGTTCTTAATTTTACTGGTACTGAATTTTCACTTATTAACCCATCACAAATTATACCAAACGCTTCTTTTATATCCATAAATCCACTCCATTTGTAAATTCAAGAAAATTACCTTTCATCTTTTAAAATATAAGGTCTTTTGTAATTTCCATACTGAGTAGCAAAAACAAAGGGCAATAAACCCTTTTTAATTGTTTTATTCCCCTTTCTATCATTTATCATTTAATAGGAACATCAAACTCAATATAAAGTACACCATTTCGTCGTTACCATCTAAAAGGTTCGCCTAAATAATCCAAATCAAGTTATCCCTATTCCAAATAATTGAAAGGGGGAATTTTTTGAAAGCCCTGTTTTAATCTTTTCAATTTCTTCAATGGCTTTTTGTTTCCAATGCTCCTTTAATCTACAATCTTCATCATAAAAACTTTCGTTATGAAGTTGAGAAATTAAATCTGCTAACTCAAACCACTCTAGTATATTCATTGACATATTCACCATGTTTTCAGAACTAAAATCCTCAAGGTCATGATCATAAAAAAATACGGTTGGTGGTGATTTTATATCATCAAGATCAATTATCCAAAAATCGCCTCTCCCACTTTCGGCAAATATCCAATGGCTTTCTTTAAATTCACTAAAATCTTCGTGATACTCTTTATTATATTTTTTCGCTTTTTCATAAGATAAAAAAACATGATCTGCCTAGCTGCCGCTACAAAAGGCATTTGCTGAAAGAAGTTAAAATAGGATTCCCTGAGCCATCATTTGAAATAACATAGGCATCCTTCAATTCATGCGGAATCATATCTTCTCCACCTTTTTTAAACCAATGTGTAAGTTCAACTACAGTACTTTTTCCAATAAAACTTCCGTTATTAAATGCATGTATATTTAAGCCGACACAAGCACCTCCAAATATTTTAATAAATTGAATATACTCTTCGTTAAACTTTACATTTAAAACTTGTTCAGCATTCAATATTTCTTCGTCGGTTGCTGGCATTCCTTTAAACCCTTTGAACTCACTTTTGTTCAAAAAAGATTCAATTCTACTAATAAGATTGGCATCCATATTTAGCGCTCTCCCCCATATACAAAAATCAGTATGATCATATTACTGAATATCACTTTACGCTTTCAAATGTCTAATAAGTATGAAAATGCCTTTTTTCTTCATTGAAGAACTCCCTAATCTAATGGTCATCTAGTGAAACTATTTTTATATGACTAAGTCATAGAGATACGAGATATCCCTAGTAATACAAGTCCAATCCAAATTTTTTTAGGGGTACATAAAATGATGAAATCACCACCAACATAACCATCACCACATATACTATAATTACCATAAATAGTTTTATAATTCCATAGTGATTATAACATTGTTATAAACGTTTCATGTAATAGTAGTAGCCAAGATGCACTAAGCTTCTTGGCTACTACTATTACAAATTCTTTTTTAAACACACTAAAAACTCAATCATGCCATTTTCTATTTTGGCCGTAGCATTTCCACCTAATTTTTCTGCTAGCAGCTTGACAATAGATAGCCCTAGACCCGTGTTTTTACGTCTGGAATTATCTGTTGTATAAAATCGATCAAAGAGCTGGTTAGGATTTAGTTGAATATTTTCGTCAATCGGATTTTGAAAACAGATATATGCATGTTCTTCTTCTAACCATATCTTGATCGTGACATCACCTTGAGCATGCATGATGCTATTTCGTACTAGGTTTTGCACAATACGTAAAAGCATTTCTTCATCAGAGTTAATAATGAGCGGCTCAAAATTAGGTAAGTTGACGGCTATTCCTTTTTGTTCAAATTGTGCAAAGGCACCAGCAATCTCTTCAAATACGATGTTTGATATATTAATACGATCCTTTTTGGGTTGATCTTCATTACTATGCAAATAGGAATATTCAAAAAATGTTGCTAATAATTGCTCTAGTCTTCCAACATGTTTTTGTGCGACTCCAAGCTTTGCAAGCTGCTTTTCTGTTAAGGGTTCTTTTAAAAGCATTTGTTGATAGCCCTTTATCGCAGTTAGTGGCGTACGAAAATCATGAGAAATGTTTGAAATCATTTCCTTATAGTATTTTTCCTCCCGTTTAATATACGACCTTGATTTCTGCGATTCTATCAATATGCGATTTATATTTGCCACTAGTTGATTTATTTCTTTGTTTAATAGCTCTACGCTAATTGGCTGCGTATATTGCTCATGTAGACGTTGTGACAATTGTATGTTCATCAATCGTATTTGCCTTTGTATATAAAAAATATAAAACAATAATCCTACAATGACTACAACTGCCACAATCCACATTCCCTACATCCCCTTACTTGATTTCTGCTTTTCTAAATGTCACGAATGTTAAATATATAATTACTACTATAAAGATGACACAAATGAAAACGGCCGAAATTATATCACCTTTACTCATGCTTAAATTAATCGTAAGATACTCCGCTGAATATGGTGTGAAGGATAATACCTTATCTATCATCTCAAATGAATCCTGAAAACTAGCGACCTGCCCAAAGAACATGGACATCATGTAATACGCAGCTACTACAAGCACCGATTTTCTTAAGGCAAACGCAAGAAAAATACAAGTCGTTAACTGTGCAAGATAGACTATAGTCATTGTGCACATTATTGTTACGTATTCGCCAAAGCTACCACTAGTAGTCGAAGTTAGAATGCTTAAAAAACCTGCTGCTTTCCCGCCCATGCTAAACGTGCTGTCCATTGATAAACCAATTATTGTCACGATGATATACGGGCTTACAAGAACAATAAGTAATATCCAGAAAACAATCGCTTTACTTATAACAATTTGGATTCTTGCAAAGCCGCTTATAATTGGATGATGAATATTTTTGGTATCAAAATCTGAACAAATAAGTGTAGTAGCAAGTACTGCACCTACTATTGACATCGTATTCATATCAGATAGTAGAAAACCAACGTTGCTGATGCTTTCATTTATTGAGTTATTGCCAATCCCATAGGCAATACTAAACATTGCTGTTGCAGAACATGTTGTGAGAGCCAATAAGACCCAAAATATTTTGGATTTAGTTGTTTTATAGAGGTAAGCACGTACTAAATTAAACATGGTTCTCACCTCCAATTAACGTAAGGAAGTAGTTCTCTAATGTGTCTCCTTGTAGACTAAATTCCGTAAGTGTTACCCCATTTTCGAATAAGGCGGTTGATACGTCCCCAAGATCCTCTAAGAAATCATACAATTTAATCGTTTTATTTGGCATGACTTGAAAATTTTGTGTTTTAAGATTTGTTTCTAATACATGCGCACATTGTTCGGGAGCTGTACAACCAATGCGAATATAATGTCTACATTCTTCGTCGAGCTGTTGTTGCGTCATTTGTTTCATAATTTTCCCTTTATGAATAATGATATAATCAGTTGTTGTTTGATAAAGTTCCGGTAAATTATGACTCGAAATTAAAATTGTCATCTGTCGCTCTTCACAAAGCCGTGTTAAAAGCTGACGAATTTCAACAACACCTATAGGATCTAACCCATTCACTGGCTCATCTAAAATCAATAACTCTGGGTTAGTTAATAACGCAATAGCGATGCCTAAACGTTGTTTCATGCCTAGTGAAAAATGCTTAGCTTTCTTATTGTTGGTACTCGTCAATCCAACCAATTGCAGTATTTCATCCTCTAGCTCTTCATTCGGAATCCCCCGCATTAAACGATGATATTTAAGGTTACCTTTTGCAGTCATATCAGGGCTAATCGCCGGTTGTTCAATCATGCTGGCAATACGTTTTCGTTGCTGCTGTATTTCCTTGTTAGACGATTTTCCAAATAACTCAAATGAACCTTCTGTTTGAAAACTAATCCCTGAAACAATCTTCATTAAGGTTGTTTTTCCCGCACCGTTTTCACCAATAAGCCCATAAATACGTCCTTCTTTTAATTCGATTGATACGTCGTGAAGTACTGTATGCTTTTTATATGTTTTCGTTAATTGATTTGTTTTTAATATGGTTTCTCCCATATTAAGCACCTCCCTTTCATATTCATAGATTACTCATGAAAGGTATAGATAAAGTAAAGATGGCGTATAGATTACGGATAATTTATGGACGTAAACGATAACCAAGCCCACGAAGCGTCTCGATATAATCCGCTTGTGGATTTTTTGTCTTTAATTTATGTCGAAGATTACTAATATGGATTTTAATAATATGTTCATCCCCTAAATATTCTTCCTGCCAAATGGATTCATATAAATTTGCTTTCGTGAATACTTTCTCTTGGTTTGTCATAAATAATTCGAGCAATAGATATTCCTTTGCAGTTAGCAAGACCTCTCCACCACTCACTGTAACTCGCTTAGCGACATCATCCAGTACTATATCCTTATATTGCAGCTGCTTCATAGGTGTAGCTTGTTTTTTAACACGACGTAATATCGATTCAATACGGGCAAGAACCTCACCAAGGTCAAATGGTTTCGTAATATAATCATCCGCTCCTAAACGAAGCAAATCAATTTTTGTTGACACTAAATCTTTAGCTGAAATCATAACAACAGGTACATCCGAAATAGCGCGAATTTCTTTTAATAATTCATCCCCACTTTTATAGGGAAGCATAATATCAAGAAGCACAATATCAAACTCATTTTGTAAAAATGCCCGGTAACCTTCTACTCCATCCATCACACTTGTTACCTGATAATCTGCTTGCTCAAACAATTCGGTTAACATCGCATTTACATCTTCATGATCCTCAACCATTAAAATTCTCAATATAATCACGCCTTTGTTAAAATATCCCTATTGGTATTATATAAAACTTTACGTCGTTCAACATTAAATTTTTAAGAGCTATCACCATAACGTGGGTTGATTTCCGTTCCGACTGGGCGCATTGTCGCTGACGCTTCGCTTTCGCACAGAGCAAAGCTTCCTGGGGGCGTCCGATGAGCCGCTTCGCTACAGGGTCTCGGGCCAACACGATGTTGGTCACGAAGACGTTATCACAGGATGTGATGGTTTTAGCCTTCGTTCCTCTATCACTAATCCCCAAGGAGTCGCCCAGTCGTAACGAAGATCAACTTACATGGCATAGGTTTTACTAACGACTTCCCTACTTTTGATATGACCATTAATATAGCTATGAAATCGATAATTAATTCTCGGGATGGTTGACTATAATTTTATAAATAATCCCTTGTCTGCAATAAACATAATAGCTCTTCTGGAATTTTTACTGAATCCTTATAAAAAAGATATACAGGAACACTTGGCAAAGCTAATTCATCGAAGGGAACGATATTAAACCGACCTTCCATCCGCTCTCTTCTCACAATCATCCGTGGCAAAAATGACATGCCTAGTCCATCTTTTATTAAGCGCTTTACCACATAGGATTGGGATATGGACACTTGCTTGGTCACTACATATTTTTCCTGAATTTTATGTAATAAAGCATCCCAAATAGTTGGATGATGATGTGTAAATAAAGTGTAGGTTTGAAATAATTCCTCATAATCAATATAAGCTCCTGTCTCATCATCGAAAGCATCCAGTGGAATAACCAATTCTAAAGGACTCTCTACAAGAAGCTCTTGGTGCCAATGGCGGTAACGTGTTGGCAATAAGGAAACACCAATATGCGACTTATCACTATTTATTAAATCCTCAATTTTTGCTGAATCCTCTACTAGAATCGATATTTCAATGGCAGGATTTTCATTGATAAACTGATAGATAACATAAGGCAATATCGTTTCCACCATTAAAGGAGTCATTGCAATCACTAGTTTTTCTTCAATACCCTTTGTTGCTAACTGAAAACGTTCAATACTTTTTTCCCATTGATGAATGATTTGCTGAGCTTCTATTAGAAAAAGCTGTCCTGCCTCCGTCAATTGCACACGATTTTTTTCACGTTTAAATAATTTAACATTCAAAAATTGTTCTAGCTGATGAATATGAACTGTAATACTTGGCTGTGATAAATGAAGTTCTTCTGCGGCTTCTCGAAAATTACAAGATTTAGCGGCTACTACAAAAGACTGTATCCATTTATAATCCAAAATCTCACCCCATTCATTAATGTTGTTAATCAACTTCATTAACTATATTTAATTTACTAAATTATCCAACAATAATAAACTAAAAATAGAATCGATTACTTTTACACAAAGGGGAGAATCGTATGTTAGCTAAATTAAGTAAGCAATTTCGTACTTTTGCAAAAAATGAATGTGAAAACTCAAGTCCACTGTATGAACATTTAGCGAATAAAATTGCCGATGATGATGAACTCTTAAAAGTTGCTGCATTTATACCCCAAGGACAACCTGTACCAAATTTATTATTAGCTGGCGTTCAATATTTGCTGCCATCATCAAATGATGAATTAGTTAATTTTTATCCATCCTTAACGACAACACCCAAAGCAATAAATGAAGTGTACCCTGTTTTTAAAGCATTCGTCTTGTCCCATTCAGAAGAATTGAAGACTTTATTTCAAGAAAAACTTGTCCAGACAAATGAAATTCGTCGTTGTTCTTACCTTTACCCGATGATGACAGAAATTTATGAACGCCATCAAAAACCACTAGCCTTCATAGAAATCGGGGCAAGTGCAGGACTTCAACTTGGAATGGATCAATACAATTACTGCTATAATCAACAGCTTCATATAAACAATTCAAATAGCGCTTTCGTCTTGTCCTCAGAAAATCGGGGAGAACCGCTTCCAGCTTCCATTTCAAATGCGCCAGTTGTTTGTAAGCGAGTTGGTATTGATTTAAATCCTATTGATATTCATAACGAGGAAGAGCTTCGTTGGTTACAGGCATTAATTTGGCCAGAGCATCAAGAACGTAGACTTTTATTAAATCAAGCACTTCCTATTTTAAAAGAACTCGATTTAGAGCTGATAAAAGGAGATGCTATTAAACTTATAAAAGAGATTAGTAGAGATATAAATCAAGATGCGCTATTAGTTGTTTATCATACGCATGTGGCCAATCAAATCCCCATGGAATTACGCCTTGAACTAATTGAACAATTAAAAGAAATCAGCATGGAACGACCTCTCTACCATTGTTATAACAATTTATTTGATATGCTATTGCATCAAGATTTTATTGATCAAGGAGAAATAACATCAAACCGTAGTATGGAGCGCCCTGATGGTCATGCTCGGTGGTTTAAGTGGGCCAACCAAAACTAAATATTTACACGAAAAAACGCTGCATAAGATTTAATCTCATGCAGCGTCATAAAGTATGGCCCTCCGGCAAAACGAGGGGTTGATCTCCGTTCCGGCCGGGCGCTTTACTGGGGGCGTCGGGCTATCTTCTATCTGTTACTCCCCTTATTTTGCTGTATATTTTTTGATCACAGGTAGAATGTCGTTCCCTATAATTTCAATATTTTTCATTAATTTATCGAATGGCACACCGCCAAAGTCAATTTGTGCCATAAATCGCTGCATGCCATAGAGCTCGTATTGGTACAGTAATTTTTCAATAATTTGCTCCTTACTTCCGACCATTAAGGCGTCTCGTGTATCTGGCGCTTCCTCAAATTGTTGCTTTGGGTAACCCGTGCCACGAATTGCTTGGAAACCACCATTTAAATGTGGGTACATCCCTTCTAGTGCCTCTTGTGTCGTATCAGCAACATAGAAAAGGCTAGTTGTAGCAATCGGTAACTCTTGCGGATCAAAGCCACTTCGCTCTGCTGCCTCTCTGTAGGCATCAACTGATGGCTTAAAGTTAACAGCGGGACCACCTAATGTCGTTAGCATCATCGGAATACCCATATAGCCAGCTTTAATGGCACTTGCAGGTGGTCCACCGACAGCTCGCCAAATTGGCAACGACCCATTTTTAGGTTGTGGCAAAATTTGTGCACTGTGAAGTGGTGCACGGAATTGTCCTTCCCAAGTGACCAGTTCGTTGTCATTTATTTTTTTCAGTAACTCTAATTTTTCTTCAAAAATTTCTTCATAATCCTTTAAATCAACGCCTAGTAATTGATATGCACCAACTCGAGAGCCACGCCCTGCGACTATTTCTGCACGTCCATCTGAAATTAAATCGATCGTTGCAAAATCTTCATATACGCGTACTGGATCAGAGACACTTAGTACTGTTGCAGAGCTTGCTAATTTAATTTTTGATGTAGCTTGTGCGATTGCTCCTAAAACAACCGTGTGTGCCTGTGTCGTAAAGTACGACTGATGACTTTCGCCAACAGCAAAAACATCAATACCTGCTTGTTCTGCAAGCTGACTTGCTTCAATTAGTCCTTGGATTCGTTGCTGAGCTGAAATACGTTCACCTGTTAATGGATTTGGAATATGATCCCCTAATGAATAAAGGCCAAATTCGATGCCTTTCGATTGATCAATACGGTATTTTTCCATGATAAAATCTCTCCTTAATCTAGTGGCTCTAAAATAGCTTCGATTTCTGCACGCCTTTCTTCTAAAAATGGTGGAAGATCAAGTTCTTTGCCAAGATCCTCTATTGCCGAATCAACTGTAAATCCTGGGCCATCTGTCGCCATTTCAAATAAAATCCCATTACGGTCTCTAAAATAAAGGCTTTGGAAATAATAACGATCCACAATACCAGTACTATCAAAGCCCTGCTCCTTAATTTTGAGATCCCACTGTTGCAATTCCTCCACTGTGCCAACACGTAGTGCAAGATGATGAATACTACCACGTCCAGGTTTCTCACTTGGCCCTTCTAATTCTTGAACGACGATTTCCCCAATCACTTCACCAGGAATGGATTGCAATACCGCTTCTTTTTCACTTTCTGTTACAGCTGTGTAATTAAAAAGCTCTTTTAATAAGCTTACTGTCCGTTGCAAATAACGAACTGTCATTTCAACTGTACCCATTCCTAAAATGCGATGTTCTGCAGGGATATCAGAGCCGTCCCATGGGTGCCAATGAGATGGTGTTTCATGACCATGATTGTTTAAAAGGACCATTCGTAATCCTTCATGATCCTCAAAAAACAATGCATCTTTACCTGCATAAGTTGTTATTTCACTATGTTCAATCTCTAACTGTTGAAAACGAGCTTTCCAATATTGCAGACTATCATAGCTTGGCACTAGTAGCCCAATACGTGTAATGGCATTTGTTCCGCGAACTGTCCGTCCTGCTACAGGCATTTCAAAAAACGTTAATTCTGTACCCGGTGCTCCTGTTATGTCTCCATAAAACAAGTGATACATGGAAGGCGAATCTTGGTTTACTGATTTCTTTACACGACGTAAGCCGAGAATTTTTGTGTAAAAATCATTATTACGTTTACCGTTTTTTGTTAGCATTGATATATGATGATGTCCACTTAATTTGTTCACGAATGTTTCCTCCTCATTTTCACTTGACTAAGCAAGTGATAGTGTAAAAAAATCACGCTGGTGGTAATTTTTTATCACGACTATGCTTCTCTATTTTCGATATTAGTGTATTTAAAGTTTTCATTTCTTCGTCTGTTAATACTTCTTCAAAAAATGAAGATTGAAATTGTAGCTGACTTGGTGTTGCCGCATCAATCATCTGCTCGCCTTTAGCTGTTAGTGAGATTGTTTTAGTCTTCCAATTTTGCTTACGTTCAATAAGTCCATCTTTTTCAAGACGAGCAAGCATCCGAGACATACCACCTTGCGTCACTATCACTTTCTCTGCTAATTGGGATTGCGTTAACGGTGCATATGTCTTAATTTGGATTAGGACATCAAATTGTGCAGTCGTTAAGTTAAAGCGCTTTAAAAACTCATTGGATAGTTGATTACTTTGATTTGTAAAGCGCATCATCCGAATCCACGTCAGTGTTCCGAGCGTGTGTTTTCGCATCGCTTCCTCCCCCTCTCATACATCACTTTACAACGCAAATGATAAATAAGCAAGGAAAATATCTCGAATTCAAGATTTTTTTAGTGTGAAGCTCACACTATATAATGCCATGCGTCGTAATTGGATATAAATTTCCTTTAAAGGCAAAGGAAATTCTTCCTGTTTCTTCAGACACTATCATGACAAGCGCATCACTTACTTCACTTAACCCTAATGCTGCTCGATGTCTTGTGCCCAGTTTCTTTTCTCCCGTATATCTCTCTGACAGTGGCAGTACATTTGCTGCTGATTTAATTAGATTTTGGCTTATTAAAACGGCACCATCATGAAGAGGATTTCCAGGAAAAAAAATAGTTTCTAATAAGGAATGCGTTACTTCTGCACCAATATGAATACCAGGCTGTATAATAGATGATACAGAATCCTCCCGTTCAATAACAATTAGTCCGCCGTGTCTTCTTTTAGACATATTTTGTACGCTATGCGAAAGCTCAGGATATTTTTCAGTAAACGGCGAAAGATAGCAATTCAAATAAAACGTAGCAGCCTTCATTTCAATCGTTACAAATTTCTCTTTTATTTTTTCAAAATTCCCAAGAAGACAGTTTGCATCCGTATCCATTGCTTCTACACTTTGCTGTAATGAATGAATGACTTGCAGAAGCTCTTCCTTTAATGTTTGTTTCATTGGTGAAAAATCACAATTTATTGGATCCAAAAAAACACCCCGCTTTTCAATTTTTTTTTTTGAAACAACTCGTATTTATTATTAGTGTCTCTAGATGGAATTATTTTATTCGCCTTGACTAATACACCCTGCTTATAATGTATGCTTTGCTTGTAGATCAAATATCTATCATTAAGGCATTTTTCAGAAAATGTAGCTCTTGTAAAATTAGGTATCATACAAATAGAAAAAGAGAAATCGTGGAATCAATTTTACGTTTCAAAGTTAATTTAACATTTCCAGTTTTTTCTTTTATAATAAAGTAAGATGGTCACCTTATGGAGGTGCTTTATGAAAAGAATACCGTTGTTATCGCTATTATTTATATTTATGATTTCATCCTCTGTTCAAGCACTCTCTTGGGCTTATCCTTTTGTCGTTTGGAAAGGAAATGTTTATGAAGTTAAACAAGAAGAATTTATTGAAGATAGTGAAATTGTTAATATTATAGGGGAAGTAAAGACCAAGCCAAATGATATGACCGGAAATTATTACGGAGATGCCTCAAACTATTACCCAAAAGGAACAAAATATTATGCAATAAATGGGATATCGACTTCTATGGCAATTGCAGTAAAGGAAAATAACCATTGGGTAAAGGCAGTCTTTGTTCATAAAGCACCTTTTCACATAATGAATGTCATTTCTAACATATACTTTATATCAGTTGTTGTAATCATAGCACTACTTGTAATTGGAGTTATATTATTCAGAACTAAAAAGTCCAAAAAGTGTATCCATTAGTTTATCTAATGAATACACTTTTTGTTTTAGCTTACATTTGTCCAGCGCGAATTTTTTTAACAATGCTGAATGTCGTATAGGCAGCAGCCGGTGCAAGTACTACAATAAAAATAAGCCAAACCGTTAAGTTGTCCGTCGCTTTTAATGTGTCATAATTTGAGATAACAAAAAGAATTAGTCCAAATAGCAATAAATAGCTCAGAACATTCGGAAAAATTACGATTAAACGCAATAGTGCTGGTGGCATCTTTTGCTGATTCATATAAAACCACTCCCCTTTAATCAATTATACAAAAATTCACTATTCACCGCATTATATTTCTTTTATATTCCAAATTTCCATTCTACAACTATTACTACTTTTCTTTTAACTTGAAAGGTAGAGACAACTTAATTATGAGGGCACTGAAAAAGTCTATATCTTCTCACATTGCGAGGTATTCAACGATTAAATCGTTGAATACCCCGCTTTTTTCATTTGGCACTGTGACTCTACTGTTGTTTTCCGAAGCATTCCGCTCGCTTTCCGCGGGCGAGCGCCGAGCCTCCTCCTACGCTTCGCTTCGTGCGGGATCTCGTCTGTCTCGCTTTCCCGCAGGAGTCGAGCGATGCTTCTCCAAACAACGCAATGTATCACACTATTATTTTAGTCACGCTTTCCTTTATAATTAAAGAATTAATGTGCAGGTGATGCCCCCGATAATTTCAAATCAAGAAACCCTTCATGTAAGTCCATATATGGCGATCTACGATATTGTTGTGCCAAAAGATAATATACTTCGCCAAATCAATGAACTTGTTGATTTTTCATTCATTTTAGAAGAGTTAAAAACAAAATATTGTTTAGACAATGGACATAATGCCATTCCTCCATTTCGTATGTTTAAGTACTTAATATTAAAAGCGATTTATGATGTATCAGACGTCGACCTTGTAGAGCGTTCAAAGTACGATATGTCATTCAAATATTTCTTGGATATGGCGCCAGAAGATCCTATCATTGATTCAAGTTCGCTTACAAATTTCGTCGGCTTCGTCTTCAAGACGTAAGCTTAATAAACATGCTCATTGGGAAAACAGTTGAGATCGCATTGGAGAAAAAAATCATCAACAGTCAAACGATTATTGTGGATGCCACACATACAAAAGCCCGTTACAATCAAAAAACGCTCGAAAAGTTGTCTACAAAATTGACGAATCGATGAAAGACAAATTCCCCGCAAAGATCACTTCTAACGAAGTAAAGGATGAATTAACTTACTGTAAGGAAGTTATTTCAGTCATTGAAAAGGAACCACAAATTGCACAAATGCCATCTGTCAAAGAAAAGCTGAATGTTTTAAACTAATTTTCAGGTATATATTTGTTACTTCCAGGGAGTTTCTTAATTTTGTTCCAAGCTTCAATCGCTTCTGCACGACTTTTCCCTTTATTTTTTGAGTCAGAGAAAAAGTCCCGAATGAATTGATTGTATTCAAACTGAGGAGGAATTTTCTTCTCGTGTGATGGGTCTTTTTTTCGTTTTTCTTCTTCATACCAAGCATCTACAACATCACGATACGTTTTTCCAATATTATTTTTAATGTAGTTTTGAATATAGGTAGAAAAATGAAACTTTGGAATTACTGACTTAAAAAATGCTCTCACCTCTTGACTACAACGATGATTCCCCGTAATGACTGTATCAAGACTTAGTTCACTGTTAGTTCGAGGTTTATTATTAGCCTTTGAATTTCTTTGTGGTTTTTTTACCTTGCCTGTCCGAAGAAAAGTCTCAATTCTATCAGAAATCTCTATCTTAGAACCCGACGCGCTCATTCCATTATCTCTACAAAATGATTGCAATTCTTCTTTTAACCAATAAAAATCCATAAAATCTTGACTACTAATTTCTTTTGTAAGAATAGGTCTCATTCATAACACTCCTTATGTATACACATTCATATTATAGAACGTTTACTCTTTAATGTAAGCAAATTTTTAGAGCAACAAACTTTACGAAAACAGCTAATTATAAAAACAAGAGCCTTGCTACACTTTATTGTAGTAAGGCTCTTTGTTGAAGTGTAAGCATTCACAAACTAATTCGAGTCAAACTTTTAATGCTTAGTGTTTTATCAAGACTTTTGATTAATTTATTCAAAGTTAATTAGGCTTATTTCTTTAAATACATGTATGTAAAGATACAACTACCAAATAAAAAACAATGTTGCGATTGTTTGTCTTTAGACTAATAATGCAACATTGTTTTAGGATAGTTCAACAACTGTTATCAATTAATATTAAGACCCATTTTTAAATTATCAATACTATGATTTAATGCATTCCCACGCAATCATGATTTACAAAATCGATTTTAAAAATGATTTTACTGTTAGATAACGTTGCTTGAGCTGAATATCCTAATTGTTCAACAAGGCTTTTAACGGTAGCTAGTCCTAGCCCAGTACCTGAAAAGTTTTTGTCACGAGAGCTTTCTCCAACATAAAAGGGCTGCCATATTCTAGATATATCTGTAAGAGTGGTATCATTACTAATTTCGAACACTCCGTCTTGACAAAAGAAAATCTGAATTTCATCTCCAGAAGCATATTTGATTGCATTACTAATCATATTTTCAAATATGAAATGTACTTTATCTTGTTCAGTCGACAGCATAAATTCAGTAACTTCAGTTTTAAAATAAATATG
Source organism: Lysinibacillus sp. CTST325 (assembly GCF_054665055.1). NCBI lineage: Bacteria > Bacillati > Bacillota > Bacilli > Caryophanales > Bacillaceae > Lysinibacillus > Lysinibacillus sp. CTST325. Next base: position 62,963 of record NZ_BAAFHO010000015.1, on the reverse strand, counting down.
TTTATCTCCTTGTATATGTCGATAGTTATCCAGTATCTCATTTATCAACATTATTAAATCAAAGTTTGTTTTATTAGAATCGTTTTCTTCTGTTTTGGCGAAATAAAGCATATCTGTAATTATTTTTTCCATTCTATCAACTTGCTTGTTAATGGTTGCAAGATAAGTTCCATCATCCATACCATCTTCAATTCCACTGGAATATACTCTAACTAATGCTAAAGGAGTTTTAAGCTCATGGGTTAAACCTATCATAAATTGCTTTAAATCAATGTTTCTTTTTGATAAATCCTGTTGCGCTTTTTCAAGTGCCTTACTCATTTTATTAATACTTCTTGCAAGGTCCTCGATTTCATCTCCTGTCCGAATTTCAGCCTGTTTAAAATCCAACTCACCAATTTCTTTTGCAACTTTTTTGAGTTCATTTAACGGCCTTGTTAGTTTTCGAGATAAAAGGGCAGTAATAATAATAATTAGTAAGATACTGACTATCAAAAAGAATATGTTAAAACGATTAATAAAATTAGCTATTTCAATAAAATTAGCCATTGAGGCTCCAATCATTATTAGCTGATGATCATCTTTTGAATAATGTGCGATAAAACTGGATTTTTGTTTTCCTTGATTGTAAACCTTGCCTACAATTTTATCCTCATTAACTTTTTGTATTACTTCTTCGGAAACCCAAAATTTATTAAGTGCAATATGTTCTCTTGCAAGTTGTTGTTTTAAATTTTCATTCAAGACATTAATATTATCTTTTAGCGATACTGAAAGAATAGTTACATCAAATTGATCCTCCACCAAACTCTTATCCTCAAATTCCTGATATACTGAAAAAGCATTAGTTACTTTTTGGTTCAATTGATAAAGATAATATTTTGGTAGAAAAAACTGACTTACCGCAAGTGAGATACTAAATGTGATGATAACAACAAGAGTTATATAAATAGTTAATTTTGTTCCAATTTTTCGTTTCATTCTCTTGTACTATATCCAACTCCTCGATGTGTTTGGATAATATCCTCTCCAATTTTTTCACGTAGACGCCGAATATGTGTATCTACCGTCCGCGGATCACCCTCGTAGTCCATTCCCCATATTAAATCAAGTAGTTGATCTCTCGTTAATATTTGTCTTCTATTTTGGCTAAATATACGTAAAAGCTCGAATTCAGTCTTTGTTAAAATCAATTCATTTCCAGATTTCCATACACGTTTGCTTGAAATATCAAATGAAACATCGTTTATTCGTTGAATGGATTCCATTTGCAACAATTTTTTCGCCCTCATTAATAAAACTTTTGGATAAAATGGTTTATTTACATAATCATCAGCGCCATCAGATAGGGCAATAAATTCATCTTCTCCAGTATCTCTAGCCGTTAGTATTAATACTTTAATTTTTTGGGTCTTTTTCATTTCGCGGCAAACTGTAATTCCATCTTTTTCTGGCATCATCCAATCTAAAATGGCCAAATCAATTTTTTCATTATAGAAAATATCAAGTGCCTCTGAACCATTTGTAGCCGTAAATACCGTAAATCCTTCCTTTTTGAAATAACTTTGTAAAATCTTTAACATATCTAGTTCATCATCAGCGATAAGTACATTCATTATATTTATCTCCTAATTGTCATATTTCCCTAAATTATACTGTTCTATAATAGCAATTAATTTTTCTGGATACATAGGATCTGTGGAATAGTGGTTTTTTTTCAAAGCATGGGCTGCTTCCTGATAATTCGCTGCAGCAAGAACATCATAATATTGATGCTTATTCCAACTCGTTCCTTCTAAAATTAATTTAGTATGGTCAATAAACGCACTTTTCAAATCTGGATAAGCTCTAAACTCAGTTTCAATTGTATACCTTTTATTATTTTTATATTCCATAGTTGGCATTTTTACTGAATTGCCTTTATAGCTACCTTTTATTCCAAATAAATTATTTGCTTTTATAGCTAATTCACTTTTGCCATAATTCGATTCTAATATAGCCTGTGCAATTGTTATACTCGGAAGCACTCCTCTTGTTTGTTGGTTTAATTCTACAGCTATAGGAGCAATTTCATCTATAAAATGAATTTCTCTATTATCTTTTTGAAATAGCCTAATAAAAAAAATAGAAAGTAAAGCTAAACTAACTACGAGTATAATTATTGACACTTTGTATTTTCTATATTTGCATATTCTTTTCATTATATAACCTCTTTTTAAATGAATTTATACATGTATTTTAAAAGAGGAATGTTACAGTAATTTGACAAAAGAATATTATTAGATAAAAAACTTAAATAGGTTTAAGGAATACGTTGTTCACTTATTTCTATAATAAAAAAGTGAGGCTGGGACATAACCAAATGGTTCCTTCATAAAACCGAATAATCTCTAAATTAACAAAACGCGATAAATAGAAAAACCGAACTTTTCCGAAACACTTCATGAGAGTTTCATTGGATAGTTCGGTATTTTTGTTGGCTGAAACACATTTGTCCCAGCCTCACGGATACTATTATTTTATTTTGAACTACGTGTATCGAACAAGGTCATTTGTTCAGTCCTTTTTTCAATGCATCCCAAATCAAATTATGCACTTCTATATCTTTTCTATCTGGTAGTTCGCCATCTTCCTTAGCTTCCCAATATGCCCACTTGACGGGTTGACTTCCTAATTCAAAATCCATACCTTCCCACGTATCTTCACGAAATGCATAAAATGCCCAGTGCCAGCCATAATCATCGAAAATATCAATTAAATCCTTTACATATTGATCGGCTCCGCCAACCATTCGGTTAATTCCAAACTCTTCAGCAATAATTCGGTTGTTTGGTATATTGTGTTGCTCTGTCCATTGTACAACTGGCTTTAAAAAATCTTTCAATGCAGCTTTATCGAACATTTTTTCTGCTTGATCTTCACCAACCTTCACCTTGCCAGGATAAGTGTATGTGAATCCTTTTTTTCGATTTTGGCTTGTCATTTCATAAGACTCATACATATGAAATGCATATAACACATTATCGTCATCTAGTGGTTTTAAATATTTAATTGCCCATGGAGTGGCAAATAAACCTGAATCTAAAATAATTGGTGTGTCAAAATCTACAGTTCTTATAGAATCTACAATTGTTTCATAAAGCAGGTTTAAATCTGCGGGAGTATTTTCTAATTTGTTGTACCATTTGTCATAATCTTCTGTCCAAAATCATTAAATCCCGTAGCTGTTTCAGAGTGTGGCTCATTAATTACGTTATATCCAACCACTGCAGGATGATCTTTCAAACGGAAGGCAAGATCTTTCCAAAAAAGCGCTGCTTGCTCATGATATTTAAAATCTTTCCAAATACGGTCTTCATTTTCATAATTATTAAACTGCCTCCAACGATTTCCTGGAAGACTTAGAACGGTTAGTACAACTTTTGACCCTCTTGCATATGCTGCATCCAAATCCTCTTTTAACTTTATAAAATCTTCTTCAACAATTCCCTCATATTGATCTGCATTACCGATTAAGAAATCTTTACTAGAATTAGAGTCTTTCCCGTCATTAAATAAGAAGTCTCTATCTTTTGCCCATTTATCAGGTGCTAAATGGATAAATTCAATATTGAATTTATTCGCTTCTTCATAATTTTTTCGGTAAAGAAGTAGAATTCATAAAATTTGTTTCTTTTCTTTGCCCATCACAAAATCTTTCTTTATCTCCTTTACTTCTTGTATTTCCTGTTTCTTTTCTTGCTCTAAAGAACTACAGCCAGCAGCAAGTGCTACTGTTAAAGCACTACCAAGGGAGGCTACCATTTTGAGTTTATTTTTCAGCCATTTCCTTTGATTTATTTCTCTCATAATATCACCTCGCGATATATACTACTGAATCTGTGTTACGTAAATGTGACAAAATATGCGGATGTGTATTTGTTTATCTGAAATCAAATTAAGGATCTTTGAAAAGTATTTAATGAGGAATTAGGGTAGAGAATGTATGTAGATTAATTTATTGATAATCAACTTCTAAAACTCAAAATATAGTTTTAGATGATATGCATAAGATTTAATGATGTTTTCTGCTCTCTCTATATTGGAAAGATATTTTAAATAGTTGATCCAAACTCTTATACCTCCATCTTCTTCCTCAGTTTCATTAATAACTTTAAGAACTATAAAACCACAACCGAAATAAAGTATTTAACCATAAAAAAAGAACAGTAAGCTAACGTAGAAAACGTTAACTACTGCTCGTCATTATAGTATATAAAATCATTCTGCTTGTTGTTTAAACTTATTTTTAGATGGAACAAATAGAGTTAAAACAAATGCAATTATCGCTAAAATTGTCATGAAGTAATAGGCATCACTTGAACCTAGGGTTGAAGCAAGTGTGCGGATACCTTCAGCCGTAGCATTTGGTGCTTCTGCTAGCAATGTTTTCGCATGGTTTGTCGTTTGAGCTGTGAAAATTGTAATAACGACAGCAGATCCAATGGCACCTGCAATTTGACGTAATGTATTATTCACTGCTGTACCATGTGTGACAAGAGTCTTAGGTAAGGCATTTAAACCAGCTGTGTTCAATGGCATTGTGATAAAACTCAACCCTATACGTAGAACGATAGTACGTATCATTATAAAGCCATAGGTTGTTGTGTCTGATAAATCTGTTACAACCCACATTGAAGGAATGACAAAAATCAAACCGATAATAAATAACGGCTTTGCGCCAAAGCGATCATACATTTTTCCTGTCACTGGAGACATAAAGGCATTTACAAGTGCACCCGGTAATAATAATAAACCAGCGTCTAAAGCCGTAAACCCTCTTCCGTTTTGTAAATATATTGGTAATAAAATCATATCCGCATACATCATCATTGTGACAATAATGTTGATGATGGACGTTAGTGTAAATAATTTATTGTTAAAAACGGTTAAGTTAAGAAGTGGATCAGCAGATTTAATTTGGCGAAGACAGAATATTGCCGTAGTCATTATCCCTACTAGTATAGAAGTTATTACTACTTTATCATCCCAACCATGGCTTCCTGCATTACTAAAGCCATACAAAATAAGACCAAAGCCAATTGTCGATAAAATAACACTGATTACATCTAACTTCGTTTTTGCTGTTTCCGAAACATTAATTAAATATTTCATTGCCATAAATATAATGAGCACGACAAATGGAATTATTCCGATAAATAACCAACGCCATGAATAATAATCTATAACGAAACCTGCTAATGTGGGGGCGATGGCTGGAGCGAAAATCATAGCTAGCCCAATTAAGCCCATCATACTGCCTCTCTTTTCGGGAGGAAAAATAAACATCACGATGCTCATTAGTAATGGCATAATAATTCCTGCCCCTATTGCTTGAATCATACGACCTATTAGTAAAGTGGTGAAGTTCGGAGCTACTGCACAAAAAAAAGAGCCTAATAATAAAAACAGCATTGAACTTATAAATAATTGGCGTGTTGAAAAACGTTTCATTAAGTATGCTGTAATAGGGACTAGCACCCCGTTTACTAACATAAAGCCAGTAGACAACCACTGAACGGTTGTAGCAGAAACGGAAAATACGTCCATTAAATTACTTAATGCAACGTTTAACAATGTTTGGTTTAGTGTAGATAAAAAACACCCTATAATTAGTACTGTTAATAGTACTTTTTTATTTATTGATTCCGACATTCATTTATTCCTCTTTCCACTTGTTTTATTAACACTATGTCAATAAAATAGATAATAACATTTTTATTTTTTGATTCCTATTTACAATTTTTCAAGAAGTGTCAATTAAACAACAAAATTTAAAATACTATTAATTAAATTTTTGATTTAATAGATAAAGGAGAATTAAATTGACTACACAAAAAAAGCAAGACCCACGATCTATTCGCTCTAAACGGGTATTTAAAGAAGCTGTAGTAGATATCTTGATTGAAAACCCAGATATTTCGAAACTTACAGTACAAAAAATAGCTCAACGTGCAGAGCTAAATCGAGCAACTTTTTATTTACATTTTTTAGATATTAATGATTTATTAAAGCAGGTAGTTTATGATATTTTCGACGACTTGTTGTCGGAAATATCTCCAACTTTACAAATTGATAATTTAAATAATCAAGAACAATTAATTACGTTTTTAGATTACTTTTATAAGCATAGAAAAATTTTAGCTGTTCTATTTGAGCACCCTGGTTTCAATAAAAAAATGCATATGACACTAAAGGACTTGATTGTCATACAACGTAAAAGTGAAGGTGCTAATAGTACTAACACAACTCTATCAATGGATATTCTCGCATCTTCAATACTTGGCATCATCATGTGGTGGCTCAGAAACGGAGTTCACTTTAGCTCCGAATATATAGCCACTCAAATTATTGAATTATATCGATAATTATTCGTAATAAAATAACTTCAAAATGTGGGTGTGTTTCACTATGAAAGCATTTTGTTGCTGTCACGTCGCTGCGCTTTCGTATAGAAAACATTCGCTAAAGAGAGAAAAGTACCTTTTAAATGAAGTCATCTAAAAGGTACTTTATGTTTTTAATTAAATTAATTTGTTGTTATTCCATGTAAATAAAGATTGATCGGATGTCAGGAAAGTTTGCGGGAAAACCTCCTGTGCATCTGCTAAGAATTTTGGTAAATCATGTGGTAAGAAGCGAGCACTTAAATGGTTTAGCAGTAAATATTTTGCTCCTGCTTGTTGTGCCACCTTTGCCGCTTCAATATTTGTAGAGTGTCCGTAGTTCGCTGCTAAATCGGTCGTAGTACCGTCAAAGGTCGCTTCATGAATAACGATATCTGCTCCATTCGCCAATGAAATTGCCTCTGGACAGTATTTCGTATCTCCTAAAATAGTGAGCGTAAAGCCTTTTTTCGGCGGAGCGACAACATCTTTCGCATAAACAATGGTGCCATCCGCAAGCTCAATATCTTTCCCAGCTTTTAATTGTCCCAGCATAGGACCTTTTGGTACACCAAGAGCCTGTGCTTTTTCCATTAACAATTCGCCAGGTAAATCCTTTTGCTCAATACGGTAGCCATAGCATGGAACTACATGTCGCAATTCACTTGCACTTACTGTAAAATGTTCATCTACATAAATAATACCTTCATGAACTTCAACAAATTGTAATGGATATGTTAAATGCGTCTTTGACACGGCTAAGGTTTGCTCAATCCATTGCTGTAAACCTTGTGGGCCAAATATCGTTAATGGCTCGTCCCCGCCTTGAAATGAACGAGAGCTTAAAAAGCCAGGTAATCCAAAAATATGGTCTCCGTGTAAATGTGTAATAAATATTTTCGTTACTTTACGTGGCTTTAACGATGTATGCAAAATTTGATGTTGGGTCGCCTCCCCACAATCAAAAAGCCACATTTCCCCCACTTCATCTAATAGCTTTACCATTAGAGCACTTGTATTTCGTTCCTTTGAAGGCATTCCTGCGCCTGTTCCTAAAAAATGTAGTTGCACATATGCCACCTCACTTCTATTTCTATATCGCTTTATTGTACCCTATACCTTCCAATAAAAAAAACCTTTGGTCACTAGTTTTGTCCAAAGGTTTCATATTTATTTCGGCTCCCATGATACGAGTGCCGCATGGAAATCATGACGATAATAATAACGCCCGTTCTTTTCCTCAATAAACGGCAAAAGCGACTCCTCAACATAGGCTCTATTAAAAGTATCATTTAATATTTTTTTACTTTGTGTTGTGACAAGCTGCTCATAGCTTTCATATTCATATACACGTTCTAATGGGATGATTTTGCACTCTGCATAAATATCCATTTCATAGAGCAAATTTAAAAATTCTATATAATCTCTTCGTGGAAATTTAATATCGTAGCCATACTTTTCGTATAAAATTTCATAGTGAGGTTGAATCGGCCCTGTTGTCATGCCAATAATTGCACGTTTTTTAGCTAGACGATTCATATGGTAAAGTGCTGATTTGATTTCATACATACGATAAAAGCAATTGACACCAATGACTATATCGTGCGCTTTTACTTCATCTTCAGCAAGGTTTTCCCATTTTGCATGAATATAGGAAACATGTTGATTATCCTCCATGCAATTTTCTAAATAGCTAAGAATACTTTCTGAGCTATCTACACACGTTAGCTTGCGCACATGATCTGCTAGTGGAAACGTATAATTACCCCAGCCTGGACCAATTTCCAATACCGAGTCCTCAGGTTGAATACTTTTTTTAATTTCTTGAAAAATTTTGGCAGCATACGGATCTGTTTGCCCAGCCTTTTTACGTGTGATTGACTGTGCCCAAAACTGCTCCTCTAATTGATCATTGACCATTCTTTCAGGCATTTGGCCATGCCAGTCCTTCATACCTTCCTGCCATAACGCCTCATAATTAATAGCTAACGGTCCTTTTCTTGTCATACAGGTACCTCTATATTCATGATTTCGTATACTTTTTTCATATCGAGATTAGCACGCACATGCTTTGCCAGCATATTGTAAGCGTCCTCTCTACGTTCTGCGTCACTTTTCACATCACTTGCTAAAGCAGCGAGCCCTTTTTTCACGCGAATGTCGTTGACAAGCTGTCGTGTAAAGGTGCGATTATGGAATAAGCCGTGGAAATATGTTCCGATCACTTGTTCATCAGCACTAACTGCCCCATCTACTCGTCCATCTGCAAGCTGTAAAAACGGTAATACTTCATCACGTAAAATTTTTGTACGACCAAGATGAATTTCATAGCCAGTAAACGTATCCTGTCCTCTTGTTCCTGTCATTTGCACTGTTTTTTTATCGCCAACAAAAACAGTTTCCATTGGCAATAATCCTAGACCTTGTGCTGAATCGCCATTACCTTCTACTGCATCTGGGTCTAGTAACGTTTCGCCAAGCATTTGGAAGCCACCGCAAATGCCAATAATTTTTGTTCCTTGTGCGCGTAAATTTGCTATCGCACGGTCGAAGCCTTGTGCCTTTAACCACGCTAAATCATCTATTGTACTTTTAGTTCCAGGTAGTATAAGTAAGTCGGGCGTACCAAGCTCATTGACATTACCAATTAAACGTACACCAACCTCTGGCTCATCAAAAAATGGATCAACATCCGTAAAGTTTGAAATTCGTGGCAGGCGAATCATTGCCACATCCACTGCAAACTCCCCTTGCTTTGGCTTTTTAAAGCGCAATGAAGATAGTGCTAGCGAATCTTCAGCCTCAATATTGACTTCTACATAAGGTACAACTCCAAGGACAGGAATCCCCGTTTCACGCTCTACCCATTCAATGCCATCATCGAGTAATTCACGCATCCCTCTAAACTTATTAATAATCAACCCTTTTACACGTGCACGTTCCGCATCGTCAAGTAATGCGAGTGTTCCAACAATCGATGCAAATACTCCGCCTCGATCGATATCAGCCACTAGCACAACCGCTGCATCTGCTAGATGAGCCATGCGCATATTTGCTATATCACGGTCTTTCAAATTAATTTCTGCCGGGCTTCCCGCACCTTCAAGAACAATGACATCATATGTATTTTGTAAAGTTCGTACTGACTTTTCAACGATTGGCATCGCTTCTTGTACAAATTGATTGCGATAGCTTTTGGCATCCATATTTAAAAAATGTCTGCCATGAACAATCACTTCTGATACCATATCCTGCTTTGGTTTTAGCAATATAGGATTCATATCCGTAGTTGCGACAACTCGTGCCGCCTCTGCTTGTACACCCTGTGCCCGACCAATTTCTCCGCCGTCTTCAGTTACGAACGAATTAAGGGCCATATTTTGTGATTTAAACGGTACTACCTTCAGCCCATCATCAGAGAAAATACGGCACAGTGCAGTACAAATCATACTTTTCCCTACATCAGATGCCGTTCCTTGAATCATGATAGATTTTGCTGGCATAGTCTTTTCCCTCCTTTTTTTATAGTTGAAGCGCGGGAGCAAGTCACGGTCCTTGCGCAGATGTTTCCCTCAGAAGCACGGGGATTCTTCTTGCTTCTGCGGGGATCTCCCTTCCAATCGCGGGGATCTCCCTTCCAATCGCGGGGATTCTCCCTTCCAATCGCGGGGATTCTTCTCGCTTCCGCGGGTACTTCCCCCCAAAGCGCGGGGATTCTCCCTTCCAATCGCGGGGATTCTTCCTGCTTCCACGGGTATTTCCCTTCCAAGCGCGGGGATTCTTCCTGCTTCCGCGGGTATTTCTCCCAAAGCGCGGGGATTCCACCACGTTCCGCGGGTATTTCCCTTCCAATCGCGGGTATTCTTCTCGCTTCCGCGGGTATTTCCCCCAAAGCGCGGGTATTTCTCCCAAAGCGCGGGGATTCCACCACGTTCCGCGAGTATTTCCCCCAAAGCGCGGGGATCTCCTCGCTTCCGCGGATATTTCCCTCCCAAGCGCGGGGATTCTTCCTGCTTCCGCGGGTATTTCCCTTCCAATCGCGGGGATTCTCCTCGCTTCCGCAGGTATTTCCCTTCCAAGCGCGGGTATTCTCCTTGCTTCCGCGGGTATTTCCCTTCCAATCGCGGGTATTCTCCTCGCTTCCGCGGGTATTTCCCTTCCAATCGCGGGTATTCTTCCTGCTTCCGCGGGTATTTCCCCCAAAGCGCGGGGATCTCCTCGCTTCCGCGGATATTTCCCTTCCAATCGCGGGTATTCTCCTTGCTTCCGCGGGTATTCCCTTCCAAAGCGCGGATTCTTCTACATTCCGCGGATATCCCCCAAGCGCAGGGATTCTGCCACGTTCCGCGGATATCCCCCAAGCGCAGGGATTCCACCACATTCCGCGGGTATCCCCCCAAGCGCGGGGATTCCATCACGTTCCGCGGGTATCCCCACCGATGCGAGAATCTCTAATTAGAATTCTAGACCTTTAACTGCTGGAATGCCTTCTTCATAATAGTGCTTTGTCGCATCGATTGTTGATACTAAATCGGCCATTGCAATTAGTGCTGGATTGGCGCTACGGCCAGTTACGACTAAATGCATTGTAGATGGGCGCTGCTGAATGGCTTCAATGACTTCAGCTAATGGGAGCACATCATCGATTGGAAATTTTGTAATAGCCAGCGCGTTGTTGAGCTCATCTAATACGAGTACATCAATACTGTCGTCTTGCAAGGCAGCCTTTGTTTTTTTCCATGCTTTTGCTAATGCAGCACGATGCTCCTCTGGTGTTTTTGTCCAAGTGAAGCCGATTCCCATTTGCTCCATTTCTACGCCAAGCTTACGAAGAGCAATTTGCTCTCCGTATGTTCGTTCTGGTGATTTAATAAATTGCATGTAACGTACATTTAGTCCTCGACCAACCGCGCGCAATGTGACACCAAGGGAAGCTGTTGTTTTGCCTTTCCCTTCACCTGTATAAACTAAAAACAAACCTTTTCTAGCCATTCTTTAAGCCTCCCTTAAAGCCATGTTGTTTTTTCTTCAAATGGGGTACGTTTTTTGTCTTTAAGCTCCTGCTCTTCTGGATAGCCAATAAAGATCGTTCCTACTACTTTTTGTGAGTCACTTGCGCCAATGAATGCGTGCATACGCGGGTCATGAACAAGCCCTACACCACGTGTACGCCATACGAAGCCAAGCCCTTGCTCCTCTGCGGCAAGCCACATAGACATGATAGCGCTACATACAGCAAAGACATTATCTGCTGTCGCATCAGCATCGCCTTCCACAATATCTGCTGTTACAACAATGGCAACAGGCGTTGTTTGAACAACCTTTAACGAACTCTCTACTAAATTAGGTTTTGTTGGGAATCGCTCTTGCAAATAAGCATTTGCCATTTCCTCGTAGCGTTTCATCGCATCATCTTGAATAACATAAAAATGCCATGGCTCACGCATACGGTCATTGGGAGCATAAGTTGCTGCTTGTAAAATTTGCTCGATTTTTTCTTTTTCAACAGGCTGTGTCGTGTAATTGCGAATCGCTCGACGATTTTTTAAAGCCTCCATAACTGTCATGATGTGTTTCCTCCTTATGCTCAAATAACTTTTTATGAAAGGGCTAGTCCTTGTTCTTCAAACCATTGAATTTTCTCGCGTACATTGACGACATCGCCAACGATAATCATAGAAGGATTATGATAGCCTTCTCGTTCAATAATGCTAGCAATTTCATCAAGCTGACCTGTAATGGTACGCTGTTGCTCTGTTGTTCCCCACTCAATAACGGCGACTGGAGTAGTTGCCTTGCGACCATTTTCAATGAGCTTTCTAGAAATATAAGCAATATTGCCAACACTCATATAAAAGGCAACTGTATCAATACCTGTTGCAAGTGCTGGCCAATTTAAAAAGTCCTGTCCTTTTTCCTCACGACCGTGACCTGTTACAAGCGCAAAGCTCGTTGCAAAATCTCGGTGTGTTACAGGGATGCCGGCATACGCCGGGGCAGCAATTCCTGCTGTAATACCAGGTACGATTTCATAAGCAATACCATGATTTCTCAAAATTTCCGCTTCCTCTGCACCACGACCAAAAACAAATGGATCGCCGCCTTTTAAACGTGTGACAATCTTGCCTTCCTGCGCTTTTTCGACAAGTAATGTATGAATCTCATCTTGAATTAAGTGATGCTTACCAGGTAATTTACCACAGTACACAAGCTCAGCATCTTTTTTCGCAAACTCTAGTAATTTCGGGTTCACAAGACGGTCATATGCAATGACATCAGCCTTTTGAATACATTCGAGCCCGTACACTGTAATGAGCTTTGGATCTCCTGGTCCAGCTCCAACTAAATACACTATTCCGTCTTTCATCGCGCTTCTCCTATCAGTATTTGTTGTAAAAATGCTTCACGTCTATCAATCTCTCCATTGCGTGTCCATTCTAGTAGGCTTGGTTCAAGTAATGCTTGTAAAGCGTTGCGTCTTTGTGCGCCTTTTTCAAACTTAGCCGCAATCATTAAACGTGCCTGCTGTAGGAAGCTTACATAGTCATCATAAACCTCATCAAATTGCTCTTCGAGATCAGCTTTGATTTTACGCGCTAATGCTGGGCTGGCACCTGATGTGGAAACTGTTAACACTAAAGGACCACGGCGCACTGTTGCTGGCGTTATAAAGTCGCTTTCAGCCTGTGCATCTGCGCGGTTGATGAGCTGCCAATGTTGTGCTGCTTCTTGTACAGCCTCATTTACTGACGTATCATTTGTCGCCGCAATGATGAGTGATGCATCATCTAAATCACGGGCTTCAAATTCTTTTTCACGCCACGTAATTTGCCCTGACTCAGCAAGAGGCAGTAAGGATTCATCTAGAGTTGGACTAACAACGACAATATTAGCTTTAGCTGGAAGCAGTGAAGCTACCTTCTGTGTTGCTACGTGCCCCCCTCCAACAATTACTACGGTTTTATATTCAATATTGATGTGAATAGGAAAATAATTAGTCATGATTTTTCACCTTCTTACAAGCTGTTAACCAATTGTCAACAAGCTTTGGGTTCGATACGAAATGAAAATGCGTATAGCCTGCTACTAAATTTCCTGCTTGGTAGCCCTCTTGTTTGTTACCAAAGCGACCCTTCGTTTCATAGGCTGGCGAATTATGTGAGCCGCTATATTTTGAATAGTGGAATTCATGTCCCTTAGCTTCTTCATCCGTACCAATTAAAAAATTATTTGGTGTGCCAAAAATTTCTCGGTAGCCAAGAGCTGCAAGCTTTGTTTGCATCGCTACTTCTCCCGGAATAACACCTACCATGTCATAACGGTCACCATTGCTGTTCGTAATAGCCTCCGTCAAATACATAAAGCCTCCACACTCGGCTAATGTTGGTAGACCTTTGGCAATTGCTTCACGAATAGACTTTTTGGCATCCGAATTGTCCGCCAAAATATCTGCAAATTCCTCTGGGAAGCCACCACCGATATACAATCCGTCTGCTTCAGCTGGAACAGGCTCATTCGCAAGTGGAGAGAAAAATTGCAGCTCTGCCCCTTTTGCACGTAGCAGAGCCAAATTCTCTTCATAATAAAAGTTAAACGCAGCATCCTTTGCTACGGCAATGCAAATATTTTGAGATGGTTGTTCCGCAAAAATTTGCCCTAATTCTTGTAAAACAGGAGCCTTTGTTAATTCAAGCAATTGATCTAAATCAATGGTCTCAGCCATTAGAGAGCCTAGCTTATCAAAAAATGTATCGAGTTCTCCTCGTTCGATGGCAGGGACTAATCCTAAATGGCGACTAGGAATATCAATCCCTTCCTCACGCGTTAAATATCCGATGACTGGAATACCACATTCCTGCTCAATAGCAGCCTTCGCAATTTCATAATGACCGACACTACCGACTTGGTTGGCAATGACACCAACGATATTCGGTTGATCCGACAACAATTGAAAACCTTTCACAACGGCCGCTACACTTCGTGCCATACTCGCACAATTGACAATTAAAATAACAGGACTCTCTGTGACAACACTAATGTCTGCTGCAGAGCCCGCATCCGATAGCGGACTTTTGCCATCATAAAAGCCCATAACTCCTTCAATAATGGAAACATCAGCATCTTTGCTTGCGCGCGCGACAATATCACGCACTGCTTCATGTGAAAACATCCAGCTATCAATATTGCGCGATACCCTTCCTGTTACGGCAGTATGATAGGTAGGGTCAATATAATCGGGACCACATTTAAAGCCCTGCACAATTTTGCCCTTTTCTTGTAATGCTTTCATGAGTCCAATGGTAAAGGTTGTTTTACCAACCCCACTGCCAGTACCTGCAAGTACAAAACGATTTGTTTGCATAGGCTTCCTCCTTAAAATGTTAATCTAGCAACAGAGATTGTAGCATTGCCCGATTTTTTCTTTTCTAGCACAAGCGACTCGACCTGCGCATAACGCATTGCTGCAGGCTCACTCACCCCGTATGCTCCTGTATATTTAAATACAGTTTCCGAAGGTGATGGGAAATTAATTTCATTTAATTCCGCAGGTGAATATGTTACAAATTCCCAATCGTATTTCTTTGTTATTTCTAGGAAGCATTGCTCGTCTTTCTTTAAATCAATCGTGCATAGCGCTTTCACACTTTTTTTCGAAAGTTTCAGTTCTGCAAGGGTTTCATCAATGACTTGCTCAATTTCTTCCACAGCTGTCCCACGATTACAGCCCATGCCAAGCACAACCGATTTTGGTCGATAAATGACACCATTTTCAAGAAGCACTTCTTCCTCTGGGTCAATAATGCGGTCAGTAATCAGTAATGTCGCATGTGGTTTCGCTTCAATCGCATCATATGTTGACGGATACATTTTAATTTGCTCTGGCATCGCTGTGTCACGCATCCACCAGTCACGTTCCCCCGTTTCCTGTACGATTGCAACATGCTCCTCGTTAACAACAGAGGCACTGACAGGTGTCAGTTTATCGGCACTATCCCATACCCAGCCAAAACGTGCACCAAATAAATCAACCGGAATGGTCTTTTGCACATCTGAGGCTGTCGTAATAATTGGATTTGCTCCAAGTGCTGCAGCTACTTCATGTGTCAGCTCATTGGCACCACCTAAATGTCCTGATAAGACGCTAATCACATTTTCACCACGGTCATCAATGACAACTACGCCTGGATCTGTCTTTTTATCTTTTAAAATGGGAGCGATCATGCGTACAACTGCACCAAGTGAGATGATTAAAATTAAGCCTTTATATTGCTTAAAAAGAGTAGGCAACAGTAAACGCACAGTACCTGTAAACATCTGAATATGCTTTTCTGCTTCATCACCCTGCTCAAATTTACTCATGTAATATAAGTCGCTCGCAGCAAAGGTATGCTGCAAACGACGTCCGATTTGTACACCGTGCTTTGTAATGGCTACAACTGCGTAAGGATTTCGTTGATCAACTTCTGGCAATACGCCCTCTTGTAACTCAATCACTAGTCTTCACGCCTTTTCTAAAGCCATGTGTAAAGGTAGCATCATATAATTTCGAACGATATTGATCTTTATCATGAATATTCGGATCTAATGCCCAGCCAGCCAAAATCATCGCATGCTTACGAATACCGTTGACACGCATAGCTTCATCCAATTCAATTAATGTTGTACGTACGATTTTTTGATCTGGCCAAGAAGCTCGTTGGATAACAGCTACTGGTGTATCATCAGCCCAGCCAGCATTTTGTAGTTCTTTTACTATTTTCTTTGTTAACGTTGCGCTCAAGAATAAGGCAATTGTACAATGATGACTCGCTAAATCGCGTAGCTTTTCAAATTCTGGTACAGGAGTACGTCCTTCGGCACGCGTTAAAATAAGTGTTTGTGTTAAATCAGGAATTGTTAATTCTGCCCCGATTGCCGCTGCAGAAGCGAAGACAGAGCTAACACCAGGAATAACCTCGTAGCCAATGCCTTCTTTTTTTAATAGGGCTACCTGCTCCATGATGGCTCCATACATTGCGGGATCTCCTGTATGCATACGAGCTACTACTTTACCTGCATTGACGCGATCTACCATAACCGCTACCATTTCCTCTAAATGCATACCTGCTGTACGAATAACCTCTGCATCTGGTCGTGCCTTTGCAATAAGGTCCTCACTCACTAAAGAATCTGTATACATGACTACGTCTGCTGTTTGTAGCATATGTAAGCCTTTTACTGTAATTAAATCTGGATCACCAGGACCAGCGCCGACAATATATATTTTCTTCATTATTTACGCACCACCATTAACGTTAAATATTCTAAATCGACACCGTCTAGCTCCTGTACATCCCAAATAATTTCCTCGTCAGACGTTACCTTTGTTACGACCGATGCCTTATCAAGTAAATCTAAATCACGTAGTACCTCAAGCATTAAATCAATAACCTTCGCTACTTTTATGAACACCACTGCATCGTGGCTTTCAATCGCTTCACGCATTGCATCATAGTCATCATGGGCAGGGACAATGGCAACACGGTCATCGCCATCTGCCAGTGCGATCCCAAGTCGTGATGCTGAACCGTTGAATGAAGAAATTCCGGGAACTGTTCGAATTTCAACGTCAGGGTGCATGTCCTGCATAAGCTTCATCATATGGATGAACGTACTATATAGTAATGGGTCACCTTCTGTTACGAATGCGACGTCCTTACCTTCTTTTAATTTTCCATAGACAAGTTCCACTGATTTCGTCCATTCGCGTTCTAATACAGCCTCATCCTTAGTCATTGGAAATATTAGGCCAAGCATATCCTTTTCTTCTGGGTTAATATAGACATCTACGATACGATGGGCATAACTTTTACTGCCTTTTAGTTTTTTCGGATAGGCAATAACAGGCGATTCTTGAATGATACGGAATGCCTTAACTGTAATTAACTCTGGATCGCCAGGACCTACGCCCAAGCCATATAAAATACCAAGATTACTCATGATTTTCTTCCTTTCGATATGCAGAAATAATGTAAATCGGATTTAATGGGACAAAACGTGTCATATCTAATATTGGTTTACTGCGCGCAAGCTGTGCCTGCAAGATATCTACAGCAAAGCCACAAGACTTAAACGCTTCGACTGCTTTATATAAATTTTCAATGGTTGCAGCATTCAAGACAATATGACCATTTGGCTTTAAGCGTGTACAGCACAATTGTAATAGCTCCACCATTTCTCCTCCTGTGCCGCCGATAAAAATCGCATCCGGATCAGGGAAGTTTTCAAGTCCTGCTGGCGCTTTACTATGAATAGCAGTAATATCTACACGGAACTTTTGCTGATTTTGCAGACAATTTTCTAAATCAGGTGCGTTTTTCTCCACTGCAAATATTTGACCTTCTGGCGCAAGCTTACCGGCCTCAATGGCCATCGAACCCGTACATGTGCCAACGTCCCAAATGATGCTATCCTTTTGTAGTTGCATCGCTTGTAAACTTAAAACTCGAATTTCTTTTTTCGTAATCAGCCCTTTATCTGGCTTACGCTGTGAGAATTCTTCATCATCGATACCGAGTGCATAACGTTTCGGTACTGAGGTTTGCTGTAGAATGACAACATTTAACGGAGAAAAATCAGCCATTTCTAATTCATCAAGCGAATACCAACCGAATTTTTCATTTGTGCCCTGTAAATTTTCTGCGACAAATGCACGGTATTCTGTCATGCCAAAATGCTTTAAATAACGTGCCAACTCATTCGGATTATTCTCTGCATCTGTTAGCAATGCCACTTTCTTTTTACCATCAATTCGTTGTGCTAAGCCTTTCATGGAGCGCCCATGAATACTTGTAACATAAGCATCCTGCCAGCTTTCCCCCATCTTTGAAAAAGCAAGCTGGACTGAACTCATATATGGATAAACGTCAATGTCTAGCTTTTTCGCTAAATAACCACCGATTCCGTAAAATAATGGATCACCTGACGCTAAAATAACTGTACTTCTTGTTTCTGCAGATAATCTTTCGACAAGCGCTGAAAGACCACCTTTAATCAACATTTTTTCTCCTGTAAAGTTCGGGAAAAATTCTAGAACACGCTCTCCACCAACAAGCACCTCACAGTCTTCAATCCACTGTACATATTGCGGTAGCAAGCTTTCTTGTCCGTTATCCCCGATCCCAATCAATTTCATCGATCGATGCAATGTCATCAGCCCTTCCTAATAATTGTCCCTGCATCGAATAGATCGATGTGGAAAGCGTTAAACCGCCCTTTATGTGATGTATTGATGAATAACAGCACGCTTCGCATAAGTGGTTAAAGAATGCATCATAGCCCTTTTCTGCCATAATTTCTCCGACCTGTGAAGCAGTATTTGCCTCTCGTACGTTCGTAACGGTTTCTTCATCTGCACCTATATCCACTGCTAATTGTGCTAAAAAGTTAAAATCAATAGGAGCGCTTTTGGAGTGCACCATCATGACACCTTGTGCCACCTTCGAGAATTTCCCCATCATACCAACAAGCGATACTTGCTTCATACCAAGTCGTTTACAATGCTTTAATGTAAACCCTACAAAATCGCCCATTTCTATAAACGCTTCCTCTGGTAAATGAGGGTACTGAGCCATCGCATACTTTTCACTACGTCCACCAGTCGTAACAACTAAATGCTCACAACCAGCCTCTTTTGCAACACTAATCGCTTGGACAATGCTGGCCATATAGGCGGAACTCGAAAAAGGCACGACGGTTCCCCTTGTGCCTAAAATGGAGATGCCCCCAATAATACCAAGTCTCCCATTTAACGTTTTTTTAGCAATTTCCTCACCTTTAGGAACGGAAATAACTACGTTAACGCCTCGTTTAATTTGAAATTCATCAAGTACCCCTTGTACAGTACTATGAATCATCTTCCGTGGTACCGGATTGATGGCTGCTTCTCCGACAGGTACTGGTAAGCCGGGCTTTGTTACACGCCCGACACCAATTCCGCCGTCCAAATGAATACCTGGTATATCCGACCAGCTTACTGTGCTGATAATGAGTGCTTTATGTGTTGCGTCTGGGTCATCACCAGCATCTTTAATCGTTTCACAGCTGACAGCATCCTGCTGAAATGTACATTTTTCTATCGTAAAGGTCGCATCTCGGCCAATCGGCAAATGAATGGTACTAGTTTCTTGCTCTTCATTTGTAATTAAGGCAAGCAACGCGGCCTTCGTTACTGCAGTCGCACAGGATCCCGTTGTATAACCGTGACGCATGTCCTTGGGATCCTTTTTAGGCTTCCGCTCCATTATTTTTTCGCCTGTTCATCCGCTAAAAGTGAGACAGCATTCAATGCGGCAACCGTCACTGTACTACCGCCTTTACGACCAACATTTGTAATATACGGAATACCTTCTAGTTTTAATAGCTCTTCTTTCGATTCAGCAGCCGATACAAATCCAACTGGCATACCGATAATTAAATCCGGTTTCGCTAAGCCTTCTTTAATTAAACGAATTAATTCAAGCAATGCTGTTGGTGCATTCCCAATTGCATAAATGCCGCCTTCATGTAATTTAGCAGCCTTTTGCATAGAAATAATCGCACGTGTCGTGTTTTGTTTTTTCGCTTCAATCGATACGTCTTCATCTGCAATATAGCAGTGTAAATCGCCGCCATGCTTTTGGAAGCGTTTTTTACCTGAACCACTTTCAATCATTTGCACATCTGCAATGACATGGCGACCAGCAAGAATTGATTTAATACCTGCTTCAATCGCTCCTGGTGTAATAATAACGCTACGTCCTAGTTCAAAGTCAGCAGAAGCATGAATGATTCGGCGTACAATTTTCCACTCGTCCTCTGAGAAGTTATGCTCGCCCATCTCCTCTGCAATAATTGAAAAACTGTAATCGTAAATTTTATCTGGGTCTACTGTTAAAGGTTTGAAATCTGTTTTAAAATCCATCTGAATTGCCTCCTAAAGTGTGTTTTGTACAGCTTGTAATACATCTTCAAATGTAGAATATTGCTGTCCGTATTTTATATTTGGTCTTGCAATTAAAATCGTTTCAATGCCACATGCTAGGGCAGCATCTAGCTTTTCATCCACCGAGCCAACCTTGCCGCTTTCTTTCGTAATCATCAATGTCACATCGTATTGACGAAACAGTGCTTCGTTTAATTCCTTAGAAAAAGGGCCCTGTATGGCAACAATATCTCTTTGTGCCACACCAAGTGCTTCACATTTTTCCATATTATCGAGTCGAGGAAGCATACGTGCAATCACCCGCGTATTTTCTAAGCCATGTAACACCTTTGTAAAGGTAGCCAGCGTTTTACTGCCCGTCGTTAGCATAATGACACCACGTTTTTCCGCTGCTAAATGGGCAGCCTCCTCATAATCCTTCACAACCGTAATGAGTGGATGAGCATAATGCTCGTGAGCACGTTCATAGCGAATATACGGAACATTGGCTTGCTCAGCTGCCGCAATGGCATTTTTTGAAGCTTCTTCAGCAAATGGATGAGAGGCATCTACAACTAAACGGTACCCTTGCTCCGTAATAATCGTCGCCATTTCATCCGCCGTTAGACGACCGACTAAATAAGGAAGGCCCACTTCTGCAAGGCTAGAAGCAGCTGATTCAGTAACGACCGTTGCTGTCACAGCATAACCCGCTGACTGTAATTCAAGTGCTAGATTTCTAGCATCGCTCGTCCCTGCTAACATGAAAATCATTTCACTGGCTCCTCTTCATGGTGGTGATGATGGTCATGGTCGTGATGATCATGTCCATGATCGTGGTCATGATGGTGATGATGATGCGCATGCCCATGTACTGCCGCATAAGCACGATAATTTTCTAAATCTTGCATACCTGTTGATGTACCATTCACAGCTTGCTC
The DNA here is from genome assembly GCF_054665055.1 of Lysinibacillus sp. CTST325. Taxonomy (NCBI): domain Bacteria; kingdom Bacillati; phylum Bacillota; class Bacilli; order Caryophanales; family Bacillaceae; genus Lysinibacillus; species Lysinibacillus sp. CTST325. Next base: position 41,655 of record NZ_BAAFHO010000015.1, on the reverse strand, counting down.
AATACGCTCTAATAGCACATTTTGTAAACGCTCATGATAGCCAAAATAATTGGCAATTTGAATATCACAGCCAGCATATTTTTCGTTAAATTGCTTACACATATCGTTCATACGTTCCATTAAGATACCTGTGAATAAAAAGTACGGAAGCATAATGATTTTTTTAGCACCAAGCTTCACACAGCGCTCAATTCCTTCTTCAACACGAGGATCTGTAACCCCCATAAATGCGCTTTCTACATATTGAACCGGGAGTTTCTCCCATAACAGGCGTGTAATTTTATAAAAATCACCATTTGCATATGGGTCACTGCCGCCTCGTGCAATTAATAAAACCGCAGTATCCTTATGTTCTTCTTCAGCATTAAAGCCAATTTCTGCTAAACGATCTTCTAAAATAGCAAATATTTCTTCATGGATACCGATTGTTTGACCATATGTGAACGTTATATTTGGATAATGCTCACGCGCATGTTCGATTTCTGCTGGAATATGCATTTTTGAATGTCCAGCATGAAGAAGAATAATCGGAATAACATGCACCTCTGTAGCGCCCTTCTTCACACAGTTCGTAATACCTTCTTCAATGTTTGGCGAAGCGAACTCTAAAAAACATGTTTCTACTAAAAAACTCTCATCAATACGAGGTTTCATTTGCTCGATAAACGTGCGTACCTCTTCATTTCCTGCTTCTAAACGGCTCCCGTGGCCGACAAATAAAATTGCTTTCATCTCATTACCCCTCACTAGTCGCCGCATGGAGCGGGCTCGACTTTTATTTTTGAAGACATATCCTGATACGTAAAATGTAGGATCTTTTTCACACGCTTGAAGTATTTAAACAAACGTTCATTTGGATGTGCATTTGCTTTGTATTCTTCGATAATGTCGGTAATAAGCGGTATTAGCTGTTCAGGCTCTAATCCTTCAACAACAGGCTGAGCCGCATGTGCTGTCCGACCAACCGGCTTGGCACCAATAAAAACATCGAATTTACTTTTACGATAAACAATGCCAATATCATCAAATACGGCTCGATAACACGCCATACCACAGCCATTAAAACCAATATTCAATGTTTTCGGTAACGACATACCACCAAGCTGTTCTTGAATTTCTTCCGCATATGGAATCGAATCGGCCTTTTCTCCATAGCAGAAGTCACAAGCCTTTAACGATAGCACGTCACCAAGTGGTGCGAGTAAAAAGTCAACTGCACGAAGCTTTGCGGTAATCTCTTCAGGCTCAGACGTTGGAATTTTCAAATGAATTTGATGGTCTGGTGTATACTCCATCGTTCCTTCCTCACCAACTACTTCAGCTAACGTCTTCATTTGTTGAGGAGTAAAGAACTTATTGGCTACCCCAGGACTAACCGCTAATTCAAAAATAGATTCGATTTTTTGTTGAACACGCTTAGGTGATACTTTCACCGTGCTCGTTCCCTTAACCATTGCAAGAGCTGCTGTCGCCATTTCAAGTGACGATTTTTCAGGCTTTGGTTGTGGTGTTATGGCTAAACTGGGCTTAATACGATTGGCATTAGGATCTGTCGCAAAATCATTACGCGCTGCTCCGGTTTCTTGATTCATCGCCCATGGTTCATTTTCTTCCTTAAGTCGTTGATGTGGTCGTAACGGTTGTTTTTCCTCACCAAGTGTATATTTGCGCTGATATCCACGTGGCGTAATCATTTTATTGTCGTAGAAGAACGTTGTTGAATTCCCGATAATAACCGTTGTTAACATGCCGATATCATGTTCAAGCATTTCTGCTAAAGTAGTCATCGTTATTTCCTGACGGTCACGATATGCGCTTTTCACAAGTCCAACTGGTGTATCTGGCGAACGATATTCCAGTAAAATTCGTTGTGCCTCTACAATTTGTCTCGTACGACGTCCACTTTTCGGGTTATAAAGAGCAATAACAAAATCCGCCATTGCTGCCGCTTCTACTCTTTTTGCAATTAAATTCCAAGGTGTTAAGTGGTCACTTAAACTAATAGTACAGGCGTCATGCATAATGGGAGCACCTAGTAAACTTGCACATGAATTAATAGCTGAAATACCTGGAACAATTTCTACCTCGATACCAGTTGCTTCTGTCCAGCCTAGCTCGATTAATACCTCATACACTAATCCTGCCATTCCATAAACCCCGGCATCACCGCTGGAAATGACCGATACGATACTTCCAGCCTCTGCTTGACGCACCGCTTCCTGTGCACGTGAAACTTCCTCTGTCATACCAGTACTAATAATTGATTTTGCACTAACTAAATCCTGAATCAGTTCAACATAAGTTTTATAGCCTATGATCATATGACTTTGTTGTAGTGCCTCCACAGCACGAGTCGTAATATGTTTAAAGTCTCCAGGGCCAAAGCCAACTACGAAAATCTTACCTTTTTGTGCCATTTTGTTACCCCTCTTTCACCTTTTCAATGCCTTTAATGGCTGTTGTTTGTGCTGTACGCTGCAACGAACCTTCACGCAATGTAAAGACATGCTCATTATGTAACGCTTCATGATTTAAATCTTGAACTAGTATTCTCGCATGCTCCTGCGTCGGCACTCGGTACCAATTTCCCTGAGGATATGCAATGACAACACAAGCATCCTTACACCTGCCATTACAGCGGGTCCTTGTCGTATGTATTTCCTTATCAAGCTCCAGTAACTGTATTTCATCACGAATTGCCTGTGTAATGTCCTCAGCATCTTTTTTCATACAGCTACTACCATTGCAAATAAAAAGATGTGTTTTCATCCCCTCTAAATTCCAAGTTGTCATAGTCGTTCTCCCCTCATTTGCTTTTTAAAAAAAGAAAAACCTTTACTCTAGACGAAGAGTAAAGGTTTAGTAGAAGCCAAATAAAAACGAATATATACGGGTACTCGTTTTCGCTTCAACTTCTCCCTCCGAAAAGTTTGCATGCATCATCACATAAGCAGGTTTCCTGACTTAAGCTTCCTTTTACTTTCGCGCCTTCCCAAGTTTTCACTAGTGGCATCCGCGATTTCATAGCTATTACAGTAGCGGGGGCTGTATCGGACTTTCACCGATTTCCCTATTATCTTGAATATTCAAGCACTTATGGACGTTTTATATGAATTTATAGTTTTTTTATGTAATAGAAAACTGTTTCTATCATAGCTTATTTTTTTAAAATTTCAATATTTCTTTCTTAATTTGTGACAATTTTTTTAAAATTCCATAGAAAAATGCGACATCCATTTTCTATTTATCTAAATTTTCGACATAGACACTCAATTTCAAATTTTTTCACAAAAAGTATAGCATATATATGGAAATTCATGTTACACTTTGTCGTGAAATCTCACAACTTCATCTTTTTTCGGTGCGAATTGTTCAGCAATTCGCTTAAAAGGGAAGCCGGTTCAAGTCCGGCGCGGTCCCGCCACTGTATTAGGGAGTTTTATAAAGAATGTCACTGTCCAAAGGATGGGAAGGCCTATAAAACGTTGAACTAAAGCCAGGAGACCTGCCGAAAAACATGTGATCGTTTCAACCTACGAGGATGGGTGTGCGGCTTAGCAGATTAGAATTTTATTTGCTTTTTTAGCTATGCACTTTTCCACAACTGGAAAAGTGTTTTTTTATTTTCGCACGCTAATTTGAAAAATTTTAATGTGAGGAGGAGAGATTTTTGAAATTTTCTGGTTGGAAGCTTAGTTATTTCTTATTGGCATTTTTATTCGTGCCAAATCGTGCATTTGCGATGCATATTATGGAGGGCTTTTTGCCAATCGAATGGGCGATTTTTTGGTGGGTCATATCGATTCCATTTATTATTTTAGGATTACGTTCTATTCGTAAAACCATTGATGAAAATCCGGAAACAAAAATGATATTAGGGCTATCCGGTGCCTTTGCCTTTGTGCTATCAGCCTTAAAGATTCCTTCTGTAACAGGGAGTTGCTCTCATCCAACTGGAGTTGGGCTTGGAACAGTTCTTTTTGGACCATTAGCGATGAGTGTTATCGGGACAATCGTATTATTATTCCAATCATTACTGTTAGCACATGGTGGGCTTACAACATTAGGGGCAAATACTTTTTCCATGGCAATTATGGGTCCTATTATCGCGTACTATGTATTTAAGGGCTCACAAAAAATGGGACTATCCTTTTCCATCGCTGTCTTTTTAGCAGCAATGCTTGGTGACTTAGGTACATATGTTGTCACTTCTGTACAATTAGCTCTTGCCTTCCCTTCTGAGGTCGGAGGCTTTATGGCTTCATTCACAAAATTTGCTAGTATTTTTGCGTTAACACAAATTCCTCTTGCTGTTAGTGAAGGAATTTTAACAGTGATCGTTATGAACTTCCTGAAAAAATACAATGTGAGTGAATTAAAAGCTTTACGTGTTTTCTCAGCAAAGGAGGCTCACTAAAATGAAAAAAAACTTACTGCTTTTAGCCATTGTTGTGTTATTAGCAATCGTTCCTCTATTTATTCAAAAAGGTGCAGAATTCGAAGGGGCTGATGGCGAAGCGGAGGCAGCTATTGGTGAAATAGATGCTAGCTACGAGCCATGGTTTGAAAGCTTATGGGAGCCACCAAGTGGTGAAATTGAAAGCTTATTATTCGCACTACAAGCTGCTATTGGCGCTGGATTTATTGGCTATTTCATCGGCTTAATGCGCGGTAAGCATAAAGAAGGTTAAACGCGATGTTACGCATTGATAAGTATGCTTATTTGAATAAATTAGCGTCTGTTCATCCGCTAGAAAAAATGACGTTATCCCTTGGACTACTTATATTGTCGCTTATCATGAGAGATGAACGAATTTCACTCATTACATTTATTGTGATGAGTGCTTTTATCATTTTAAGCGCAAAAATCCCTGCCAAATATTACGCTAAATTACTATTGCTACCTGGATTTTTTTTACTATCAAGTTTAGTGTCCATTTTAATTTCTATAGCGCCAACAACTAGCACGCTACCACCTCATATTTGGTCATTTTCACTTAATAGTTGGACGATTTTTATCGGCAGTGCGAGCCTCGTGACAGCGCAACAGCTTTTTTTCATCGTCCTTGGCAGCATTAGCTGTTTGTATTTTTTAATTCTCACAACATCAGTCCAATCTATTTGTTACGTGCTACGACAATGGCGACTTCCAACTCTATTTGTAGAGTTAGTAGAGCTAACGTATCGTTTTATTTTTATCTTTTTAGATAGTATGCAAAAAATTCATCTTGCCCAACAGGCACGTTTAGGATACAGCTCCCCTATGCAGTGGCTTCGCTCGGTATCAATGCTAATTGCAGCTTTATTTGTCGAGATGTTCCAACGTAGTCGTGAGCTAACCAATGCGATGGAAGCGCGTGGTGGCGAAGCTGTCTATTGGCAAGATGATCTTATCTATAACACGAAAAATTGGGTAGGTATTGCTGCTATTTTTATACTCCTCATCATTTATGGAGGTCTTTTCTGATGACTGATTTATACTTTGATTTAACACATTTATCCTACGCTTATGCAGATGGAACTCATGCCTTAACAGATATTACACTTCAAATTCCAAAGGGGAAAAAAATCGCTTTACTTGGTCATAATGGAGCTGGAAAATCAACGTTATTTCAGCATTTAAATGGTATTTTGAAGCCTACTGCTGGAACTATATCCTTTTGTGGTAATGAACTGAACTATAGTAGAAAAGCATTAAAAGAATTACGCCAACAGGTTGGTATTGTTTTTCAGGATGCAGACAACCAGCTTTTTTCTGGCACAGTTAAACAAGATATTGCTTTTGGTCCTTTGAATCTTGGCTGGACAACTGAAAAAATTGAAGAAAAAATTGCGTGGGCTGTCACTCAAACCGAAGTCGAAGCATTGCTAGATAAACCGATCCATTTTTTAAGTGTTGGACAAAAAAAACGTGTCGCGATGGCAGGAGTACTTGCAATGGAACCTTCCGTTTTATTATTAGATGAACCGACAGCTGGACTAGATAATTATTATAGCGCACAAGTTTTACAGTATTTAGCTACATTAGAGAACGGTGCACGAACAATTTTACTAGCTACGCATGATATTTCATTAGCCTATGAATGGGCAGATCAAATAGTCGTGATGGAAGCTGGGAGAATTATTTATAATGGGGATCCAGTTGAAATGTTCTTCCAAGAGGATTTGCTTGAAAGAGCCCATCTTGAACGCCCATGGGTCTTTGAAATGGCCGTTGCCTTACAAAAGAAAAAATTATTTAAAAAAAACATTAAAATGCCTCGTTCGAAGAAAGATTTATACAGTCTTATTGAGCAGCTTTAAAGACAATTTATCCATAGTTGGTACTATTCAATTGTGGTTGAATCCACGCTACTACTTCAATCTCACAAATCGAGTAGGATGTACCTTATGGACCTGGGAGGATATTCGACCTCCCTTCTACATATTTTTATAACGGGAAACATGGTAAAATATAGATTGGTTCTTTTGGAAAAATATATACTTATTACGAAACTTTTCTATCACTCATACGTAATAGTATAGATGTCACAAATATTTGGAACACTCAAGGAGGGAAAACAGTTGAAAAACTGGAAGAAAAAATCAGTTGCTTTAGTAGCATCTGCAGCACTAATGGTTCCTGCTACTTCTGCCTTTGCTGAAGCACCACAAAAAACAGCAAAGAACCAAGAATTAATGAAAGTAGCTAGCAACAAGGATCAAACATCTAAGAATCAAAAAGAATGGATTAGTCAGGATACTATTATCGTCAAACATTCTGGTCTTGATAAGAATGTGCACAAAAAAATTGGCGCGAAAGTGATCCGCTCAATTCCTTCATTAGGATACGATGTTATCCAACTTAACAAAGGAACAAATTTAGAAAAAGCAGTTTCATATTATGTGAAGCAAAAAGGGGTTAAAAATGTATCCCCAAGTTACGTGTATCATTCCTTTGGCACAGAAGCAGATCCAAAGAAACAGGATATGTACCATTTGAGTCTACTTCAAATTGATAAAGCACTAGAATTAGCAGGCAACAATGATGTAAAAGTAGCCGTTATCGATTCTGGTGTGGATTTTAAACATCCCGATTTAAAATCTCAAGTGCTGCCACCATATAATGCTGCAGCACCTGCCAATACTTCTTATCCTGGTGATCATGGAACACATGTAGCAGGAATTATTGGCGCTGCAAAAGATAATGGGATTGGAGGACATGGGATTAATCCAAATGCCAAGCTTCTTCCAATCGATGTATTCAACGGAAAAGATGGTGCTAATGATTTCGTTATTGCACAAGGAATCCTTTACGCGATTGAGCAAGGCGCTGATGTTATCAATATGAGCCTTGGCGGTTATGGTGAATCTCCATTAATGCAGGAAGCTGTTCAGAAAGCAATTGATAAAGGAGTTACCATTGTAGCAGCTGCTGGAAATGAATCGACAGACAATTACTCCTTCCCTGCTTCTTACGAAGGCGTGATTAGTGTAGGCTCTACGAATGATAGAAACAAACTATCAAACTATTCAAACTATGGTCCATCGGTTGATCTAGTAGCTCCAGGTGAAGAAGTTTACAGTACAGTTCATGATGAGAAAAAAGGATCATCCTTTGTAAAATTTAGTGGAACATCGATGGCATCTCCTGTTGTTGCAGGTGTGGCATCCCTACTAAAATCAAAATATCCAAATTTAAAGCCTTATGAAATAGAAGCTATTCTTGAAATGACCGCAAAGGATTTAGGTGACAAGGGCTATGATCTTACATATGGACATGGCCTTGTAGATCCTGTAAAAGCATTACAGTTTAATATTAATAATCTACCAAAACAGTATTCTGAAACAAAAGAAGAGCGCTTGAAAAATGCAAAAGTCCTTAAAAAAGATATACTAAATACTGAAAAAGGTGAATTTAAGTTACCGGACGAAAAGAAATGGTACAAGGTTGATCTAGACGCAAATGAGTATGCTCAACTGACATTAAAAGGTGCAAACAAATACGATTATGCATTTGATTTATACTTCTACCCTGAAGGTCATAAAGAAGAAGTAGAACCAATTAAGGTCAATGATGTTCGCGTAGGCAAGCAAGAAGGATACCTATATAATGCAGATCAAAAAGGAACCCTTCTTATTGGCGTTAAAGATCATAATGGAAGCTATAGCTCAAAGGGTGATTCGAACTACGTCTTCACGGCTCAAACGACTAAAAAATTACCAATCGATGCATTAGATATGGAACATATGGAGAAGGTTGAAAAATTCCCATTCAGTACAGCCGGGAAAAACTATACCCTACTTTCTGAAGATCATCTAGGTGACAAAGATTATTTTACATTTTCAGTGAATGAACCAACGACACTGAAATTTGATTTAACTGGGATTCCAGGTGTTACTGCATCCATGGAGCTTTATCGAAAAGAAGATTTAGTTAATGTTCCGACAGAGGAAGACGATGCTGAAGGATTAAATGAGGCCTACCCAATCCGAGCATCTTACGGCACGGATAAAGGCGATGGAGTAAACTTAGTTGTCGATGCTATGCCTGAGGAAGAGTATGTAATAAGCGTATCTAATGAAAACGGTATGAATTTTTCACTTGATATGTTCTTTAGCGGCGGTATTGATACTGAGCAAACTGTTAGCGAATCCATCATTCCTTACACATTAAAAGGTGAAGTCGTTACCCTTCCTAAAGATGAAGACGGCCTTTCATTAAATGGAGGAATGCAAGAAAACAACGTACTAAAGAATGTTTTACCTTTAACTGAGTATAATACAAAGAAACGTAATCAACTAAATGATTTTATGAATATATTCATGAATCCAGATGCTATGGGACAACCGGAAAACGTTGACCAAATCATGAACCAAGCAATTCGTTTTGATATTGGTAAAGATCAAAAAGCATACTTCCAAACAGAAGATGATGAAGATTACTTCGCATTTACAGCTAAAGAAGATGCCGTATATGGTTTCCAAATTCAAAAAGGGTTAAACCAATCTCCAGCTGGTACTATATTCGAATATGATGAGGAAACAAATGAATTAATCCCAGTTTCTTCATTAACTAATGATATGGGGATACTCAGTCTACTTTTCGGATCAACAAGTGATTCAAACGAAGCTAAGGCAATTGCATTGAAAAAGGACAAAACTTATATTTTAAAAGTAATGAATCTTGGTGAGCGTTCTGCTGAACCATATACACTTAAAACTAGTAAAATGGCAGCAATTCCAGAAGACGATAATAGAAATAATAACACACCAACTACTGCAAAAACGATTAAACCTGGTATCACTTATAAAGACCATCTCATTTACCAAGATGATACTGATTTCTACTACTATAAACAACAAGGTAAAGATGAAGTCATGAGTCTTCTTGTTTCTTCTGTACCATATACTAAAGAACAGCTAGCTCAATTACCTAAAGAACTTCAAAATGACTTGAAATTCTCAGGCTCCATTATAGAAGATACAAATGGTAATATGGAAATTGATCCAAAAGAATTGGCAACAGAAATTCCATTTGGACAAGGTGAAGACCTCATTCAAATGCTACTCGGTCTTGGAGGAACAACAGATGTAAATACTTCTTTTAAAGCCAAAAAAGATCACGGTTATTTTATTGTTCTTAACGGAAGCAATGTTGGACAAGTATCAATCCAGCCATATACTTTAACTTTGTTTGATCATAAAAAACCAGATGAAGATGCAGATTCTAAGTTAGTTAACGGGATACCGACAAAACCAACTGTACTTACGAAAAAAGATGATAAATGGGTAGCCACTCAATATCTAAATGCTGGTGTTCCATTTGGTGATAAGGACTATTTTGAATTTAAAAACGATAGCAAACGCAATGTGTCCTTCTCTCTTCAAACAGAAAAAGAACTAGATGGCGTCATCCGTATTATTGATGAAAAAGGAAAAACAGTAGAAACTTTAGATCTTTACGGAGCTGGAGATGCTGAAGTAGGTACAGTCGAACTGGATAAAGGCACTTACTATATTGAAGTAAGTGAATATTACGGCAAAGCTAGTACTCAACCATATACACTTGAAATAAAGTGAGACTTTAATCAGCCGGGGTTTTTCATCCCCACTGATTATTAGTCTTCACCAATCGGGCGTTTACGGGCAGTTCACCTCAATGTCTTTGCATAGTTTTGAGGTGCTAGTCGCTGCGCTTTCTGTACAGATAAATTACTGCCCGTTAATGCGGGATAAAATAACTGAAAAAACGAACTTAGTAGAAGAATAGAATTTTCGGTTGAAGGTAGTGTTAAAGAATTATCCCCTAGATGATGAAAAATCTAGGGGATATTTTTATGCATTAGTGTTTTATTTACCATAACGAGGAGTTTATTTCCGTTCATCCCGAAGGCTTATGATGCTTTAAGCCTCGTTACCCTACTGGCTCTCTAATCTCCAGTAGTCGCCCTGTCTTCATTCCAATCACCTTATAATAATGGTATGTTAGAGATGATCTATCCTTCCTCTTATTCGACCTAATTTAAACTTGGCTTTTCCCCTAAATATTTGGCTACTTTTTGCACAATATGCTTCCAATTTAATTCCGCTCTTGCGAATACTTGGAGGCGTTCGCATGTATCGGCCAATAAAGCTTCCTGTTTTGTAACTTGCTGCAATGTCCGCCCAACACTTTGCCAATCATGTGTCGGATGAATTGATCCGTAGCGTTCATTATGAGTAATATCCGTAGCCCCATCTACATCAGTCGTAACGATATAACAACCATTTTTTGCGGCCTCAGCAAATACATGAGCATAGCATTCTACTAAAGAGGTAAGGCAAAAAATTTTAGCCTTTCTATACTCCTCCTCCAATTGCACCTTATCGTAAATTGGTCCTAAAATAGTGACCTGTGCCGCAAATGGGTTTCCATCAAGGACGTTCAATAGCTCCTGTCTAAACGCCTCTGACATTGGACCTACTAACCGAAATTCCCAATCTGAAAGTTGTGCTGCTAAAAATGCTTTAACCGCTAAAAGGATTTGTTTTTCAGGAGCATCTAAACGGCCAACCGTTAGTATTCTATTTTCTTTCTCGTTAAATGAAACTAGCTCTGTATGAAACAGCTCATAAAAACCGTTAGGAATACGTTTAATATCTAAATTCAAAAATTCATGAATAGCGTTTTGAATGGATTCACATTCAGAGGAAAGGACATCACAAAGCTGGAGTAACTCTGAAAAATAAGGATAGGTTTTTAATCGGTTTAACCAAAACCGATTAACATCTAGTTTCATATAAATTTTTCCGTTCGGATTAAATTTTTTATAGGTTTTCAATATCGATAAATACGATGGATACGGTCCTATCGCAAATGCAATATCGATATCCTTCGCATGCTCTATTAAATAGGTATTCATATTAGCAACATAGTCATCTCCAAACGGTATATGTTGGAAAGTGACAGAAGGGAAAGCTTGTTTCAATAATGCTTCATTCATTTCCGTTGTTAAAATACTAACATCATAGCCTAAATATTCACCTAACAAAATCGGAACAAGACACAAATCTTTGAAAATATGTGCATCGGAGAGCTTATACGACTCCACGCTACATATGAAGGCTATCTTTTTCGACATAACATCCCCCTTTTTAAAAATGAAGCTCTCATTAAATTATGATTTCTCGTTTAATAACGTGAAAAGATTAGTATAAGCACCGTAAATACATTAGTAAAATCACCTTATTTTTATAGTACTTTCTCTCCTTTAAATAACTAACGAATATAAGCAATTGCCTACAGAACAACTCTTGCAACGCATATTGTAATAAAGAGTCCTTTATGTCAATCAAAGCTAACAGCATTAGACTTTATTAAAACTTCTGCTCACGCCTATTTCTACTAACTATAAAAGAATCGAGGTTTTTCATGAATATCAGCTTTTTATCACCTGCCTACAATAGTGAAGAGTGGATATTGACCATGTTGGAAAGTATCCCAAAAGAATACGCCTATGAAATTATCGTCTGCGATGACGGCTCAACCGACAATACTGTAGCCCTATTAAAGGACTATCAAAAAAACTGTCCTGCCTTAAAAATAATTAACCATCCAACTAATTTGGGTGCTAGTGTAGCCTATAATCGATGTATCGCAGAAGCTACAGGTGATTATATAGCTATCATTGATAGTGATGATCACTATTTACCCGCTATACGAAACGTCTTAGCCGAAGTAGATGGTCAGTTTGATATTTACTACTACAACATGCTAACAAAGGCTGGCTATGCATTTATAAAAGATGAATCTAATCGATACACATTACCTGGACAATTTAAAATTATTCGAAGAAGTTTTATAGGTGATGCAACCTTTACCATAAGAAAAGATATTGCTGGGGATTGGGATTTTAACTGTGCCTTAATGGATAAAAACCCGACGAGCAAATATACAAATGAATTGGCATATTGGTATAACTTCCCAAGAGAGAATTCTGAATACGATTTACATCGAAGAGGATTAAAATAATCAAATACTTTGTATATGTATGAGGTGTGAGACACAACAATGTTTAAAGATAAAGTTCTTCTCATAACAGGGGGCACCGGCTCTTTTGGTCATGCGGTATTAAGGAGATTTTTGAATACCGACATAAAAGAAATACGCATCTTTTCAAGAGATGAAAAAAAGCAAGATGATATGCGTAAACTCTATCAACAACCGAAAATTAAATTTTTTATTGGCGATGTACGTGATATCCAAAGCATTTACAATGCGATGTATGATGTCGATTATGTTTTTCATGCTGCCGCTCTTAAGCAAGTCCCCTCTTGCGAATTTTTCCCACTGGAAGCAGTTAAGACAAATATCCTCGGCACCGACAATGTTTTAACTGCTGCTATTCAAACTGGTGTTAAAAAAATTATTTGCCTATCTACTGATAAGGCTGCTTATCCAGTAAATGCAATGGGAATTTCAAAGGCCATGATGGAAAAAACGTTTATTGCTAAGTCAAGAATGGTTCATCCAAATCAAACATTGATTTGTGGTACACGATACGGTAATGTAATGGCTTCACGAGGCTCTGTTATCCCCTTATTTATCGAACAAATTAAAGCTGGCAAGCCTTTAACTATTACAGATCCAAAAATGACACGCTTTATGATGAGTCTTGATGAGGCAGTAGAATTAGTTTTATACGCCTTCACACACGCTGACAATGGGGACATTATGGTACAAAAATCACCAGCTGCTTACATTGAGGATTTAGCAAAAGCTTTACTAGAAATATTTCAGGTTCAAAATAAAATACAAATTATTGGAACACGGCATGGTGAAAAGATTTATGAAGTGTTATTAACAAAGGAAGAAGCTGCAAAGGCCATCGATATGGGGAATTTTTATAGAATCCCTGCAGATAATCGGGATTTAAATTACGGGAAATATCTTGATGAGGGTTCTCCTAAAATTACGTTAACCGATGAATATAACTCTACTAATACGAAAATACTGACCGTCGCTGAAATAAAAGAAAAATTATTAAAGCTCCCTCTTGTTCAAGAAGAATTACATAATTGGATGGGAGGAAAACCTTGAAATTTTTAGTTCTTGGAGCTACTGGAATGGCTGGCCACACGATTTCACTCTATTTATGCTCTCAAGGGCATGATGTAACTACCTATTCACGAACAGCCTTTTCATACGGAAATAATATTACGGGAGATATTACTGATTCAAATTTTTTTAAGTCACTATTACTAGATCACGACTACGACGTTGTAGTCAATTGTATCGGAGTGTTAAATGATGCCTGTGAAACCGACCGTGAGAAAAGCATATATCTCAATAGTTATTTGCCTCATGCCATCGTATCTTTATTAAAAAATAGGAAAACCAAACTTATTCATTTGAGTACGGATTGTGTATTCTCAGGAAAAGCCGCTCCCTATCATGAAAAAAGCCTTCTCGACGGAGAAACCTATTATGATCGTACGAAGGGCTTAGGGGAAATTGAAAACACTCCACACCTGACGTTTCGTAACTCTATTATCGGCCCTGATATGAAGGAAAATGGCATTGGTCTCTTTCATTGGTTTATGAAGCAGCACAATACTATTAACGGTTATACTGGTGCAATATGGACGGGAGTTACTACCCTAACATTAGCAAAAGCAATTGAACGTGCAACAATTGAAGGTACAACAGGCCTCTACCACCTAGTCAACAATAGCAGTATTTCAAAATTTGAGCTACTGCAATTATTCAATAAGCACTTCAAGGAAAATAAAGTAACGATCCAGCCATATCCCCTCGTAAACATTGAAAAAACACTAGTCAACACACGTAAAGATTTTTCATTTATTGTACCTAGCTATGAAGGCATGATCGTTGAGATGAAACACTGGATATGGCAGCATAAAGATTTGTATCCTCATTATTTTAAATGAGTTTGAAGGATCCGGATGCTAAAGAGAAAGTTCGGAGACCGTTCAGAATATGGTATTACTCCCCTCTCTTGCGGTTGGAAATCGCGATTAGTGAAACAAAGTGCAAAAAAAAGACACCTGTTATGGTGTCTTTTGGCATGAGATTAGAATTTGATTTTGAGAGTATCCCCATCGACATAAACCCCCTCGGAACGTGAAATCGGCAGCTTTTGCTCTGCTGAGAAGCCAATCGTTTCTCCATCCCTTAAAGTGACATCCTCTTCTACAATATATCCGGAAATAGTAATCAAAAAATCACGTAGCTCGGCAGGAGATGCTTGGCTGTCCAGGATTTCAATTTCATCCTTGCCAAAGGCTTTTAGCCCATAAGTATATCCATTTACCCCAGTTTCCGTTCCGACCAGGCCGAAATAAACCAGATTCAGTAAAGGAAACATGTCGTCATTCTTCATGACTTCTGCCATATCCTGATAAAGTTCAGGCTGAAATACGGTGCCGCATGTATAGATCCCTATTGCGTTAGGAAGCTTTAGACAACTGTCCGCCAGTTTGGTGTATAATCTGCCGCTGTCCAGCGGGGAGCCGGAACGAGTAAATACAGCCAGGATGATTTGAGCTACATGCGTTTGAGTAACCTCCACGGCTTCTTTCCACATGTAGTTTCCCTGTGCATAATACTCAGCCTCACCATCTGGTACGGGAGCATCGACAAAACTTACCGCTAACATGCAGTCGTCCACTTCAAAGACCAAGGTTCCTTCGTTTGTTTCTTCGGCGTTATCCTTATCCTCTTCCTCTACCGAGGAGCAGGAGATGTTCCAATCATTCAAAAGGTTGGCTTTTATCTGATCAATATCACATTCTGCAGAATTAAGCAGAATGAACCCGTTAAAAATACCAGATCCATTGTCTTGTGTTTCCGCCTCATCCCCCATGGATTGGGTAGCTTCATATGCTGCAGCCTGCTGCATCCAGTATTCTCGGATTAATTCTACCATCTTTACAGCTTCTTGCTCTGCAGTCGCAGGGTCATAGGGTTGCATCTCACTGAATATATGGCCACAATGCTCAGTGTCAGACGGATCCTCATAGCCTCCGCATACGCCAAGGAGCCATTTTCCAAGCATCGATTTTTTATACTTGAATATGTAGTAATGCATATCATGTAAATCAAATTCTCCTGCAATTTCTATTTTTTTGGGTTGTTGCCCAAGTTCTCGTTCATCTGCAAGCCAGTCAATCATGGATTGTGTTGCTGCTTGTTGTTGAGCTGTCATTAATTTCTCCCCTTTATAAATGTATGATTCTACCATTATTATACCAACTTTTACGGAAAGAAATAGTGAAGCAAGAATTATTCCTCTTATGGTAGATTACTCCTATTTCTAATATAGGAAGTCGTTCATCAAGTATTGAGTGCTGGGATGAGTAGCAATATAATCCCGTTTTTTGGTCATGAAAAAGGGATTCTTTGTCAGTGACTGAATCCCTAATTTTTCGAAAACCTTTTATTCAATGGTTTGTATTTGTAGTTAAAATGGAGAAATTTTGTAGATATTCAGAACTAATACTATATGAAACAACCTTCTCCTGGCACTTCTTGACTACATCAACGTGATTGTCGTAACTAAAAACAAAGAAATCAACATCTTTTTTGCCTCTTTTTACGTTGATGACAAATGGAGTAACATTAGTCTCTGGCTGTAAAAATAATTTTTCATTGCCTGGAAATATATAATATTTTTTTAAAAAGGAAGCTTTATTAAAATAGTCTGTAAATCTATTTTTTTCTTCCTCTTCTAAATTCTTTCCGTTAAATGTTACTGTAACATCTTTTGCATCAAGTTTTTTATGAAGTTCAAATTTACTTACTCCCCATGCCACAGCTATACTAGGAGGGCTCATTAACAATTTAATAATAGATCCAATCACTAGTGTAATAATCAAACCCGATGTCATATCATATCAACTCTTTCAGTAGGCTATATCGATGATTTATCATCTACCTCTCAATAATAAGGGATTTATATTTTTTATAACCATCCAATTCGATACTTTTTTGACCATCCATTTATCTTAGGGATAAAAAACATCCATTCTAACACATTTTAGTCATCCAATTGGCTATAAATTATTAAGAGCTT
The DNA here is from genome assembly GCF_054665055.1 of Lysinibacillus sp. CTST325. Taxonomy (NCBI): domain Bacteria; kingdom Bacillati; phylum Bacillota; class Bacilli; order Caryophanales; family Bacillaceae; genus Lysinibacillus; species Lysinibacillus sp. CTST325. The sequence goes on along the minus strand of NZ_BAAFHO010000015.1, from coordinate 25,099 downwards.
CTGCAAACCTTTTGATTCCTTCATCTATTGAATCTTCATCTTCCTTGGCGAAAGTAAAACGAACAAAACCATCTTTGGATCCCAGCGTAGAACCAGGAACATAAATGACGCCTCTTTTAATGGATTCTTCAAGCAATTGGGTTTCATTATAATTTTTAAGTATTTTACACCATATATGAATACCACCTTGAGGAATAGAATATTCTACTAGATCTTTTAAATAAGTATCAAGGCTTTTTATAATTTTATCTCTCCGTTTTTCTAATTCCTTCATTAAACTTTTTATATGAATATGAAAGTTTTCTGATTCTAAAAAATCATTCGCTACCCATTGTGTATAGCTAGAATGACCGAAGTCGATTTGTTGTTTCGCATCGGATAATCTTTCAATCACCGATGTTGGGCCAATAATCCACCCTATTCTTAACCCTGAGGCAACAATTTTGGACAAAGAACTAATGTATAAGACGTTTCCATTCCTATCCATTGATTTAAGGGTAGAGATTTTTTCTCCTGAAAAAGCTGTTAAACTATAAGGATCATCTTCTACTACTGGAATTCCAAGCTTTGAGGATATGTCTAAAATCGCTTCTTTTTTCTTTTTATTCAATAAGGAGCCCGTTGGATTTTGAAAATATGGATTTAAAAAAATCATTTTAATTCGGTGTTTTTTATATAATGACTGCAAATCCTCTGGGTTCATACCATCCTTATCGACTGGTAGATAATGTACTTGTATACCTACCGATTTGAAGATTGGAAGATTATAATTATAAGAAGGATCTTCTATTGCTATTGCATCTCCAGGCTTTAACAAACATTGTACAACTAAATGTAATGCTTGTTGCGCTCCTGATGTTATAAGTATTGAAGAAGGATTAGTTTCGATTCCCCGACATTTTTTTACGTGTTTTGTAATGGTAGTTCTAAGGATTTCATTCCCCTGTGGATGATCGTATCCTAGGCTTCCAATAAAAGAACGTGTTGAAGTTATCTCGCTTAAAAAGCTTTTTGGGAAAAGTTCTTCTGACAATTCACCAGAAGCTAAATTTATTAATTTATGTTCAACAGCTTCTTTTCTTATTTTTTGCGTTACAGGTTGACTAGGTAAAAAAGAACCCGCCTCAATATACCTATTCCAGCTAGGAATCCGTTTTTTTGTTAACCCCCATATATCTTTACTAATGGTAGTACCACTTCCTCTATTTCTTTCAATTAACCCCATTGATTCTAATTCATCATATGCATGAACGACAGTACTTCTGTTTAAATTTAGAGTGCTAGCTAAATATCTCTCTGATGGCAATGGTTTATCAGGTGGAAATGTACCATCTGCAATTCCCTTTTCTATATATTCTGCGAGTTGTTTATAGATAGCTTTTTTCGCTTTTCTATCAGGTTTCCAATCCAACTATACTCACCTCATTAGTTCCTTTAAACTTGCTTAAATATTGCCTTCTTCTTTTAGCAGTGTTATTCCTGGTAAAAGATTATATATTAATATTATTTCATTTGTAATGAACCATCCACTTTATTGTTATTTTAGCCATAATTCTCATTTTCTATTTTATAACCAACGTTACAATGAGCGTGAATTAAACTTTTATTTCATAGACTACATTCCCCTACTATTCTATCGATATACCATCATCAAGGAAGTTCTAGTGTATTGAATAGACACAAAAAGACAAAGTGCTTAGTGCTGTTAAATCATCTCATTTTTCTTCATGCTTTCTAAGCAGTGCATTAAACTTGTCACGACACGTATTTCTTTACCCTCAAGATCCATGAATTGAACGACACCGTGGCGCTTTTTCGTTTGTTTTTGTGGTGTTCAAGCAAGTCCTTTTTTATAAAAAAATTAAAAGCTGGTGAAATCTTACCCGTCGTAAAATTTCACCAGCTTTTTAGATTTCAGAAATTGGTTTTGTTCCAACCTCATAACGCTTACGTATGAAGAAAATAATTAATTGTCTTCGAACATACCTTAAAGTATGCTCAAGCTTGTTTCCTTTATATCAGTGATTAGCATATGACCCGGTGCATGGGTAATTATAATAGAGGGTTTACTTGCCATTGCTATTGCCTGAGGGGTTACGCCACAAGCCCAAAATACTGGTATTTCCCCTGGCTTAATGGACACAGCATCACCGAAATCTGGTTTTAAAATATCTGTAATCCCAATTTGTTCTGGACTACCAATATGAATTGGTGCACCGTGTACATTTGGAAAACGAGAAGTAATTTGGATAGCACGAATCGCATCCTCTGGTGTCATAGGGCGCATACTGACAACAGTTGGTCCTTCAAACACACCTGCTTTTTCACACGCGATATTTGTTTTATACATTGGCACATTACAGTTTTCTTGAATATGTCTTATTGGAATACCTGCTTCAAGAAGAGGTGTTTCAAATGTAAAGCTACACCCTATTAAAAAACCTACCATATCCTCTTCCCAATAATCTGTAATGTCTAATACTTCTTCAGTTAAAATACCATCCCGATAAATACGATATTTCGGAATGTCCTTGCGAATATCTGCATTTTTAGCAATTTTTGAAGGTATAAATGACCCAGGTTCTGTCACCTCTAATAATGGGCATGGCTTTGGATTCCGCTGACAAAATAGTAGAAAATCAAACGCATGCTCCTTCTTCAAAATCACTAAATTTGCTTGTGTAAACCCAATCGACATGCCAGAAGTTGGTCCAGAAATTTCTTGATTGCGAATAAGTTTACGGATTTCATTCGGCTCTAAAGCACTATATGTTGTCATCATCCATTCACTCCTTAAAAAATAACCATCCATAAAAAGATACTCATGGATGGTAGGTTGTTAGATTAACTAAAAATTTTTGGAATTTCTTTAATTAATGTATTAATGCTGAGATATCCCATAAGAACAACTACAATTGCTCCAGTTACAGTTAACCAACGTGGATGCTTATATGTACCAACAATTTCTTTTTTGTGTGCAGCAACTAATATAATGCCAAGTGATAATGGTAAAACCAGTGCATTTAATGCACCTACCAAAATTAACACATTAACAGGCTTTCCAACCAAGGCAAAAGTTGTTGTTGAAATGACGATAAATGCTATAATCACCCAATTATGATATTTCTCAATGTTAGGGTGGAATGAACGAATAAATGAAACGGATGTATAAGCTGCACCTACAACAGAAGTAATCGCTGCAGCCCACATAATCATACCAAACATGCGATAACCAATATTACCCGCAGCTAGTTCGAAAACAGATGCAGGTGGATTGGCAGGATCAATAACTAAACCTTTTGAAACAACACCAAGAACCGCTAAAAATAAAGCAATACGCATTACGCCAGTAATCAATATCCCTGTCACAGAGCTTTTTGTTACTTCCGGCAAGGATTCTTGTCCTTTGATGCCAGCGTCCAAAAGGCGGTGACCACCAGCAAAAGTAATGTAACCTCCAACTGATCCACCAACCAAAGTTACAATCGCAAACCAGCTAATTTCTTTAGGCCAAACGGTATTCACAATCGCTTCTCCTACAGGAGGTGAGGTTTTAAAAGCAACGAATAGCATGAGTAGAATCATGACACCGCCAGCAATTTGCGCAACCTTGTCCATTGCCTTCCCTGCTTCTTTATAGATAAATATAAAAATAGCAAAAAGTGCACTTACAATGGCACCCATAATTGGATCTACGCCAAGCATTGCATTTAACCCTAATCCAGCTCCAGCAACGTTACCAATATTGAATGCTAAACCACCTATAACAATCATAATTGCAAGAAGAACACCTAAGCCAGGTAACACCTTATTGGCAATTTCTTGCCCTCGCAAGCCAGAAACAGCAATGATTCGCCAAACGTTTACCTGTGCGACAATGTCTAGAATTAATGAAATTAAAATTACAAATCCAAAGCTAGCCGCTAATTGCTGTGTAAATACTGTCGTTTGTGTTAAAAAACCTGGTCCAATAGATGAGGTAGCCATTAAAAAGGCAGCTCCTATTAACACACTTTTACTTGCTGTTTTCTTAACAAATTTACCTTTTTTCTCTTGCTCGATTACTGCTTCACTAACTTCCGTTATTTTTGCTCCCATTGGTCTACACCTCCTTGATTGCACCTACTAATATTTGATGTTCTGCTAATCTTGAATGAATATATTTTGCAAACTCTACAGCATGTTCTCCGTCCCCATGAATACAAATAGTATTTGCCTGTAATGGTATTTCGATTTGCTGTTGTGACAGCACAATTCCCTCTTTCACCATTCTTACAACCTGATTCACAGCTTGTTCCTTATCGGTAATCAATGCATCAGGTTGATTACGAGATGTTAGTGAACCATCCTTTTGATAGGTACGATCTGCAAACACTTCATGGGCTGTTTGAAGCCCTACTTTTTCTCCGGCTTTTGTTAATTCACTACCTGAGAGACCGAATAACACAAGTGAAGGTGAAATATCATAAATGGCTTGTGCGATTGCCTCAGCAATCGCTGGATTTTTAGCAGCCATATTATAAAGTGCTCCATGTGGTTTAACATGCTGCATCGTTTCATTGTAAGTCGTTAGAAAACCTTGCAATGCTCCAACTTGATAAATGACCATATCATAGGCTTCCTGTGGTGTGATGTTCATCTCACGTCGTCCAAAGCCATTTAAATCCGGTAATCCTGGATGTGCCCCGATTTTCACACCATTAGCAATGGCTAGCTTAACTGTCTCTCGCATGACTGTTGGATCTCCAGCATGGAATCCACAAGCAATATTAGCAGAGGTTACATATTTTAAGATTTCTTCTTGCTCTCCAAGTCGATAACGACCAAAACTTTCCCCTAAATCACAGTTTAAATCAACTCGAAACATCTTCTTCTCCCCGTTTTCTGCCCACTTAAGTAGTTATAATGAATACGTTTACAAGTATTCTGTACCGATATTCGGAACTTAAGTTTTGAAATTTAAAAAAATCTTAACATATTTTATAATTGCTGAAAAGTATAAATTTTAAATTTTGAGAAAGAATATTTTTTTTGAAATTTTCATTTAAATTAAACTTGTTTTCGTTTATTGTTTAAATATAGTATTAATAATCCTTTTTTTAAAACTTACATACCGAATTACGAAACTTCAGGAGATGGTTTTTATGATGAATTTAAAAGAGAATGTACAGATAAGACCTTTGAGCGATTCTGCACTAGTCATACATGTAGGTGAAGGAATCAGTGAGGCAATTCACAACAAAGTTAAAAATATCTTGAATTTATTAGAGAGAAATCCATTTGAAGGATTCATCGAAGTGGTGCCTGCCTATAATAATGTGACAGTTTATTACAATCCGATTGAAGTATACTTTTCAAATATAGAAAAAGAAGGCGAAATGCCTTACGAAAAGGTGAAGGCAACAATTCTTTCTTTAATGAACCAATCTCATATAGTTGAAACAACGAAGGAACGTGTCGTAAAAATCCCTGTAGTATATGGTGGTGAAATGGGACCAGATCTAGAATTTGTAGCCTCATATCATGGTTTAACACCTAATGAAGTCATTAATATTCATTCTTCCGTAGAATATCTTGTTTACATGATAGGCTTTGCTCCAGGTTTTCCGTTTATGGGAGGAATGGACAGACAAATTGCAACACCTCGTAAAGAAACTCCACGGTTATCGATTACTCCGGGATCTGTTGGAATTGCGGGAAATCAAACAGGGATTTACCCATTAGAAACTCCAGGTGGATGGCAAATCATCGGACGAACACCTTCTCGTTTGTTTCTACCTGAACAATCTCCTCCAACCTTGTTACAACCGGGGGATCGAATTCAGTTTATACCAATTTCGTTGGAAGAATATAAGAGCGATTGGGAGATGGAAACATGGGCATAAAAGTATTACAGCCAGGTATGTTGGCAACCATTCAAGACCTAGGAAGATATGGGCGACAAAAGTTTGGTGTTATCGTCGGAGGAGCAATGGATTCAATTTCCTTACGAATTGCGAATTTACTTGTTGGCAATTCGGAAGAAGAAGGCGCTCTTGAGGTGACACTATATGGAACAACCCTTTTATTTGAAACCGATGAACTGATCGCAATTACAGGTGGCAATTTACAACCTACAATAGACGGAAAAGAAGCACCCATGTGGCGACCACTTTTAATTCAAAAAGGATCTGTTTTAAAATTTAATACTGCGGTTAGTGGTTGCCGAGCCTACGTATCGTTTAGTGGGGGAATTCAAGTGCCCAAAGTAATGAACAGTAAAAGCACCTACATACGTGCTGGAATTGGAGGATTTCACGGAAGAAAATTGCTGAAGAATGATGTCATTGAATTAGAAAGACGATCAGAGTTAGGAGAAGATCTTTTTAACCAATTAAAAAAAGAACCAACGTACCTTTCTTGGTCAGCTGATTACACATCCTTTGTTACATTTAAAAAAACGCAAACAATCCGCTTCATAAGAGGCTCTGAATATCAGCATTTCGATGAGGAGAGTTTAAAAAAATTCCTTTCAACGCCTTACACCATCACAACACACGCAGATCGAATGGGCTACCGATTAGAAGGAGAGGCTATTCACTTAAAAGAGCCATTTGAATTATTATCCGAAGGGGTTACATTTGGAACGATTCAAGTGCCCTCCAATGGGCAACCTATTGTTTTAATGGCAGATCGTCAAACTACTGGTGGATATCCTAAAATAGCTCAAGTGATTTCTGCCGATTTACCATCATTAGCACAAATGCAAGCAAATGGTCGAGTCTATTTTAAAGAGGTCTCTCTTGAAGAAGCTCAATTGGCATTAATACATCAAGAAAGAAAACGAAATGAATTAGCATTTGGGCTCCGTTTAAAAGGATATGGAAACTTTAAGTAGAGGCTATTCAATCGTCTAAAATTCGATTATTTAGAAAGTAATGTTTTCCCAAAAAAGTTAGCGATTTCAGCGCAAAATGGGTAATCTCAAATAACTTATGAGACTACCCATTTTTTAAAGCTGTTCATACCCCAATTGTTTAGAAATCGCTGCAGTAGCCTTCTTAAGTTTATCGACGAAGATTTCAACGTTTTCTCCTCGATAATTGGTTTCTAGTCCCGCAATACTCATTGCTGCAACGACTTCTCCTTTATGATCGTAAATCGGTGCTGCAACAGCAGATGTATAATCTTCTAATTCTGAATGGCTGATTGTATAACCAAGTTCTCTAGCCTGCACAATCGTTTCAAAAAGCCTTTCCTTATCTGTAATCGTTCCCATTGCAAATGATTTAAGTTCCACCGATTCGAGATATTCCTTTATGTCTGCATCTGGTAAAAAGGATAATACAGCACGAGGGCATGCCCCTGCATAAAGAGGACTTTTTCTACCAATTGCTGTGTAGAGTCGAACTTTTTGCTTCGTATCTATTTTCTCGATATAAACAGCATCGTCACCATCACGAACGATTAAATTAATCGCTTCTTTTACATCATTATGTAACTCATTCATAATTGGATCTGCAATTTTTCGCACATCTAGGCGCGTTGATACTAGATGTCCAAATTTAAGGAAGAGAATGCCTAACCTATATTTTGCATCAGTTCCCTTTTCTAAAAATTCCATTTCCTCAAAAGATTTCAACATGCGGAAAGCAGAGGTTTTAGGGATTCCTGATAACTCTATTACTTCTTGAAATGACAGTTCAGTATGATCGATAAATAGATTTAAAATATCCATTGAACGGATAACCGTTTTATTATTATTTGTCAATTTAAGTTTTCTCCCCCTTCTATACTAGATTTATTTTAATCATAATTCTTCTTTTCTTAATTAATAATTATACCTAACATCTTACTATTTTTATATACCTTGGCTCTTCACCAAAACGTGTGATTAATTTCCGTTCCGACTGGGCGCTTTGTTGTTGCTGTCGCTACGCTTTCGCACAGAGCAAAGCTTCCTGGGGGCGTCCGATGAGCCGCAAGGAGTCGCCCAGCCCCCACTCCAATCAACCTCTATACAAGGTATACGTTTAACAAATGTCATCCACAACTTTTAGTGATGAGCCTATACCCTGTAAATCAGGTTGATAAAGGCATAAAAAACAGGAGCAGAGAATGGTTGCTTTGCTTCCATGCTCTTTACCCCTGCTTGTTATTCTTATTTTGATTCTCTCGATTACTATGCTAGCTAAAAATGCGGATATTCTTTTTTTGTCCTACGCTCTGACGTTTTTCCTTCAGTAAAATCACTCCAATCAAACCAACGATGGAGAAGATAACTGGCGTGATGAAACCATAGTAGTATCCATCAAATAGATTTCCTGAAGTTGCTTGAAAATGATCCAATATATATCCAAAAATGCTGGGTAGCAATACAGCACTTAGAAAGCCGCCCGTATTCGCAATACCTGAAACAATTCCTGATTCTTCTATATTAAAAGATTGACGTACAGCTGCAAAGGTTAATGCACTTGCCCCATATCCAAAGCCAATGATAAAGAAAATAATAATTAGAAAGAAAAAGGAAGGATGCCCATTACATAAAAGGAAAGAAAACCACCCTAATAAAACAATGATATGAACGACAATATACGGTCTTTTAATTGTTTCTAACCGACTTGAAATCCAACTAGCTAGAGGTGCTCCAATAAGTGCCCCGATAAGACCGATCATAATCAGCTGGCTGGTATCTGAACGAGTCATTTCATACATATTCATCCCATATGGTACTGCCCACGAACTGATAAACCCTACATAACCGCCGACTACCCCAAAATGGCAAAAGAATAGAGCCCACGCTTGCGGATTTGAAAATATTCTTCGTAGTAAAACGGATGTTTTTTCACGTTGCACTTCTGCTGTATCAACTACTTGCTCGTCCCCCAAAATTTGTTTTGTTTTTTTTACAAGTACAAAATAAAGGAGAATGCCACATAAACATAATAGTAGTCCTAATGAGAAAAATATTACTCTCCAACCAAATAAAAGTATCCATGTGGAGAAAGGTACTGTCGCCAATAAGAAACCAAGACTTCCTGTCATGCCCGCCAGGCCAATTAATCGAACAAATTCCTTTGGTTGAAACCATTGAGCCAAAATTAGCACCATGTTAACCCATATGGTCGCATCTCCTACCCCAGTTAGTATTCTGGCAAAAAACAGGACGAATTCATGTGTACCCATACTATAAATAATTGTCCCTAAACCTGTAAGAGTAGCGCCAATAATTAGAAACAAATTTGGCCCAAATCGATCAGCTAAAATCCCCATCGGAATTTGCAAACTCGTGTAGACAAAAAATTGTATACTCGTCAATAACCCAATCGTTGATGCTGTTACATTAAAATCTCGCATCAATTGGTCTGTAATCAGTCCTGGGGCGGTTCGTTGACTCGCCATTAACAAATAAGTAAATAATACAGAAACAAATACAACCCATCTATATCTGCTATTTTGTTTGTCCAATGATTTCTACTCCTATTAGCTTTTTACTATTATATATGAATTATATCTAACGTTAAAAACCTGTTTTTCAAAGTAGTTTTATGATTTGAATTTGGTTGAAATTGCTTTTAGTTCTCATTTAAGTGGGGTATCTCCAAGTTTATCCTGTGCTTCAAGATTTGCTCCATGCTCGATCAATATCTCTATCGCCTGAACAGGCATTCGATTAGTCAAAAATAGCATTAGCTGCGTTCTCCCTCGCTCGTCCCGTTCATTCACTTCCAGTTCTGCTACCGCCTTCTGTACCCGAGAAAGATCATCTGTCTTGCTAACTTCCTTCCAATTCAAGAGTACTCCCCCCCTTGACACGGTGCTAGCATCAACATTTGAGCTGAATAATTATAGAATACAACCATTTTTCTTCATCAATATTCACATATTTATAATATTGATGCACTAATTGATAACCTCCCCTTCTGGTAACTTCCCATCCTTAATCCACTCTTCAACAAAACGGTTAAAAAACTCAGGGTTCGCTAATGAGACACCGTGGCCGATGTTCGATAGCACAACACCTTGACAATTTGGATTGCTATTCACAAGTTGGATCGCAGATTTTTTCATGTTGCCCTTCTCTTTTTCACCAACAGTTACTAAAATGTTACATTGAGCTTTCGAAAAATCGTGTGGAATTCCAAAAGACATATTTTCTTGCAATATGTTAATAAGGGTATTTAATTTTATCTTTGAACTATCTTGATAATATTGCTCAAAATACTCTTGATCTACATATAATGTTTTAGCTTGAAGCTTTGCGAATGATTTATTTTTTATTAGGGGAAAAGTTAATTTTATTAATGGTCTTATCCATTTTTCTGCAGTTGGGGAAGGTTTCACTAAAGCACTGTTGATGATAGCAAAATCTATTAATTGCGGTTTTAGACTAATCATTTGAATAGCAATTTGAGCCCCTAATGAAAATCCCACTACTATGACATGTTTATTTTTTGCTTTTTCTTCTATTAAAGATAGAAGCTTTTTTGCACAATCTTCAATTGTCTTGTATTTCTCGGGAAATAAAAGTTTATTCTGATATTTTTACGCATTGCATTTATTTTACTATTTATTGTGTGTATTGTGTCATATTTACAGTTACAACTGCATATATAATACTTGAAACACACATTTTGTATTTTTTGAAATATTGTGGCACTTGGGATTGAGGAAGAAAGACAAAAAAATAATAAACATGGAGGTAATACAGATGGATCAAAACAAAACGAACGAAGCAAAACAATTATTAAATGCCATTAACCCTTCCAGTTTAGGAGAATTTCCCCTCTCACCAATTAGTGGTTTATATGCATGGAGCGAACAGCAAATCAGTGAGGAACTTCGTCTCGACGTAGACGGACTCTACCCACAAATGGTAGCAAGCGGAACTGTTATTTCAAACCTATCTTCTACTATTCATTGGATTGCCAAATTAACAGCGAATGGTCCAAATACTTGGACAGGCAATATTCGAAACAAATACCTAGATGACATACAATCATTTCCTTATACAAATGTAAAAATACAGGTAACTCGCGGTTCATTACCTGAACAGCATACTGCAGAAGTCATTTTTCTAATCGGAGGAGAGACAGACAGAACTAGAACTTTCCAGTTTCAATCTCCTTACTTCCACCCTGTGGAATTTGAATTTGATGCTGAAGAAGGTACTACGCCAGTTACAACTTATCAAACGCACGCCCATCCAGACAAACCTGCGTCATTGCCGGATGAAACTTTAACAATCGCAGAAGTCTTTAAACGCACTGGGTTTGATGTGAAAATATCAGAAGGTAATAATACTGTTTCCAAAGACTATACAGGAACTGATAAAAAGTGGAACACTCAAGAGATGCATGATGCCATGCAAGTATATTGGTCACACTTTGATAATAAGCCCCAATGGTCCATGTGGACATTCTTTGCTAATTCGGAAGCGGAAGAAGGCCATGGTTTGGGCGGTATTATGTTTGATAGCATAGGACCGAATCATCGTCAAGGGACGGCAATTTTTAATAATTCATTTATTTCAGATTCACCTAAAGGTGACCCCTCCCCAGAAGCATGGGTACAGCGATATCGTTTTTGGTGTGCTTGCCATGAGATGGGACATGCTTTCAATCTCTTGCACTCTTGGCAAAAACACCTAGGTCATCCTTGGGAACCGTTGGAGCGCCCTCTTACCCCAGAACCAAAGGCTCTAAGCTTTATGAATTATCCCTACAAATATGATAGCAACAATCAGGCGTTCTTTAAAAACTTTGAGTATCGTTTTAGTGATCAAGAACTTTTGTTTATGCGACACGCACCTGAGCGCTTCGTACAAATGGGTAATGCTGACTGGGCTGTTGACCATGGTTTTGAACAACCGATTATTTCTATTCACCCTTCTTTTAATCTTGAATTGAGAGTTAACCGTAAAACACCTATATTCCAATGGTTAGAACCTACAGTTATTGAAATTAAGCTAACTAATACTTCAAATCAACCACAGTTAATAAATAAACATATTTTATCCGATTTAGATGGAATGTCTTTCATTGTTAAAAAAGATGGAAAACAAGGGCGTCGGTTACTACCATATGTTCAATATTTAAGGAACTTAGAGAACAAGGTAATTATGCCTGGGGAATCCCTGTATGAAACTATTTTCGCTTCTGTAGGGAAAAATGGCTGGTTAATTGATGATCCAGGATTCTATAACATTCAAGTAGCCCTGCAAATAAACGGCCATAACATTGTATCTAACAACTTAAGGCTACGAGTTTTACCACCTACTGGGTACGATCAGGAATTCCTTGCTCAAGATTATTTCTCTGAAGAAGTCGGTCGTATTCTTGCATTTGACGGCAGCCGTTTTTTTGAAAAAGGGAACGATATCCTTCGTGAGGTAACCGAAAAACTTAGTGATCATGCTGTTGCTCTTCACGCTCATATCGCTCTTGCTAAACCATTGGCGTTCGATTATCAATTCCTTGATCTCACAGATGGCTCAGATTCAAGAGGTAAAATCAAAATAATACCTGCCCAACCAGATGAGGCACGTAAACAGTTTACGTCTGCTTTAACTAAGCACAACCAAATTGCTGCTAAGACACTTTCTAATATTGATTATCATGAATATATGGAAACATACAGTGAATTTCTAAGTAACCAAGAAGAAAATAAGGAAGCCGCAGAGGTACAAAATGTCCTTTATCAAACGTTGTCTGAACGGAATGTTCTAGACAGTGTATTACAAAAAATCAAAAATCGCCGTGAAAACTATGAACAAAAGGAAAATGAACACTTTACAAATATATAAAATTTCTACCTAAAAAAGCAGCTTTCAATCTAAATACAAATAGAAAACCGTCATTTCGAAAAAAGATTGATCGACATGACGGTTTTTTGTTTGATTTTAAAGTTGGATTATTTCTTATTGAACTAAAATTAGTTTCTTTCTACTTATGTTCGTCCCAAAAGTCCTTACTAAAACTCGTATTTGCTTGATATCTCCCTACTGGTTTAGCAATATCGGAACCTCGCAAAATTGTTCCTTTTCCAAACTTTTGCTCGATTTGATCAACAACTTTAATGATTGGTTCATCTTTTACATGCTCTTCAAAGTTAAATAACGTTAGTTGCTGTGTCGTTTCTTTAATATCACTGACATTTGATACGGTAACCCCCAATAATCTTACAGGTTCTTCATCCCAATGCTTATTAAATAAATACCAGGCATGTTCAACTATATCCTCTTTTGTATGAATCGCGTTATTGATAGACTTGCTTCGTGTACATGTTTCCCAGTCAGCTGAACGAATCATAATACTTACAGTTACCCCGGCAAGTTTCTTAGCCTTTAATCTTTCCGCTACCTTTTCAGAAAGTGTTACGATTACTTTATATAATTCATCTCTATCAGTCGTATCACTAGAAAGTGTTGTTGAATTCCCTACACTTTTCGTATCATATATTGCTTCTGGATCAACAGGCCTATCATCTTCACCATTTGCCTTTTGCTTCATACGTAGACCATTAATGCCGAAGTTTTGCTTTAATACATATTCATCCGCTTTAGCTAGTTCTCCAATTGTTCGGATACCTAAATTCCCCAATTTCTCTGCTGTACTTTTGCCAACCCCATGCATCTCAATTACATTCATCGGCCACAATACTGCAGGAACATCACGTTTACGGAGTATTGTAATACCCATTGGTTTTTTCATATCACTTGCCATTTTCGCCAAAAATTTATTTGGTGCAATGCCGATTGAACAAGGGAGTTGCAGTTCGTTCCAGATTCTATTTTGCATGTTTTGTATATGTTGCAAGACATTTTGGCCTTCAACTATAGGAAGTTGTAAATATCCTTCATCGATTGAAACTGGTTGGAGAATGTCACTATACTCTTTTAGCAAATTAAAAAAAGACTTGGAGGCAGCTCTATATCGTTCAAAATTAGGAGGTAATATAATTAGCTCCGGGCACTTTCGTCGTGCCTCCCCGACATTCATAGTTGTATAAACCCCACTTGCTCTTGCTTCGTAGCTACACGTAATAATAATACCTCTACGCTCTTTAGGATTACCTGCGATGGCTACTGGTTTCCCTTTTAATGAGGGATCATAAATTTGTTCAACAGAGGCATAAAAGCAATTAAGGTCGATATGTAAAATGATTCTTCCTTTATTCATATTCTATCTCCTCATTTACTTTGGCTTCCCCTTTAGACTAGGGTCATGCGCCTGCTCATTGACGCATGAAAACTATTCATTTATACGTCCTTTATGCGCTATTGAATCGCCACTTTTCTTTACATACTTTTATTATAAGCTTTCCTTACATTAATCAACAAATGTATAATCTCCATCACTTTCAAGTAAATCCTTCAAAATAATAAGTGCTTGTTCGAGCTGATTTTCAGGTGCAGTGATGGCCAAACGAACTGCATTAACTAGCTTCGCATTTCCTACGGCAAAACGTTCAGCTGCATACACTTGCACACCAGCTTTTGCTGCTAGCAATTCAAACTGAACACTGGTGAATTTTTCGGGGAGTATAAGCCATCTGAAAATACATTCTTCTTCTCCTATAATGTTATATTCCCCTAAATATTGATCGACTAGGGCATTTTGTTGCTTTGCATACAAGCGGTGTTTCTCTAAAATTGTTTGTGCAACGCCATCGTGAATCATCCTTGCTGTAAGCTCCACCATCATGAGAGACACTGAAATATTTATATTATACAGTGTTTCCATTATTTTTTTTCGTAGAGCTGGCGGTGTAACGATATAGGATAGTCGTAAGCCAGGTGAGATGGTTTTTGAGACACTAGCAATATAAATAACCTTTTCAGGAGCATAGGACGCTATTGGTGCAAGCGGCTTCTCCTTAAGAAAACTATAAATCGCATCCTCAATGACGATTAAGTCTTTCCGCCTCGCAACATCCGCAATCATTTTTCTTGTTTCCACCGACATTGTATGGGTAGTTGGATTATGAAAATCAGGAATAACATAAAGACCTTTTATATGCTCATTTTTACAAGCGTATAATAATCCCTCTCTTGTCATTTCACCGTTTCTTTGTTGGATCGCTACAAGTTGGATACCAAGCATATTTGCAGCTGTTTTTATACCTGCATATGTAATGGGATCTGTACCGATTCGATCTCCTGGTTGAAACAAAGCAGCTAACGTTCCAACAATGGCATTTTGTCCCCCCGCTCCAAGCAATACAGGTTGATCCGTTTGAAAGTTAACCTTTTCCAAAAGCTTCATTGCTGCCTCCGTTTGCCACGCAGTCCCTTCAGGCCTTCCATACTGAAATAATTTACTAAAATTAGGATCATTCATCATCTTTTTCATATAACGTGTAATATCTTCATTAGCATGATTTTCTGGGATTACAGAGCCCATTTCGATCATCTGAGAAGAATTATTTGTTGGTAATAACATTTTATTTGTCGCTGCATCAGATGAAACGAATGTACCATTTCCGATAGAAGCATAAATAAGCCCCTTCTGGCCACAAAGTTTAAAAGCCCTCGTGATCGTGCTTAAATTAACATCTAAAAAATCGGCTAACTCACGCTGAGGAGGTAGCTTGGTGCCCGAAGATAATTTTCCATCTTTGATATCTTGTTCCAGCTGTTCAGCTATTGCTATATATAATGGAGCCGAACTTTTACTAATGTCCGGTTTCCAACTCATTGGATATTCTTCAAACGAATTAACTGGCATATTCTAAGCTAAGCTCCTTCTCTCTAAGTTTTTGCATACAATATTTAATTGTCTTGCATACAATGATAATATTGTATGCATATGATGGCAATGATATAATTTTTAAAAAATCAGAAAAAAGGAATGAAAAATTATGCAATTTTCAGAAAAGATTTTAAATACCCCGTCCTCATTCATCCGAAATATTTTGAAAGTAACTGAATCTGAGGATGTCATTTCTTTTGCAGGAGGACTTCCGAATCCAATCTCTTTCCCAATCGAAGCGTTAAAGGCATCTGCGAACCATGCCATTACGGAAAATGGTAGTCGTCTATTCCAATACTCTTCTACACAAGGGTATGCACCATTACGTGAGTACATTGCCGCAAAATACCAACGTGTGCACGGACTAGATATCCATGCTGATGATGTATTTATTACAACAGGATCACAGCAAGCTCTTGAATTAATTGCGAAAGTATTGATTAACAAAGGTGATGGTATCGTTATCGAGGAGCCTGGTTACTTAGGTGCTATTCAAGCTTTCACATTAAGTGAGCCAACTTTCTATGGTGTAACACTTGAGAATGATGGATTAAACTTAGAAGAGTTAGAGAATGCACTACAACAACCAAATGTAAAATTCGTGTATACAGTTCCAAATTTCCAAAACCCAACAGGTCTTACGTATTCTAAAGAAAAACGCCAACAAATTTGCGAAATCATGGCAAAATATGATGATGTAGCGTTAATTGAAGATGATCCATATGGAGAATTACGCTTCCAAGGTGAGCCACTACCATACATCGGTGCTGGTAAATTAGAAAATAGTATTTTGCTAGGTTCTTTCTCTAAAACAGTTAC
The DNA here is from genome assembly GCF_054665055.1 of Lysinibacillus sp. CTST325. Classification (NCBI taxonomy): domain Bacteria; kingdom Bacillati; phylum Bacillota; class Bacilli; order Caryophanales; family Bacillaceae; genus Lysinibacillus; species Lysinibacillus sp. CTST325. The sequence goes on along the minus strand of NZ_BAAFHO010000015.1, from coordinate 8,549 downwards.
ACCAGGAATGCGTCTTGGCTTTATCATTACAAAGAATAAAGAATTATTGCAGCATATCGAGACAGCGAAGCAAGCAACTGACTTACACACAAACATTTTCTCTCAATATGTTATTTATGATTATCTAGCAAACAATGACTATATGGAACACGTTCAGAAAATTATAGCGTTATATAAAAATCAAGCAGATGCCATGCTTAATGCGATGGAGGAGTTTTTCCCAGCACATGTGGACTACACACGACCTGAAGGTGGAATGTTCATTTGGGCTACAATGAACAACGGCGCTTCGGCAGTAGATATCTTCCATAAAGCGATGGACCAAAAAGTAGCCTTCGTACCTGGCGATCCATTCTATACATCAAAAACTGATGTTAATACAATGCGCCTAAATTATACGAATGCAACACCTGAAGTCATCCGAGAAGGTATCAAACGCTTAGGCAGCATTTTATAAAGTCGTTTAATAACAAACAAAGTTATTGATAAGAGATGGTGTGAAATTTTCACACCATCTTTTCTTATTTCTCATCATGTCGATAAAGATTCAGCAATAACCTTAAATTTGATTAAACATCACTGTCATTTGGTCGATGATTTGTTGTTTTGATAAAGTAGTTTTTTCAACAATAGATAATTCTGCTACATCATAAATCATTCTAGCAAATAGCATGATTGTGAAATATTTAACTTCTTTCTCAACAGATAAATGACAACTTGTCTCGAAATATTTCATCAAAGACTTAACCCTTATTTAAAAGAAAAACCTATTGATTTATCGATGGACACATACAATCCGTTAAATGCGGACAGTTTACATGAGGCAACTTTAAAATTATTATCACAGAACGTAAAACATGACGATGATTATAGGTAATTACTATTATTTTAAACTACATTATTATGAATCATCTCCATAATCGGCTGAGCCTAATTGGTTCAGTTTTTCAAAAAATTCTACTACAATATCGTCAATCATTTAATATCGCGATGGCTCTTTTATTAGTGAATAGTACGATTTCAATTCTCGTTCATTAAAAAGATAATCTGTGCAACGTAAAAAGCAACCCGCTTCGTGCGCTCTGGCGTCGAAAAGGGTTGCTTTACCTTAATCTAAAATTATTTTGTATACGTTAAAACTGCATTTTTCTTAAATTTCGCTAAAGCCTGTGTCGCCTCATCTTTATTTGTATACTCAAAAATTCGAACGTCCTTTTTATCAAAAACTGTAATAACCCACATCATAATTTCTCCCTTCCAATTTGTTTTTGTAATATAACAACCACTTAAAACCGTGATACTTTTTTCTAACTGTTTTATAACAATCCCTTACTTGATTCTTATTTTACGCCGATTTTTTCAAAAATAAAGTATTATGTGAAGCCCTTCACAAACTGTTCAATTTCAAAACGCTTTCATTGAACAATTTGTGAAAACCGAATTTTTCTAGGCATAAAAACAGTTCTTTTCGTTTTAGCATCCATCACTTTTCATCTCTTATATGCCAATCGTGGGTTTTCGACGGATCTGAGCAGTTTTCTTTGTACCTGAGCATTTCCTCGACGAACCCGAGCACTTTTCTTGCCTGCCTGAGCGTTTCTACGATTTTATCAATCCAACAGAAAAAGCCGTATGTACGCCTTTTCCACGACGCACATACGGCTTTCCAATTTCGATGATAATTAAGTAGTAGTAGTAGATTTTATTTCATAAAGTGAAACTTTAATCAGTGGGGTTTCTTTATCCCCCACTGATTATTAGTCTTCACCAATCTGGCTTTTATGGGCAGTTCATTTCTGCCCGTTAATGCGGGATAAGTTTTTATTTAGCAGAATGCTGCTTCTTGCTTTTTCGATAATTCAATTTCAAAGCCTAAATCCTCAAGCATACGATAATCACTGTTTGCTTCTTGTCCTTCAGTTGTTAAATAATCCCCAACAAAGATACTGTTTGCTGCATATAAGCCTAGTGGCTGAAGTGACCCAAGATTGACTTCACGACCACCAGAAATACGAATTTCCTTTGTTGGATTAATAAAACGGAACAACGCTAAAACCTTTAAACAATAGCGTGGATTTAATTCCTTCGTCCCTTCTAGTTTCGTGCCATCAATCGCATTTAAAAAGTTAACCGGAATGGAATCCGCGTCTAATTGATGAAGTGCACGCGCAATATTCACGACATCCTCTTTTGTTTCCTTCATACCAATAATGGCACCTGAGCAAGGTGATATTCCATGCTTTTTCGCAATTTCAACCGTATTAACACGATCTTCATACGTATGGGACGTAGTAATATAGGAGTGATGTCGTTCAGATGTATTTAAGTTATGATTGTAACGATCCACCCCCGCCTCTTTTAATTGCTGTGCCTGTTCTTCTTTTAATAAGCCAAGACAGGCACATACTTTTAAGCCATACTTCTCTTTAATTTCTGTAACAGCTTCACTTACAACATTGACATCCTTTCGAGTTGGCCCACGACCACTTGCTACGATGCAATAAGTGCCAATTTTATTGTCAAATGCTCGTTTTGCCCCTGCTAAAATTTCCTCTTTCGTAATGAATGGATATTTTTCAATCGGTGCTGTTGATTTAGATGACTGTGAACAATAGCCACAATCCTCTGGACAATAACCGCTCTTAGCATTCATAATCATATTTAATTTTACTTTTTTCCCATAGTAATGCTTACGAATAGCAAAGGCACCGTCCATCACCTTTAATAACTCATCATCATCACTATTTAAAATAGCAAGAGCCTCCTCATTGCTAATGATTTTCCCTGCAATAACTTCATCTGCTAACTGTAACCAATTCATTTAAACATTCTCCCTCTCTACTTGTATAATTTATCAACTATGCCTCGGCATAATTGCGTGAAATCTTCCTGAGGCTATATCAGCTGATGTTTGATATCTGCTGAAAATAACTTAAATCTGCATTCCTCTCACATCTATAGAGGTGGGAGATTGCCGCTGAAAGAAGTTATTGACCTTGCTGAATTAAATACTTTGTAAAGTCGTTCGGCCAAAAATGCAGAAGCGATCGCTAAACAAAAATCTGCAACAATACTGTTTAAAAAGCCAACTACGAAAATATGTGACCAGCTCGTTTTCATATGTAACCAAAAATTCAATGACACATATAAATATGGAACTGCTACCGCATAAATAATAAAAAGCCCGACAATATTTGCACCGATAAAATGTTTTTTCGTTGGCGTATCCACTTTTTCAATCATGAAACCAATTACTAAAGCGGCCAGTGCAAAGCCGATAAGGAAGCCAAATGTTGGTTGCAATACATAGGTGATGCCCCCGCCTTGTGTAAAAACTGGCAAACCAACTAAACCAACGCCTATATAGACGAGCTGGCTTTGCAATCCATTGCGGCTGCCGAGCAAACTGCCTGCTAAAAATACAAAAACTATTTGTAATGTAAAAGGCACTACTGGTAGCGGTATTTTAATAAATGCCCCGATTGCGGTTAAAGCAGCAAACATCGCAATCATCACAAGTGACAGTGTTGATTGTCGTTTGAACAACTTATTCCCTCCCGCTCCTCAAAAAATTGCATGATCGTCTCTTTTGTTGTATCAATCATAAAGCTCATTTCATTATCAGATATGACGTACGGAGGCATGAAATATAATATATTGCCGAGAGGACGAATCAATAAGCCCTTTGCTAAGGCACGTTTATAGATTTGATAACCGATTCGTTCCTCACTTGGTAGTGGCTCCTTTGTTTCACGATTAGCGACTAATTCAATTGCGCCAACTAGTCCTACTTGTCGATATTCACCAACAAACGGCAACTCTCCAAATGCATTCATAGCTAGCTTTCGCATACGTTCACCCTTGTTTTGTATCATATCGATCACACGGTCCTCTTCAAACATTGTCAGAACTTCTAGGGCTACACGACAAGCGAGTGTATTACCGGAATAGCTATGGGAGTGTAAAAACGCTTTCATTGTACCGTAATCATCATAAAAAGCGTTGTATACATCATCAGTCGTTAAAACTGCAGATAGTGGCAAATAACCACCCGTTAAACCTTTTGATAAGCACATAAAATCTGGGGCAATACCGGCTTGCTCGCAGGCAAATAATGTACCTGTTCGTCCAAACCCAACTGCAATTTCATCTGCGATAAAGTGTACATCGTATTTTGTACATAGCTCTCTTAATCGCTTCAAATATATTGGTGGATACATTTTCATGCCTGCAGCTGCTTGAATGAGTGGCTCAATAATAATAGCTGTAATTTCTTCATGGTGCTGACTAAGCTCCTCTTCAACAAACTGTATACATTGGGCTTGACAGCTTCCAGGATTCTCTTGAAAAGGACATCGGAAGCAATCCGGTCCTTGTGCACGTAATGTATCCAATAAAAGTGGCTGATACACTTCGTTATACAGCCCAACTCCTCCAACAGATAAGGCACCAAGTGTTTCACCGTGATAAGCATCCGTTAAAGCTAAAAATCGCTTTTTCGTCGTTTTTCCCGTCTGCATATGATATTGAAAACTCATTTTTAATGCGACTTCTATTGCAGACGAGCCGTTATCTGCAAAAAATACTTTATTTAAACCGTCTGGCGTTAAGGCAACTAATTTTTCTGCCACCTTAATGGCAGGTTCATGTGAAAAATTCGCAAAGATTGTATGCTCTAATGTAAACGCTTGATCACTTAATGCTTGACTGATACGCGGATTCGCATGTCCAAATAAATTGACCCACCAGGAAGATACGGCGTCTAAATAGCGATTATCATTTTCATCGTAAAGCCATACACCTTGTCCTTTTTTAATAACAATTGGCGGAAATTGCTCATAGTCCTTCATTTGTGAGCAAGGATGCCAAACATGCTGTAAATCTCTCGTCTGCAATTCAGTTAATGCTTGTTTCATATTTGACCAACCTTTCAAACAAAGAAGTGTGTGAAATAGAGTAGTCAACAATCTGTGAAATATCCCCAAGCTTTGGGATCGTCGCATATGGCAAATCATGATGTTGTAGAATTGTATTCACATTATCTTGTTCCATCTGACTACCTGTGTCTCCATTAAATACAATGCCAAGAACCTCAACATTACGAGCATGTAATGCCTCAAGTGTAAGCAATGTATGGTTAATCGTTCCCAGTGTTGTTCGTGTGACAAGAACAACTGGAAGCTTACTTTGAACGATGACATCAAGAAGCGTATTTTCTCCATATGTATCTAACGGGACAAACAGCCCTCCTGCTCCTTCACAAATCACGACATCGTATGTTTGCTGTAACAACTGCATTTGCTGTAATAAATGCTCCACATTTATTTGCTGACCCTCCAGTTGTGCAGCAAAATGTGGTGATGCGGCTTCCTTAAACGAATAGCCGCTTAAATTTTCTTGCTTTAGTCTTTGTAATGAATACTTTTCATACATTGCTGTATCGTAGTAATAGCAATGCCCATTGTCATTAATTTCGCCAGTTTGCACGGGCTTATAAGGCGTGACTTGTAAATCATGCTTTTGTAACTGTCGCATCAGTAATGTAGTGATAACCGTTTTACCGACATCTGTATCCGTTCCAACAACCCAAAAATGTTGCATCGTTAACCTCCCCCTCTTTTTAAGTTAACTGTTTACATTTTTTAAGTTAACACATTTAATTTTATTTTGTAAATGCTATTTCCATATTTCTTCAAAAACAGCCCCTTTCTATGCAAAAGATAGAGAATTTTGTGATAATTTATACGCTTTTTTCATCAATAAAAAACACTAGATTCTTACCATGTGGCAAAATCTAGTGCTGGTTAATGTATATTTTCACAGGTATGTTAATAATCATCTTTGTCCAGAAGGCTATTCTAACGTAGCGCCCTATGAAACTTTAGTGCAGACTAGATGTAACTAAGACAAAAAATATATAGAAAAATATAATAATTTATGTTTATATGTTATTTGTAATTATATCCATTATATAGAAGGAGTCTTCTAATGTCCTATCTGGTGCAGTTACTCATTTTCGGCTTAACAGGTTCGTTAGTATACTATGGTGTTTACTATGGGACACCTCTTTTAGTTAAAAAGGGAGTACCATTAATGTATGCTTTTTGGTTCTTTCTATGGTTTCCTGTAATGAGTTTATTTCCAGTATCATTACTACTGTATCATTTAGAGGGAAATACTTGGACATGGCAAAATATTTTGGAAAGATTTCGTTTCAATCCTTTAACAGAAAATGATTGGTACTGGGTTGTGGGAACTGTTATTTTTACAGTAATCTTTGACCAACTTCTCGAACCTTTAGGAAAGTTTTTTGCGAGATTTCCAATACTTGCCCCACCAAGTTATCTTCCTGCACCATTTAATCCATTAAAAAGAATGGAAATACCTCCATCAGAATTTTTTGGTGTCACGCTTTATGGGAATTGGAAAATGTTAACCATATTTATTCCATTACACCTTTTTGCTATGCTTAGTGAAGAAATAATGTGGAGAGGTTTTTTCCTCCCTATCCAACAAGAGATTTTCGGGAATTGGGCTTGGGTGGTGAATGGATTACTTTGGGCATGGGTTGTTCATGCTTGTCTGAAGTGGCATTTTATCAATATGCTTCCTAGCATGCTTATTGCTCCATGGATCGCCCAGTTTACTAATTCAACATGGGCCTCTTTTGTAACCCATTCTGTTGGAAATAGTTTACTATGGATTTTGTTATTAGTGGGAATAATAAAAAAAACTAAACCTCAAAACATAAACTCAATTTAATTTTATAATGCAACTTTTAAAGTCTTGTTACATAAGTAAATGTAGCAAGATTTTTTTTATAATCACACTAACCCTTTATCAACTTTTAAGCTTGTATTTTAGCTGAATTTCTATTAATACCCAGAGAATTTTATTGTTTCATCACTTTTCTGAATATTACAGGAATTTTAAAGGGTTTTACTCTTCATTCGTAGTATTAAACTAAACGGGGGTGGCTATATGTTTGGTATTTTTAAAGAATCAGAAAAGACTATAGACTCTTATGAACATGTTAGTTTTATTTTAAAATCCTTGCTCACATACGAGCTAAAAGACTTACCTATTCGCTATGAATTTTGGTATCGTGTGGCTATTCGTCAGGAAGAATTACGAACGTTAAATACCGAGCATCGGGCAAAAATCTCTATGACTACAGCAGTAGGACGATTTCACCAAACACAATACGAAGGAACGAAACAAAAATTAGCAAGGCTTGAACGTCTCGCAGATATATATAAATCGTTTTGTATGGAGGAAGAACGAGAAGCATTAAATCATCGACTCCATTTTCAGAAAGAAGCGATTTCTGAGCTATATGAGCATGTCCAAAATAAAGAGCTATATGTGTATTGCGATTCTGTACAGCAACAATTTTGGAATGCAGTAAGTGAAGACATATTAAATGCAATAGCCCATCTAGATTAAGTAGGTGGGCTATTGCAAAGACGATCCTTTGAACATTATTAAATTCCCTCATTCCTCTATCAGTAAACTCATCTTCTAAACGATAAAAGCCTCAAAACTTGAAACATTTCCCACTTAAATTCGTAAATTAATAAAGAGAGGAAGTGAATGACAATAGATATTAACATACATAAAGGTGGCTATATAGAAAATGAAGCCATTATTTCAAACATTCAATTTCAAGTAAATAGTGGTGAGCTTGTTGGGTTAATCGGTTCTAATGGGGCAGGCAAAAGTACAACCTTACAAGCAATGATGGGTGTATTACCAATAGTCGATGGTCAAGTGACAATAGGAACTTATGGCTACGTACCAGAAAGACCAATTTTGTATGAGTATTTCACATTGTGGGAGCATATCGATTTTTACATGCGTGTAGCTGGTAAGGAAAATTCTTTAACAAATCGTGCGAATGAATTACTGAAAATTTTTCATTTGGACCATAAACTACACGATTATCCAACAACATTTTCCAAAGGTATGCAGCAAAAAGTGATGCTTATTTTAGCATTTCTCGACAAGCATTCTACTTATATTTTAGATGAACCATTTATGGGACTTGATCCACAGGCAATGCGTAAGCTCTTAACGATTTTAGAAGAATTAAAAGCGCAAGGTGCCGCCATTTTAATGAGTACACATGCACTCGATACAGCAGAAAAAATATGTGATCGTTTCATCTTGATTGATGATGGCCGAATTTTACAGCAAGGTACACTCGAATCGTTACGCTTAGCGGTGAACCAGGACAAAGCATCTCTACTTGATATTTTCGACACCCTGCTTGAGGAAAATCACCATGAGTAGTTTATTGCGACAACGAAGAAAATTAGAGCGCTCCAACAATTATAAACTACTGGCAAGCATCGTCGATTGGACAGTCGCCTTATATGTTGTTGTGCCAGCACTAGTCATAGGCTTTTTCCTTTATAAAGACTTTCACTAGCGTCGCATTAAAATAATTCAACGTAATTTTTAAAAACTGAATTTTCTGTAATATTATCCGTGCATAAAAAAAGCCTTTATAATGGTTGGGCAGTAGTAAACCATCCAAATCCAAAATA
>NZ_BAAFHO010000014.1:0-123962 GCF_054665055.1 Lysinibacillus sp. CTST325 | reverse complement strand
ACGCCGCCAGCGTTCGTCCTGAGCCAGGATCAAACTCTCCATAAAAGAAATTTGATTAGCTCAAATTGTTTTGCTGGCATCATGTTTGATGTCCAAAATTTTGTTTCGTTCACTAACTCGAGGTTAGCTACTAAAAACTTTATTGATTACGTTTTGCTTGTTCAGTTTTCAAGGTTCATGTTGATGTTGATGTCGTTGTTTTTCAGCGACTTCTTCATATTAACATTTAACTCATTTCGTGTCAACAACTTTTTTAGAAAGTTATTTTCGTTCGTCGAGTTAGTTCGTTATGTCTTAGCGACAATTAATATAATACAATATCAACAAATTAAAAGTCAACAACTTTTTACAAAAAAATTATCGAGGTATTTTTCATACCTCGATAACTAGCATACTACAGTCCTTGCTCCATTTCTAGAGCTTCTTTATTTACCTTATAATGACGGTGGAATATCATTTCACTTTTCGCAACGATAGGTTCAATTTGAATATAACCTTTGTCCACTAAATATTCTACGAACACTTCTAAATCTACTGAATAGTTCATGAGCTCATCATGATCGTGCAACTCTTGAATTGTCCAAGTCTCTTTTGTTTGCATTACTTCTAAAATATGTTGAGCGCCGTCTCGAGTACGTGAATGTATTAAAAACTCGCTTGCTAAAAATAATAGCTCTAACCGTTTTTCTATCGGTTCATTACTTGTAACGAGCTCCTCGTATAATTTATAAATCGCTGGTTCTATTTTTTTCACCTGTGCCCAAACAGTTACTTCAGGGTAAAGTCCACTATCAATAATGGATAAACGCCCCAAGTGATGTAACGAATCCACTACATGATTATAAGCATCGAGATAGCTCCCCTTATCAAAGTATTCTTTCCCTTCTAAGTAACGTCGAATTAACTTTGAAAATTGAATACCTGTTTTGATTTTACGACCACTAAACGGAAACTCCTGTAATTCAATTTTTAATTTATGAAGAAATTCATTACGATCAAATAATACTCTACCAAAGAAAATCCAATCGACCACTTTTTTATTTGAGCCAATAAGTAGCCATTTTCGTATTATTTTCTCAGTAACAGTATGTAAAGCTACTTTATTTCCTTCATATAAGTAATGCTTCGAAAAGACTGGCTTTTCTGCTTCCTTTACAATAATAAGTAAGACTGTATCAAATGTATCTGTAACATTACTTTTTTCCTCGCGTTTTTCCACTAAAATAACGCCTAACGTATTCGACTGACTTGCACGTTCCTGATATATCGGACGCAAAACTTGTTCCATGTTCAGTCCCCCTCTATTTGCTTGTTACCTTTTAACTTCATTCAGTGGGTGTCACGGATTTTCACCGTACTCAATTACACCAATGCGAAATTGATTTCGTTAAAATTTCGACATACTCTAAAAGTATTCCTTCTTTCCACATTATCAAAGCTAAAATACTTTGTTCTTATATGTTATAGTAGATTTTAGATTGGGAGGCAAGATGATAAATGAAACCTTACAAAAGTAAAATTAATAAAATTCGTTCATTCGCATTAGCACTTATTTTTATCGGCTTTGTAGTTATGTATGGGGGAATCTTCTTTAAAAACTATCCTATTCTAGTATTAATTTTCATGACTTTAGGTGTACTTTGTATTATTGGTAGTACAGTCGTATATGCATGGATTGGACTGCTCTCAACAAAAGCTGTTCAAGTGGAATGCCCTAATTGTCATAAGCACACAAAAGTATTAGGTCGTGTAGATATGTGTATGTACTGCAATGAACCGTTAACACTGGATCCAACTCTAGAAGGGAAAGAGTTCGACCAATCTTATAATAAGACAAAAAAATCCTAGCCCTCATGTAAGAGCTAGGATTTTTTTATTGTACTTTTGCAGATACATCTTTACACGATGGACAAGTGCCGTAAATTTCTAAGCGATGCGCATGCACATCAAAGCCTGTTACTTGTGATGCAAAATGTTCAATTTCGTCAAGACCAGGATAATGGAAGTCGACTATTTTGCCACAGCATTCACAAATCATATGATAATGATCATTTGTAACGAAATCAAAGCGACTTGAGGCATCACCAAAAGTTAGTTCTTTTACTAGACCAACTTCACGAAATACGCGAAGGTTATTATAGACGGTAGCTACACTCATATTTGGGAATTTCCCTTCAAGTGCTTTATAAATTTCATCGGCAGTTGGATGTGCCATTGTTTGAATTAAATATTCCAAAATAGCATGACGCTGAGGAGTAATACGAACACCAGTTGTTTTTAACGTGTCAAGTGCATCTTGTAAATGCGTTTCAGACATCGTCATGCACCTCTTCCATAAAGATTATTAATTTATAATTGTTATAATTAGTGTATCGAATTTCTCTTACTTCTGTCAACATTCATACACATTTCAATTTCATTAGGATTAATTCAATAGCCTCTTGATAAATCCATCCTATTTTCTAAATCCGTTTCACCACGTAACCACTTCTCTAAACTTGGCTTAAAGATTTCTAAGCTGCGTTCAACATAGCGAGAAGAGTGACTTGAAATATGCGGAGACACGATGACATTCGGGAAAGTCCATAAAGGGTGATCCTCAGCTAAAGGCTCTTGTTCAAATACATCTAAAACAACATAACCAATTTCACCTGCTTGAATGGCATGTACTAAAACATTTTCCTCTACTAAGTTTCCTCGACCAAAATTCATGAAAATGGCATCATTTTTCATCGCTTTAAAATGTTCTTCTTTCAATAAATGTGTCGTCATTTCTGTTTTAGGTAATACAGAAATGACAATATCAGCCTTAGGTAAAGCTTCGATTAATTGGTCAAAGCTCACCATTTCATTCATATACGCCGCTTCGTTCCCTGAACGGTTACAGCCAATTGTCTTAACACCAAATGCTTGCAATAATCGACCTACTTCCGAGCCAATAGCCCCAGGTCCTAAAATAAGTGCTGTACTATCCCGTAGCTCGGTTTGTTTCGCTTTTTTGGACCATTCACTTTTCTTCTGCTGTTCATACATCCAAGGCAGTGCACGCTTAATCGCTAAAATATGAGCAAGCAATGATTCTGCCATTGGTGTTTTATGAATACCACGCACATTCGAAACTAATATCCCTCGTTCAATAATGGCTTGAGCTGGCATTTTTTCGATCCCCGCTGAAGCTACAAAAATCCATTTAACCTTTGTCGCATACTGAATATTTTCATCATTTAAATCTTCACCATATGTGACAAGTACATCCGCCTGTTGCAGCTCATCGTTTGATATGCCATTTTCAAAAATAAAATCAACTTGTGGAAATTCTGCTACTAGTGGCTCACGTAAATCCGGTCTTGGTTCAAACGTAAAATAAATTCTCATTGCTTCGCCTCCCATTCTGCTAAATATGTATATACTTCTTCAATATGATTTTTCACGCGTACTTTACACCAAGCCTTTATCAGGTTTCCTTCTGTATCAATTAAAAATGTCGAACGTTCTATCCCCATATATTCACGTCCATACATCTTCTTCAGCACCCACACGCCATACGCTTCTGCTACGGCATGATCCTCATCCACTAATAGCGAGAACGGTAACCCGTGCTTATCTATAAATTTGGTATGTTTTTTTGCATCGTCAGGGCTAATGCCAAGTACAACTGCATTTAATTTACTAAAATCCTCGTGCTTATCACGGAAGTCACAAGCTTCTGTCGTACAGCCTGGTGTCATATCTTTAGGATAAAAATATAAAATAACATTTTGTCCTTTGAAATCCTCTAACTTTACTGTTTCTCCTTTTTCATTTATAAGGGAAAAATCAGGTGCTTTTTTACCTTCTATTAAAGCCATATCAATCTCCTCCTCTGTACGCTCTATTTTACTCCAAATAACAAAACAAATCATATCCCTTAATTTCTTTGGATTTCTTGTACTGATAGGTCTACAATAGATGAAGTATAAAGATTTAGGAGGCAATATATATGAATCACACAAAATCTGAAGCAGTACACACAGAAGCGCTACAGCATATCGTTGGTGGTGTAAATAGCCCTTCTCGTTCTTATAAAGCAGTTGGCGGAGGTTCACCTGTTGCAATGGCTCGTGGGAAAGGTGCTTATTTTTGGGATGTTGATGGCAACCGTTATATCGACTATCTAGCAGCTTACGGTCCAATCGTTACTGGTCACGGTCATCCACACATCGCAAAGGCTATTACAAACGCAGCTGAAAACGGCACTTTGTTTGGGACTCCAACTGAATACGAGGTTACTTTTGCTAAAATGCTAAAAGAAGCCATCCCATCTATGGATAAAGTACGCTTTAATAACTCTGGTACAGAAGCTGTCATGACAACAATTCGTGTTGCACGTGCTTATACTGGCCGTACAAAAATTATGAAATTCGCTGGTTGCTACCACGGTCACTTCGACTTAGTATTAGTAGCTGCTGGTTCGGGTCCTGCAACATTAGGTACGCCAGACTCAGCAGGAGTTACAACTGCTACTGCAGAGGAAGTAATTACTGTACCATTTAATAACCCTGAAGCATTTACAGAAGCAATGGATAAATGGGGCGATCAAATCGCAGCTATTTTAATCGAGCCTATCGTTGGAAACTTCGGTATTGTAGAGCCTAACCCTGGCTTCCTTGAATTAGTTCATGCCATAGCAAAGGAAAAGGGTGCATTAACGATTCACGATGAAGTTATCACTGCTTTCCGCTTCCACTACGGCGGTGCTCAAAACTTATTAGGCTTAACACCTGACCTAACTGCACTTGGTAAAGTAATCGGCGGTGGTTTACCAATCGGTGCATATGGCGGTCGCAAAGAGATTATGGATACTGTTGCTCCACTTGGACCTGCCTATCAAGCAGGCACAATGGCAGGAAACCCTGCATCCATGCAAGCGGGTATTGCCTGCCTAGAAGTATTACAAACTCCAGGTATTTATGATGAAATGGACCGTCTTGGAGCCATTTTAGAAGAAGGTATCTTGGCTGCAGCCAAAAAACATGATGTAACAATTACTGTTAATCGTCTTAAAGGGGCTCTTACAATTTACTTTACAGATGTGACAGTAGAAAACTATGAGCAGGCTGAAAACTCAGACGGTGAAATCTTTGGTCGCTTCTTTAAATTAATGCTTGCACAAGGCATTAATTTAGCGCCATCAAAATATGAAGCATGGTTCTTAACAACAGAGCATACAGAAGCAGATATTCTTGAAACAATTAAAGCGGTAGATAGTGCATTTTCACAATTATAATTTGTAAATGTAACGGCTAAACGCTTAGTGAGAAGAGCCATTTAGAACAGTTTCAAAAGTTAACTTTTAAAGACGACTCCCCTGTGAGTCGTCTTTTTCTGTAAATGACATACAAATCTATGTATTTTATGAGCACTTCCTTCTATAATGTAAAGAAGCTTAAAATTTTAGACAGAAAGGACATCCATTTTCTATGAAATTAGGTGCCCGTGTATTTAAAACTGGTGTTGCCATCGTGTTTGCACTATTTATTGCTGAGTTGCTAGAGCTACCTTCACCTGTTTTCGCAGGAATTGCAGCAATCTTTGCGATTCAGCCATCTATTTATCGCTCCTATCAAACAATTGTTGAGCAAGTACAAGCTAATATTATAGGAGCTACCATCGCAGTCATTTTTGGCTTGCTTTTTAGTCACCACGTAGTAGCAATTGGCATTGCAGTCATTGTTGCGATCGGTATTATGTTGAAATTTAAACTTGAAAAATCGTTGTCTCTAGCACTTGTTACAGTTGTAGCTATTATGGAATTTCAAGGAGATGACTTTCTTACATTTGGTCTTATTCGCTTTGTTACCATATTAGTTGGGGTGTTAGCAGCATTTGTTGTCAATCTGTTCTTCCTACCACCCAAATATGAAGTAAAGCTTTTCCGTAAGATTTACTTTTTACAGGATGATATTATCCGATGGACGCGACTTGCTGTTCGCCAGGCATCTGAGCATACTTCTACAAAAGAAGCATTAAGCAAATTTAAGTCTCGTATGCAACGAGTTGACACACTGTATGATTTTTATAAGGAAGAGCGTAATTACTTAAAAAATAAAAAGTTTGTTAAAGCACGTAAATTAGTTGTTTATCGTCAAATGATTACAACGTCAAAGAAAAGTTTAGAGCTGCTTCATCGTCTTCATAATCATGAAAACGAATTAGCCCAGCTACCGACGCAATTTCATTTAATGATACAAGAGCGACTTGATTTCCTGCTAACTTACCACGAACAGCTACTACTGAAATATACAGGGAAATTAAAGCCCGAGCATTCCGAGTGGAGTAAACATATTGATTATGTTCAGCGTAACGAGTTAATGGAGATATTTATAAAACAAATAACTTATGCGCATGATGAAGGCGATACAGAATTCTCGAGTTATCACTTGCTTTATATTTTATCTCGTATTTTAGATTACGAAGAAAACCTGGAGCATTTAGATACGCTCATCGTGTCGTATCAGACTCATCATGGCCAAGAAATCAATGTGGAGTTTGAAGAAGAGTTTATTTAACTTCTTTCAGCAGCCCTCGTGCAGGCCTAAGCACAAAGCCGATTCTGGACGTAATTATGTCGAGGCATAATAGATTAGCAAAAGAGCGAAGGGTTGGCATTATATCCATCCCTTCGCTCTTCTGTATTAGCTTTTCATTTTCGGGTCAAGCGCATCACGTAGGCCGTCCCCCATTAGATTAAAACCGAGAACCGTTAACATAATAGCCAAGCCCGGGAAAATCATCGTCCACGGAGCTTTTAATAAATAGATACGGGAATCCGCTAGCATTTTACCCCATTCTGGCGCCGGTGCTTGAGCTCCTAATCCAAGGAAGCCTAATGCCGCCGCTTCAATTATCGCTGTCGCTATCGCTAGCGTTCCTTGTACGATGATTGGCGTCATTGAGTTTGGCAAAATATGCGAGAATAAAATCCGTGAATCACGCATTCCGATGGCCTTTGCTGCTACAATATATTCCTCTTCTTTAACACTCAATACTTTCGAACGAATTAAGCGCCCGAAGTTCGGCACGTTAATAATGGCAATGGCAAGCAATGCATTTTGTAATGATGGTCCAAGTACTGCTACTATCGCAATAGCTAGTAAAATACTAGGGAATGCTAACAGAATATCAAAAATACGCGAGATTATCGTATCAATCCATCTTCCATAATAACCTGCAATAATGCCAAGGAAACTACCTACAATTACAGAAAGAATAACCGAAAAAAAGCCTACCTTCAAAGAAATGCTAGCTCCATGTATAACTCTAGAGAAGATATCCCGCCCGAAGTCATCTGTGCCGAACCAATGTTCACTTGACGGTGCTAATAAACGGTTCGAAAGATTTTGTTCATTAATTCCTTCAGGAGCAATCATCGAGCCAAATATAGCAAGTATAATAAAAAATAGTACAATGCCTGCACCTGCTAGGGAGATTTTGCTCTTTTTAAAGCTACGCCAGCCTTCTCTCCAAGGACCTGCCGCTCGTTCACGACTTGGTGCTACTTCTGTTTTTATATTTATCGCTCCAGTCATTATCGCTTCCCCCCTCTATTTGTATTTAATCCGTGGATCTATCACTGTATACAGTAAATCCACAATTAAGTTAATCATGATAAAAATAAATGCAATTACTAAAATACCTGATTGAATAACAGGATAGTCACGGAAGCCAATGGCATCATAAATATAACGACCAATTCCAGGCCAGCTGAAAATCGTCTCTGTTAAAATGGCACCACCTAGCAGTAACCCTGTTTGCAAACCGATTACTGTTAATACCGGGATAACTGCATTTTTCAATGCATGCTTATAAACAACAATAAACATTTTTTGCCCTTTTGCTCTAGCGGTGCGTACATAGTCAGAGCGCATGACTTCAAGCATAGACGACCTAGTCATTCTTGCAATAATCGCCATCGGTATTGTCGCAAGAGCTATGCCCGGTAATACTAATCGTTTTAATACTTCAGTAAATTGATCGAAGCGACCTTGTATTAACGTATCCAGTAAATAGAAATGAGTAATGGTGGTTATTGGATCTCGCACATCTTCTCGCCCAGATGTCGGGAACCAGCCAAGCTGATTACTGAAAGCCCATTGTTCCATTAAACCAAGCCAGAAAACGGGTATAGACACCCCGATTAAAGCAACTACCATTGCCACATAATCGAACCAAGAATTTTGAAACCAGGCAGAAATAATGCCTGCATTTACTCCAACAATCACTGCGATAATCATGGCAAATAGCGCTAGCTCAGCTGTTGCCGCTAAATACGGGAAAATTTCCTCTGATACAGGCAATTTAGTACGTAATGATACTCCTAAATCCCCCTGAAAAATGCCACCTAAATAACTAAAATATTGTGTATACCACGGCTTATTTAATCCTAAACTTGCGTTTAACGCTTCGACCGCTTCTTTCGTTGCCTGCTGTCCTAAAATTACTTGTGCTGGATTACCAGGAATTGCACGAATTAACATGAAAACGATGAAAGTCATTCCAAGCAAAACTGGGATTAATTGAGATAAACGTCTTCCCATATAGTGAAGCATTTTCTTCACCCCTCTGTTATTTTCATAATATACTTTTGTATGAAAAGCATTGAAGTCTTTACACATACTGTAGAAAGGGTCAGCCTTCACCAAACGGTTCCGGACGCAATTATGCCAAGGCATAATTGATCGTTTAGATGATTGGTCTTTCATACAGAAAAAAATACCTCTAGCTTGTAAAAAGAATCCGCTAGATTCCTACGGCTTACCCGCAGAAAGCAAGCAGATTCTTTAAAATAATTCCCTCTTAAATTAAAACCTGTTCAAGACAGCTCTTTAATCCTACTTCATATCAACCGCTTCTAAACGGTCAGAACCTGTTGGATGTGCAATATAGTTTGTAACTTTAGTGTTAGCAGCTAAAATTGGAGTAGAGTGAGCAATTGGAACCCATGGTGCATCTTTAGAGATAATCTCTTGTGCTTGCTTGTAAAGGGCATTACGCTTGTCCTCATTCATTTCAGTTTGCGCTGCAACTAATAGTTTGTGCACTTCTTGGTTGTCATAGAATGTATAGTTGTTAGAATGAATATTATCTCCGTCTAATAAAGTGTAAAGGAAGTTATCCGCATCTCCGTTATCACCTGTCCAACCAAGTAAGAACGCATCCGCTTCTCCCTTTTCCGCCTTATCTAAATACGTAGCCCATTCAAACGTTACAATCTTAGATTTCATACCAACATCTGCTAAATTTTTCTGAATGGCTTCCGCAATTTTTTGACCATCAGGCATGTACGGACGTGGCACAGGCATTGCCCATAGCTCGATTTCTTTACCATCATAGCCAGCTTCAGCTAATAATGCTTTTGCTTTTTCTGGATCATATTCATAGCCTTTAATGTCATCGTTGTAGCCTGCAACTAATGAAGGCATTGGATTTTTTGCTGGCTCGCCTAAGCCTTCATAAAATGCATCTACTAATGCTTGCTTATCGATTGCATAATTTACTGCTTGACGAACTTTTTCGTTATCGAACGGTGGACGTGTTACAGTTAATCCAAGGTAGCCAACATTCATAGATGGTCGTTCGATTAATTGTAAATCTGCATTTGATTCGATGGAAGCTTTATCAGATGGACTTAAGCCATCAACTACATCAACTTCTTTGTTAGTTAATGCATTGAATCGCGCGGAGTTATCTGGAATAGAACGGAAAATAACTTTATCTAATTTCGGCAAATCTGCAATACGGTAATCTGGGTTTTTCTCTATTGTGATGGAATCATTTCGTTTCCACTCTACAAATTTAAATGGACCAGTACCTACTGGATGATCTTTAAGTGCCTCATCATCTTTTTCAAATGCTGCTGGTGAAGCAATAGCAAATGGAGACATCGCTAAATTTTTCAAGAATGGTGCTTGTAGTTGAGAGAGTTTAAATATAACTTTATAATCACCATCAGCAGTAATTGACTCAATTACTTGCTTTCCACCTACCGTAAATTGAGAGGCATAGTACGGGAATTTTTCAGCACCACCAGCTTTCCAGCGCTCAAAATTTTTCACGACCGCTTCAGCATTAAAATCAGTACCGTCATGGAACTTAACCCCTTCTTCAAGTTGCATCGTGTACGTTAATCCATCTGCTGAAGGTTCCCAAGATTTTGCTAGCCCTGGCTGCAATGTTACATCTTGCTCTCCAAAGTTAATTAGAGTCTCATAGATGTTAACCGTAACTTTAAACGATTCACCTTCTGTTACTGTCGCTGGATCGAGAGCAGTGGAATCTGTTCCACGACCATACACTAATGTTTTTGGTCCACCGCTAGCTTTATCGCCACCACTTGAAGTATCTTTACTACCCGCATCCTTAGTATCTGAGCCACCACAAGCGGCTAAGATTGTCGAAAGAACAAGGATAAGCATTACACCCAAAGTCCAAAGCTTCTTTTTCTTCATTGAATTTCCCCCTAAGTTTTTTTATATCATTGAATGTTGGATTGCATCATATAGATGGCAAGCAACATAATGACCCGGTTTCACTTCTTGCATTTTTGGAACTACTTGAGAGCATTCTTCTTTTTTAAATGGACATCTTGTATGGAAAGTGCACCCGCTTGGCGGATTCGAAGCACTTGGAATATCTCCAGAAATAATGAGCTGTTCACGTTCAAACGTAGGATCTGGGACAGGTACCGAGGATAGCAGTGCCTGAGTATATGGGTGAAGTGGCTCAGCATATAAATCCTCACTTGCTGTCAGCTCCACTAATTTCCCCAAATACATTACGCCTACACGATTGCTAATATGGCGTACAACCCCTAAATCGTGGGAAATAAAAATATAGGTTAGCTTTAAGTCCTTTTGTAAGTTTTGCAATAAATTCAATACTTGCGCCTGTATGGACACATCAAGTGCAGAGACAGGCTCGTCCGCAATAATTAAACGTGGATTCGTCATCAGAGCACGGGCAATACCAATCCGCTGTCTTTGGCCACCACTAAATTGATGTGGATACCGTTTCACATGATATTCATTTAACCCAACAATTTCGAGAAGCTCTAATACCTTCTGTTTCCGTTCCTTTGAATTACCCATTCCATGAACAATAAGAGGCTCCTCCAATATTTTCCCAATATTATGCCTAGGATTAAGAGAAGCATAAGGATCCTGGAAAATCATTTGAATGTCTCTACGGGCTTTGCGCATTTCATTGTTCGATAATTCAGAAATCATTTTACCTGCGAATTCAATCTCGCCCTCTGTTGGCTCAAGCAATCGCATTAAAAGTCGACCAGTCGTTGATTTACCGCACCCAGACTCACCTACAATGCCTAATGTTTCTCCTTCAAAAACTTCAAAGGAAACATCATCCACTGCCTTTACGTCTCCAACCTGTGTATTCAAGGCACCCTTCCGAATGGGAAAATACTTTTTCAAACCATCAACTTTCAACAACACTTTCGACATGTTGCTCCACCTCCTGTTTCTCTAGTAAAAAACATCTCGATTTATGCTGCTCTGTTGCTTCATATAAAGGTGGTGTTTCTTGTATACAGCGGTCCATCGCAAATTCGCAACGCGCTGCAAAACGACAGCCTTCCTGAATACTTCCAGGCTTAGGTACACTACCTGGTATAGAGTAAAGATTGTCCTTTTTATAACGCATATCCGGTACTGATTTAATAAGCCCTTGTGTATAAGGATGCTTTGGATTAACGAATATCTCCTGAATAGGTGCCTCCTCTACAATTTGACCTGCATACATCACAATAACTCGCTCGCATGTTTCTGCTACAACGCCTAAATCATGTGTAATTAATAATACAGCTGTATTTAAACGTTTATTTAAATCTTTCATAAGCTGCAAGATTTGAGCTTGAATCGTAACATCTAATGCAGTAGTCGGCTCATCAGCAATCAATACCTTCGGATCACAGACAAGTGCCATCGCAATCATGACCCGTTGTCGCATCCCCCCCGATAGCTGATGTGGATAATCTTTTAATAATTCCTCAGCTCGTGGTAAACCTACTAGTTTCATAATTTCAATTGCCCTTGCATAGGCTTCTTTTTTCGACCATTTTGGATTATGAATTAAAATCGCTTCTTTTAGCTGATCCCCAATTGTAAACAAAGGATTTAAGGATGTCATAGGCTCCTGAAAAATCATCGCCACATCTTTCCCACGAATTTTCTGCATTTGTTTATCAGATAATGTTACGAGGTTTTTGCCATCTAATAGTATTTCTCCACCCGTTATTTTTCCTGGGGGCGATGGTATTAACCCCATAATGGACAGTGATGTGACACTTTTCCCACTTCCCGATTCCCCTACAATCCCTAATATTTCTCCCTCATGAACAAAAAAATCGATATCATCTACGGCAGGAATTTGTCCATCATCTGTAAAAAAGGTTGTCTTCAAACCTTTTATTTCCAGCATCTTTTTTTTCATGATCAATCGCCCCATCCTACCCATATTTTTACTTAATTACATTCGCTATCACTCAATTCCCTATTTTCAGATAATTCTAACCAAAAACTACTGCTCTTTCAATCATTATTATTCTGCAATTAACATAGATTTTCTACATCGTTCGAGTTCTATATTAACAATGTCTTATTAGTCGATAACATTTTGAAAATATAACAAAAAAATAGCCTTCCATTTATGTTAAATGGAAGGCTATTTTTAGAATATTCATCATCAAAAGTTGGGGATGACATGACTCTTTCACTTTCGCACAGAAAACATTGGTTTCCTCGTCACCCTAGAAAAGCGACAGTCAGGACGAAAAACAACATCAAGTTATTGTGAAGGTTGAATTTCCAATAATTTTTTTGGTCAATCATTAAATTTTGGGATGACATTTTGTTACAAACGTATGTCATGTGGATAAGTTGATTGGAGTGGAGACTGGGCGACTCCTTGGGGATCAGCAATAGTGGAACGAAGGCTAAAAGCATCACATCCTGTGATAACGCCTTCGTGACCAACATCGTGTTGGCCCGAGACCCTGCAGCGAAGCGGCTCATCGGACGCCCCCAGGAAGCTCTGCTCTGCGCGAAAGCGAAGCGTCAGCAACAAATGTTTTCTGTAGCGAAAGCAAAGCGACAGCTACAAAGCGCCCAGTCGGAACGGAAATCAGCCCTACACTATGATGGCGAGTCAGATTTTTTCTATTTAGGGTGTATCAATCTAAATGTTGCACCTGGAATAAATTAAAGTAAGTCCCCTCTTTTTGCATTAATTGCTCGTGCGTACCATTTTCAATTAATTGTCCATGATCTATAACAAAAATTTTATCTGCATGTGTAATTGTAGAAAGTCGGTGAGCAATTATAATGGTCGTGCGTTCATGTGCAAGTACATCCAATGATTCTTGAATAAGTGCCTCACTTTCTAAATCCAACGCAGAGGTTGCTTCATCCAGTATTAAAATAGGGGGATTTTTTAAAAATACACGAGCGATTGCTACTCGCTGCTTTTGTCCACCTGATAACTTCACACCGCGTTCCCCGACTTTTGTGTCATAGCCATTTGGCAAGCTCATAATAAAATCATGTGCATTTGCCGCTTTTGCTGCAGCAATAACCTCTTCATCAGAAGCATCTGGCTTGCCCATTAAAATATTTTCTTTTACCGAATCACTGAACAGAATATTATCCTGTAACACTATTCCAATTTGTGAGCGTAAAGAATGTAATGATACGTCACGTACATCATATCCATCAATAGTCACTGCGCCACTCGTTGTATCATAAAAGCGAGGAATTAAACTAATGATCGTTGATTTTCCTCCACCGCTCATTCCTACAAATGCAACTGTCTCTCCAGGGTTAATCGTGAAATTGATGTTGTTTAAAATTTGTGAGCCATCTTCTTCATATTGAAAGTTCACATTGTCAAAGCGAACTTCACCCTTTACTCGAGGTAGCTCTACCGCATTTGCCTTGTTTTTTATTTCATAAGGTTCGTCCATTAATTCAAACATGCGATCCATCGATGCAAATGATTGTGTTAACATCGTCGATGAACTTACAAGACGACGGAGTGGACCATATAGTCGTTCGATATAGGCGATAAAGGCTACCATTGTCCCAACTGAAAGTGGACCATTAATAACCTGATAACCTGCATAAGCAATGACTAGGAGAGGTGCTACATCCGTGATTGTATTCACCACCGCAAAGGATTTAGCATTCCATTTCGTATGGTCTAGTGCCTTTTCTAAAAATTCACCATTTGCTTCATCGAATAATTTTTGCTCATGCTTTTCTAGCGTGAAGCTTTTAATAATACTCATTCCAGCTACACGTTCATGCAAATAACTTTGCACACCCGCAAGTGCTTGTGATCGTTTACGTGTTAAAGATCGAAGTTTACCAAAGAAGTACTTCACACTAAATGCATAGAATGGGAACGCAACTAATGCTACTAGCGTAAGCTTAACATCCATAGCAAGCATAATACCGATAGCAATAACAATTGTCGCAAGGTCAAGCCAAACGTTCATCAAGCCTGTCATGATAAAGTTTTTTGTTTGTTCCACATCATTAATCACTCTTGATATAACATCGCCAGCTCTTGTATTCGCATAGTATCTTAAACTTAGTCGCTGTAAATGTGCATATATTTGTTTTCGAATATCGAAAAGCACTTTGTTGCTGACATGCTGAGCATAATATTGACGGTAATACTCGATCGGTGGTCGAATAATAAA
The DNA here is from genome assembly GCF_054665055.1 of Lysinibacillus sp. CTST325. NCBI lineage: Bacteria > Bacillati > Bacillota > Bacilli > Caryophanales > Bacillaceae > Lysinibacillus > Lysinibacillus sp. CTST325. The sequence goes on along the minus strand of NZ_BAAFHO010000014.1, from coordinate 109,207 downwards.
GAATACAATGATCGTACCACCTAACCAATAAAACAGTTCTTTTGTCTTCTCTGCATCCGTTAGATGATCTGCAGCGATAATATCATCTAACACAATTTTTATGAGCAATGGGATAAATAACGGAATCGCAAACTTCACTATACCAATTAAAATCGTTAAAATAATTTCCCATGTATATGGTTTTACAAATCTCATATAACGCTTTATACTACCCAATTCATTATCACATCCTTATTTTAAAAGCCTCGCTCTTATGTAATACATAAAAAGAAACAGACATCCACAAACTGAATGCCCAAACGTATTATAGCAATATTTTGTTTTAAGTACATTTAATTTAGCTTTATCACTAACTATTTTACAATCCGATTGTTGAAGACATAAAAAAACACCCATTAGTAAAACTAATAGGTGTAACTAACAATCATCTGCTTGCATATCGAGCTGAAACTTATAACGGCTTGTCCAGGCATCGATGAAATCAGGTGCAAAGGGTCCTCTTTTTTGTTGAATCCAGCTAATTAATTTATCGACATTGCGCTTTAAAATTTTATCTATGACATCTGGATAAGACATTTCCTTACGATGTAGCTCATATTCATCCTCATCTAAGAGTGAATAAGACATATCAGGGAAAACTTTAATGTCTAAATCATAGTCAATATATTTAATGGCATTATTATCGAAAACAAATGGTGAGCTTAGATTGCAATAATAATACACACCGTCCTCACGTAGCATGCAAATGATATTAAACCAGTGCTCCGCATGGAAATAACAAATAGAAGGCTCTCTCGTTAGCCAAGTACGACCATCGGATTCTGTCACAAGTGTCCGTTCATTCGCACCGATAATGATATTTTTCGTTCCTTTTAAAACCGTTGTTTCTTGCCAAACACGGTGGATACGGCCATTGTGCTTATAACTATGTATTTGTATCGTTTCTCCTTCTACCGGTATTGCCATCTTTGAAGCCCACCTTTTCGTCTATGCTACCTAAATCTAGCAGTCTCTAGTATATTATAGCAATGTGTACGCGAAAGGTGTAGTTAGAAAACCACAAATTTCCCTGCGCTCTTTTAAATTTGTACAAAATTTCGTTAATTTGAAGCGAATTGTATCATAACAACAACCCAATTGGAATTTTTTCGCTTATATTTATCATCAGATTGGGTTTTTTCTTCTGAATCTGAGCAGTTTCCTCGGCTACCCGATCAATTTTCTCATCTTGCTATATAAAAATTAAAAAGGAGCTGCCTTTTTAATCTTTTCGATTTTAGACAGCTCCTTAGAGGTAAATGCAATTATGCAATTACAAAGTGTTATTCACCAAGATCTTGGTTAGTTTTATTGAAGTTACCTGAAGCTTGAGTTTTGTTTTGCTCTGCTTTAGCATTTTGCTTTTGCACTTCATTAACGTCTGTTTCATAACCAAATTCTTGACTTTGACGTTGCATGTTTTTATTCGGTTGTAAATTTTGGTTGTTGTTTTGCTTTTTCATTATTCATTCACCTCCACGCTCATTATTGTGTACCGAGGTGAATGCTTTTATGCTCATAAATTTTTATAAATTTTATTTTCTTGTTAATTCTTAATTTTTCGCCAAATTTTCAGCATCGGAACGGGCATTGGTAATAATTCTATTTGTTCGCGAGTCAGCCATTCGCCCTTTACTGCTGAATTGCATTTCATAACATAGCTATTTATATGCCATGTTAAATGTGAAAAAACATGTTTAAACGTTAACAATTCCTGTTGCGGTTGAACATTCATAGCGTACTCATTAATAAAAGTATCTATAGAATCTTTGCCGTGTTCAAGCATTGGAAACTGCCATAGATTAGCTAGTAAACCTTCTGCTGGTCGCTGTTCCAATAAAAACCGACCTTCGTCATCTTGGCATACAAGCACATCGTACGTGATATGCTTCATTTTTACTTTTTTAGATTTGATAGGTAATTTTTCTGGCTCACCTTCATTATAAGCGGTACAGTATTCGCGAACTGGACACAATAAACACTTTGGTGAAGTTGGCGTACAAATAAGTGCACCAAGCTCCATTAAGCCTTGATTGAAGGACGATGCATTTTTAGGATCTATCAATTCTTCAACTGCCGCTTCAAAAATCTTTTTAGTTTTTGGAACTGCTATATCATCATGAATATTAAGGACACGACTTAAAACGCGCATAACATTGCCATCCACTGCATGTTCGGGCTTATTATAGGCAATACTTAAAATAGCTCCAGCAGTATATGGGCCTACGCCTTTTAATGTTGAGATCTCGTGGCGATTATCGGGTACTATTCCACCATAGTTTTCTAATACCTCACGAACACCCGCTTGTAAGTTACGTGCGCGGGAATAATAGCCGAGGCCTTCCCAATGCTTCAATAAGTAATCTTGTGGAGCTTCCGCGAGTAATTCTAATGTTGGAAAACTTTCCATGAAGCGATTGTAATAAGGAATAACTGTGTCGACACGTGTTTGCTGTAGCATCACTTCCGATACCCAGATTTTATAAGGGTCCGTAGTATGCCTCCAAGGTAAATCACGTTTCTCAACATCAAACCATTCGACTAAAGATTGTCGAAATTCTGTTACATATGGATAATTCACAGTGACCTCCTGCGTCTTTACGATTTTATTTATGGTAAAAAGAGTATACAATTAAGAAAAGATCATTGTCAGAAACGACAAAAAACGTCATAATTTTTCCAGCTTTAAAACGACTGTCTTAATTGAGTAAATATCAGGTTTAAGGATTATTGAAATATACATGTATGCACATTGTACTCTTTTTTGATGCATACAAGGAGTGGATATTTTTGGATTCAGGCACACATTTCGTTATGGGTATAGCCCTCGGTGGTCTTGCATTAGCTGATCCCGTTGTTGCAAGTCATTCTATGACCTTTACCGCAGTAATGGCAGGTGCAATTATTGGCTCACAGGCACCTGATGTCGATACAGTTTTAAAATTGCGCAATAACGCCATTTACATTCGACATCATCGGGGAATTACACATTCACTACCAGCAGTAGCTATTTGGCCCATCTTAATTACAGCGGTTTTAGCACTTATTATTCAAGACGCAAATGTGTTTCATTTATGGCTTTGGACATTTTTAGCTGTAGCACTTCACGTCTTTGTTGATATTTTCAATGCTTATGGTACACAAGCACTTCGACCATTTTCTAGAAGATGGGTTGCGCTTGGTGTCATTAATACATTTGATCCTATTATTTTTACACTACATTGCCTTGGCATTTTACTTTGGGCATTTGGTGCAAATCCAGTTTGGACATTTAGTATTATGTATCTCATTATTATCGTTTACTATATTTTACGTTTTGCAGTCCAAAAGGCTGTAAAGAACGCTGTGCATAAAACCATACAGGATGAAGAGTATGTCATTGTAGCCCCTACAATGCGATTCTTCCACTGGCGAATTGCAGCAAAATCCAAAACGCATTATTACGTTGGGCGCGCTTATGGGCGAACTGTTAATATTTATGATAAATTTGAAATAAAACCTTTACCGAAAACGCCTCTTATCGAAATAGCTTTGAAAGATCGCAATCTCGCCGCTTTCGTGTCATTCTCACCATTGTATCGTTGGGAAATTTCAGAACTCGATAATGGCTTAACTGAAGTAAGATTAATTGATCTGCGTTACCGCAGTGATAATCGCTATCCGTTCGTTGCTGTCGCTCATTTAAACGATGACAATGAGATTATCACTTCATACACAGGCTGGATTTTTACCGAAGATAAACTCCAGAAAAAATTACAGGTTGGCGCAAGTAATTAAACATCAGCAAACCCTGACCAAATATTGGCCAGGGTTTTGTTATTGCACCATATCATCACTAGCATCAAGTAAATGTGCGTATTTGGGATTGCGTCCTGCAAATGCATGCAGTTTATCACCGTAGCTGGTGATTAATTGACGCACTAAATTTTCAGTGTAATCAGCACCACGATAGGAGTAGCCAGCTTTTGCAGAAGTCGATTCAAAATCACTCCATAAAAGCTCAATCCATACTCGTGCACGTCCTACTGACATTTGCGGGTTTTTTGCAAGTAATTCAGCAGTTAGTTTTTCAATCTTTTCATCCATTTATTTGCCCACCTTTACAGGAGATAGCATGGAAACAGGTAAAGCCTCTTGGTATTTTTCGCCCCCTAAGCGATGCCCCCAAGCAAAGCGTCCTTTTAAATAATCCACTTGGAAAAATTCATTTTCAGAGCCGTCAATACGATACATTTCTCCAGGAATTATTGTATCTAAATCAACCAAATAAGCAGCCGCCATTAAAGCCTTACGCTCATATACTGCGAATTCATTGATGATACCTAGCTGCTCCGCCTTACGTGCCTTTTCCTTTATCATAGCTATTTCCTCACGTAATTCGTGCTCTGACATTGCAGCATAATTTTTTTCGTTCATTCCTCATTCTCCTTCTCTTCTATAAAACGATCTATAACCTCTATAGGAAACCCCTTTTGATAGAGCGCCTGCTTTATTTTCATTTTCAATTCATAACCAGTATACTTCGATGAATACTTTTTCCAAACTTTTTCGCCTTGTCCATCAAGTAGCTGTTGCCATTCATCGTCATCTTGCTCAATCTCTACTTGACTGAGCACATCATCTACAACACTAAAAGAATAACCTTTTCGCATTAAAAAATCTTGAATTTTAGCTTTTATTTGTGTTGGTGTTTTCTTTTTTTCCGATCGAATGACCTTCTCAGCCAATTGTGTTGCAAGCTTTACCTGTTCCGCATGACTGTACGTAGCAAGTACCTCATCCTGTAAGCTTTTATCAATTCCTTTTTTCATAAGGTCTTGTCTAATTGCCTTAGGTCCCTTTTTCATCGTAGCTTTTTTCGTATTAAGTAATGCTTTGGAGTAAGTTTCATCATTTAAAAAGCCGTATGATTTAAGCTTTTGTATAGCCTCTAAAATAACGGCTTCCCCAAATTCTAACGTGAGAAGCTTTTTCTTTACTTCATGCTCACTGCGCATTTGATAAGATAAAAAATTTAACCCTTTATTAAAAGCTTTTCGAATCTCATCCTCATAGGCAATTTCTTGAATATCAAATTCCTCAAGCACTTTTCCCTTCGTTAATCCAAATTGAATAAGAATTGCCTCATCTACAGGAAAAGCGTATTCTTCGTTCAAATATATATTATAACGTTCTGGATTGTTTTTTTGACGTGCAATTTTCGTAATAATACGCATTCGTAACACCTCACTATTTACCATTATAACATTTTTCGCGGGCATTGCTTTTTTCCCGCGGGTATACCATGTTCGCGGGTGTTTGCACGTTTTGCGCGGGTATTCGTTTCCCTTCCGCGCGGGTATACGCTTCTCTTCCGCGGGTATTCTCCTCCCTTTCGCGGGTATTCGCTTCCCTTCCGCGGGTATTTCCCTCTCTTCCGCGGGTATTCGTTTCCCTTCCGCGCGGGTATACGCTTCTCTTCCGCGGGTATTCTCCTCTCTTCCGCGCGGGGATTCGCTTCTCTTCCGCGGGTATTCTCCTCTCTTCCGCGGGTATTCGCTTCCCTTCCGCGGGTATTCGCTTCTCTTCCGCGGGTATTCTCCTCTCTTCCGCGGGGATTCGCTCCCCTTCCGCGGGTATTTTCCTCTCTTCCGCGGGTATTCACTTCTCTTCCGCGGGTATTCTCCTCTCTTCCGCGGGTATTCGCTTCCCTTCCGCGGGTATTCTCCGCTCTTCCGCGCGGGGATTCTCCTCTCTTCCGCGCGGGGATTCGCTTCTCTTCCGCGGGTATTCTCCTCTCTTCCGCGGATATTCTCCGCTCTTCCGCGGGTATTAGCTTCCCTTCCGCGGGGATTCTCCTCTCTTCCGCGCGGGTATTCGCTTCTCTTCCGCGGGTATTCTCCTCTCTTCCGCGGGTATTCGCTTCCCTTCCGTGGGTATTCTCCTCTCTTCCGCGGGTATTCTCCTCTCTTCCGCGGGTATTCTCCTCCCTCCCGCGGGTATTCTCCTCCCTTTCGCGCGGGTATTCTCTTCTCTTCCGCGGGGATTCGCTTCCCTCCCGCGGGTATTCTCCTCCCTTTCGCGGGGATTCGCTTCCCTTCCGCGGGTATTTTCCTCTCTTCCGCGGGTATTCTCCGCTCTTTTGCGGGTATTCTCCTCTCTTCCGCGGGTATTCTCCTCTCTTCCGCGGGTATTCTCCTCTCTTCCGCGGGTATTCTCCTCTCTTCCGCGGGTATTCGCTTCCCTTCCGCGGGTATTCTCCTCCCTTTCGCGGGGATTCGCCGCTCTTCCGCGCGAGTATTCGCTTCCCTTTCGCGCGGGGATTCGCTTCCCTTCCGCGGGTATTCTCTTCTCTTCCGCGGGTATTCTCCTCCCTTTCGCGGGTATTCGCTTCCCTTCCGCGGGTATTTCCCTCTCTTCCGCGGGTATTCGTTTCCCTTCCGCGCGGGGATTCGCTTCTCTTCCGCGGGTATTCTCCTCTCTTCCGCGGGTATTCGCTTCCCTTCCGCGGGTATTCGCTTCTCTTCCGCGGGTATTCGTTTCCCTTCCGCGGGGATTCGTTTCCCTTCCGCGCGGGTATTCGCTTCTCTTCCGCGGGTATTCTCCTCTCTTCCGCGGGTATTCGCTTCTCTTCCGCGGGTATTCTCCTCTCTTCCTCGCGAGTATTCGCTACCCTTTCGCGGGTATTCTCCGCTCTTTCGCGGGTATTCTCCGCTCTTCCGCGGGTATTCTCCTCTCTTCCGCGGGTATTCGCTTCCCTTCCGCGGGTATTCTCTTCTCTTCCGCGGATATTCTCCGCTCTTCCGCGGGTATTCTCCTCTCTTCCGCGGGGATTCGCTTCTCTTCCGCGGGTACTACTTTCTGGAGACTAACATTTGTAAATAAATCGGTGGTAAACTTGCTCATATAGAATCGTTTAAAGGAGGGCTCTTATGAAAGTCGTTATTGCAGGTGGTACTGGTTTTGTAGGGAAAGCTCTAACAAAGCTTTTGCTAGAAATGGGACATGAAGTCATCATTTTAACACGGAACAAAACATGTCAAAAAAATGATATTCAATATGTACAATGGCTACAGCAAGGAGCAAGACCTGAACAGTTGTTAAATGAAGTCGATGCAATTGTTAATTTAGCTGGTATTTCTTTAAATAATGGACGTTGGACAAAAAAACAGAAAAAAGCCATTTATTCAAGTCGCATGGAAGCAACACTTGAGATAGTACACATTATGGAACACCTTAGCTCAAAGCCAAAAGTGCTTGTCAATGCGAGTGCAGTTGGGATTTATCCTACCTCTACAACGTCTATCTATACCGAAAATTCTATAGACTATGCAACTGATTTTTTAGGCACGACAGTTCATGATTGGGAACGCCATGCAATACGTGCAGAAAAATTAGGAGTTCGAGTTACTCTTGCTCGTTTTGGTGTTATTTTAGGACGTGAAAATGGAGCTCTTCCCTCCATGTTACTACCATATAAATTGCATATCGGGGGCACAATAGGTTCAGGTAAACAATGGCTTTCATGGGTCCATGTAGAGGACGTAGCAAGAGCTATATATTTCACAATTATGAACGATGATATCAAAGGCCCTTTTAATGTCACTGCTCCTAATGCGACACGTATGAAGAATTTAGGAAAAACAATTGCAAATATAATGGAAAGACGTCATTGGATGCCTGTACCAAGCGTTGTCATGCGTTTAGCGCTAGGTGAACAAAGCATGCTTGTATTAGAAGGTCAGCATGTATTACCTACTGTTTTAGAAAAACATCATTTTACATTTAAATTCCCTCATTTAAAAGAAGCACTTCAAGATTTAATGTATTGAATCGAATAGGATAATTTTTTTAAAAATACGCATTCTAATGAAAAAGAAAGGATGCGTTTTTATGTGGAAACAGCATATAGTAGGAGCGGTCATCGCTACTTTTATTATTGCCGCGGCAATTAGCTTTAATCCATTTTCGGCTTCTGGATCTGAAGAATACAACTGGGGCTTTAAACGAGCGAAAAATGGTGAACAAGCGGAAGCTGGGGCACAGCTTGATCAAGTCGTTGAGAAATATGGTGCAATTTATAAAGGAAAGCCAGATAAAAAAGTTGCTTATTTAACCTTTGATAACGGATATGAAAATGGGTTTACAGAAAGTATTTTAGATACTTTGAAGAAGGAAAATGCACCAGCTACCTTCTTTTTAACTGGTCATTATTTAGAAAGTGCCCCTGATTTAGTAAAACGTATGGTTAAAGATGGACATACTATTGGCAACCATTCATGGGGGCACCCAAATATGGCGAGGCTTACGCCAGATGGTATGCGTAGTGAATGGAAGAAACTCGATGAAAAGTTACGTGAATTGACCGGCATTGAACGTACAACATACGCTCGTCCACCTGAAGGTACATTTAACGCAAAATTATTAGAGGTAGGAAATGCTGAAGGCTATCGTCATATTTTCTGGTCTGTTGCCTTTAAGGATTGGGAAAGGGATGTACGTCGTGGCGCAGATTATGCGTATAATGCATTAATGGAACAGCTTCACCCTGGCGCTGTTATTTTAATGCATACTGTTGCGCAGGATAACGCTGAAGCTCTTCCAAGGTTTATTGCGGAAGCGAAAAAACAAGGCTATACATTTTTATCCCTTGACGATTTAGTTTTAGAACATGAAGATCTTCCTGTCGCTTTGCAATCGTCTACTCCTTAGTTATAATGGGGAGATGATATTAAAAGAACAGGGACGTGGAACGCTTGACGCAACAAACAACAATGGAAGTTGGACAAAAATTTCCTCTAACAATAAAAAGACTTGGTATTAATGGCGAAGGAGTAGGCTTTTATAAGCGTAATGTTGTATTCGTAAAAGGCGCTATTCCCGGTGAAGAAATTACAGCACAAGTGACTAAAACACAGCGAAACTTTGCCGAAGCAGAAATATTAGCTATTCGCAAAGCTTCAAAATATCGTCAGGAAGCACCATGCCCAGTTTACAATGAATGTGGCGGCTGTCAGCTTCAACATATGACATATGACAAACAGCTAATCGAAAAGCGCGATATCGTAATTCAAGCATTAGAACGTTATGCTAAGCCTTTAGCTAATACAGTTGAAGTTCGCAAAACTCTAGGGATGGATAATCCATGGAATTATCGTAACAAAAGTCAATATCAAGTACGTAAAGAAGGTAAGCGTGTCTATGCAGGGCTATTTGCAGAAGGTAGTAACAAGTTACTAAACATCAATGATTGCCTTGTTCAACATCCGGTTACATCAAAAATCACAGTGGCAACACGTAAAATTTTACAAAAACTGAATATTACTATTTACGATGGTCGTACACTTGATGGCTTAGTGCGTACAATTGTTGTACGTACAGGGATTCGTACTGGTGAAACACAAGTAGTGCTCGTTACAACACGTAAGGAAATTCCACATTTAGCGGAACTCATTGCACGTATAAAGAAAATCGACCCAAGTATCGTATCGATCGCACAAAATATTAATCGCGAGAAAACATCGTTAATCTTTGGCGATGAAACGATTGTCCTTGATGGTAAGGAAACGATTCATGAGGAGCTTGGAGAATTAGCCTTTGATTTATCAGCTCGCGCCTTTTTCCAACTGAATCCAACACAAACGGTTCATCTTTATGATGAAATAAAAAAAGCAGCAGCATTAACAGGCAAAGAAACAGTTGTTGATGCTTACTGCGGTGTTGGAACAATCGGCTTATGGCTAGCTGACAAAGCTAAAGAAGTCCGTGGAATGGACGTTATTCCAGAAAGTATTCAGGATGCACGTAAAAATGCCCGAAACCATGGCTTCAAACATACAAAATACGCAGTCGGCACAGCCGAAAGTGTTTTAGCAAAATGGCGCAAGGAAGGATTTACACCTGATGTTATTACAGTTGACCCACCACGCACAGGTCTAGCACCAGAATTCATCCGCACGGTGTTGAAGCTAAAACCGAAGCGCTTTGTCTATACGTCTTGTAATCCTTCAACTTTAGCGAAGGATTTAAACGAATTATCGAAGTTTTATGATGTAGAGTATATTCAGCCGGTGGATATGTTTGCACAAACAGCGCAGGTGGAGTGTATTTGCTCCATGGTTTTAAAACCTGAATTCCAAAAGTAATAAGTAGTTTGGCGACGTTGAAGATGTAGTCTCTGTTTTAGAGGCTACATCTTTTTTATGCCTTATGTTTTATTGAACAACTGCCAATACGTTTAGCATTTTTTACGAAGCAGAACATTTGTATCGCCAACCAATTTAATAAGCTGTTTTTCACCTCTCCTCCTTAAAATATGAACGATTGTTTTTGACAAGTAATAAAACAAATATATGTATACTCCCCAACTTTTTACTATTAAAATATAGGTAAAGATGTTAATGTGTAGAAAAAAAGAAGGGGTAATTGCAAAATGGTAGATTTAAAGACTAAGAAAATTGACGATGCAGTAGTATGGTACCAAGAGGAAAGAAAAAAGTATAAAAGATTTTCATTAAAAATGGAATTATTACTTAAAGAAATACTTGATGAACAGGGTATTACTTATTATGAAGTATCCTCTAGATGTAAAGATGTGAAAAGTTTTAAAGAAAAAGTTGAGAAGAAAGGTTATGAAAATCCTAAAGATGAGATATTTGATTTCTCAGGGATAAGAGTAATCACATATGTTGAATCAGAAGTGAATAAAGTAAGTGAGGTTATAGACAATGAGTTTTATATCATAGAAGAACATTCTGTTGATAAGACAAAAGAACTTAACGACGATCAATTTGGATATCGATCAGTGCACTATGTTGCAAAATTAAATGATGAAAGGTCAGAGTTACCCGAATACAATAAATATCAAAACATCCCATTTGAAATTCAAGTGAGAACTTTACTACAACATGCATGGGCAGAAATTGAACATGATAGAAGCTATAAATTAAAAGAAAAACTACCAGAAAATTTAGAACTAAAACGCAGATTTCATTTATTAGCTGCTAATCTAGAGTTAGCAGATAGAGAGTTCGATAAAATTGTAAATGACATCGAGAATTATACACAGCAAATACATATTACAACTGGTAGTAAGACAGAAATAAATCCTGTTACATTAGAAAAGTATTTTTATTCTAAAATTAAAGGTAAATTAGATTTAATCAATGATGAGAAAAAAATAGACGAGATAATATTTGTTCTGCAGTTATTTAACATATCCAGTATCGAAGATTTTGACTTACTAATAACTCCAGAATTTATTTCAAAATATAAAGAGTATTATGAAGGTACTCCTACTTTTACTTTTTCACTGTTTGTACAAGATGTTTTAATGTTCACAAATATTGATAAATATTTATCTACAATATTTCCTTACTTAGCTCATTGGACTGCAATGGATGAAAAAGATTATAATTTTTATAAAAGTATTGGGATAGATATAGATAAAGCAATCGAAAATGGATACTTTGAAATATATAAAAGGTTCGAAAATACATCTGAAAAAGATGAATAATTTGAATAACTGCTCATCGTTGTAAGAGCCATTTCTAGCAAGAGTAAGAATCTTAAAATCAAGGTTTGTCTTTATCATCTACACAGGTTGAGTGTGTGGCGAAGCTTGTGTTGAAGAATAAGTAATGAAAATGGGCGTTCTCAAAAATGAGAGACGCCCTTTAAAATTCTAAAAGAGAATTAAACAGAAAAAAGCATCTCCTAAAATTAAGAGACACCTTCATTATTTTGTATATATTTTTATATGTACTGCACAGCTCTAGCTGCCTGGTGGATGACGAACGGTCCAGAAAAATCAACACCTTAACCAGTAGCCCAGGATTTAAAAGATTTTTAAGCTTTAAGTTTTTAGCTTTAATACGAAAGAACTTTGAAACGTAAACTTTGGACTTTTAACTTTAATCTTTGAGCTTTTATCTCCGATTATTTAAACTATCCATTGTAGTAAGACATGTTTCTGGTTTTAACTCGCACACATGTCTTGAAGCGCGAGCGACTTTTCGTTTTCTGTTTTCGCTAGGCCATGCATATTTAGTTAGGCTTGCACTTCAATAAATGTTGTTGCGTTCGATTCCGATAAAACAGCATCGACCTCTGACTCGAATTCTTCAATTCGATTATTTAACGCCTCCATTTTCTTTTTAACATTCATCGGATCAATTAACTCGTACTCGTTTCTTTTCATAAATGTATCCGTATGTAATTTTACTTCTTCTGGAGATTGTTTATCTTTATTTCCTAAAATATTAACTAAATACGTTTCTAACTTTGCTGGCAACGCATCATTTTCTTTTGCAACTGTATTTATCGCTGAACGATATTGCTGTTGCATGACTTCTAACAGGTCCTTTTCATATTGAATGGACTGTTTGCGTTCAATCGCTTCCGCTACAGTCATTTCTTCTTTTCCCACTATTACTTTTGTTTGAGCATTAGACTGTACAACTAGCGCCTTAATTCGGTTGCGATAGTCAATTAAGCTCACTACTTTATCATATGAGGCTTGCATTTGCTTTTCATATTCTTGTATCTCTGCACCATTAATTTTGCTATTGCTTTTACGATTTGCCAACACTGAACTAACTTCATTCGTTGCTGCTTCGATGCGGTGATTTAGCATCTTTAATTCTGTTAATGCACGGTGAATCGATATTTTTTTATATTTAGTCATGATTTAATCTCCTCATACTAATTAGTCATCTAAGCAAGTGTTCTTCTATTATAATAGATAGAAATTCAAAGTCCAAATATTACCTATCCTAATATTAATTGATTTTATGAATGCTTGTCTGTATAATATGATTCTAGGTGCCAAACCTATGTGACTTGGACGGAACATCCTTGTCACGCAAAGAACGCCATAACAGCACGGATTTGCTGGGCGTTTTTTGTTTTATGAGCGGGAAGATGAGCCCCGCTCTTTTATTTTGTCCAAAATTTTACGTTGCGCAAAAGTCTCCGAGCTGAGCGATTCTTTTGTTTCCCCGAACGTTTGACTCTCTTTTTTCCGCTTCAAGGATCATTCCAAAAGACAATACCCCTTACATCGACACTGGTCGCTTATTTTTATTTCGCCCAAATACTAGTAGAACAATGGCTATAGCTAACAAAAGCATCGCCACTAATAAAAGAAAGCTGTAATTTACATATTCTAAATAAACGCCTCCTAAAAATGGCCCTGTTAAGCTACCGATACTAAGAGCAATACCGCAAAGCAGATTTCCTGTTGGCATTAGTTCCTTCGGTGTTAAGTCAGCCATATAGGTAATACCTAATGAAAACATCGAGCCGACTAATGTACCTGTAAAGAAAAATGCTACGGCTACTGCCATTTGTGAATGCTCTACAAAACTAGCAATACTAAAAATAATCGCCCCACCAAATGAGCCTATCATCAAGATATTGCGTCGTCCCACTTTATCCCCTATTGCTCCGAGCGGCACTTGCGTTAATATCCCGCCAAATGTAAAGACTGATAACATAATAGGAATCAGATTCACGTCGAAGCCTTTACGTATAGCATAAACTGGGAACAAAGCATTTAAAGAAGATTCTAAAAACCCATAAACAAATGGCCCTAAAAATGCAATCCAGCCAAATGCAATAGCCATTTTATAACGATGCCAACCTCGTGCCTTTAAGTCTCCGGTTAATCGCTCTGGTTTTTCATTTTGTAAAAGGAAGACAAAAGCCCATGCAAATAAGCACATAATCGAGGACACAATAAACGGTAATGCTTCTGAAATTTGTATAAGTTTCACCATCAAAGGCCCGACTGCAAAGCCTGTACTAAAGGACAAGCCGTAAATGGCCATACCTTTTCCTAAGCTTTTATGATCTGAGGTGCTTGTAATCCACGTCTGCGTTGCAAAGTGTAATGCATGATCCCCAATTCCAATGAGTAGGCGAAGAATAAACCAAAAGGTCACACTCTTCCATAAAGGAAATGCAAGAAGTGAAGCGAAGACAAGTGCACCGCCAATTAAAATAATGGGTTTGTAGCCCCATTTTCGTAATGGCTGCTCGATAAACGGTGAGATTAATAAAGTTCCTATGTATAGACCTGTTGCGTTCAATCCATTCAACGCAGAGGATACTCCATCACGTTCGAAAATAATTGAAATTAGCGGTAAAAGCATCCCTTGCGAAAAGCCTGAAATAGATACAATTAACACTAGAATGGTAAATCTTTTTTTGCTGTAATCTGAGAAGTATGTCATCTTTTCCTCCAACATCAAGTCAATCTTCCAAATAACAGCATAACAAAAAGCCTTAGCGCTCACCACATGTGATTTTACGCTAAGGCCTAACTAACACTTATCTCCATTTAATTGTATAAACACGAATTTCGGCTTTTACATCGGCCGAGTACTTGTTTAAACTCCCTCCTTTTCGAGTTAGAGTTCTTTTGTTTTTTTAAATCAACTCCTTTACTTTTTCTTAATATTAATTTAACACACACCCTCAATGTTGTAAATATTCTGTCTATTGATTTTCGCAAAATAATCTCTAAGTCCTAGGTGTTTACCTAAACATTGAAATTTAGTCCCAAATCAGCTAAGATGAAGGGGATGAAATGAGGTGCATGTATGTCCAATCCAATCACTGATAAAAAACAGCAAATGAATTACTTAAAAGAGCGTCTTGAAATGTTTTTAGAAGTTTTAGATGCCATTGATCCAGAAACAACTGAATTAGAGGATATCGATCGTTTAATTCAAATGATGGATGATTTAGAAGATAAAATGGAGCAATTTAATGCTCGTGAACAATAATTACTAATCAATCGCCTTGGCGTAATTGCCGCTGACGCTTCGCTTTTGCGCAGATAAACAATGCGTCCGGATTTTGAATGGTGCTTGCACAATTTATTCCTATCAAAATCCGTGACATCCGCCGGAGGCTTTATCTTCATTCATCTCATCACCTTCAGAGGTAGAAGTCTTTTGTAACTGACGCTTCGCTTTCGCAAAGAAAAGATTTGCTGAATGAAGATAAAAGCAAGCGGATGCTCTATATCCACTTGCTTTTTTCTGTTCCATTTTCAGTTAATAGCAATCCCAATTATATAGAACTTTACTAAAATCCTTACGTTTCAGCTCATCTTCAGTGATGAAGAAATTACCAACCCCGTCATCCCCCCACACAATATGTTCGCCTACACTATCAATTTGAAGCAACAAAATTGTTGAATCTGTATAGTTACCAAATGCTCTTGGATCTTCCTGAGTAAAGAATGGATATCCTCCAATTTTATGACCTGCACTATTTAAGGTTTCATAAAATAAGTCTACTAAATTATCATTGTCTTCTATATTAGCAAGGATCTTCGCATATAGTTTTTCACTTCTAAAGTCATTTGCTGATAAAGGTTCGTAGCTTGTCCCAAAAGACAATGCCATTTCTTTTTCCACTGGAAAGAATAATTCTTCTTCCACTTCAACAAATGAGAAGTCTTGTACTAATTGCGACTCATCACTAACAATATGTTCGTGGAAAATGACGCGGAAGCCCTCCTGATTTTGACCATTATCAAAATCAATTCCTAATACATCATCATAACCATCAATATAAAACTGTAAAATTCCCTCTTCAGGGAATTTTGGTAAATGATTAGGTACATCTGCAAAATTAATTTGTGCTAGTAATTTTAAAGGTTGCCCTTCAGGACTTTTCGGATATTCCATTGACAACGGAAAATATGGATCACCCGCAAACTTACTTTCAAATAAAGATGTTTTTCGTTCTTCCGTTTCAATAAATACAGTAGGCTGTATCGTTTCCTCTATTACTGTCCGATATTGTTCAAACACTTCAGGTAAATTAAGTAACTTCACAATACTACCTCCTAAAGGAAATTTTAAATTCATTTTAGAACAAACGTTCCTTATCGGCAATCTTTATCGTGATTTAATCAGCTCATCTTCAAAAGTGATCTGCTTCTCGAAAAAAACGCTCCAGTAAATCCTAAAATCAATCAGGAAAACCTTAAGATATTGTTTATTACCACGCTTCCATTATCTCTCAACACCTTAACGATAGATAACATAATTTCACATTTAAATTACCTCTTTTTGAGAATAGCCCTTTAATTCCGACTACAATGAGTTGAACTCTTTTTTTCATTAGTTGAAAAGAGTATAATGTATCGTGGAAATAATCAAATTTTCTATGGGGGGCAATACTAAATGAATATCCAAACTTTGGAGAAAAGTCTTTACAATTTAATTACTGAAACATCTACTAATCTACCAAAAGACGTACGTCGTGCAATTAAGAAAGCTAAAGAAGCTGAGAATGCTGGTACTCGTGCTGCAATGAGTTTAGACACAATCTCAAATAATATTATTATGGCAGAAGATAATGTATCACCAATCTGTCAAGATACCGGTCTACCAACATTCAAAATTTATACTCCTGTTGGTGTAAACCAATTAGAAATTAAAGAAGCTATTAAAAAAGCTATTAACGATACTACTGCAGATGCAAAATTACGTCCAAATGCGGTTGATTCATTAACAGGCGCAAACAGTGGTAATAACATTGGTGACGGTCTTCCTGTTATGAAATTCGAACAATGGGAAAAAGACTATATTACAATTAAATTAATCCTTAAAGGTGGCGGCTGTGAAAACAAAAACATTCAATACAGCCTACCATGTGAGCTTGAAGGTCTTGGCCGCGCTGGTCGTGATTTAGATGGTATCCGTAAATGTATTATTCACTCAGTATACCAAGCACAAGGACAAGGCTGTTCAGCTGGCTTCATCGGTGTAGGTATCGGTGGAGATCGCTCTTCTGGTTACGACTTAGCAAAAGAACAGTTATTCCGTCATGTGGAAGATACAAATCCAAATCCTGATCTTGCTAAATTAGAAGAATATGTAGTGAAAACTGCTAACACATTTGGTATCGGTACAATGGGCTTCGGTGGTGAAGCAACATTACTTGGCTGTAAAATTGGTGTTATGCACCGTATCCCTGCATCATTCTACGTATCAGTAGCTTATAATTGCTGGGCATACCGTCGTATGGCTGTGGACATCAATCCTCAAACTGGCGAAATTATTAACTGGCATTACCAAGAAGGCGAAAAAATTACATTTAAAGAAGATGAAGTTGCAGCAACAACAGAAGATACTACTACAGATGTAGTAGAACTTACTGCACCAATTACTGAAGAACAAATTCGCTCTCTAAAAGTTGGTGACGTTGTTTCAATTACTGGTCGTATGTATACTGGCCGTGACGCAATTCACCATCACTTAATGAGCCACGATGCTCCAGTTGATCTTAATGGACAAGTTATTTATCACTGTGGCCCTGTAATGGCAAAAGACGAAGAAGGCAACTGGACAGTAAAAGCAGCTGGTCCAACTACTTCTATTCGTGAGGAGCCATATCAAGGTGACATCATGAAAAAATTCGGTATCCGCGCTGTAATCGGTAAAGGCGGTATGGGACCAAAAACACTTGCTGCATTAGAAGAGCACGGTGGCGTTTACTTAAATGCAATCGGTGGTGCTGCACAATACTACGCAGACTGCATTAAAGGTGTTGAAGGCGTTGACCTAATGGAATTCGGTATTCCAGAAGCAATGTGGCATTTAAACGTTGAGAAGTTCACAGCTGTTGTAACAATGGACTCTCACGGTAACTCACTACACGCAGATGTAGACAAATCATCCCTAGAAAAACTTGCACTTCACGCAGAACGTGTATTCTAATAAAAGCGTTACGTTGAATACAAAAAATTAGTTTTTAAGCTATGGAGTACGCATAGCGTCAGCCATACTGCAAAAACGAATTTATAACTTAATAATTTATGGCTCATCACCAAAAAATTAGGTATGACATTTATTAAAACGTATGTCAGTTGATTGAAGTGAAGACTGGACGCCATCAGGAAAGCGCCCAGCTGGAACGGAAATCTACCCCACTTTATAGTGAGAAGCCTGCACAAGTTTGAGAAGCACAGAATATTCCTATGAATAGCTGTGCTTTTCTTATGTTCAAAATTATTTCAAAAATCCTTAAATCGCCTCTATCTCAATCCAGGACTGCTTTTATCCCCACTCTTTAAAAATCCCTTCAAATTTCTTACTTTCTTTTTCCAAATACCTTTGTTATAATAATTCTAAATTAGAAAGGAGCTAATCGAAAGCGATTTTCAATTAGATATTGTTTATATACATTGATTTATATAGGTTTTGATATTGATTTTCATTATCAGGGGGGATAAGAGTGGAATACTCTAAACGAGAAAATTTTAATTTAATTGAGAAAACAAAAGAGCATGCCGAATTAATTGCTGCCCTTATAGCAGGTTTGTTTATTTTGCTTGCATGGCGTTTAGATACTAGCGGGCAAACAACGGCCTCTATTATTTTATATATCGTTGCATTTTGTGTCGGTGGATTCGCTAAAGCAAAAGAGGGTATTGAAGAAACCATTGAAAACAAAGAGCTCAATGTTGAACTATTGATGGTATTGGCTGCAATTGGTTCAGCTGCAATTGGTTATTGGACAGAAGGCGCTATTCTAATTTTCATTTTCGCTGTAAGTGGTGCTCTTGAAACATACGCAATGAATAAAAGTCATCGTGAAATTTCTGCACTCATGAACTTACAACCCGAAGAAGCTTGGCTTGTTCGGGGTAACTTTGAACCAATGAAAGTTTCTGTCTCTACATTACAAATCGGAGATCACCTGCTCGTAAAACCTGGTGAACGTGTACCAGCAGACGGTGTAATCTTTAAAGGGCAGTCTTCTATCGATGAATCCGCAATAAGCGGTGAACCGCTTCCAGTGGCAAAACGCGAAGGCGACGAAGTATTTGCTGGTACTGTGAACTTAAATGGTGCCATTACAATGGAAATGACAAAACCAAATTCTGAAACACTATTCCAAAAAATTATCCAGCTTGTACAAAGTGCTCAGAGTGAAAAATCTCCATCTCAGCAGTTTATTGAAAAATTCGAAGGTACTTATGTGAAAATTGCGCTACTTACCGTTGCTATTATGATGTTTCTACCTCACTTCGTACTCGGTTGGGACTGGACAACAACTTTCTATCGAGCAATGGTACTCCTAGTAGTTGCTTCTCCATGCGCACTTGTTGCATCCATTATGCCGGCAACACTTGCAGCTATTTCAAATGGTGCAAAACACGGTGTCCTATTCAAAGGAGGCTTACATTTAGAGCATCTAGGTGCATTACGTGCATTAGCAGTAGATAAAACTGGTACTTTAACACAAGGTAAACCAACCGTTACTGATTTTATTGTTCGAGAAGGATTAGACCGTGAAAATACAATGGCAATCCTTGCAGGTATCGAAGCACAATCGAACCATCCACTTGCTCAAGCAATTACTTTATTCGCAAGAAAAGAAGGTATCACACAGTTTGCTCAAGCCACTATAGAAGATATTCCAGGTTGGGGTATCAAAGGTTACGTTAATGAAGTGGAGTATCTTGTTGGTAAACCAGACTTTGTTGGTCTAGATGAGGCAAATGAGTTTGCAAATGGTGCAGCAGAAAACCTTGCCTCAGAAGGAAAAAGCGTTATTTTTATTCGTGACAAAGATGGCATTGCCGCATTGGCAGCCTTAAAAGATACTGTTCGTAGTGAAGCGAAAAAAGCAGTATCCTTACTAAAAGAGCTAGGTATTGATGTTATCATGCTAACAGGCGATAACGAGAAGACCGCAAAGGTAATTGCCAAGGAAGCAGGCGTGACAGAATACGTTGCAGAATGTCTCCCTGAAACAAAAGTGACTGAGATGAAACGACTTCTTTCTGAACATAAATTTGTAGGGATGGTCGGCGACGGTATTAACGATGCACCCGCATTAGCCACTGCAACTACCGGAATTGCTATGGGAGAAGGAACAGATGTTGCTTTAGAAACAGCAGATGTCGTTTTAATGAAAAATGACTTATCAAAAATTGCCTACGCAGTACGTTTATCACGTAAAATGCAACGCATCGTCAAACAAAATATCTTCTTCTCTATCGGCGTTATCGTTTTATTAATTGCCTCTAACTTCTTACAAGTCGTCGATTTACCCCTAGGTGTAATTGGACATGAAGGAAGCACTATTTTAGTTATTTTAAATGGCTTACGTATGCTTAATAAAAACGCCTAAAAAACAAACAGCCTCGTATCACAAAACGTGATAGCGAGGCTGTTCTTTTCAATTTTTCTAATGGTTTGTTAGTGTTTTCTGCTTCATAAGTTCTTTTTGCAATACTTTTTTCTGCATCGTCGCATTTAAAATGCCACCAAAAATTAAAATAATCCCCGTTAAATACAGCCAAAGCATTAAAATAATAACGCCTCCAATACTGCCATATGTAGCGGAATAATTCGCGAAATTATTAATATAAAAAGAGAAAGCATATGTTACTGCCAACCAGGCAAGAGTTGAAAATAATGCCCCTGGCCAAACCCCCATTAACTTTAAACGAGGATTTGTATTTGGAACAAATCTATATATTCCCATTAAAACTATAAAAATAAGTAGAGGCGGTATTGACCAACGCATTCTATGCCAGATTATTTCAAATTGCTCCTCAATGCCAACAATCGAAAATAAGAAATGCCCTACTTGTTGCCCAAAAACCGGTAAAAGTAGAACGACAGCAATAACAACGACGAATGCTAAGGTGAAAACAAGGGATAACCCTCGATCTAATAGATTCCCTCTAGTTTCGGTATCATAAGCCTTATTTAAGGCTCTAATCAATGCATTAATTCCTTTGGAAGCGGACCAAATTGTCCCAAGTACCCCGACGGATAATAAACTACTATTACGACTTGTTAAAATTTCATCTAAGGTATTTTCAATAAGCCTGTATACCTCGTCCGGCATTATATTCACTAGAAATGAATACACTTGCGTCGACTGTATATTCAAATACGGTAGTAATGTAACTAGAAAAATTAGTAGTGGGAAAAAAGACAGTAAAAAGAAATAAGCCAATTCCGCTGCAAGAGCTGATATTTCCACTCGCTGTATGCGTAGCATTAAATCTTGCATGAAGCCCCTTGATGTCATCACATCTACAGTGTCTTCGTCTGGTGAGACAAATGATTTCACCACACCGACAGCTGAATGTATCGATGCTTTTTTCTTCTCCATACAAATTTCCTCCTGTACGACAACTATTCTTTATCAGGCAAAGAAAAGGCTGATTTCGTGTCATTAATCATACCTTCGATTGTGGAAGGTAATTCTTTAAATTCATCAACTTTATCAATGATTGAGTTGACATTTTCTGAAACACTTTCACATAGCACTTTAGTAGCCAATACTTTTTCCTCAACCAGTACTTGTAATTCCTCTCGGTTGGTTGCATAATACGATATTGCTTCTTTCATCTTTTTCGTTGAAGCTATTGTTTTTTCACGCGTTGTACGGTCAAACATACTTAATGCAGCTCCAACTGTGGCACCAACTACGATAGATGCTAATAATTTACTTCGTCCCATAATATTAAATACCCCCTGCTTTAGTAAATGTATCTTAGAATAATTAAACTACTTACGCCCTTATTCTACCCAATAACGGTCTATTTTTAAAGCAATGCCCAAATACAGTGTTGACATTTTTTTTATTCAATGAAATGATATTTTCGAGGATTACGAAAGGTAGGTTTAAATAATGGATTTATCAGTACCGTCAAAAGAAAACGTTATTTATATGGTTGATCAAATGAAAGACAAGCTTCGTATGGTTAATGTCGATGCGATGAAATCGGAAAATTTTGATGAAGCTAATTACGAAGACCTGGTCTATTTATACGAAATGGTCATGAAGCGCAACACATTTAGTCCTAGTGAAATGCAAGCTATCGTTGCTGAATTAGGAGCTTTACGCAAATAAATAGAAGTTTGTAAACAAAAAGCTATTAGCAATAAAGGCATCAAAGCCGTTTGCTAATAGCTTTTTTCTATTTTGTACTTTTTACAGCAGAACCATCCTCAGTTACAAGTGGTTGTATTAACACTTCTACACGACGGTTTTTCGCACGCCCTTCTTTAGTATCATTTGGTGCAACGGCACGGTTCTCACCGAAACCTTGTGTACTAAAGTTCCGACCATCTAACTTCGAGTTACTATTTAATAAAATTTCTGCGAAGTTCACCGCACGTAACGCTGAGAGCTGTAAGTTAGAAGAGAAGTTTGGTCCAGCTGGAACATTATCCGTATGACCAGTAATAACAATACTACGTGGTGGATTAGATACCAATACATCTGCTAGCTCTTTTGCTATTGCCATATACTCCGGTTTAATGTCTGCTTTCCCCGAATCAAACAGGATACTATCACGAATTGTAACAAGTAACCCCTCATCAGTCATCGCTGTCGCGAATTGACCTTCCATCTCATGAACAGCAATGAAATTATCAACACTATCTTTAATTTGAGCTAACTCCTGCTGATCCTTCAAGTAAGCTGAATTTTGCTGCGTTTGTGGTGTTTGGTCACTTTCCGGATTCGGACTTTGTATCGGTGAAGGCTGCTCTAAAAAGCTTGATCCTCCATCAAATACTTGATTAAACACCGCTGACATTCTCTCTAGCTTTTCTTGGTCTACTGAACTGGATGCAAATAATATGATAAATACAGCCAATAGCAGTGTTAAAATATCTGCATATGGAACTAGCCAAGACTCATCGATATGTTCATCATGCTTTTTTTTCTTAGCTTTCTTTGCCAAGGCCGCCCGCCCCGCTTTCATCAGAAATTTGACGACGTTCTTCCATTGTTAAGTAAGAAGATAATTTTTGTTCAATAACACGTGGCGCCTCCCCTTCTAAGACAGAAAGGATGCCTTCAATCATCATTCTTTTTTGCTTAACTTCGATAGCTGATTTACGTTTTAATTTATTCGCAAACGGATGCCATAAAACATAACCTGTAAAAATACCTAGCAATGTAGCCATAAAAGCAGCTGAAATAGCATGTCCTAGCTTTTCTATGTCATTCATATCTGCTAAGGCGGCGATTAACCCTACTACCGCACCGAGTACCCCTAAAGTCGGGGCGTATGTACCAGCTTGTGTAAAGATTGCAGAACCACTAGCATGACGTTCTTCCATTGCTTCGACTTCTTCTGTTAAGACGTCACGAATATAATCCGCATTTTGACCATCAATCGCTAACGTAAGTCCATTTTTCAAAAATGGGTCTTCTATCTCTGAAGCTTTACTCTCAAGCGCTAATAGACCTTCACGGCGAGCTAAATCAGCCCATTGTGAAAACATCTTAATAATCTCAATATCATCTGCTAATTTCGTTTCTTTAAAAAGAATTTTAAATAGCTTTGGTACACGCTTTAACTCCTTCATGGGGAAGGCAATTGTTACCGCGGAAATTGTACCGAAGATGATAATTAGAATGGCAGCTGGGTTATAAAACGCACTTAAACTTACACCCTTTAGCACCATTCCTGTTAATAGCGCTACTAGCGCAAGTATTAACCCTACAATCGACGATATATCCATTCTAGAACCTCCAAATCTCCTATTAAGCTTTATTTCGTCTTTTTTTCCATAATTTTAATATAGTATAAATGTATTTCACATTTTTTTCGATGTAATAAATACTTTTTATTCACTTTTCGACCATATTTGATTATATTGAATTAAGAATAATACACTAAATTGTCTTTATTTGAAAAAAGTTAAGAATTTATTATTATTATTCGACACAAAATTACTAAAATACGCTTGATTAGTCATAAAATCAGGATTAAATATCCAAAAAGATCCACGCATTCATATAAGTACTTCGACTGATAATTAAAAACCAACTCAGATAATTACTAAAATACCGCACGAAAATGGTGTAAAACAGTTTAATGTCGATTTATCAGACAAAATACTTTTTTCGCATTCGCTATGAAAACACTCCGAAAGACTCATTTTATTTCTTCCCATATTTAATCAATTATGCCTCGGCATAATTACATCTAGATTTGGCTTTGTGCTTGCTCAAAGAACTTCTTTTACCAACTAAAGACTGAGACTTCTGTACTTGTCGCTACGCTTTCGGTATAAAAAACGTCGTAGCTATGCAAGGACAAGAAAATTTAACAACAGAAAAATGCACATGCACATTATTAATAGCGTTAGTACCACACATCACCTATGCACGGTCTGATTTAAATGTCTCTAAATATTTTGAGAGGGAGATTGCCTATAACTTTTTGTTTTGAGGACGGGAAAGAGTTGTTCATTTAAGAACTTTGGACTACGTCAAAGCTCAGTACATTACTTTATGAATATTTCTAGCCAATTGAATATAGAAAGCACCACTGCGATTAGGTAAAAATAATTAAGTCTCCGTATTATTAACTGGACAATTCAAGTAATTTATCCCTACTAATATTAGTCTGAACTAGGTATGTTGTGGATGTCATAAATTCTCCTTAGATTTTCCTAGTAACCTATTGTATAATTACTTTAGATAATATTGTAGATTATTTTAGTAGAGAGGGGCTTTTATTATGTTCATTACGACTGTACTAGGCTTTAGTGTCGTTTTATTAATCTCTTTGGCATTCTTCATCCACTACCTACAAGTTGGTTTAGATTCTAAGTCTTCAGTAACTGTAGATCCAAAACCAAACGAAAAATTTTAATTTTGTTGAAAACAGCTACTTTAAGTAGCTGTTTTTTATTTATCTTCCGGCGGATTTTACGGATATTTAATTATTTCGATTCGCTAAATAAATTACTAAACTTCTCTTTTTTTCGTAAAAAATTGCGTGAATATTGTCATTATTGTTTGCATATTTATAGTTTTGCTCTAAAATAATTCCTGTAAGGAAGGGAGCAATCTTTCATGACAATGTTACAAGATATTCTTAAGTTCAATGAAGATTTCGTTCAAGAAAAAAAATATGAGCCTTTTATTACAACAAAGTATCCCGATAAGCGCATCGTCGTGTTATCTTGTATGGATACTCGACTTGTAGAGCTGTTACCTAAAGCTATGAATTTGCGTAATGGCGACGTAAAGATCGTTAAAAGTGCTGGGGCATTAGTTAGTCACCCTTTTGGTGCAATTATGCGTAGTTTACTTGTAGCTGTTTATGAACTACAAGCAGATGAGGTGTATGTTGTTGGACATTACGACTGCGGTATGAGTGCAGTTGACCCAGAAGCAATGCTAAAGAAAATGGTTGCTAGAGGGATTACCCCTGAAACTATCGACACGATAGAATATTCAGGTTTTGATTTAAAAGAGTTTTTACGTGGCTTTGGTGACGTAGCAACAAGTGTAAAGAAAAGCGTCGATACAATTCGCAATCACCCGTTAATGGTTAAAGACGTGCCTGTTCATGGATTAGTGATTGATCCAAATACAGGTCGCCTTGATTTAATCATAGACGGTAGCAAACAATAATTAAAAAAGAAGCGTCTTTTCCTTCAAACACTGAAAGATAGACGCTTCTTTTTATTGACCCTCTAAACGTGCATACATATAATGATCCACCCATTTACCATTAATGTACAGCAGCTTTCTCAAAAGACCCTCACGCTGGAATCCAGCCTTTTCTAAGACTCGGATAGAAGGATCATTTTGTGTTGAAACATAAGCCTCTACTCGATGTAAGCCTACTTGCTCGAACGCAAATTGCACGACCATATTAACTGCTTCTGTGACGATCCCTTTTCCAATATAAATTTCATCCATCGCATAACCAACAAACGCACTAGAATACGGTAATCGTTTTACTGCATAAAGAGCAATATGTCCTATTAGATTATTTGTACCCGGCTCAAAAATACCAAAAGTAAATTCCCTCTTTGAGTCCATTAAGTATAAGCTTTCTTGAATTTTTTTATATTGAGCATTAATTGTATAATATTCAGGTCGTTGTAACGGTTCATGTGTAGACCAAAAGTATTTATTGCGACTTACGAGATCGGTTAAACTTTGTGCATCTTTTTCATAAAATGTGCGAATGTAGCATTTCCCCCCTTGAATTGATACCACATTTTCACCCTTTTTCCTTAATAATCTCCAAATTTTTAGCACCATTTTTCCACACTAACCTTCCGATAATTGTCAATACGTTTTTAACTTCTTTCAGCAAATGTTTTCGTAGCGAAAGCGAAGCGTCAGCCACAGAAGTCTTCCACCTCTATAGGTGGTGAGATGAATGCGGGCTTATGTTACTTTTTAGCGGGTGTACAAAAATCCGCTGAAATAAAGGACCTCAGTCTAAGAACGCCACGTCCTGTGGCAACGATTGAGTGACCAACATCGTGTTGGCCTAAAGCTTCCGGCGAATGTCACGGAAATCGGAAAGGAGTTCATATAGATGTTAGCCTAAAATCATCGCATCCATGCGATAACTGCTAACTGACCTGCATCACGCTGGCCTAAGCACGAAGCCGATTCTGGACGCATTGTTTATCTGCGCGAAAGCAAAGCGTCAGCTACAAATGTTTTCTGTAGCGAAAGCAAAGCGTCAGCTACAATTATGCCGAGGCATAATTGATTGCCTGGGTTCTTTTTATCAATGGATGAAACACCCACTAATTGAAGTTTTACTTTATCCCGCTTTAACAGTCAGAAAAAATGCCCATCAAGCTGAAAAATGAGAAGAGCCGATCAACTAAACTAAGCTAACAATTTGTGGGAAAACTCCCACTGAATTGCAGTTTTACTTTATTGTATGTAAAAAAAGATGCTGCTACAACTAAAACATCTCGTCTTGTTGTTACAGCATCTACAACATTATTTTACTTTTTGTTTTTGTTTTTTAGGCTTCTCCTCTAGCAATTCAATGCTAGATGATTCAGCATCTTCTAAATGCGCTGTGTCTAAAACATTCGTTAAATGTAGGCCACGTTTTTTTGCCTCACTTTCGATATGTGCTAGTGTTTCTTGCAACACCTGTACACGAGCATATTTTTTATCATCTCCCGGTATTAGAACCCACGGAGCACTTTTCTTATCGGTCTTCTCAAACATTTCATTTGCAGCTTCTATATACTGAGGTGTTTTTTCACGATTTCGCCAGTCTTCATCTGTTAGCTTCCAAGACTTATATGGATCCTCTTCTCGTTCTTTAAAACGGTTAAGCTGCTCCTCATCAGATACTTGAAGCCAAAACTTAATAACAATATAATCTCCTGCTGTCAAAATCTTTTCAAAATTATTAATTTCTTCATATGCACGAGACCACTCTTCATTTGTTGCAAATCCTTCAATACGCTCAACTAATACACGACCATACCATGAGCGATCAAAAATAGCGATTTGTCCATGCTGTGGTAGCTTTCGCCAAAAACGTTGTAAATAATTATAGCGTAGTTCATGAGGCTGAGGTGCTGCAATTGGGTGTACGACATAGCCACGTGGATCAGCACGTTCAATTAGACGCTTAATAGCGCCACCCTTGCCAGCAGCATCCATACCTTCAAATACTAGAATTAACCCAATTTTATTTTTTAATAAAAACTGTTGAGCATTTAACATTTCATATTGGAGTACTTTTAATTTCTTTTTATACATTTTCTTATCCAGTTTAACTGATAAATCTAGATCATTTAAAATTTGAGTCATTAAAACTTCACTCCTTACATTCGAATATTTTCATTGTACTAAAGAAATATATGAATAACTATCCAAATGGTAAATTGTAGATATTTTTAACGAAACAACACGATACATTGTTGGAAATTTCCGTTATAATGAAAATATAATGTACAGTCCTATACTTATTTGTCTTTTCCTTATACAATTTAACACGAAGGGAGAGAAAACATGCCTCGATTTTTTTTGATGACAATAACTTTTATTGTCTCACTCATCCTAACCTTTTCATCCTATTTCATGAAAATAAACGATCATTCTTTTTTAGAGATCTTAAATCGTTTTCCAGTAATATTTGCACCGTTTAATGTTAGTTATATGATTTGGATTGTGGTTTACATATTACTTGGTTATTGGTTAGTCATGAACCTAAAAAAGACATCTATTAAACAGACTGTTCTCTTTAGTAGCATATGTATCATGCAGGCGTTAGCAATTGTTGTTTGGCATCACGAACTATTTATCATGTCAATTATCAGTACGTTTGCTTTAGTACTGTATTTATTTAAGTTGTACAAAACGTACCCTCTCAGCAATCATTCACTCACAGGTCGTATACCCTTCTCGGTTTATCTAGCATGGGTTACATTTAGCCTAATGACAAATGTAAGCTTTACGCTAACATCTTATCAATGGAATGGTCTTGGCCTTAGTGATCCACTTTGGGCTGTTATTTTACTAACAATTGGAGCAGCAATAGCGCTCCATATTCGATTCCATTATTTTGATATTATCTATCCAAGTGTATTTATCTGGTCCTATATTGGGGTCGCATTACATAATGGTTTTGATGAGCTACTTGTGTCAACTGCAGCCTTGTTTTTATGCGGAGTGCTACTTGTCGGTATATTATTTATTAAAAAAAATCCTGCCCACCAAAAATAAATTGGTTAGCAGGATTTTTAGCTTTTTTATTGTTCATCTAGAGAAGTTAAAATAATTGGTTTGTCTTTAGTAACGATAATTGAATGCTCGATTTGAGCAACTAATGATTTGTCTGGCGTAACGAATGTCCAACCATCACCAGACTCTACAATATGCTCCGCTTTCGCTGAGATAAATGGCTCGACTGCAAGCACCATGCCTTCTTTCATAATTGTAGAATCCCAAGCATCATAGTAGTTTAAAATATGATTTGGCTCATCGTGTAAAGAACGACCTAAACCATGACCTGTTAGGTTCATAATCACTGTTAAATCATTGGCATATGCCTCACGCTCAACAGCTTTACCGATTTGGTTTAATTTTGATCCAGCTTTTACTTTTGTCATCGCACGGTCGAAAGCACTTTTAGCTACGCTACATAGCTTTTCTTTATCCTCATAGCCTTCACCAACTACAAATGAAATGCCCGTATCAGCAAAGTAGCCATTTAGTGACCCAGATACGTCTATATTTACGATATCTCCCTCGTTAATCACACGTTTACCTGGAATACCATGTGCGACTTCCTCATTCACACTAATACATGTGTATCCTGGGAAATCATACTCCCCTTTAGGTCCAGAAATTGCTCCTGCTTCAGCAAACATACGACCTGCAATTTCATCTAATTCAAGTGTTGTTACACCTGGTTTTGTAGCAGCCTTCATTGCCTCACGAATTTCAGCACAAATACGGCCGATTTTTTTAAATGCTTCAATCTCTTCTTGCGTTTTTACAATCATTTTTAACGTCCCTTTCATCTAATGTCTACTACTTAATATAACATAACTTTCTATGCTTAAAACGCTAAACGCTTTAAATATTATATGCCATCATAAATTGTAAAGTGCTGAAAAACAGGCTCCTCATCAAAAGGTTGGGAATAACATTCCTTAAAACGTATGTATATAAGTTGATTGGAGTGGAGGCTGGGCGACACCTTGGGGATTAGCGTCACAGATGAGACCCTGGAGCGAGCAAATAGGGGAACGAAGGCTAAGAGCATCACATCCTGTGATAACGCCTTCGTGACCAACATCGTGTTGGCCCAAGCGGCTCATCGGACGCCCCCAGGAAGCTTTGCTCTGTGCGAAAGCGAAGCGTCAGCAACAATTGTTTTATCTGCGCGAAAGCGAAGCGGCAGCGGCAATTGTTTTATCTGCGCGAAAGCGAAGCGGCAGCGGCAATTGTTTTATCTGCGCGAAAGCGAAGCGGCAGCGGCAAAGCGCCCAGCCGGAACGGAAATCAACCTCACGTTATGGTGAGGATTTAAGAAACAAAAACCCTCCACTCATGTGAAGGGCATAATCGTTATGATTTTCGTTGCATTAATTGAGGTGCTGCCGTAAATAGCAGAACACCGACAATTGCTGTTAAAATCGTTGCTGGTAGCATATATGTTCCATTATAGATGATTGAATAAATCCACGCATTTTGATCGCCAGCATACTCTGAGAAAAATACAGCGCCCGCAATGGTATGTGCTGCATAACGTAAAAAGCCTGCTAAAACCGTTCCTACAATAATATAAAGCGCCATTTTCTTTTTGTTTAAATCTTTGGCAGCATCGAGCACTGGTCGGCGAACAACGGCCGCCAAGCCTACTACTGTAAAGGCAACGCCATAATCAAGTAATCCTTGTAGCCAATGTATAATATAGGCACCAAACATTGTTTGCATAACACCAATAAGTAATCCCGTTGTCAGACCAGGAATAAGGCCCCAGCGGAATGCTATTAAAATTATTGGCACCATCACTAGACTAACAGAGCCACCTTGTGCCCATACTTTAAAGGAAACCTGATCTAACACAAGGCCAATCGCTGCGAATATCGCAATTTCCACAAGCATTAAAAGTTTTTTATTGTCCATAAATATTCTCTCCTTTGTTCCGATGTAGGATACAAGAGCAGGAATAGAAATCAGTTGGCAAATATGTCCCTATCTGGCATCAATAAAGATAAAAAACGATGCCAGGACAGAGCCTCACATCGTAAAAGTGTCGGTTTCTATCCACAATCCCTACGCAAGTGTTAACTTACAGGTTCGAAGAGTCAAGGCATTACGTGCCCAGTCTCAGCTGACATCATCAGCTCCCCTTGTGGTCGTTACATCTTAATTTAATTGAACAACCTCATTGTACGCAAACACTGTTACGATTACAACCTCTTCCACATTATTTTTTTTGAAACTTTACTGCTTTTCATGCGTAAATATTAAAAAAGGAGGTACAACTATGGAGAACCAAAAAATTTTATCTGCCTTTAGTTATCTCAGTGTTTTTTTCGCACCCTTTATTGTGCCATTAGTCGTTTACTTCGTTTCTAAAGATAGTGCGGTAAAGAGTCACTCTATTCGAGCACTTATTTCACATTTAATTCCAGTCGTATTCGGAATAGTATTATTTGCAGTCTTTATTTTCTCAACTTTATCATTCAACACCAATTTTGATCCAAATTCAGATAGTAATAATTTTCTTATCATTTGGTTTGTTTCATTCGCAATTTACATTCTCGCTTCATTAGGAGTCGTTATTTGGAATATTATTCAAGCTGTTCGCGTCATCCGATAAGTTTCATTTCAACCTTGAACAGACAGTACTTAAGGAGCTGTTATTTTGTGAAAGTATCTAAAGTTGTTAAAACCGCTGTAAAATTAGCACCTATCGTTATCCCGATTGTCAAAAAAGTAATCGCTGCAAAAAAAGGAACAAATCCTAACGTAACTAAAAAATAACAAAAGGCGTATTTCCATATAACGGAGATACGCCTCTTTGTTATTTCACTTCAAAATATGTTTGACTATGACCGTTCATTGCTTTTTCGACATGCAACACAGCAGGCATTGTAGCTTTTAACTCTGCAACGTGTGAAATGACTCCAATCATGCGTCCGGAATCTTGTAAATCAATAAGCGTATCAATCGCCTTATTTAATGCTTCTTCATCGAGAGAACCGAAGCCCTCATCAATAAACATCGTTTCAATGCGGATATTACCTTGAAAGCTTTGAATGACATCTGCCATCCCAAGGGCAAGACTTAAAGACGCATTAAACTTTTCTCCCCCTGATAATGTTTTCACATCTCGTAATTGATCTGTATAAGCATCATACACATCTAGTCCAAGCCCACTTTGCTTGGCATGCTTTTCTAAACGATCTGAACGTCGTAGCTCAAATTGACCGTTGGATAAATGATAAAGCCGGATATTCGCTGCCTCTGTAATTTTATCTAAATAATTGATTTGAATATAACGCTCAAAAGACAGCTTTTTCACATTCTGTCCATTTAACATTGCATAGAGCTCTTTCACTCGTCCCGCCTCTTTTTCAAGTAAACGAATCTCCTGTTCGGTCTCCTCAACTTTTTTGATAAAATCTGCACAAGCCTTCGCAAATCCTTCCATCTGTTGCAATACTTTGAAGGCTTTCTCATATGTGACACGAAGCATTTCTAACTTTTCTTCCATTACCGTTAAATCTTGCTTCTCTTGTCCTTGAAGATGCTTCGCTCCCTCAGTAATTTGTACCTGTAATGTGTGGATTTGCAATGCATAATCATTGCAAGCCTTCCGTAAAGCTTCTATTTGCAACACACTACGCTTCCCAGTAGCAAATTCATCATAGCTTTCAAAGCCTGCTTCCGTCATACTTACTGAAAATTGCTCACGCTTTTCATCCATTTTCAGCTTTAATTCCTCAAAAGCCTGTTTCGCTATTTCTACGTTCATTCTAGCATTATTTGCTGCTTCCTTGGCGAACTGCAGGTTTTGTTGACTAAGATTCCATGCAGTTTGTAATGCAACCTTTTGTGAACTTTTATCAGCAATCGCCTGCTTCAACGCTTGTAGTGTCGTAAGATTTTCTGGAATATGCTTTTGCTGCTCTTCCACAATTGCTTGTTGTTTAGTTAATTCCTTCGTCTTTTCAACTAAATATTGTTCTAGTTTTATTTGCTTTTCTTGTAGCTGCTCCAGTCGTGCACGATGATCCTTTTGTTGCATGCGTACATCAGATAATTGATTGCTCACTACTTTTAAGATTGTTATTTGTTGCTCTACGTTTTGCAAGGAAGCTACAATTTGTGCTTGATTCGATGGATCAATCTCATTTGTCTCTAACTGTTCTAGCGCCTCTTGTAGAAGATGCTTTGTAGAGTTCAATAAAGCTTCTTTCTCTAAAAACTTGCGCTCATCAGTACTAGCCTTTCCTCGTAAGGCCTCCACCTCTGCTAATTCGATCATCTCAAATTGCTCACGATGTGTTTCGAGATGTGTTGTACTACCGCACACTGGACAAGGCTCTCCGTCCTTAAGTTGCTGTGCTAAAATACTTGCCTGACTCGCAATCCATTGTTGCTCTAGCTTTTGAAGAGCCTGCTTACTTTCTTGATAATGGACATTAGTAGTGGCTACATCCTGCTCAGCAGTTGCAACTGCTCTCGTGTATTTTTCAACTTGCGCTAGTAATGATACTTGCTCTTTTAGCTTCGGTAGCTGTTCTAAATAACTTTCATATGGCTCAAGTTGTTTTTCATATTGTTCAATTGTTTTTGCTAATTGCTGAACTTGCATTTGTCCTGTTTCTACGATTTTACTATTATCGTCTACTGCTAGCTTTGCTGTTGCAACATATTGTTCAGTTATTTGCATTTGCTGCAGATTATTCTCATACGTCTCGAATGTCGGTAATAATGCTTGCAGCTGTAATTCCTGTTGTAGAACGAGTTGACGCTCAGGTTCTTTCGCCTCTTCAACGTTAAACTTTTCCTGCGCTATTTTTAACTGAGCTTCTGTGTTTTTCTGCTCTGTCATTGCTTGCCGAGAGGATTGTTCTTTACGATTTTGCTCAGCACGTAAATCGATACATTGTTGCTCAAGTATAACAAGACGCTCTGCTTTCTCTGCTAATGCAATTTCGCGTTCTTTTGCGCTATATATATCTTCTTCTTTTAGCAATGCTTGTAGGCGATTCTGACGATTAGTTTGCTCATCAAATTGTTCATTCAGTGTTTTTGCTCTACTATAAAAATCTTGCTCTTTTTGATGATGCGCATAAGCCTCTTTATAGCGTCGCTGTTCCAATTGTATACATTCCATATAATAGGTTTGCTCCTCTTCCAGAGCATTCTTCAGCTGATGCATATTTTCAGTATTATTAGTAATGCAAGTAAATAAAGATGACGAACGCTGTGGTAAAGCGCCTGCAATTTGGCCAAGAAGATGTTCCTTTAATTGTTGAGCACGCAGTAAATCACTTTCCGCTTCTTTTCGTTTCGCATCAAGTCTTTTTGTCATCGCTCCGAAGCGATCTGTTTTAAAAATTTTGCGTAAAATAACTTCTTTATTCGTAGAATCTGAGGTTAACAGCTTGCGAAATTCACCTTGTGGCAGCATAACAATTTGACTAAACTGATCCTTTGTGAGGCCGATTATATCCTGTAGCTTTTTATCTACCTCAAGCGTTTGCTGCTTTTCTACAATACTATAATCAAGCGTGTCTCCTTTGATTTCAGCCAGTTCAATTTTCTTACCCGTAACACTTTTGTTTGTTGCTTTAATATGACCTGGTTGACGTAAAATTTGATAGACTCTATCATGCATTTCAAAAACGAGCTCCACAGCAGTATACACATCATCATCTGCAAACCCACTTCGAAGCATAGCAGTATCCTGACGATCTTCACCGCTACCCGATCCGTAAAGTGCATAGCAAATCGCATCAAAAATGGTCGTTTTCCCTGCACCTGTTTTTCCGGAAATCGCAAATAGGCGATGTTCGCCAAGCTGTTGAAAATCAATAACCTCTGTATTTTTATATGGACCAAATGCAGTAATCGTTAACTTTAAAGGCTTCATTTTACTGTCTCTCGCTCCTCATCTAATAATTCTTGTAGCATCTCTGTAAATAGACGTTCTGTATCTTGATCTGGCTGTATGCCAATTATATCTGTAAAAAATGATCGGAATAAATCGATGTCTTCTATTTTCTCTGTCTCAACCGTCTGAATTTCATGTGATACCTCCTGGCGTACTACTTTTCGCTCAACATGCATCGCATGAGGAAACACCGTACGAATACGTTCCATCGGCGAAGTTACTGACGTAGCATCTGTTAAACGTACAAATACATAATCATCACTAGGTGGTAATTGCAATAAATCATCCATTAAGCTCTCTACTACACGTAAATCCCGTCTCGCTATCAGCTTACGTTTTGTGACATTGATTTCTCCTTGTGCATCTAGTTCCACTATTAAAAAGCCCTTCTCATGTAAGTGCTCAGATAATGAATACTTCAAAGGAGAACCGGCATATCGAATCGTTTCATTCAACACAAAATGTGCTTTATGCAAATGTCCAAGTGCTGTGTAATGAAAAGGCTTAAACAACGCTGCATTTATACAATCCGAGCCTCCTATTGATAAAGGTCGCTCAGAATCACTCGTGTTCGCTTCCTCTTCCCCATACTTCGTCACAAAGGCATGTCCTACAAAAACATTACGTTTTGTTGGATCTAAACTATGCCCAATATGATCGATAATTTTTTCCATCGCCTCTTGATGAGATCGAATAGAATCATCCTCTAAAATAGTCCGTACTGAAGCTGGCTCTGCATAAGGTACAAGATGAAAATGTACCTCACCATACTCGTCATGGAGAACTATCGGCGCATGATCTTTCGTAAATTGGCCTTTAATATGTAATCCACTATCACTCATTAAACTACTGCCAAAATTCAATCGACCTGCGCTATCGTGGTTCCCCGCAACTGCTAACACAGGTATTTTTTTATCTAGCACAATTTCCGCCAAAATATCATTTAGTAAATTCACTGCCTCAATAGGGGGCATCGAACGGTCATATAAATCACCTGCTATAACGATAACATCCGGTTTTTCCTCATCAATGGCTTGCATAAATTGCTGTAAAATATTATGTTGATCCTCCGTCATATAGACGCCTTGTACAAGCTTCCCTAAATGCCAATCTGCTGTATGAAATATTTTCATTCTTTGCGCCTCCTGTCTATTTTTATTTTATCACGGCTGATGGATTGATTGATTTTCCTTTTATTAGTTTGATAAAGGTTCCTCATCATAACGTTGGAACTGAGGGGGCGGGGTATCCGTCGTTCTGGGGGGTTCTTTCCGTCACTCTGAGGATTCCTTCCGTCGCTTCGGGGGTTCTTTCCGTCACTTCGGCGATTCTATCCGTCGCTCCGGGGGTTCTTTCCGTCGCTTCAGTTCTTTCCGTCGCTCTGAGGGTTCCTTCCGTCACTTCGGCGATTCTTTCCGTCGCTCCGGGGTTCTTTCTGCCGCTCCGACAATTCTATCCGTCGCTTCAGTTCTTTCCGTCGCTTCGGCAATTCTATCCGTCGTTCCGGAGGTTCTTTCCGTCACTCCGACAATTCCTTCCGTCGCTTCAGTTCTTTCCGTCGCTCCGAGGGTTCTTTCCGTCGCTTCGGCAATTCTATCCGTCGCTCCGGGGGGTCTTTCCGTCGCTCCGATAATTCTTTCCGTCGCTCTGAGGGTTCCTTCCGTCACTTCGGCGATTCTATCCGTCGCTCCGGGGGTTCTTTCTGCCGCTCCGACAATTCTATCCGTCGCTTCAGTTCTTTCCGTCGCTTCGGGGGTTCTTTCCGTCGCTTCGGGGGTTCTTTCCGTCACTTCGGCGATTCTATCCGTCGTTCCGGGGATTCTTTCCGTCACTCCGACAATTCCTTCCGTCGCTTCAGTTCTTTCCGTCGCTTCGGCAATTCTATCCGTCGTTCCGGGGATTCTTTCCGTCGTTCCGGGGATTCTTTCCGTCGCTTCGACGATTCTATCCGTCGCTTCAGTTCTTTCCGTCGCTCTGAGGATTCCTTCCGTCGCTTCGGCGATTCTATCCGTCGCTCCGGGGGGTTCTTTCCGTCACTCCGACAATTCCTTCCGTCGCTTCAGTTCTTCCCGTCGCTCTGAGGGTTCTTTCTGTCACTTCGGCGATTCTATCCGTCGCTCCGGGGACCATTTCCGTCACTCCGACAATTCCTTCCGTCGCTTCAGTTCTTTCCGTCGCTCCGAGGGTTCTTTCCGTCGCTTCGGCAATTCTATCCGTCGCTCCGGGGGGTCTTTCCGTCGCTCCGACAATTCTTTCCGTCGCTTCGACGATTCTATCCGTCACTCCGACAATTCCTTCCGTCGCTTCAGTTCTTTCCGTCGCTCTGAGGATTCCTTCCGTCGCTTCGGCGATTCTATCCGTCGCTCCGGGGGTTCTTTCCGTCACTCCGACAATTCCTTCCGTCGCTTCAGTTCTTTCCGTCACTCCAGGGACCCTTTCCGTCACTCCGACAATTCTATCCGTCGTTTCAGTTCTTTCCGTCGCTCTGAGGATTCCTTCCGTCGCTTCGGCGATTCTATCCGTCGCTCCGGGGGTTCTTTCCGTCACTCCGACAATTCCTTCCGTCGCTTCAGTTCTTTCCGTCGCTTCGGCAATTCTATCCGTCGCTCCAGGGGTTCTTTCCGTCGCTTCAGCGATTCTATCCGTCGCTCCGGGGACCCTTTCCGTCACTCCGACGATTCTATCCGTCGCTCTGAGGATTCCTTCCGTCGCTTCGGCAATTCTATCCGTCGCTCCGGGGGTTCTTTCCGTCACTCCGACAATTCCTTCCGTCGCTCAGAGGATTCCATCCTTCGCCCCGACGATTTCATTCGTCGCTTATATTATGATAGATATTCAACATAAAAAAGAGCATCTTTGTCGATGCCCTGTTACAAATAGTTATGATTAAAACGTATTGCTCTTACCTTCTCCATAAAAGCAGCGTATCCTGTAAAACCTTGAATGGCACGCGCAGTTGGTTTTGGCTTTTCTTTTTCTTCTTGTTTCTGCTCTGCCTTCGCTAGTTGTTCTAACATTTGCTCAAATGGAATAGGGTTGGGCTTTGGCAGTTCGTTTGTAGAAATGGCTAGTGCTTTACTTCCGCTATATTCATGCAAAAATGCATTTGCCATTTGGCGATAGCCTTCAAAATTTGGGTGTACATCTGAGATATTGGGTAAAAGGTTTGTAGCGTTTAACCCAAAAGCATCATATACGTCTACATAAATTGCTCCGGCTTGCTCTGCCTGTTGCTGTATAATCGTATTTAACTTTACAAGCTGTGCATTTGTGCCTTCTTTTTGCGTAGCGTGAGCGTCTGGATAAGCAAAATAATAGCCCATTACATAGATCTTAGCTTTAGGTGCTCGCACTTTCAACTCATCCAAAATCTCCGCCATATTTTTTCTGGCAATGTTTAATGCATAATCTGTTTGTAGCTGCGCAAAGGCTAATGTACCGGCATTTGGATTAACCTGCACGAGACGCAGTAAATCGTTGGCACCTGCCGAAACAGTAATAAGTGTTGCATTCGCTAATAAGACACTTGCTTCCTCTGATTTTACTCGTTTCAAGACATCAGCTGTTGTATAGCCTGGGAAAGCGAGCTCCTTTGTATAGAAACTCAATTGCCCAGTCATTCCTAATTTCATGGCGATTAAATCACTGTAGCCAGTATCAATCTGTTGATAAGGTGTTTGACCAGCCGCCAAGGAATCTCCAACTGAAAGGTAGTTTTCAGTCTGAGCAAAAGCAGATGAAACACCATATGCCATCATGAGTATAGCTGCACCAATTAAACTTAGTAATCGTTTCATCTGCCCAACCCCTTTCTCGTGACATCCGCTGGAGGCTTTGGCCAAAGTGATGTTGGTCACCCAGTCGTGTGTTGTTGCTGTCGCTTCGCTTTCGCACAGATAAAACCGTGTTGCTGTCGCTTCGCTTTCACACAGATAAATTGCCACAGGACGTGGCGTTCTTAGACTGAGTTCCTCTATTCAGCGGGTGATTGGAAACCCGCTGAAACAAGTTATATCAAGAGCTTAAAATGCCCAGCTACCTTTGCGGAAAATTGGCTCTACAGTTCCATCTGGTAAAATACCGTCAATGTCCATCTCACCGCTGCCTATCATAAAGTCCTCATGTGTTACTGAAATATTTGCACCTAACGCTTCAAGCTGTCCGTTTTCTAAATCTCTTCCACCTTCTAAGCAAGTTGGATAAGCTTCGCCAATCGCTAAATGGTTCGATGCATTTTCGTCAAACAATGTATTAAAATATAAAATCTCCGATGCTGAAATTGGTGATTCGTGCGGTACAAGTGCGACCTCACCTAAATAGCAAGAGCCTTCATCTACATTAATAAGCTCCTGTAATAAATCATGGCCTACCTGTGCGTCAGCCTTAACAATTTTTCCTTCTTCAAACGTTAGTTTAAAGCCATCGATAATATTTCCTTGATAAACTAATGGTTTTGTATTGCTTACATAGCCATTTACACCTTGTTTCATCGGTAACGTATAAACTTCTTCTGTCGGCATATTAGCAATAAAGGTAGTGTCATCTGGTGTTTTACTACCTCCAGTAAGCCATTTATGCTGTGGCGCTAAGGCAATTGTTAAGTCAGTACCTGGTGCTGTATAGTGAAGCTTCGCATATTTTTTATTGTTTAGCAGGTCCGCGCGAGATTCTAAATTTACTACGTGCTCATGCCAGTTTTCAACAGCATTGCCTTCACCGATACGAACGGTTTTAAAAATGGCTTCCCATAAAGCTGGTACTTGTTCCTCAGCTGCTAAGTTTGGGAATACCTTCAATGCCCACTTTGGTGAAGGGACAGCAACGATCGACCAAGCTATTAAATCCTTCATTACGGCGTTACGATAGTTTTTCAGAGCAGCTCCCGATACTTTTTGATGAGTAGCTAGACGATCTGCTGAAATACCTGCTAATTTATCAGGGTCTGCAGCATCAATCCATAATAGTGCTCCTTTACGCTCGATCACTTCATCACGCATTTTAACTACCCATTCTGGGAAACGATTAAATTCTTCATCTGAAGCATGCTCAAAGTAAGCACGATCCATTTCATCATCTGAAAAATTAACATGAACACGCCCTGCACCAGCCTTATAAGCCTCTTTCACGACTAAACGGGCGAAATCTAATGCTTCCACTGAAGTATTAACTAATAAGTATTGCCCTGGTTGAATATTAACACCGACTTTTACCGCAAGTTCTGCATATGCTTGTAATTTTTCATCAAACGTCATATTATTTACCTCGCTTTTGTCCAATTGTTTTTGAATTACCCTCCACTAACTTGCCATCATGCCATACTTTCTGTACAGGTTTCGCAGAAATTTCTCGTGTCCATTTTTTATACGTTTTCTCATCACGATAAGATAATAACGTTAATACTTCACCATCTGCTCCAGCACGACCTGTACGACCAGAACGATGCAAATACTGCTCAATTGTTCTTGGTACATCGACATGAATAACATGTGTTAAACCTTCAATATCTAAACCACGTGCTGCAATATCTGTAGCGATTAAAATACGCGCATCCCCTTTACGGAATGCATCTAACGCCTTTTTACGTTCTTCCTTCTTCATGTCAGAATGTAATGTCACAATCGGTGCCGTACGATATTGCAATTTCGTTTCCTTCATCAGCAATTGATCGATATTGTTGACGAAAGCCAATCCACGTAATCCTTCTGTATGTGATAGTCGGCGTAGGAAATCAGTTTTATCTCGCTCCTCAACTTTCACGAAAGAATGTACAACTTTCCCCACCTTTAACATATCCTCAGGTTTAATTTTGAAGCGTACTGGCTCGAACATCATACGACTAGCCACTAATTCAATTTCCTCCGTAATTGTTGCTGATACAACAACTACTTGTCGCCCATATGCTGAACCTTCGATAAAGGATTTTACGACAACACGATATTCACGACTAAGTAACTGATCACACTCGTCTAAAATAACTGTTTCAATTTCTTTTAGTTTTAATTTTCCAGCACGCGCTAATTCATTTAATCGGCCAGGTGTACCTACAACTATCGTCGGTTTTTTCTTTAACTTTTCAATTTGACGTGCAGAGTTCGCGCCACCAATTAGTTGTTGAACCGTAATATCAGAACCTGCTGTCCATTCACGGATAACCTCTACAATTTGCATTGCTAGCTCCTGTGATGGGGCTACGATAAGTCCTTGTGTTTGTTTTTTTGAACCGTTTACTTTTTTTAACAAAGGAAGTACATACGCTAAAGTCTTCCCCGACCCTGTCGGCGATTCGGCTACAATATCTTTGCCCTCAAGCATTGCTGGAATCATTTCTTCTTGAATTTTCATCGGCTCTTCAAATTTCCATTTTGCTTGTAAATCTTCATTTAATAAATTTATTACTGACATGTAATTTCCCACCTTCTATCTGCTTGACACTAGTTTAACACACTAATCATTTTCCTACTTCATATGTACGTAAACCTTTGTATAATCGTTTCAAAAATGGGGCTTTCTTAATCTCCCCAAATGAATTTTGAGTATACAGATAAAAAATCTGCACGACTCATCACGGGATTTGTCAGCCTTCAAGCCCTTATAGATACTTGAGATTCTTTGAAGGTTTACAACTTACCTGCGAAAAGCGAGCAGATTTTATTTGGTTAATACGATTGTTAATCTACAATTTCATAGCCGCATGCTAATATAGCACGTTCTGCTAACACGATTAATGAGTCGATATATTTGTCACTTAGTTTTAAATCTCGATTGACGATTGATAATTCTGTGCATCCTAATACGATACGATCACAATTAAGTGCAAGCATTGCTTCTTCTATCGGCTGCCAATCCTCCTGAGAGACATCTTTTCCAGCCTTTACATAATCGTAAATAATAGACATGACTTTCTCTTTCATCACATCGTCTGGAACAACAGGTGTTATACCAAATTCCTCTAACGCATCTTGATACATGTGTGAGGTTAATGTACCCGTTGTCGCTAAAATCCCTACACGCTCTGCCCCTAAGTCAGAAGCGCGCTTTGCTGTTTCCCTTATCATATGTAAGACAGGAACTGGAGAACCTTCAACAATCTCATCATAAAAGGTATGTGCCGTATTACATGGAATAGCAATCATATTTGCTCCAACAGAAGCAAGCTTTTTAGCATCTGCGACTATCACTGGTACAGGATTTTCCTTTGTGCTATCTAAAATAAAGGCAGTACGATCAGGGATATTCGTATCATTATCAATGATTGTATGTAAATGCTCCTGATCCTTCGTTGCCTTCGTACGTCTTACAATCATTTCTCCGATAAACATCGTTGCCAGTGGACCAACGCCACCAATTATACCTAAAGTTTGTTTTTTCATTAGTTTGACAGACCTTTGTTGTTAAAATATTTCTTATATTGGCGATAAAAGCTTAAATTATCTAGCGTTATATTTAACCACCGCTTCGCATTCATATCCTTATAATTAAAGATGGAATCCGTAGCCATTCCTTGGCGAATAAGACTTTTCGCTTCAATCACAAGCTGTTCATTTTGTACATATTTAAAGAGGACACCATTTGGCACAATTGTCCAGAGATGCTTGTTCTGAACATATGTTAGCTGTTTCTTACTTCCGCGGATAAAATCATCCGCAACATATTGCATTAAATTATAGCCACTTGCTGTCACATAATAATTTGAAAGTTCATTATGTAATTCAATACTTAATAACTTATATTGACCGTCACGTTCATCGTACTTCATATCAAACGTGGCAAAGCCTTGGAATCTTATTTCCTCTAGAAATAATTTCACGCGGTCCATTAAGTCTTTATCGTATGCTGTCATGATGGCTACATAGCGACCAATCCCCTCTGGAGAATGCTCCTCTAAAATTGGGTTACCTACAGATAATAGTTTTACCTTACTATCTTGCCCAACATAAGCATTTACGACGTACATATGAGCATCTTCGCCAGGAATATATTGCTGTACCATTAAGTCATCTCGGTATGCTGATTCCTTATAAATAGCATGGAAAATAGCATCCTTTTCATCTTTATCTTTTGCAATATACACTTTTTTCTTACCTGGAAAAATACATGTAGCATACTTTGTCATATTCAAAGGTTTAATGACAACTGGGTATTCAAAAGGAATGTCAAATTCCTCGTAATCATTGACGGTGCAAACATGCATTGCCGGATAGTGAAAGCCGAACTTCGCACAAAGTTCATACATGCTCTCACGCGTTAATAGCTCGTTAGCAAGTTTTGCATCCACATAAGGAATTACAAAATACTCTACTAGCTCTTCTTTATGTTGCACAATTTTTTTCACGTAAAATTCATCGCAGGCTAATAACAGCAATTTTTTATCTGCAAATTCCTCTGCAATTGCCTTTAACGCAACGACAAAACGTTCTTCAATATGGAGTCGTGGAAGTTCACGAAATATTAATAAATCACTCTGTTGTATTTTCTCCATATTCGTATGATTTAATGCAAGTGGTTTAACGCCATAGGACTCGTAAAATGCTCTTGCCATGCCGTAAGCATTCATTTCATCTCCTAATAAAATCGGTAAAAAAGCGTGCTCAATGGCCATTCTACTCAACTCACTTTAGCTTTTATTAGGCTCTCACATAACGTGAGGTTCATCCCCAGTGACGAGCCTTTTTTACAAGTGTAACATACTTTCCTTGTACTCCTTATAACTCTTCTTTGAATCATTTATGAACGGCTACAGCTTGTTCACCTAATTCTCTATAGCTTTGAAAAAACTGATCCACATTATAAGTGACAAAGCCTTTTAATGGGTCCATGACAACTACTTTATCGCCTAAATGCCCGGTTAAAACAACAGCATGCAAGTTCATATACGCGGCATGCGGCTCTTTTTCACCTTCATAGATCCAACCCCTAGCTGATTTTGTTTTTGGCTCTGATAAATCTAATGTAACCCATGTCACAACAGGAACTCCCTCTCGAACGAGCTGTAAAATTTCGTCCTGCGTGGCACCACTCTTATTTGTCACTTGTAAGTTTGCCTGTTTATCTGCTATTACTGCCTCTGCTGCTTTGACAATTGGAGCCGCAAAGACATACATACCACTTGATTTCTCACGAGGATTACCTGCAAAAGCCTGTGCTGGATTTGGACCAAATCGTTGTCCGTCAACAGTACTAATCTTTTGCTTTGGTAAATAGTTATCAGCCATTTCCAGCTTCGTAACGTCTAGCCCATAATAATTTAATACAGCCGTTAATGATGTTATTTCACAGCCATGTGGTAGTTCAGGTTTTTGCATAACAACTGGTACATCCAGCTCTTGCTCGTCCCTTGAAAAATGTGTTTCCAATCGATAATACGGCTTTGTCGCATCATATGTAAAATTTTCGATTGTCGTATAACCATCGTTTTTCGTACTATTTTCAAGCGTAGTTGCCGCCATAGCATATTTCTGTCCCGCTATAAGCTTCGAAAATATTGCTTCGCCCTCTTCAGAGCCAACCGCATCCTCCACTACCTCACCCGTCTCTACATCTGTAGCAGTTATATAAAGGTTAGGTATGGGTGCACCACTATTAAACTCTACTGTTAACACAGTTAATCCTTTGTTCTTCGTTTCCTGCTGCGAAAACGGATTGCAACTCGAAAGTAGCATGATTATCATAATACCTATTAGTAAAAGGCGTTTATCCCCCGTCCACAAGACAAATTCCGCTCCTATCTTGTTTGAAGACAATAACTTCAATTCTATTATATTATTTCAATTTGTCGCAGACTCTATTATACGCTAATTTCATAGACGTTCCTATTTTTTAACTTCTGTCAGCGGTTGTCCAAACACCCGCTAACAGAAGTTAAAGCCTCCGGCGGATGTCACGGAATCGGAAAGGAGTTCTTTGTGCAAGCACAAAGCCGATTCCGGACGCAATTATGCCGAGGCATAATTGATTTTCTGTCAGCGGTTGTCCAAACATCCGGTGAAATAGAGAAACTCAGTCTAAGAACG
This sequence comes from Lysinibacillus sp. CTST325, assembly GCF_054665055.1. Lineage (NCBI taxonomy): Bacteria > Bacillati > Bacillota > Bacilli > Caryophanales > Bacillaceae > Lysinibacillus > Lysinibacillus sp. CTST325. The sequence continues at coordinate 64,741 of NZ_BAAFHO010000014.1, read as the reverse complement.
CCATGACCTGTGGCAATTTATCTGTGCGAAAGCGGAGCGTCAGTAACAACACACAACTGAGTGACCAACTTCATGTTGCTGACGCTGCGTTAGCACTACGCTTTCACGCAATAAACATCTGTTGGCCTAAAGCCTCGGACGCAATTGCGCAGAGGCCTAGTGTGCGCCCGATTAAAGTATTACTATGTTTGCTATTTTCGAGTTTCATCAAACCGTTTTACACGTTAGGCGCGCTTACTCTCGGTCGTAATGTATGCTTCAAAACTTTCCCAGAAGCATTACGTGGCAATTCAGTTAAAAATTCAATTTCATATGGCACTTTATATTTTGCTAGCTGAGTCCGACAATAAGCCAAAATCGCCTCATCATCGGAAGACTTCCCTTCCTTCAATACGACAAATGCTTTCGGGACTTCGCCATATACTTCATGTGGTAAACCTACAACGGCAGCCTCTAAAATTTCTGGCAGTTGATATAAAACCTCTTCGATCTCGATAGGATAAATATTTTCGCCACCTCGAATGATCATATCCTTTTTACGATCTACAATATAAAGATAACCTTCTTCATCAAAGCGCCCTAAATCTCCTGAATAGAGCCAGCCATCTTTAATTGCTCTAGCTGTTTCTTCAGGGTTACGTAAATAACCTTTCATGACTTGTGGTCCTTTGATACAAATTTCTCCTACCTCACCCGCTGGCACCGTTTCACCAAAGCTATCAACAACACGGACGTCAGTTTGAGCCAATGGTTTTCCTACTGATCCAACCTTTGTCAATGCATCTGCATCTAAAAGAGAAGTGGTGGCAGGAGAATTTTCAGTCTGTCCATACAGGTTCTGTACTTTCACTTTAGGAAATGCCTCCTTCACTTGCTTTACAAGCTCATAAGGCATCGGTGCTGCTCCGTAACATAATAAACGTAAATTTTTAAATGTATGTTCCTTAAAGTTAGGTGTATTTAAAATAATTGTATACATTGACGGAACACCAAAGAAAATTGTTGAATCTGTAGCGACAAACTGTTCTAATGTGTTTGTCGAAGAAAAAGCCTCTTCTATAACCATCGTACCGCCTTTATAAAACATCGGCATCGCAAATACATGAAGACCTGCACAATGAAATAAAGGCGTACAAATAAACATTCTATCTTCATTGGTCATATCCATTGAGGACGACCATATATCCGCAGTTGATACAATATTTTGGTGAGTTAGCATTACGCCTTTCGGTTTACCCGTCGTCCCAGAAGTATACATAACAACAGCAGTATCATGAGGCTCCAATTTGACAGCTTTTCTTTGACCTGGATAGTTTTTAATAACTTCTTTCATTTCTTTGAGCCCTATAATAGGTGGAAATGGATAGGCAATAGTTGCGAGTACATCCTCTAACCTTTCATCATAAATAAGTCCTTTAGCTTCTGAATGGTTAAAAATAAATTCGACCTCTGGAGCTGCTAATTTTGTGTTAATGGGCATGACAACATAGCCTGCTAACTGAACACCGATATAAGCAATTAAAAATAAATCTGAATTGAGCGTATATAATGCAATTACATCATCTTTTTCAAAGCCTTGCTCTTGTAAGTATGCTGCGAATGTTTCTGCACTTTTATAAAATTCACTATAGGATAGCTGAGTCCCATCGTACACCGTTGCAATCCCATTTGGTTGCTGCATAGCATAGTTTTGTAGAATATCTGTCATTAACATCGTCATCATTAGCCCCCCAAACCCTTCATATTCATTACCCTCACATCATAAAAATTCAGAAAATTACAATTATATTTTATCAATCTATGAAAAGGTTGGCAATTTTTCTACACATTAAAATATAAGACTCATTATCGAAAGTTAGAGATGACATTTTATTAAAGCATACGTCAAGCGGAAAATTTGATTGGAGGGAGACTGGTGACTCTTTGGGGATTAACAATAGAGGAACGAAGGCTGAATACATCACGTCCTATGATAACAGCTTCGTGACCAACATCCTGTCGCTGCCACTACGTTAACACTACGCTTTCGCATGTTAAAACAACTGTTAGCCCGACGCCCTCAGGAAAGCCCAGTCGGAACGGAAATCAACTCGAAGTTATGGTGATGAACCAACATATAATCTATATGTAACTAAATATATTTATACATTTTACTTTTCTATCAATTTCTGTTAGGTGTATGATATTTGTAAAATGATTAACTTCTTTGAGCAAATACTTTCTGTAGCGAAAGTGAGGCGACAAGTACAGGTGTTTGGACACTTGCTGAAAGAAGTTAAAGCCTCTGGCGGATGTCACGGAATTATGCCGAGGCATAATTGATGAAAGGCCTGATTAAAATGTTGTACGCACTTTTAGGAGATTTACATTCTAATATAGAAGATACTAAGGCAGTTCTAGCCCATATTCAGCAATCTGCGAAAGATGCAAAGGTATTGGGATTAGGTGATTTATACGAATGTACTGTAAGTAAGAAAAAGGCTCAAACAATGTCGGGTATACCGCTACAAAAAGCTGCGATAGTAGAAAATGATTTTGAAAATTTACTAACATTCCCCTCTATTCGTGGCAATCAGGAAGAGCGTATTACACGTGTAACTGGCATCGAACGTTTTACAGAGCTACCTGAAACAATGGAGATTGATGGTGCAACACTTATGCATGGACATCAATTTAAATGGAGTGTGTCGTGGCAACCTACATTTCCGCCATTTAAAAAATCACTTCTTTTCTTCGGACATAGTCATGAGTCAGGTCTTTATCATCGGAATAAAAAGTTACCAATTCGTATTCGCTATGGCCAACCAATCGCATTACAAGAAAAACAATACGGTATCAATGTTGGATCGGTTGTTGATCACCGTGAGTGGTGTCTTTACGATAGTAATAAACGAACAATAACATTTATGTGCGCTCCTTCTGTTGAGAATGCTTGATTATTTTTCATCAAGAGTTGAGTTTCGCTTATATACATCGTAGTCACAAAAAAACGCTAAAATCGACTTCGACTCTAGCGTTTTTTCACTTTATAAATATTCCGTTCAAACTAGCAATTCTCGCAATCCTTTAAAGCATCTAGTAATTTTTCCATTTCGCAAATACGATCGCACATAGTTTGAATCATATTTCGAAGGATTGGTATTAATTCTTGGCAAATACAGAACCTTAAAACGTTTTGCGCTAGTCGAACGCCTGCCTGATGATGAACAATCATTGTTCGAAGAAAGTTTATATTAATATTATTGGAAACTGGCGGTAAGCTCATTGCTTGGAACATAGCCCCGGTAATTTCTTTATACGCACACATATATTCGTACAACTCACATTCCGAATTTTGTACGATACAGCATCTATTTTGTATCGCTTCGAGGCATTCAACAGTCTCCGTACTTGTTGTTATTATTTCTAATGCGAGATTTTGTACAAATATATTAGTGGTGTATCGCAAAACATTTTCCGACAATTTAATAGCAGCTACTTGATGCGGTAATATTTGCTTAATAAAATTATCTGAAATACTACATGTAATTGTCACATAGGTCATGCCCTGCATCATTTTATCGAGGATCCTTTGGTTTTCCTCTAAATAAGCCTTTGTTACATTACTGAGTACAACTGTTTTAGTCATTAGACACACTCCTTTCAGAGTAATATATGTCCGATAGGTTGTTGTGCGGTAGACAATTGTACCAACTAATCTCTATTCTTTCGTAATAGCAATTGAAGTATTTTCAACTTCTTTCAGCGAGTGTTTTCTGTAGCGAAAGCGAAGCGTCAGCTCCTATTATATCGAGGCATAATTGATTGCAAAACGTCTAATCTTTTTTGTATGTATCCAAGCACTTTTGACAAATACATTGCTCTTTAGGTATTGCTTCAAGAATTTTTTCAGGGAAACTTTTTGTCATACACCAGCAATCTTTTTGCCCATTTACTACCCCACAATGATTTTCTTGTCCACATAACGGACAACGTTTTTCCTCCATTCGTACACCTCCTTACATTTACTTTTCATTGTAAAATAAAGTGAGTTCACAAGCGCACTTTTACAAAATTAAAATAGAGGAGTACTTAATTTCATACTCCTCCACAATTAGCTTATTGCTTTTTCCCATGAATCTGTTGCTTTACTTCTTCGACATCTATATCACTATATATTTCTGTTCCAGCTCCACCTCTTTGGGCTAGCAGCTTTTTTACTTCATTGTAAGATAAACCACCATCTGCATTTTTTCTTTTTATTTCATTAATATTTGTTCCAGCAGAAGTAAATTGAGTTTCATTAAGGTCAGTCATACAAATCCCTACCTTCTATAATTCATCAGGCTGCAATTCGATCAATTCATCGCCTTCTCGTTCTACTTTTTTATTGAGTTCCTTAATCGGTATAGCATCAACTGTTTGCATATCTTCGTGTAAGTCGAAAAGACTTATTGTATCTGATTCAACCATGTCTGGCTTGTTCTTACTTGCTAAGTTCATAAATATTTTTTTCTCATGCGGTATGTTTTCTATGTCCATCATTGCTCACTCCTTTACCTATAACTTGTGCAATGTTGGACAAATCATGTACCTTTCGTTTTCGCACTTTTATCGATGCGATGATATTCAGATATTTGAATGACCCGAACATTTCTTGTATGCAGCTCATGATACATCCCTCTACTATCTGTAAAAGATATATATTGATCTCGTTCACTACGAACTAATGCCTCTGCTTTTTCCTGTGATTCGATATGGATAAATCTCCGTACATAATGCATTTCATCAAAAAAATAAGTAATTTTAAATTCTTTCATAAATAACTCCTCGATTACTGGATATGGTTTGTCACTGCTTATCATATCCAACTAACTGCAGTTGCTATCCTCATGAAAAATCAATTATGCCTCGGCATAATAGCACCTATAGAGGTGGGAGACATCTGTAGCTGACGCTTCGCTTTCGCTACAAAAGTAATTGCTGAATGAAGTTACAGGTATTTTCTATATCTACAGCATAACCTGTATTAATGTAATTATTTTAGGCACATCACCATAGCGTGGATTGATTTTCGTTCTGACTTGACGCTTTCGACACGACATTCGTTTTAACAAATATCATCCCCAACTTTTGGAGATGAGCCTTAATTTATTGGAGGTGATAAATTTGATTCATACAGTTAAAGCAGGCGAAACTTTGGCTCAAATAGCTAGAAATTATCGCACACCGATATCGTCCATAATGGCTGCTAATCCTGGGTTAGATCCGAATGTACTTTATTTAGGACAACAAATTGTTATACCTGGATTTCCTAATCCAAATACTATTCCTTATAGAATAGATATTTCTACTGAAAATCGATGGCTACGGTTATATAAAGATAATATTCTTCAAAAGCAATACCCAATTGCGGTTGGAAGGATGCTACATGGTACACCTACTGGCGATTTTATAATCATTAATAAGGCGCCAAATCCTGGTGGTCCGTTTGGGACAATGTGGATGAGTTTATCGAAAGAGCACTATGGTATTCATGGAACGAATGATCCTAGCTCTATCGGTCATGCCGTTTCAAGGGGCTGTATTCGTATGCATAATAAGGATGTTGAAGAGCTTGCAAGCATTGTCCCAATCGGTACTGGCGTTTTTATTCATCCTTAAAAAACTTTCATTTAAGTTAGGCGCTTGCAATCATCATTATAATTCAGACTAAAAACATTCCTAAGATTTTATCGGAATGTTTTTTAGTTTTATCGGAACATTATGTGGATTTATCGGAATGTTTTCCAATTTTATCAGTACATTATGCTGATTTATCGGAATAAAAAAGGCAACCTGAAAACCTCAGATTGCCCTCACTTATGCCTAGGGTGACGTGCCAGAACTATGTGAAGTGGTTGATTGGAGTGAAGGCTGGGCGACTCCTTGGAGATCAGCAATATAAGGCTAAAACCATCACGTCCTGTGATAACGCCTTCGTGAACAAAAAACTCTCACTTTGCTAAAGAGACCTCTTTAGTGAAATTAACCTTCACCTCTAGATTGTGCAAGCTTCGATAAATAGTATTGCTCCTCCCTTAGCATATGATCCGCCATTAGAGCTGTAAATGTTCCTAATACTTCTGCACTTAACTCCATCTCCTCTAACTCCCGTAAAAAAGTTTTGAATAATTCCATTTCTATATCCACATCATGATTAAAGCGAGTTAATGCGGGGAATGAGTCTATATTTGAACGCAAATATCCTGTAAGCTCTACTGCTTTTAAATAAAATTCTTCAAAATGTTGAGCAAAGGTAGTACTTTTTTGCCTCAATCTTCTTTCTACACCATCCAAATCGTCATGAATGATACCTGCATGTCCTGACGCATCTAAAAGCCAAACTAAGTGATGATGTAGCTCATGAAAGATTGGTGGAGCTTCCCCCTTCTTTAGATAGCTAAGTACATTTTGATATTCCTCTAGTTCATTCACCATGTGATTAAAAAAGGTAGGTGGTAGATGAATATTAATATTTCCCGTTAATTGCTTTCTAAGCAAATAAAATTTGAATTGCTTTAATTGTTCTACAGCTTCATCGACTGTAAGTGAGAAAGAAACCGCATTATTGGCATCTACCGAATTAACATAGGCTAGCAGCTGAGAAAATTGAAGAATAAATGAACTCGCTCTTTTTATATCCTCTGTTTCCGATGGATACAAGGAATCATGAATAAATTGAGAATGATCTTTCAGTATCCTTAACCAAAACTTATGTTCAAACATCGCATGCTGTAAGTAATTCGACAACCAGTCACATCCCCTTTATTCTATACGTTCCTCTATTCTATTCTTCATGAAAATCTAATATTAATGCTTAATCTCAAATTGTCTTTTCGTATAGGATGAAACGCTTAAAGCTATACTACTAATGCTGAATTTTCATTAAAGGAACATAAAGAAAAATTAGGAGGGGATATGCTTGTCCACAAAAGACAATACATTATCGATTTTCGCCTTAGGTGGCATTAATGAGATTGGCAAAAATATGTATGTAGTACAGTATGGGAATGATATTTTAATTATCGACTGCGGCGCTAAATTTCCAGACGAAAGCCTACTAGGTATTGATTTAATAATTCCTGATATTACGTACCTACTGGAAAATAAAGAGAAAATAAAAGCATTAATTGTGACACATGGACATGAGGATCATATCGGCGGTATCCCTTATCTGTTAAAAAAAATAAATGTCCCTATTTATGCAACACGTTTTACTCTTGGTTTAATCGAGCTAAAGCTGAAAGAACATAAGCTTTTAAGAGAGACAGAATTAATAGAAATTCGTTCCGATTCATCATTAAATTTCGGACAAGTTGATGTTAGTTTCTTTAGAACAAACCATAGTATACCTGATTGCTTAGGAATCGTTATGAATACACCTGAAGGAAATGTAGTACACACAGGCGACTTTAAATTTGATTTAACGCCTGTCAATAATCAATTTGCAGATATTCATAAAATGTCTGAGATAGGATCAGAAGGTGTACTAGTACTTATCTCTGAAAGTACGAATGCAGAACGACCTGGTTTAACTCCTTCAGAGAAGCTTGTCGGTGGTCATATTGAAGATGCATTTTTACATGCCGAGCGTAAAATTGTTATCTCTACTTTCGCTTCTAATGTTAATCGCATACAGCAAATTGTAGATGCAACGATTACTACAAATAGAAAGCTTGCATTACTTGGGCGGAGTATGGTGAATGTTGTAGATGTTGCGCTTGAGCGAGGCTATTTAACCATTCCAGAGGATATGTTAATAGATGCACGTGAGGTGAAATACCTCCCACCCGAAGAAGTTGTTGTATTATGTACGGGTAGTCAGGGTGAGCCATTAGCTGCACTCTCTCGCTTAGCAAATGGAAATCATCGTGAAGTGAAAATTTTACCTGATGACACAGTTATTTTAGCTTCATCCCCTATTCCAGGGAATGAAAAGGGTGTTTCACGGATCGTCGATAATTTGTTCCAGCTAGGTGCGAAAGTTATTTATGGTTCGTCTAGTCATACAGGTATGCACGTTTCAGGTCATGGCTACCAGGAAGATTTAAAACTAATGCTGACGCTAATGAAGCCCAAATTTTTCATTCCGATTCATGGTGAATTCCGCATGTTACATCAGCACCGTTTGTTAGCTGAGTCCGTTGGTGTCAAAAGAGGGCATACGTTTATTATGAAAAATGGGGATGTTGTTGATATTGAAAATGCAATGGCTAGGCAAACACGTAAAATCCCTTCAGGTGATACGTATGTCGACGGCATCGGTATCGGCGAAGTCGAAGGAATTGTTTTACGAGATCGCAAACAGCTGTCAGAAGACGGTATGCTTGTTATCGTTATAACACTTAATAAAATAGATGGTGGCTTTATTTCAGAACCAGATACAATTTCGCGAGGCTTTGTTTATGCCAAAGACTTTGAGGAGCTTTTAACGAAAGTAAATATTCTCGTTAAAGAAACGGTAAATGAGCTTCAAGAAGAAAATAAGCAGCCAATCCATGTCATAAAAAGAGAAATCAAAAGAGCTGTCGGTCAATATCTATTTACACAAACAAAAAGAAAACCAATGATTTTACCTATAATTATCGAAATTTAACTCAGAAAATGTCTTTTGTAGCGAAAGCGTAGTGACAGGTTCAGATGTCTTTTGTAGCAAAAGCAAAGCGGCAGCTACAGATGTCTTTTGTACCGAAAGCGTAGCGACAGGTACAATTATGCAGAGGCATAATTGATAAAAGTCGGTGTGAAAGTTTTTTGCCTTTACACCGACTAATTTCATTTTATCCCATAAAGACAGTAATCTTAGTTAATCACCCTTGAAAATTTTATGTAGCATATCATCGTATAGATACTGCGCTTGATTAAACCCTTGATGTAGACTTTTCGAGTGATTTTCTATTTGCGTCGAATAATTATGCTGGTGTAGCCCATCTACTGCTGTCATTAAAGACTCTTTATTCTTTAACAAAAGCTGAATCTTATTTAAAATTTGCACCATTTTCTGTTGGATAGCTAACATTGGGATATCTATAGATATATGGTACAAATGATGCCATTCTTTATTAATTTGATACCATCTGAGAAAGTGTAATAAATAATCACTTAAAATAATTGTTTCATTTGGAATAATAGCGACGAGATCATTTGCAATACATATTTCAGTTTCGCATTGATAAATATATTTATTTGTTTCCTTCAAATTAGCTTTAGTAAGAATGATGGTTTTAGCTGGTACTGGTGCACACTTAAAATGTTTTTTAAATGTAATATTAACTTTTGGTAATCGTTCAATATCACCATGTAGCATTAACTTTTTTAAATTTTCTGCTGTAATTAGGGGTACTCCGACGTTTGAAAAAAACTTTTTCTTCGGTACTATTTTCCCCTCTTCTATTTTAGCAACTTCATCTAATCGATAACGCTTTACCATGCCTAAATCCTCCAATCCTTAACTTAATTAGTTATATCCTAAAACAAGCTACTGAAGAATCATCAACACCGTTTTACATAAGGCTTTTCTCTCAATAAAAACTTACTATCAACCATTGTACCATTTTAATGTAACATTATCTCTATTATACCACTATAATGGTATAGGCATTTTTAATGTTTTTCACTAGCTTTTTACATAGAGGTGAATCATATGTCAGACTTTTTAAAGCTAGTAGGCGAACAACTCCGTATTATTAGGGTATCAAAGGGGCTTAGTCAGGAAGAAGTAGCAGAAAAAACGGGGAAACTCGGTTTTAGTAAAGGACGAATCTCAAACATTGAACACGGACAGTCTAATATCACATTAAGTACTTTAGAAACGTTGATGAAAGCATTAGATATTGCCCCTGAGGAGCTTTTTAATTTTCAAAAATTATCTGGTGTTACTGATATTGAAGAAAAGAACCTTGTGCTTGACATACATCGATCAGTATTAAGGGAGCGCAATTTAGACGAAGTGAAATACGTAGTACGCATTACGAAGGATTTTTTAGATACTATTGATTCACAATCAAAGAAAAACAGCTCCAATAGTCAATGACGTTGGAGCTGTTTGACGGCTAGCCGCAAATTATTTTTAACTTTGGTGAGAAGCCTGTTCTATCATGATGGCATGCCATTAACCATATAAAAAATCCATTTAGTCTACAACCAAATGGATCTTTCTATTACATTCCAAACTTTTGACGATAGCCACATTTTCTGCATAGCTCTTCTACTGCTTCTCTACGTGAAAATCCGTCGACAATATTATTTGCACGTTCCCCTTGAACGATGTCTGTGAAGGATTTCTCATTCACATTCCCCAAATTAATAACGCCCTCACCATCAAGACAGCAAGGCACTACTGTACCATCCACTAAAATAGCGGCTTGGCTTCGCAGTGCATGGCAAAAACCTTTACCTTCATCCTCCGGCTCTAGTAAGCTTGGCCACTTGAATTCATGATCCTGATTTAAATAAATATTATTAGCAATCTTTACACCTTTACCAGGCTGCACTTTTTCTTCGATGCGATAATCAAGATTATATTCATTTTCTAGAATTTCGAGCGTTTCACGATTTCTCCGTGCCGCTATATCTGTTACACTATCTTTTTGTAAATTCCATAAACGATATGAAATAATCGTCTTATAGTCTCTCGAAGCACGCACAAAATCTAATATATCCCCTAAATATTTCTCACGATTTTCCGATCCCTCATGACCGTCGAAACTATGCAAAGAAAAATTGATTTGGCGTAAGGCTGGTTTCCCTAGTATCTTTTCCCAATTCTTTTTAATCAGTGTACCGTTCGTTGTAATGTTAACTTTAAAACCTTTCTCATGTGCTGCGTCAAGTAGCTGATCAATACGTGGGTGTAATAGCGGCTCCCCTTTTACATGCAAATAAATATATTTCGTATGAGGACGTATTTCATCCAATATTTTATTAAATTGCTCTACTTTAATAAGTCCCTTTGCACGAGCAGTTGGAGGACAAAAGCTACATGCTAAATTACAGACACTCGTTATTTCTATATAAACTTTTTTAAATGTTCTCAACGTTGATTCACCGTTCCAGTTCTTCTTATATTCAAATCCTATTCATTTTATCAAATTTTACGGTAAGGAACAGTTTTTCAGTCTCCATCCCCTCACATTATTTATACATATTAGGGCTACATGAACAAGTAAGATAGAGAAAAATTAATATCTTAATAGTAATGCTAAAATGAAGGAGGTGAAAATTATGCCTGATAATGAACATTCAAAGGATCCATCCAAAAAACATATTACTATCCATCTTACTATTAATATTGGCAATAAAGAAATCCATTTTGAACAAAGGGCTGAAGGTGGAGGACAAATCAATAAGGATGTAGGTACTAATGCCAACCAAGGCGGTCAAAATGCCATAAACGGTAGTACTAGAAATATAAACTCCCAATTCGCTGATGGAAACGGCAGAAGCGGTATTGCTGGTGACGATAATGATGAAGCTGGCGGACAACAAGGAATAAAAGTAAGAGATAGCAGAGTTATCGACAGCGATATCCATTCATCTTCGAATCATAGTGAAAGTAGTGAAGATGAAAATGAGTCCTCTCCATCGTTAGATGAAAATAACAACGACTAAAGTTTATTGGGATTATTGAACATCCCCAGGAAGCTTTGCTCTGTGCAAAAGCGAAGCGTCAGCAAATGTTTTCTGTAGCGACAGCAACAACAAAGCGCCCAGTTGGAACGGAAATCAACCCAAAATTATGGCGATGCACCGTCATTCCGAACTGTAAAAAACTTCTATCTATAGGAATATTTCATACCGACAGATAGAAGTTTTTTGTTTTATTATCCACAAAGGATTTTCGCCTCACACATTGCGTTTATAATTTTTTGTACCATCATATGAATAAAGCATTGGCTTTCCATCCACATATGTTTCTAGATGAACAGGACGACCCCATAGCTGATAAATATAAGGCAAAACGTTTTCTAAGTAGCGTGGATCAAGCTCCATTCCCTCATAGCCATGCACTAAATAGAGCTCTCCATTACGAAGGTAATCTCCATTTTTAACGACGATATATGGGAATCCTCCGTTTACACGCATCGATACGAGCTGATCTCGTACCATTTCATGCTCCTTATCAGTAATACGGTATTCATTGCCCTTTTTCTGGAACAAATAAAGATCTTCTCGTTTTGCTAAATCCTTTGTCAAATAGTTACGGATAAAGGATATATCCGATTCTATCTCTCTAACCTCAAACATTTTCTCTCGACCTGAGTTTGGCTGAACACCTAGCTTTCTCATCTCTTCCGTTGGATGATTATAGCGCTCTTCAATATCCTCAAATATTTTCACACCAAGGTAATAAGGATTAATGGTTGTTTTTGAAGGCTGCACAACACCTGCATTTAATTTCGCATACTCAATCGTTTCCGCTGTCGTTAGCTTAAGCTCACGCATGATGCGTTGATGCCAAAAGGAAGCCCAGCCCTCATTCATTATTTTCGTCTCTAATTGTGGCCAAAAATAAAGCATTTCCTCACGCATCATCGTTAATATATCTCGCTGCCAGTCCTCGAGCTCTCGACTATGCTCCTCTAAAAATAGCAATAAATCTTTTTCTGGCTTTGGCGGGAAGTGCTTTATTTTTCGCCTTACCGATTTATACTCTTTTTCCTTATCGTCTATACGCCATAGATCATCATACGGTGATTTTGCTTGAGACATTTCCTCTTCAAATTCATCCTCCGTATTCCAAGACAATTTTGGTCGTAACAGGGAAGGATCGATATGCTCCTGAATCGCTAAAACTGCATCTAAAAATTGCTCGACCTCTTCCTTTCCATATTCTCTTTCATAGCCAGCTATCCGTTCGGCTGTTGCAGTCATACTCTCCACCATATCTCTTCTAGTATTGGAGAAGCGTACATTATTTTTAAAGAAATCGCAGTGCGCCAATACATGCGCAATGATCAATTTATTTTGTGTTAACGTATTTGTATCAAGTAAAAATGCATAACATGGGTTAGAGTTAATCACTAGCTCATAGATTTGACTTAGCCCTAAATCATATTGAAGCTTCATTTTGTGGAATTGTTTACCGAAGCTCCAATGTGAAAATCGAGTAGGCATACCATATGCGCCAAATGTATAAATAATATCTGCCGGACAAATTTCATAGCGCATTGGAAAGAAATCTAAGCCAAAGCTTGAGGCAATTTCTGTAATTTCATCAATTGCTCGTTCAAGCTCGTTCATCTCCACTTTTCCGCCCCCTCCTTTGAACATGATTTAAGATTCATTTTTTTTGAAAAAGCTCTTTAAGGCATCGTACACATCGCCTTTTTTTCTCAAAATATGATATCTAAATTTAGGGTCATCTATTTTTTTATACGTGTACATTAGTGTAGAGAAACGGTTATGCTGATTGACTTCACCATATCCAAACATGCTCGATACATCCATTAACTCTCCCACTAGCTTCAAGCACTTTTCATTATCCATTGATATATTTTCACCATCTGAAAAATGTACTGGATAAATATTATAGCGAGCAGGATTATACTTTTCCCGAATTAGTTCCAATGCCTTTATATAGGCAGATGAACAAATCGTTCCACCGCTTTCTCCCTTTGTGAAAAACTCCTCTTCTGTTACTACTTTCGCCTCGGTATGATGCGCAATAAATTCTATTTCCACTGTTTCATACTTAGAGCGCAAAAATTTTGTCATCCAAAAGAAGAAGCTCCTTGCGCAATATTTTTCGAAGGAACCCATCGAGCCACTTGTATCCATCATGGCAAGGACCACTGCCTTCGATTCAGGTTTTTCCACTTCATCCCACGTTTTAAAACGCAGATCATCATTATGAATCGGCGTAATTTCTGGTTTTCCTTGCATAGCATTACGCTTTAGCGCATTAAGGATTGTACGCTTTTTATCGACATTTCCCATTAAACCTTTTTTCCGAATATCATTAAACTCAATGTTTTCCGTCTTAATATCCGCTTTTTCTTTCTGCTGTAGGTTTGGTAGCTCAAGCTCGTGAAATAACACATTTTGAATCTCTTCAATGCTTACTTCAGCTTCATAATAATCCTGGCCCGGCTTGTCACCAGCTTCTTTTCCTTTACCATTAGCCTGATTGCCTCTGCCGGGATCACGCGCAATTACATCACCTACATTACTGTCTCCTTGACCTTGCCCAACATGCTTGGAGTTATCATAGTTATATCGAATTTTATATTCATCAAGTGACCGTATAGGTATTTTAATGACCTCGCGACCATTGGACATGACAATACTTTCTTCACTAACTAAATCGGGTAAATTATTCTTAATAGCATCTTTTACTTTTTCCATATGCCGTTGCTGGTCCTGGTGCCCTTTACGATGGAGGGACCAATTTTCCTGAGAAATGGCAAAACGTTTATTTTCGTTTTCAGTCATTTTTATCCTCACCCATCTATCAAATTCGCTTTTTCTATACTATGCTAGTCATTCGCTTTCTTGAACTTAAATGAAGATAAAAGGAGTGCCCTAAAATGGGACACTCCTATTCATTCCTATCAATAGTCTTATAGTTTCCACTGAATAGGTCAAACCACTAACGATTTAACAGACTACCTACATACTGCAATAATTCATTAGCAGATGTTGTATTATAGCCATGCTCATCAACAAGTCTTGCCACAACCTCATTAATCTTCTTCAGCTGTGATTCATCCGGCATTTTTGAAGATGTTGTAATTTTCACAACATCCTTAAGATCCGCAAATAGTTTCTTCTGTATTGCTTCTCGTAATCTTTCATGAGAATTATAGTCAAAACGCTTTCCTTTTCGAGCATAAGCAGAAATACGAATTAATATCTCCTCACGGAAAGCTTTTTTCGCATTTTCTGAAATGCCTATTTGCTCTTCAATAGAGCGCATTAATTTTTCATCAGGATTCATTTCCTCACCAGTCAATGGATCGAAAATTTTATTTTTATTACAAAACGCCTCTACATTATCGAGGTAATTATTCATCAATGTTTTTGCAGACTCTTCATACGAATAAACGAATGCTTTTTGCACTTCATTCTTGGCAATTTCATCATACTCTCTTCGAGCAACTGCAATATAGTTCATATATTTTTCTCGATCTTCCTGAGAAATGGAAGCGTGCTGGTCAAGCCCATCCTTTAGTGCACGCAGAACATCTAACGCATTAATAGATGGTATCTCCTTTCGGATAATAGCAGAAGAAATACGATTAATAATATATCGTGGATCAATACCGTTCATGCCTTCGTTCGGAAACTCTTTTTTAAGCTCCTCTAAGTCAACGGAATTAAATCCCTCCACATTTTCTCCGTCGTACAGTCGCATTTTTTTAATAAGATCCACACCTTGTTTTTTCGGTACTTCCAGTCTTGTTAGAACCGAAAAGATTGCTGCGGCCTTCAATGCATGCGGCGCAATATGAACATGTGACATATCGCTTTCTTTAATCATTTTTTGGTAAATCAATTCTTCCTGACTAACTTTTAAGTTATACGGAATCGGCATGACAATAATACGTGAATGTAACGCCTCATTCTTTTTATTTGAAATAAATGAACGATACTCCGTTTCGTTTGTATGCGCAACAATTAACTCATCTGCACTAATTAATGCAAATCGACCCGCCTTAAAATTACCTTCCTGTGTTAAAGATAATAAATTCCACAAGAATTTTTCATCGAGCTTTAACATTTCTTGGAACTCCATCATACCTCTATTTGCCTTATTTAACTCACCGTCAAAGCGATAAGCACGAGGGTCAGATTCTGAACCAAATTCTCCGATTGTTGAGAAATCAATACTACCTGTTAAATCTGCAATATCCTGTGATTTTGGATCTGATGGCGTAAATGTTCCTATGCCCACACGTTTGTCTTCAGAAAAAGTAATACGTTCAATCATCACATTTTCAATACGTCCATCGTACTCTTTTTCAAGACGCATCGTATTTAAAGGCGATAAGCTTCCTTCAATTCGTATACCATACTCCTCATAAAAATCATTACGCAAATGATGTGGAATTAAATGTAGAGGATCCTCATGCATTGGACATCCCTTAATTGCGAAAACTGCACCTTCATCTGTTCTCGAAAAATGCTCGAGTCCACGTTTCAACAAGGTCACTATTGTTGATTTACCACCACTTACTGGTCCCATTAATAACAAAATACGTTTTCTAACATCCAATCTTCGCGCTGCTGGATGGAAATATTCCTCCACCAGTCTTTCAATTGCTGTTTCAAGCCCAAAAATTTCTTGCCCAAAAAATTCATACATTTTTTGCCCATCGCGTTCCTCTACACCAGCATTTTTTATCATATTGTAGACGCGTGAATGGGCTGTTTGAGCAACTTCAGGTCTTTCCTTGATGATGTTTAAGTAATCTGCAAATGTACCTTCCCACTTTAGCCGATTTTCTTCTTCGCGATAGCTTTTCACTTTATCTAAAATGTTGATAGCCTTCCCTCCATTCAGGGCTTGATTTATAACATAGTATGAAGGAAATCGCATTATGATACCCAATACTTTTTCTTTGTTAAAGTTTCTTCTTATTGCCTATAATTTTTTCCTCTGAATAACAGGAATTTATACGCCAAATAAAATGATTTATGGCTCTTCCCCATAACGTAGGGTTGATTTCCGTTCCGGCTGGGCGCTTTGTTGTTGCTGTCGCTTCGCTTTCGCACAGTTAAAACATTTGTTGCTGTCGCTTCGCTTTCGCACAGTTAAAACATTTGTTGCTGTCGCTTCGCTTTCGCACAGAGCAAAGCTTCCTGGGGCGTCCGATGAGCCGCTTGGGGCAACAGGATGTTGGTCACGAAGGCGTTATCACAGGACGTGATGGTTTTAGCCTTCGTTCCTCTATTGCTAATTCCCAAGGAGTCGACCAGCCTCTACTCCTATCAACTTATTTTTCAAAAATGTTACTTCCAAATTTCAGTGATAAATCGAAACATTAATTGTTATACCTGATGTTTTTTTTACAAAAATTGCTCATTTCTACCGCTTTGTTTTCCCACAAAAAGTGCTGAATGAAGATAAAAAATTCGGTTATTCTAACGTTAGAAAGGAGGTCCATTATTGAATCGCCATTTTATATTCCTTTTATCATGGATGGTTTTATGGAGCTTTACTCTCCCCTCTGTTGCTTTAGCAAAAGAAGAACCCACCCAAGAAGAAATTGTGCAACAACGTATGGCCTATTACGTACAATTTGATGAATTACTTATCCCATGGCATTTCTTAGCAGCCATCGACCAATATGAACGAAATTTACAATCCGTTCGTAAAGATATTCCGAAACGGGATGGTATCATTGCCATTCAATTTTCTGATGAATATTGGTCAGGTGCTTTAAATCCTGTTCGAGATGATACTCGCCCAGATACAATTAGTTACTTTGGCGGGATGGGACTAGATGGCAACAGTGACGGAGTTGCCAGCCCAAAGGATGATGTCGATATCATATTCTCCATGGCTACATTTTTAAGCAAATTTGGAACAACTGATGAGGATTTTAAATTAGCTCTATGGGAGTATTACGGAAGTGAACAGGCCGTAAATCAAATCTTCGCCATTTCCAAAATGTATAGTCATTTCAAAACAACTGAGCTTGATGCCCACACATTCCCAATACCTACTAATTACGATTACAGCTATAAGAGTACATGGGGCGCCAATAGGGGCTGGGGTGGACGCCGTATTCATGAAGGAACAGATATTTTCGCTAGCTATGGTACTCCCGTACTTTCTACCTCTTATGGAGTAGTGGAAATAAAGGGCTGGAACCAATTTGGTGGTTGGCGTATAGGAATTCGAGATAATCATAACTCCTATCATTATTATGCCCATCTCGGTAGTTATAATAAGAAGATTAAAGTAGGCGACTTTGTCGAGCCTGGAACTGTTCTCGGTTATGTTGGTAGTTCTGGCTACGGTAAAGAAGGAACGTCCGGAAAATTCCCGCCTCATCTTCACTATGGCATATATAAGTTCAATGGACGTACAGAATGGGCATTTGATCCATATCCATCATTACTACAATGGGAACGACTAGCTAAAAAAGCAAAACAACAATAATCAATTACGACTTGGCTAAAAGAAGATGCGTTTTCTTTTCAGTGGGTGTCCAAACACCAACTGAATGAAGATATATTTAGAGCGCTTGGTGCACTTGTGCAGCAAGTGCTTTTTCTTAAGTAGGAAAAAATACATAAAAATATAAAAAAAACTTCACAATTGCACATAAGACAATATATTTTTAACTACTTACCCCATTAACACCAAATAATTATTGTACTAAAAAACTATTTTTCACTTTTCCATTAAAAGGGCTTATTTATATAAAGATTTAGTTATAAAATAATATTTGTACTATAACAATTATATTTTAGAGACCATTTAGCAAAGGGTGGGAAAAGATGAAAGGTATTTTTCAGTTTAAAACACTTAAAGCTCGAATATTAAGTGCATTTCTTCTTTTATTAGTATTAGTTGTTTGTTTTACAGCCTATTCTTATATTTCTAATAATAAGATGGAAAAACAAGCAGAAAGTCTAGTAAAAGAAGATTTACAAGTCTTAACGGCAAGTAAAAATTTAGCAATGTCTATGAGTGTTCGTCTCTCTGCAGCTTTAAGTTATGTTGTATCTGGTGATGAAAAATACATAGAAACTTTTAATGAATATCGTAAAATCGCAGAGGAAAATAACGGTATTGTAGAGAAATACGAAAATACATCTGAGCGTGATGCGCTAGTAGAAATGGCACGTACATGGAGCAATCGCGTTAACACCGAAGTATTCGATGTTTATAAAAAAGGTGATAGAGAATTAGCCTTAAAAAATTTAACAGCTATGAATAATCTTGTAATCGAAGTTCGTGTTGGTTATGAAGAATTAGCCAATAAACGCTCGGATGCCATTACTAAGGTAGGCGATGACGTAGTATCAACAAGTTTAAACAATAAAACAGTTGGACTGATTGTTAGCATTGTATTAACAATTGCAGGTATCCTAATCGCCATTGTCACTGCTGGCAATATTTCTAAGCCTATTAAGATTGTCTCAAAGCGCATGAGCGAATTAGCAGATGGCAATTTGCAACATGAGCCACTTCCAATAACTCATCGTGATGAGATTGGCCAATTAATGCTTTCCGCCAATGAAATGAATGAAAAATTAAAACAAACGATTAGCTCAATCTATACCGTTTCTGAAACAGTAGCAGCTAGTAGCGAAGAGCTGGCCCAATCTTCGAATGAAGTACAATCAGGTACAGAACAAATTACCGTGACTATGCAGGAGCTAGCCTCTGGCACAGAAACACAAGCATCTACAGCAGGTGATTTAGCCGGAACAATGTCTTCTTTCCAGCGCAGTATTCATGAAACAACACAAGAAGGCATTAAATTAAAAGAACATTCAAGTCATGTACAAGAACTAACAACAACTGGTAAAGATTTAATGAAACAATCAACACAACAAATGGCAGCTATTAATGAGATTGTGTTAAATTCAGTGAAAAAAGTTGAAGGCTTAAATGTGCAGTCTGCTGAAATTTCCAAGCTTGTTTCTGTCATTGATGATATTTCAAATCAAACAAATTTACTTGCCTTAAACGCTGCCATCGAAGCAGCTCGTGCAGGAGAGCATGGTAAAGGTTTTGCAGTTGTAGCCGATGAAGTTCGTAAGCTTGCAGAACAAGTACAATTCTCTGTCACTGATATTTCAACAATCGTCAACCGTATTCAAGGAGAAACTGGCAATGTAACAACCGCTCTGCAATCCGGCTATGAGGAAGTAAAAAGAGGAAACGCCCAACTAAATCAAACAAATGAAACATTTGACCAAATTTCGGAAGCCGTTGAAGAAATGATTCTTAACATAAATACCATTTCAGGCAATTTAAATAAAGTTGCTCAAAATTCCGAGTCTATCAATGTCTCTGTTGATGAAATGGCTTCTATTTCTCAAGAGTCTGCAGCTGGTGTAGAACAAACAACAGCAACTGTAGAGGAAACTGCCGCTACTATGGAGGAAATTTCAAGGAGTGCAAATCAACTCGCTGGTATGGCCGAAGAGCTAAATATTCAATTACAGCAATTTAAAATTTAAAGTACGGATTCTTAATTTGGAGAACGTGAACGTTTTGGGTTTCTAACGGAGATTTCTTTAGTACACCGAGCAGTTTGGGGGGATAACGGATCACTTCTCTGGCTCACTCGAGCACTTCGAGAAGATACCGGTTCACTTCGGTTCACTACCTGAGCGTTTAAAATATCATTCTAAAAAAGCTATCTCGCCATTACGCTCGAGATAGCTTTCTTTACTACATATTAGTTTATTGCCACTGTCTAATTGGTACCCTTTCAAGCTCATAACGTTTGATAATAACACTGATCTTCTGAAACCATTCCTCACATAACTCTAACGCTTCTTGATACTCATCCTCTTCTCTTGATATAGGCTCACCGTTATCTAGAAAAACATATTCTAGAATGGGATTAGATAAGTTATCAGCTACAATTTTTAACGTCAATTGAGATACAGTGTTATCCTCAGGGTCCTCATCATCGGATTCCTCTTCTTCTATATCCAGATCTTCACCAAGTAATGAACCACTTATTAAACTATTGCTAGTCCTAGCAATATACATTTCGTCCTCTACTATAGCAACTTCATATATTTTATTGAATGAGATTTCTTTTTTAATCAAATCATCTTCTAAATCTTCTCTACTTACGAGAAAAAGTGTATTTGTAGGTTCATTTAGTAATAAAGCATTTAAACAATCATTGGACATGATGCAATGCGTATGAGGGATAGCCATAAGCTCCTCCTCACTTGCCTCTTTCATTTCATTTAATCTATTGTTATAGATATATCGTTCTTTAACATATCGAATAATTCCTGCTATTAATACTCCTAAACCAATAAAAAAATAGACGTTGCTAAAGATAGCCGCTTCGACTAACTTTGCTAGTAATAAATAGGTCATTCCTAGAAATACAAGAAAAAAGGTTTTCATCCATATCCCACCTTCAAAAAGATAATCGATAGGTTTATTTCATCCATGTTAATAGAAATTTTATTCTAACGATTATCTTTTCATTCATAATTTCTGTGGGAAATATCTGTGTTTTTAGCGTCTACATCAAACTTTGAAACGGATTTTTCCAGTTCTTCTACCATTTTGTTCAGTTTTAAAATAGAATGAAGGATATCTTGATTGTAGCTTTCTTGCTCCATCGTACGCTCTACAACACTTTCTGTTGACTTTGCAGCCTTATTAGCAAGCATCGTTGTTTCCATAAAGCCTACTGTAATCTCCTCAGAAAATGCGGACATTTCTTCTGAGGTTACAGAAACTTATTTGGTATGAGATACTACGCCCTGAATAGATTGGAGAATACTTTCAAATGATTTTCCAGCTTCTTCAACAGCTTGTAAACCATCTCCTACATTTCCTGTTACAACATTCATCGTTTGCGCCGTTAAGCTCGTATCCTCATTTATTTTGGAAATCCAATATACTATTCGCTGATTTTTCTGATTGCTCCGCGAGCTTTCTAACTTCTTCAGCTACTACGGCAAAACCCTTTCCAGATTCACCAGCTCTAGCCGCTTCAATCGCAGCATTTAATACAAGTAGATTAGTTTGTGAAGCAATATCACGAATCATATTGATAATAAGTGATACTTCATTTGATTGATTCTCTAGTTTAATTGCATTTGCGGATAATTGAACGGATTCATTAATAATATTCATTTGTTGAATTACTTTTTCAATGTTTCCATTTCCAAGCTCCACATTTTGTAAGCTAATAGATGATAATTGAGATACATTTGAAGAAGCCTCGGCAATTTGTTGAATGCCTTCTGACATTTGCTCTAATGTAGCTGAGCTTTTATACTGTGCATGTGCTCCAGCCGACACTTCCAACTCCAATTTCATCTTTTCGCTCTGTTTCTATTTTATATTTACTATTTTACTATTACAGTAAAATAGTAAATATTACATAATTTTCTCGGCTCATCCACAATTCTCTTCAGAGAAATGAAAAACAGCTACAATGCAATATTGTAGCTGCTACTATAATTTTAAATAATCAATTACCCCTAAATGATTATTCAAATTAAAAATATTTTCTATTTTAGTGTCATGTATAAGACTGACGGTATAAATGATAAAGCAAACATGCAGGAATACCACATAGATGTACGGCGTAATGAAAAACGAACTTGTTTCTTTTCTGCATAAAAAATGTCTAACATCACTGAAGCAACAACAAGTGGGATCGTAACACATGCGATAGCAACTAATAAAATGTTTAAACCAAACATAAAAGCACCCCTCTGTTCGTGAACATTTATTTTTCCTCTTTGTGACAACTTTATGTCATTTATAGTGTACACAATTTCGTCACAAAATGTCAACTAGATTCAACTAAGAAAAATGTGATTTTTGCAGAATATTTTTATCTAAAAAGAGAAATTCACGCATAAAATTCCCGAAAAAAGCAGCTACAAAATAGCAGCTGCTTTTTCACCATTCATTTATTGGCTCTTCACTAACATTTTAACTTGACATTTCAAGAGAGATGTCTATTGACGGCATCTCAGACCTAATCAGGTGTCCATTTTAATCTCTATATTTATCTGTCAGCCCTCTTAAAAAATTTCTCACAAAGCGGTCGCCACATTCTTTATAGTTACGATGACTTGGATTTCTTAAAATGGCACCTAATTCGCCTTTCGAAACGCTAACGCCTCCATCATATAAAATATCAAGCATCTCCTCACTCGTTAAGGCTAACGCAATCTTCACTTTCTTTAATAGCATATTATTAGGGCTCTCTTTTCCTGAAACAGGTAGTGGTCCTTCTGGTTGGCCAGACTTAGACTTTTGCGGACCTCGTTTAAATGTAATAAATCCATTTAGAAAAGCCTCTACCATTTTATTATTACACTTGATGTATTCTTCTGGTGCTTCTTCCTCATCATTAACTTTAATAAGCATGTTCAATACTTCTTCCTTCGTAAAGTCCATGCCGCCTAACTTAAAAATTTCTACCATGTCTTTATTTTTGATATCTAATGCATATCTTAAACGAATTAAAATATCATTGTTCGTCATTAAAAAAACCTCCATTTTGACTGTAAAAGCGCTTCTAATAATCATAACCTCGAAATTGAAGCATTCCTTTATTATAGCAGAGACATTCACAATTTTAGTTAGCTTTCCAAAAGTTACTTTACTATAGTATTTAGAATGTGCATTTTATTTTTTAACATGTATGATTAGCTAACTCTCGACCATTCTAATCACAAGGAGGTGAGATAAATGGCTAATCGTAGTTCAAATAAGCTTCTAGTTCCCGGTGTACATGAAGCCGTTAATCAATTGAAATATGAAATCGCACAAGAATTTAATGTACAATTAGGGCCAGAAGCCTCTTCTCGTGCAAACGGTTCAGTCGGAGGAGAAATAACAAAACGCCTCGTAGAAATGGCTGAAAAACGTTCAAAAGGTTTATTATAATAATAAATTTAAAAAGAACGAATCCCTTTTTTTAAAATTGGAATTCGTTCTTTCATGTTTTAACTTCTTTCAGCGGTGGCCAAACATCTGTACCTGTCGCTTCTCTTTCGGTACAAAAAACATCCGCTGAGCATAATTGATTTATTTAATTTCAACTGGTTGTAAAGCCTCGCTTGTCCCTTTTTTTAGAGTTAACATCACGATAAAGGAAATGCAATATAAGGCTGCTAAATAGATCATTACGACCGTCATATCATAACTTTGAAGAATATAGCCGACAAAGATCGGTGAAAATCCTCCAATTGCTCTACCGAAGTTAAAAATCGTGTTTGTTGCTGTACTTCGAATTTGCACCGGATAGAAGCTGCTAATTAAAGCTCCATACCCTGCAAACATGCCATTTGAGAAGAAGCCGACAATTGCACCACCTAATAAAATTGCGACACTTCCTGTAGCATAGGAGTATAAAAACACTGCACATGCAGAGGCAAGTAAAAAGATTCCGAATGCACGCTTTGCACCAAATCGGTCCATAAATCGTCCAAATGTTAGCATCCCAATAATCATGCCAACTGCTGTACTAATTGTCCAAAGTGCCGAGCTTGAAACGGATAGACCTTGAGATTTTTGCAACATAGATGGCAACCAAATCATTAAGCCATTGTAACCAGCAATTTGAACTGTTGCCATAACAATTAGTGATATTGTCGTCATTGATGTTCGAGGCGTTTCAAATAGCTGCACCAGCTTACCTTTTTCATGTTGCTTGTTGATTTTTTTATTTTTCTGAGCAGCCAGCCACTCTGGTGATTCCTCAAGATTTTTTCGCACAATGAATGCGAAGATGACAGGTAACACACCAACAAAGAATAAAGCTCTCCATCCTAAAGTCGGAAGAATAACGGCACTTAGTAACGCTGCTAAAATAACTCCGTATTGAGCACCTACACTAACATATGAAGAGGCTCTTCCTTGCTTATTCTTCGGCCAAGCCTCGGCAACAAGCGCCATACCAATGCCGTATTCGCCCCCAGCACCAAGACCTGCAATAAATCTATACATATAAATTTGTTCAATATTTGTTGCTAATCCAGTTAAAGCTGTACCAAGCGCAAACAACAAGACGGTGTAAGTAAACACTTTTACCCGTCCAAACTTATCAGCTAAAACTCCAAAAATAATCCCGCCTAACAGCATGCCAATATTCGTTACGGAAGAAATCAATCCACCCGTTGCAAAATCAATGTTAAATTCCGAAATAATCATTGTCATCGCAAAGGAAATAAACATAATGTCCATCCCTTCCAACGTTAAACCAGCTACTGACGCTACTACTGTTTTCTTACGATAATCCATTCTTACAATCCTCCAGTTTCTTGTTGATAAAGATCTCTTTTAGCCTATTTGAGGGAATGGATTATACAATTTTGTCCATTCTCTTTTGAAGCCTCACGGGACTCCCATTAAAAGAGGTATTAATTAGCAAAATAAAAGCCCTTCTGTCACAGAGGACAAAAAGGGCATGAGAAAACAAAGATATTGTTAGCTTAAAAATATCACGTAGCCCTTTTCAGCCTCTCTGGACCGTATTAAAGGAAATTTATTTCGTTCATTTATATCGTTCTACATTCTATAAGATTATTATTGAAAAAGCAATGTTTTATAGTAGAAAAAATTACCTCAATTCTTAGAAAGTAGAGTTAAAATGATTTTTTATACTTCATTTCCCCTGAGTTAAAAACAAGTGTATCAGCATTAATACATAGCTGACCAGCACACGTAAGATTTTGTCCATTTGCTGCATATTCTCCATAAACTCTTCTAATCGTCGCTTTCACCTTCGATTGCAGCATGTCAAACGTAAATGGTTTCGTAATATAATCATCAGCCCCAAGTTCAATAGCCATAATCTGATCGAGCTCTTGATTACGAGCAGAAATAATTAAAATTGGCACATTCGACTGCTTACGAAAAGCTCTACATAAATAATAGCCGTCATAATAAGGTAAATTAATATCCAATAAAACTAAATCAGGTTTAATTTTCGTAAACTCATCCTCTATATTCAAAAAGTCTTCAGGCTGTACAACAGTATACCCATAGCGCTCCAAGTTTTCTTGAATAAGCGCACTTAATTCAGTATCGTCCTCAATAAGCATAAGTTTGTACATAGTTAATTCTCCTTTTGGGCAATGGGTAACAACTATTTTAGAAAGAGTTATTTAAAGAATCATACTAAGGGACACTAATAACCCCGTTACATATAATACCATTTTATAATATATAATGTATAAATAGTATCGATACGGGGAACTCGCATAGTCAACCTTCTAAATTGCGAAATCCCACACTAAGAGGGGGATTATTTTGAGCCAATCATCAGCAGAGATTATCATTCGTAACTTCGAACATGGAGATATGCCTTTACTTGGCGATTTGTACCGATCAGTAGCAGCAAAAGAAAATGCAACATTTTGGTGGGTCGGGGACGAAGATAATTGGAGTAACGTTTTTGTGTATTTGAAGATGGGAAAATGGTTGCTAAGGGACAAGTTAGCATCGTAAATTAGGCAACAAAAAAGAGGGGTTCATTGCCCCTCTTTTCAGTCAGTACTGCCGTTGCTTTCCTGTATCTGTTCAGTAAGCTAACGCAAGGGTAAGTACATATGAGTTGATGTAATTCATTTTTTCTATAACGTTTGAAGAGTTACATCATCTCATTGTCCTCGTCCCATTCTTTTCCAAAGTTATCAAGCAATGCACGCACTTCATCTGTTGATTTCGTGTTCATCAATTGATTTCTTAATTCACCAGCTCCACGGAAGCCTTTGACATAAATTTTGAAAAAGCGATGAAGCCCTGTGATTGAACGTGGTAGTACTTCCGCATATTGATCTTGAAGATCAAGCTGCAGTCTTAAAAGATCAAGGTACTCTTTACTGCTATGCTCTTTTGGCTCTTTTTCAAAAGCAAAGGGATTTTTAAAAATACCTCGCCCGATCATAACGCCATCAATACCATATTGTTCAGCAAGCTGCTGCCCAGTTTGACGGTCAGGAATGTCTCCATTGATTGTTAGTAGCGTATTTGGTGCAATACGGTCACGTAATTTTTTAATTTCCGGAATTAGCTCCCAATGCGCATCTACTTGGCTCATTTCCTTTCTTGTACGCAAATGAATAGAAAGGTTCGCAATATCCTGTTTTAAAATATGCGTTAGCCAATCCTCCCACTCATTTACATCGTTAAAGCCTAGTCGTGTTTTCACGCTAACAGGCAGTCCGCCCGCTTTTGCTGCTTGAATAAGCTCTGCCGCAACGTCTGGACGCAGAATAAGGCCACTGCCTTTCCCTCTCGATGCCACATTCGGTACAGGGCAACCCATATTAATATCGATACCTTTAAAGCCTAGCTCCGCCATACCAATACTCATTTGACGGAAATATTCGGGATTATCCCCCCAAATATGTGCCACCATTGGTTGTTCATCTTCTGTGAAAATCAAACGGCCACGCACACTTTTCATGCCCTCTGGGTGACAATAGCTATCCGAGTTTGTAAACTCTGTGAAAAATACATCCGGTCGGCCGGCTTCACTTACTACGTGACGAAAAACAACATCCGTCACATCTTCCATTGGTGCAAGTACAAAAAATGGTCGTGGTAAATCACGCCAAAAATTATCTATCATTTCAAACTCAAATCCTCTCACTATGGATACAACTTCTAACTCTCGATTTCAAAAATATGAAGCAAATGTCCCGCTTCTTTTACACTTATATCATGCTAAATAACTGATTATCAAATACAAGTACATTTTGGCATTTATAATTTGTGAAAATCGGTAATGTTTATTTTAACGAAAATCGGTCCTGAATGGTATGTTTATAAACAAAAAGAAGCAGATGGCATAGATTTTTGAACTGAACCCCGAATAGTGGACACTTTATTCCAAAAACATAAAAAAGCAATTCAAGATAACGGTTAATTTATCATAAAGCAATCGAATTATAAACCATTTGATATCAACCCCACGTTCTTGAACTGCCTATTATAATGTTCTGATACCAATTATGAGGTGTATAATTTTCATCACTTATATCAAAAGTAACCTCTTCTATTCAAGCATAAGATTCAACTAAAAACCCTTCCATGCTTACACAAAAAGGATGGAATATTTACTCCATCCTTTCAGAGTTCTATCATTTACTAATCAATCACCCGAGCAACATCCCTACCACAAGTCTTGCATTTCCCCTTCAATACAGGGGCATATTCTCCCTCTTGTATCGTGTACTTCACAATTGTCGTTACACCACAATTGCCACAAAATACGTTTTTTACGAGCATTTCTCTGATATCTTTCGGGATAGAGAGCCATTTTTTTGCTGCGTCCATTATGATCGCTCCTTTAGAGTTAGTTCCGTAACAACCTCCACATGCGTCGAATGCGGGAACATATCTACAGGTTGAATTTCCTGCGTTTGATAGCCACCATCCTCCAAAATTCGAAGGTCACGTGCTAGTGTGCCTGGATTACAGGACACATAAACAACACGCTTAGGACGCTGCTCTAAAATTGTCTTTAGTAGCGCTTCATCGCAACCTTTGCGTGGTGGGTCTACTACTAAAACATCCGCTTCTTTGCCTTCCTTATACCAGCGTGGAATTACTTCCTCTGCTGGACCTGCCTCAAAATACGTATTAGTGAAACCATTTAATTCTGCATTGCGCTTCGCATCTTCAATAGCTTGCGGTACAATTTCAACCCCCATAACAGCCTTTGCTTTTTGTGCAAGGAATAATGAAATTGTGCCTATACCACAGTAAGCGTCAATTACTCGTTCATCCCCCTGCAAGTTAGCGTAGTCTAATGCTTGCTTGTATAGAACTTCCGTTTGCTGAGGATTTACTTGATAAAATGAACGAGCTGAAATTTCAAAGCGAACATCGCCAATTGTATCAATAATAACGTCCTTACCCCATAGGTTTACGGTTTCATCACCGAAAATAACGTTCGTTTTGTCGCTGTTAACGTTTTGCATAATTGATGTTACGTTCAGAACAAGGTTCTGGATTGTCGCAACAGCAGCTTCTTTTTGCGGGAATTTTTTCTTTTTAGTTACAAGAACAACCATAACTTCACCAGTTGCTCGTGCTTTACGAATGACTACATGGCGTAGCATTCCCTCATGTGTTTCCTCGTTATATGGTCGAATACCAATTGCCGCTAATTCCTTTTTCAAACCTGCAAGAATAGCGTCCGCTTCCCCTGTCTGAATTAAGCAACGCTCCATATCCACAATGCTATGAGACTTCGTTTTATAGAAGCCAGCAATAGCTTGTCCTGCTTCATTTGAGGAGAAAGGTATTTGTGCTTTATTACGATAATGCCAAGGCTCTTCCATGCCTTTCACAGGTAAAACAGGCGCATCAATTTTACCAATGCGCTGCATGACATTACGCACCATGTTTTCTTTCCATTTTAGCTGCCCTTCATAAGACAGGTGCTGTAATTGGCAGCCGCCACATTGCTTGAAATATTCACAAGGCGCATCTACACGATCTGGCGATGGCTTGAGAATTTCTGCAACCTTTGCAAAGCCGTAATTTTTTAACGTTTTTAAAACATGCACTTCCGCCGTTTCATTAGGAAGTGCACCTTGGATAAATAATGGATAGCCATCGACCTTTGCGACGCCATTGCCATCATGTGTTAAATCTTCTATATAAACTGTTAGTCGGTCATTCTTTTTCACGGGTGCTGACATTCGTACATCCTCCATTTCAATCTCTTTATTGTAGCATGTTGTGGCGGATGAAAAAAGAACAAGGCTTAATATTAACTGCTCGGGTATGTTGAGGAAGTGATCGGGTATGAGCTCGAACTGCTTGGGTAGGGTCAAGAATGTGATTGGCTTTACTCCAAACTGCTCAGGTAAACAAAAAGTAATCTGTTCTGTCTACCCGAGTACCCGAACAAATACATCCTACTCTTTACACGAGTAGAAAAAAGAGCCGCTATTCGCGACTCTTTCCCTCTTTCTTCATTGTGTGATAATCTCTAGGTGCCCACCAAAAAGCAGCAACTACTCCGAGGATGACAACTATAAATGGCGCATAAAAAATTAAAAAACTAGCCATAGTTTTATCCCTCCTATACGTGATTGTCTTCTTTTCCGGTCACATAATTTTTGTTGAAGAGGAATAATTTCAACAACAAGAACAGTGATGGAATAAGCAGACACAGTCCTAAAATAAACGCAATGACGAGTGCAATCGCCATTTGTGTACTTGTAAAACTATCGTAAATTGTTAAATACGGATACAGTAAATATGGATATTGTGCGATACCATATGCGAAGAACGCCACTGCAAATTGGGCAATCAATAATCCAACCGCAAGTCCGTAATTTTTTCGCATCCATATTAACACTACAGTAATAATAAATAACACGGCTGAAATGGCGAACATCCACCATAAATTAACCATATTATTGTAACTTTCAGGGTTGATGAATTTCAATTCGTACATAATGCCGAGTGCACTCACCATTAAAGGCGCCGCCCAAGCAAGTGCGTATTTTCGCATTAAATTTGTTGCATTTTTATCTTTTGCTTTGTGAGCGTACCAAGTTAAAAACACGGCTGAAATATAAAGTACAGCTGCAATGCTCAACACGACAATACTCCAAGCAAATGGGCTCGTATACAATGTCCAGTAATTCAAGACTGGTTGCCCGTCAACAATATCAACATAGCCTCCAGCAGCAATCGCGAATACAACAGAGAGTGAGGCTGGAATGAGCAAGCCTGCTACCCCATACGTCAGTGTGTAACCGATATGCCCACGTGCACCATATGATTCAAATGCATAGTAGGAGCCTCGTATTGCAAGAAGCACTAGCGAAATACTAACAGGGACAAGTAATATCGTTCCATAATAGAAAGCTGTTTGTGGGAAAAATCCAACAATCCCAACAAAGAAGAATACTAAAAAGACATTGGTTACTTCCCAAACAGGTGATAAATAACGCTTAATAATATTCGTTAAAATATGATTTTTCCCAATGAGCAGGCTATAGGCATTAAAAAAGCCTGCTCCAAAATCGATTGAAGCTACAATGACATAGCCGAATAGGAAAATCCATAAAACTGAAATACCTAAAACCTCTAATGTCATAAGATGTCACCGCCTTTTTCAGCATGGCGATCTTCTATTTCTCGCTCAATTGGATTCTTTTTGAACATACGAATTAAAACCACCATACTACCTACTGCTAATACGGCATACACACCTGTAAACAACAGCATCATTAAATCTACATGGTCACTCGTCGTGGCCCCTTCTGGTGTGCGCATTAATCCATACAAGATCCAAGGCTGTCGTCCAACTTCAGCGAGCCACCATCCTGCTTCAATCGCAATAATGGAAAGTGGTCCACCTGCTACAACAATCCATCTAAACCAACGTGAATGAATAAACTGCCAATCACGTGCTTTCCCGCATACATAAACCAATGAAACGAATGCCATGAACATGCCAATCATCACCATGAGATCAAAGAGGTAATGAATATATAGAGGTGGTCGATCTTCTTCAGCAAATTGATCTAAGCCAATTACCTCTGCATTTGGATTATTATGTGCTAAAACACTCAAAGCATAAGGTACTTTAATAGCATATTTTACTTCTTCCCCATCTAATACACCAAATAGTATAAGTGAAGCTTTATCTTCCGTTTCAAAATGCCACTCAGCTGCAGCAAGTTTTTCTGGCTGATATTCTGCTAAATATTTTCCTGAAAAGTCTCCAATAATCGCTGATGCAATGGAGAAAATCAGACCAATCTTCATAAGTAAGTATAAAGATTTTTTATGATATATATGCTTAGAACCTCTAAGCAGACGGTATCCTGCAATTGCTGCTAACACAAATGCGGATGTCATATAGGCTGTAACGAGAACATGCGCTACCTTTGTCGGCATTGCTGGATTAAACATTGCTAGAAATGGTTGAATATTCACTAGCTGGCCGTCCACAATATCAAATCCTTGTGGCGCATTCATAAACGCGTTGACAATTGTTATAAACACAGCTGACATCGATGCACCGACAGCAACCGGAATTAACAGTAGCATATGCTTCTTCTGACTATCGAAGCGATCCCAAGTATATAGGTAGATGCCTAGAAAGATGGCTTCAAAGAAAAATGCAAAAGTTTCCATGAAAAGTGGTAATGCTATTGTCTGACCGGCAAGTTGCATAAAATTCGGCCATAGTAAAGATAACTGTAAGCCAATTGCTGTCCCTGTGACAACTCCCACTGCAACCGTAATAACAAAACCTCGTGCCCAACGTCTTGCCATTAAAATATAGTGCTCATCATTCTTTTTATATCCAGTCCATTGTGCGATCATAATCATTAACGGGACACCAACACCAATCGTTGCATAAATAATATGAAACGATAAAGTTAGTTCCGTTAATGCTCTACTCCAAAAGACTGCTGATTCATTCACCATGTCATTGCCCCCCTAACCTCCAAATATTCTTCCAAGTATGGAAAGTAGCATAATAATTGCAACACCAAAGCTTAGCCAAATGAGCTTTCTTTCCTGTGACTTATACAAAGGCAACACTTCCTTTCCCTTATCTCTACCCCATTTTCCACTATTGCAACGAAAAAAACCTTTATAATGGACCGGAATTTCGGCCTATTATAAAGGTTTCAAATTTTGTTCAAGTAATATACGCACATTTGCCAAACATTTTTCTTATTTCATTCACAATACCAATTATAGGAGAAAATTATTCCTATATATAGTTTTTTTACCGATTCCACCCATAAAACAAGGCTCCCTCCTAAATGGAGAGCGCCCTGTTCTAATGTTTCATTAAATACGGTCATCCTCACGAATATCTGCTAGTGGAACAAAAATTTCAATATGGCGCTTTAAGTTTTCAAATGTAGCAGGCGCATCCCCACCATACTCACCATCTAAGTTTAAATGTATTTCATCTTCAGTAGATACTTTTACGACACTGGCCTTTTTATAAATGACACGATCATCATTCAAATGCTCGCCTCTTAATGCCATAGCGGCAAGCTGAATAAATTCAGGCAGGCTTACTTTTTTCAATACTAATAAAGTAAAGTAGCCATCATTAATACTTGCGTCAGGTGCAAGCTTTTCAAAGCCCCCCACTGAATTTGTTAAGCCGCATAAAAACATCATGGCATCCCCATCAAACACTTCGCCATCATATTCGATACGCATATGGGAAGCTTTGATTGATGGGATCATTTCAACTGCTTTTACGTAATAAGCTAGCTGTCCTAGCATTGTTTTCATTTTACTTGGCACTTCATAAGTTAACTCTGTAATACGTCCGCCAGCGGCAATATTGATGAAATAGCGTTCCCCATTTAATAAACCAACATCAACCGGCAACGTTTCGCCTTTAATAATGATGTCAACTGCAGCTTCAATATTTCGCGGAATATGCACGGCACGGGCAAAGTCATTCGTAGTGCCCATCGGAATTAAACCTACTTTCGGGCGGTTCTCAAATGAACTCACACCTGAAACAACTTCATTTAATGTGCCGTCTCCACCAACTGCAATGATTATATCAAAGCCACGTTCAACTGCATTTTTTGCTGCAATAGTTGCATCGCCTTCACACGTTGTTGCGTGACAAGATGTCTCATAGCCTGCTACCTCTAATTTTGCCAATACTTCTGGTAGATGCTTTTTAAACACTTCACGCCCAGATGTAGGATTATAAATGATTCTTGCTCGTTTCATAACATACCTTCCTGCTTCATAAGATTCTAATTCTTCCAACGAATTATTCGTTTAAATGTTGCATTAACCTTCCAATAGTCAACGAAAGCAAGGCATGTCCTCATTCTCTGACATGCAGCCTTACGATTATTGTAATGCAGCTGTTACTTGCTTTTTAAAATCCTCATAAACAAATGTCCAATATGATGTATTCGTAATATTCTCTTCACGAATTTCAGCATATAGCGCTTTTTGTGCATCTTCAAATGTAGGATCTTCTTTATCAGGTAATGTAGCTCGTTTACTCACTACTAGTTCCTGTAATTCTGATGCACGTGGACCCCATTTTCCAACAACCTGACCGGCATCATCTAATAAAATATAAACTGGAATTGCACGGCCTCCGTTTGTTAAATAGCGATCAATTAAATCTGTATCAGCATCACGTAGTACTGCGCGCATTTCTAACCCTGCTGCCTCTGTTACTCGACGAATAACTGGATTGTTTAACATTGCGTCTCCACACCAATCCTCAGTAATCGTTAAAATTTTTGGTTGCTTGTCCTTCAGTAGTTCGATAAAGCCATCGTTTAGTGGAACTTCGAAACCATCATAAATACGGAAGCTTTCATCTTTTAATGTCGTCATATTATCCATATATTGTTGAATCGAAATCGCATCATTGAAATATTGTTGTTCATTTTTCATTGATTGACCTCCTAAAGTGTTATATGTTCTATTCTATATTTTGCTATGAATACTCTTTGAAGACAACTATTAAGTGTTAATTTGGCATTTTTTAGTCTTAATACGATAAAATTCACCATAACGTGTGGTTGATTTCCGTTCCAGCTGAGCACTTTGTTGTTGCTGTCGCTTCGCTTTCGCACAGAGCAAAGCTTCCTGGGGGCGTCCGATGAGCCGCTTGGGGCAACAGGATGTTGGTCACGAAGGCGTTATCACAGGACGTGATGGTTTTAGCCTTCGTTCCTCTATTCGCTAATCCCCAAGGAGTCGCCCAGCCTCCACTCCAATCAACTTATTTACATAGTAGAAGTTTTAACAAAAGTCATCCACAACTTTTGCTGATGAACCATAAAATTAAGTTCAATGAGCTGTTTTTCAATATAACTCCGCTTCAGAAAGGTCAATATGTAACCTTTCTAAACTACTACCTGTTGATACTTTATGGTAATGGGGGCATTTTATCTTGTTATAGATACCCCAAGGATTCTTTAGTATGTATTAATTTTTAAATTTAAAAGGCCAAGAAAACAAATTTGCTCTCTTGGCCTTCTATTGTAATTGCAATTAACGTTTTGCAATTTCTTGTTGTAATAATTTATTGACCATTGGTGGGTTCGCTTGACCTTTAGTAGCTTTCATAATTTGACCAACTAAGAAGCCGATAGCGCGATCCTTACCGTTTTTGAAGTCTTCGATTGATTGTGCATTGTTGTCTAGAACTTCTGTTACGATAGCAAGTAATGCACCTTCATCAGAAATTTGAACTAAACCTTTGGCTTTAACGATTTCTGCTGCGGAACCGCCATTTTCTACTAATTCAGCAAATACTTTTTTACCGATTTTAGAAGAAATTGTACCATCAGTGATTAATTTCACCATTTCCGCAAGGTTTTCTGGCGTTAATGCAGTATCTTTAAGGTCTTTTTGTTCTGCATTTAAGTATGCAGAAACATCACCCATAAGCCAGTTTGCTGAAAGCTTTGCATCTGCACCTTTAACTACCATAGCCTCGAAGAAGTCCGAGATTTCTTTTGAAATAACAAGAACTCCTGCATCATATGGTGTTAAGCCTAATTCATCAGCATAGCGTTTTTTACGAGCATCTGGAAGCTCAGGAATTTCTGATTTTACTCGCTCTAACCATTCATCAGAGATCGATAGACGAACTAAGTCTGGCTCTGGGAAGTAACGGTAATCGTCTGTTCCTTCTTTCACACGCATAAGAATTGTTTTACCTGTTTTTTCATCGAAACGACGAGTTTCTTGGTCAATTACCCCACCTGAAAGAAGGACATCTGCTTGGCGTAATTCCTCGTGCTCAATACCACGGCGAACATAGTTGAAAGAGTTAAGGTTTTTAAGCTCTGTCTTTGTACCAAATTCTTCTTGACCATATGGACGAATTGAAATGTTGGCGTCGCAACGTAGTGAACCTTCTTCCATTTTACAGTCAGATACATCTGTATATTGGATAATTGATTTTAATTTTTCTAGGTAAGCATACGCTTCGTTTGCTGTACGAATATCTGGCTCAGAAACGATTTCTACAAGTGGTGTACCTTGGCGGTTAAAGTCAACTAAAGAGTGGTCACCAGAGTGAGAAAGCTTCCCTGCATCTTCTTCCATATGAAGACGCGTAATACCGATACGTTTTGTATAGCCGTCAACCTCGATATCAATCCAGCCGTTTTTACCGATTGGCTTATCGAATTGAGAAATTTGATAAGCTTTCGGATTATCTGGATAGAAGTAGTTTTTACGGTCAAATTTTGTTTCTTGTTCGATTTCCATGTTAAGTGCAAGTGCTGCACGCATTGCGAAATCAACAACATTTTTATTTAGTACTGGTAGAACACCAGGATAACCTAAATCGATTACTGTAGTATTTGTATTTGGTTCAGCACCGAAATGAGCTGGTGCTGGTGAGAAGATTTTTGAGTTCGTTTTTAACTCAACGTGTACTTCTAAACCAATGACTGTTTCAAAGTTCATGTTATTTTCCCTCCCAAATTTGAGGAACTTGTTTATGGAACTCCGTTGCTTGTTCAAAAGCATGAGCTACACGGTAAATTGTTGCTTCATCGAAGTATTTACCGATAATTTGTAAGCCTAATGGCAGTTCATTTTCAAAGCCACATGGAATTGAAATGGCTGGCACACCAGCTAAGTTCATAGGAATCGTTAAAATATCATTTGCATACATCGTCATTGGATCATTAACGTTTTCACCAATTTTAAATGCTGGTGTTGGAGAAGTTGGTCCAATGATTACGTCAAAGTCTTCAAATACTTTGTCATAGTCTGCTTTGATAAGTGTACGTGCTTGTTGAGCTTTTTTATAGTAAGCATCATACGTACCTGCGCTTAGTGAGTAAGTACCAAGCATGATACGACGTTTTACTTCATCGCCAAAGCCTTGTGCACGTGTTTCTTTATAAAGGTCCATCAAATTATTAACATTTTCTGCACGGAAACCATAACGGATACCGTCAAAACGAGAAAGGTTAGAAGACGCTTCAGAAGAAGAAAGAATATAGTATGCTGCAAGTGCGTATTTCGAATGAGGAAGGGATACTTCTTCTACTGTAGCACCTAAGCCTTTTAATACTTCTAATGCTTCAAGCACTGATTGACGTGCTGCTTCGCCAACACCTTCACCAAGGAATTCTTTTGGCACAGCGATACGTAAGCCTTTTACGTCACCTGTAAGTGCTGCTGCATAGTTTGGAACTTCTACGTTTGCAGAAGTTGAATCGTTTGGATCTAGTCCTGCAATTGCTTCAAGTAAAAGAGCGTTGTCTTCAACATTACGAGTAATTGGCCCGATTTGATCTAAAGAAGATGCAAATGCAACTAAACCAAAGCGAGATACACGACCATATGTAGGTTTCATCCCTACAACACCGCAATATGCTGCTGGTTGACGGATTGAACCACCTGTATCAGAACCAAGTGAGAATGGTACTTCACCTGCTGCTACTGCTGCTGCAGATGCACCTGAAGATCCACCTGGTACGTGGTTTAAGTTCCATGGATTTTTTGTTGTTTTATAGTATGAGTTTTCATTTGAAGAACCCATTGCAAACTCGTCCATGTTTAATTTACCGATAGTGACCATACCAGCTTCACGTAGCTTTTTAACTACTGTTGCATCGTAAATTGGCATAAAGCCTTCTAGAATTTTAGAAGCACATGTTGTTTCTAAACCTTCTGTCACGATGTTGTCTTTAACACCGATAGGAAGACCGAAAAGTGGTCCACGCTCTTCAAATGGCACTTTGTCCATTTCAGCTGCTTGTGCAGTTGCTTTTTCTTCGTTTGAAGCAAGGAAAGCTTGTACATCGCCGTCAAGCTTTGCCACACGTTCGTATGCTTCTTTTGTTAAATCAGCGATTGTTAGGTTACCCGCTTTAATGTCAGCTTGTAGCTCCTTTGCTGAACGTTCAAATAACGTCATGAGGAATCCTCCTATGTTTTAGTATTACATGATAGCTGGTACTTTTACTTGACCATCTTCTTGTTCTTTTACGTTTAACATCATTACTTCACGGTCTAAGCCTTTTGTTGCCACGTCTTCACGCATTACGTTTACTAATGGTAAAACATGAGTTGTTGGTTCAACATTCGTTGTATCTAACTCGTTTAGTTGCTCTGCGAAGTCTGTAATTTTACCAAGCTGTTCAGCAAATTTCTCTGCTTCCTCTTCAGTAATTGCAAGACGTGCTAAATTTGCAACGTGTTTAACTTCTTCTTTTGTTAATTTTGCCATTTTTCACACCTCCGAATACTCTCTCAATTCATTGTTTTTGTCGATAACAATAGGGTTGAATAAAGTTAACCATGCAAGTAATCATAACATTTTTCATATTAAAAATCACAACTTTCACCAAAAATAAAGAAACTTTCACTACTATGACGAAGTGTTGTCTTTAGGGACTGCCTTTGAGTCCTTCATATAGACTTCTCTTTTCGGAAGTAGGGCACGGATTGTGTACTTGTGCTCTCGAGTCAGGGCGGCTATCCGTCGCTTCGAAGACTTTATCCGTCGTTCCGGGGAATCTTTCCGTCGCTTTTGCTTTTCTATCCGTCACTTCGGCAGGGCTTTCCGTCGCTCTTTTTTCTTTCCGTCGCTTCGAAGACTTTATCCGTCGTTCCGGAGAACCTTTCCGTCGCTTTTGCTTTTCTTTCCGTCACTTTGGCGAGGCTTTCCGTCGCTCTTTTTTCTTTCCGTCGCTTCGAAGACTTTATCCGTCGTTCCAAGGAATCTTTCCGTCGCTTTTGCTTTTCTATCCGTCACTTTGGCGGGGCTTTCCGTCGCCTTTCTTCTTTCCGTCGCTTCGAAGATTTTATCCGTCGTTCCGGGGAATCTTTTCGTCGCTTTTGCTTTTCTATCCGGCACTCTAAAGAGTCTATCCATCATTTTGATTAATTCTTCCACCAAAAAAATATAGTCAGCACGAGGCTGACTATAAATTAATAGATATGGACGTATGGTTCCTTTTCGCTGGCATTCTTTACGATCAATGCCTCTGGACCGTTTATTGAGGTAATATTCACTTCAACATTGATGTTATCAAATTGATTGATCAGAACACCTGTTAAATATTGAGTAAAGCCTATGATTTCAGACTTGCCGTAGAATTGGATTGGCACTTCAATCGTTAGCTTTTGAATTTTTTTATCTTGATAGAAGCCTGTTCCTATTACACTAGTATAATTAGAAAAGTATTTATCTACATCTTGTTTAAAATTCTTAAAGTTATTGCTAACATCTCTGTATACATCCTGTGATTCACTCGTTGGGAATAGTACATATTCTTCGTCAAGATTTTTCCAATCAGCTACGTCGTTTTGTCCTGCTTTTGCTACGCCATAGCTAAAATACGTTCCTGGAATAATGTCATTGCGAGCTTTTTGTTTAAACAAGCCTACTACAATCGGTATATCTTTCAATTCATCACGAGTTCTTAGGCGGGACACAATTTCAGCGGCCATTTTCTTTCCTTGCTCAACGAGTTTTGCCTCCGGAATTGGTTCCTCATAGTACTCTCCATATTTTTCTTTTTGATAGTAATAAATAGAGTTTAAGGAGAGTCCTATCGAAATACCGCCTAATTTTACTTTATTATCACTAGTTTTTGTTAAATAATTTTGCTCAACAATATGCGATAAATAGATTGGGGCTTTAGTTGCACGTTCTTCTGCCGGCATTGAGTCCGTCGTTGGAGGATTTAACCCCTCCTTCGTTTGTGAACTACGTGCAAGCCAATCTGTCACTGTACTTTCCGCTAAATATTGCCCCTCTTGGAAGAAGTAGTTTTCTGTGTCAAACTCATTTTGAGAAAGGCGCATTAAACCTGTTTCTACTTCCTTCATATCATATTTCGTAAAGATATTTGAAACTACTAATCCTCTGCTAGCACTTTGTTTATAAGGCGTTAGCGTTCTATAATATGATTCATCAATCTGTATGCTTGGAATAATCGTTGTTTCCGCTTTTTCCTGTTGCGTCTCCTGTGTAAGCTCTGTTTCCTTCTTATTAGAAGGCACACAGCCGACTAGCATTGCAGCAGCGACAATTGCTGGAATGAGTCGAAATGACTTCATTATTTTTATACTCCTTTACTGTAAATCAAATTCTGCTCGACGAATTGTTCATACCCTACCTATGGGCAGAAAGAGACATATATAAAATGCCTCTATTCTCCACCAAATGGGTATGACAATTCATCATACTTTACTATAATATTTGGCTCATCACCATAACGTGTGGTTGATTTCCGTTCCGACTGGTCGCTTTCCTGGGGGCATCCGATGAGCCGCTTCGTTGCTGACGCTTCACTTTCGCACAGAAAACATCCGCTGCGCTGCAGGGTCTCGTGCCAACACGATGTTGGTCACGAAGGCGTTATCACAGGACGTGATGGTTTTAGCCTTCGTTCCTCTAATCGCTGATCCCCAAGGAGTCGCCCAGTCTCCACTCCAATCAACTTATATAAAGTATACATTTTAACAAATGTCATCCACAACTTTTGGTGACGAGTCTGATATTCCCCATTATTTTACGAGGTTAAGTTGTTCGATCAGGCTGTCTTCATTCCAAACTTCAATACCTAATTGCTCGGCTTTTGCTAGTTTAGAACCCGCTTCTGCTCCTGCAATGACAAGGTCAGTTTTTTTGCTGACACTACCTGTAACAATACCACCTAACTCTTCTATTTTCGCCTTTGCTTCGTTACGTGTCAATTGCTCAAGTTTACCAGTTAATACGATTGTTTTACCCGCAAAAGGATTATCCCCTACAGCTACTTCTATCTTTTTACCTTTATACGTCATATTAACGCCTACTTCAGCAAGGCGCCCAATGACTGCACGAGCATCCTCATTTGAAAAATACTCGACAAGTGATGATGCCATTTTATCGCCGATTTCATGAATTGCCACTAGTTGCTCCTCTGTTGCTGCCATCACCGCTTCCATCGTTCCAAACTCCTCTGAAACGATTTTTGCTGCTTTTTCACCAACATGTCGTATCCCTAATCCAATTAGTAAACGCTCCATCGAATTTTCTTTGGAAGCCTGAATAGCACTGACTAAATTCGCCGCTGATTTTTCTCCCATACGCTCAAGCTCGACAAGCTGTTCTATAGTTAAGTGATACAAATCAGAGATATCATGAATTAAATCTGCACGTAATAATTGCTCAACGACTTTATCACCAAGACCGTCAATATTCATAGCATTACGCGATACGAAATATTTAATGCTCTCCGCAATTTGTGCAAAACATGCTGGATTTACACAACGTAATGCCACTTCTCCTTCAATACGAATAAGCTCGCTATCACAAACTGGACAATTTTCAGGCATTACATATGGCACTGAGTCCTCAGGGCGCTGCTCCAGTATTACACCTACAACTTGAGGAATAATATCTCCGGCTTTTCGGATAATGACAGTATCTCCTAGTCGAATATCTTTCTCTCGAATTAAATCCTCATTGTGTAATGATGCACGTTGAACTGTCGTACCTGCCACTTGAACAGGCGTTAAAATAGCAGTTGGAGTAACAACACCTGTACGCCCAACCGTTAAATCAATATCAAGTAATGTTGTCACTACTTCCTCAGCAGGGAATTTATAGGCAATTGCCCAACGTGGACTCTTTGCTGTATAACCAAGCTCATCCTGTTGCGCATAGCGATCCACCTTAATAACAATACCGTCAATTTCATAGGCCAAATTCGGACGATTTTCAGTCCATTTTTCGATAAAGGCTAGTACCTCTTCAATCGTTGAGCAGCGTTGACGCTCTTTGTTTGATGGGAAGCCTAGTCCCTCTAAATAATCGAGCATCTCTGCATGACCGTCAATACCGTATGCCTCGCCATCTCCCCCAATTGCATAAATAAAGGTTGATAGCTGACGACTCGCTGCTATTTTAGGGTCTAGCTGGCGTAAAGAACCAGCTGCCGCATTTCTCGGATTAGCAAATAATTCTTCTCCATTTTCAGTACGAAGGGTATTCAATTTTTCAAATGATTTTTTAGGCATATACGCCTCGCCACGTACTTCAATTGTAAGTGGTTCTTTCAATCGAAGAGGTATTGCTCGAATCGTTTTTAAATTTGCTGTAATATCTTCTCCTACAACACCGTCTCCTCGCGTTGCTCCTTGTACAAAAACACCATTTTCGTATTTTAATGAAATGGCAAGACCATCAATTTTCAGCTCGCAAACATAGGAAAAGTTATCACCGATTGCTTGACGCACTTTACGGTCAAACTCACGTAAGTCTTCTTCATTAAAAGCGTTTGATAGACTTAGCATCGGGTAATCATGAGTCACCTTTTTAAAGCCTTCTACCACTGCTCCGCCCACACGCTGCGTAGGTGAATCTGGGTAAATAAGTGACGGATTCGCTTCCTCTAATGCAATAAGCTCATGTAATAATTGGTCATAAACACTATCTGCTACGACAGGTTTATCCAACACGTAATAGGCATGACCATATTCGTGTAATAATTTATTTAACTCCACAACGCGCTGTTCAATTTCGTTCATTTAAGTTCCTCCGCTTACCCTTTTTCAATAGGTGCAAATTGTGCTAGTAATCGCTTAATACCAATAGGTTGTGGGAAAGCAATATCTAGCTCTGTATTATCACCCTCACCTTTTACACTAACAACCATACCTGTTCCCCATTTTTTATGGATCGCTTTGTCCCCAGCCTTCCAGCCAAATTGGTCTCCACCAGTTGTTTGTAAACGAGCTGTTGCAGGCTGTGTTTTCTGAACCGCTCCAAGTGTACGTTTTTGATAGCCGCCTGCAGAACGATTACTAGAGGCAAACGGAACATCAGGCTGCGAACCACCTTTAGATATTGATTCTGTAATATCTTCCGAAATTTCACCTAAGAAACGTGACACATTGTTGTAGCTAGAACGACCAAAAATCGTACGACTTTGTGCACTCGTTAAATATAAACGTTCCTCTGCGCGCGTTATGCCCACATATGCTAAACGACGTTCTTCTTCCATTTCATCCATATCATCAAGTGAACGAGAATGCGGGAAGATATTTTCCTCCATACCAATAATAAAGACGACAGGGAATTCTAAGCCTTTTGCTGCATGCATCGTCATCAAAATAATGTTGCCCTTCGATGTGTCATCTTTATCAAGTGCATCAATATCTGCAATTAGCGCTAAATCTGTTAAAAAGGCAATTAAGCTTTTATCATCACTGCGCTCTTCAAAAGCCTTTGTTACCGATAAAAACTCTTCAATATTTTCTAAGCGGCTTTCCGCTTCAATCGTCTTTTC
Source organism: Lysinibacillus sp. CTST325 (assembly GCF_054665055.1). NCBI lineage: Bacteria > Bacillati > Bacillota > Bacilli > Caryophanales > Bacillaceae > Lysinibacillus > Lysinibacillus sp. CTST325. Next base: position 21,784 of record NZ_BAAFHO010000014.1, on the reverse strand, counting down.
GTTTTGTAGCATTGCACGATAACCAGATTTGTCAATGATCTGCTCTACAATTTCTGTTACCGATAAATATTCTTGCATCTCTGTAAAGCCTTTAATCATTGCATAAAATTGCTCAGCTGAATTAGCAGCCTTCCCTGAAAGACCCATGAATACAAGATCATTCATAGCATCAAAAATAGAGCGCTCCTGTTCAATCGCATAGCGCGCCATTTTTTCAAAGGAAGTTGCACCGATACTACGCTTTGGCTCATTAATAATACGTGCGAGTGATAAATCATCATCATTATTGGCAATAAGGCGCAAGTAGGCAAGTAAATCCTTAATCTCTTTACGATCATAGAACTTAGTACCACCAACTATTTGATAAGACATATTGGACTTAACAAGTACTTCCTCCATCACACGGGACTGAGCATTTGTACGATATAGTATCGCAAAGTCATCAAATGAACGATTATCTTTTTGAATAAGCTGTTGGATTGTTTGTACAACGAATTGCGCTTCCTCTTGCTCGTTATACGCTTTGTACAACACGATTTTTTCACCTTCTGCATTTTCTGTACGCAGTTCTTTTGGATAACGTGTTGTATTATTTTGAATGACGTCGTTTGCCGCTTGTAGGATGCGTTTTGTTGAACGATAATTTTGCTCAAGCATAATGGCCTTAGCATTTGGATAGTCCTTTTCGAATGAAAGAATATTGCCAATATCTGCACCACGCCAACGATAAATCGATTGGTCTGAATCACCTACAACACAAATATTTTTGAATTTCTTGGCAAGCAACTGAACGAGTAAATATTGGGATTTATTCGTATCTTGATATTCGTCTACATGAATATATTGGAATTTGTTTTGATAGTATTCAAGCACTTCTGGTACACGATTGAATAATGTAATAGTTGTCATAATTAAATCATCAAAATCGAGTGACTGATTGCGACGTAGTCTTTTTTCATAACCTTTATAAACACGGGCAATCGTTTTTTCGTAAGGATTATTTTCATTGATTTGACCTGCATAATCGTCCGCAGTTTTACATTCGTTTTTTGCTGAACTAATCGCATTTAAAATCGCACGAGGTTCAAAACGCTTAGTATCAATATTTTCTTCCTTCATAACATTTTTAATAACTGATAGTTGATCAGTAGAGTCTAAAATTGAAAAGTTACGTGATATTCCAAGCTGATCAATATTACGTCGTAAAATACGCACACACATTGAGTGGAATGTCGATACCCACATACTATCGCCAGTTCCGTTACCTAGTATGCCATCTATACGTTCACGCATTTCACGTGCAGCCTTATTTGTAAATGTAATGGCTAAAATCTTTGATGGGTATACTTCTTTTTCAATTACTAAGTATGCTATACGATGTGTCAATACACGTGTCTTTCCTGATCCAGCACCCGCCATAATTAGAAGCGGTCCCTCTGTTGTTTTAACCGCATTTTCCTGCTCAGGGTTCATACCTGCTAATAAGTTTTTCGTTAACTGCTCCATTTCGCACCGCCTCGCAAACGTTTGTTCTTATATTATATATTATTTTTTACAGCCTTAACAGTCGCAAGTGCAGCTTTTAAATCTTCGTAAATAATATTACCAACTACTACTGTATCTGCATATTTTGCCATTTCTGCTGCTTGCTGAGCAGATGTAATGCCGCCACCGTAAAACAGTCGTGTATTTTTCAGTTCATTTTTCACAGCACTTACAACCTCAATATCGCCATAAGTACCGCTATACTCTACATAAAATACAGGTAGTCTAAAGAAATTTTCAGCCATACGTGCGTAGGCAACAACATCATCAATGGATAAATCCGTTTTCGCATTCGTTACTTCCGCTACTTTACAATTCGGGTTTAAAATACAATAACCTTCAGCAACTAATTCATCCCATACCATAATATCTCCATATTCTTTTATTGCTTCATGATGTAAATTTTTAATCCACTTTGGATCATCACTATTCAACACGGTTGGAATGAAATAATAGTCATAACCTGGTGTTACTGAATCAATCGCAGAAATTTCAAGCGCTATTGGCACTTCAAAGCGTCTTACACGAACAAGTAAATCTAATACACCATCCAAAGTTACACCGTCTGTTCCGCCAACTATAATAACATCTGTACCTGATTCACAAATTTTTTCTAATGCCTCATCAGAAATATCTTTAGCTGGGTCTAGCTTGAACACATGTCTCCATTCTAAATAATCCATCTATTTTACCACCTATCATTTTCTATCTATTCGTTTACAAGTATAGCTTATGACTGTCTACAAAAAAATGAAAAAGACTGGGTAAAAACTCTACCCAGCCCCCTTACCTGCTATTCTTTTGGTGCTTGAAACGGCTTTTCATCTGGATACAAACGACCTAACATTTCATCATATGTATCATTCCCATAATCAAAGCAACGACGTACACGTGAAATAGTTGCTGTACTTGCACCTGTTTCCTTCTTAATGGATTCGTAGGTTTTCTTTAAACGTAGTAAATGCGCAACCTCAAAGCGTTGTGCCAGCGATTGAATTTCACTAATCGTACATAAATCATCAAAAAACTTATAGCATTCTTCGATGTCTTTCAGCTCTAACACCGCTTTAAATAATTGATCTGTTTGATGCCCTCGAATTTTTTCGATTTGCATGCAATCTTCCTCCCTTTAAGGCTGTGTTTTCACCATTGCTTGTAACCCTGGTGAAGTTGGTACGAAATTTACCCAAGACTTCCCTGGCACTAGCTTAACAAGCTCACCAGACTCTTCTACAGCCATTGGTATTCCATCAATATTAGCCCATTTGACTTCTCTCATATAGCCATTTTGACATACATACGCTTTTCCACCAGAAGTTAAATCAATTTCTTGGCGCCCCTCATTATCAATCGTTCGATGTTTCATTTCAAAAAAAAGAACATTTGAAATTGATAATGTGTCGCCTGTTAACATATCCTTTGTGTCAACGCCAGCCGATTGTCGTCCATAACGATTACTTTGCTTATCATACAAATACGAATTATGGAAATACTCACTATTTCCGTAGTAAATGTCCACTCGACTTGTTTCATTGCCTATTTTACCACGTTCATCGGGTTCATAAAAAGCCTCTTCTACTTTTTCATGGTAACTCATTGAAGCGCCCACTTTTTTCGCTCCATTTAATATATTTTCAGACGTAATATACGAATTGTGTGGAGCAACACGATCTTTTGAACGTTTAAAAAGTGTGCCATCATAATCCATACCATTTATATTGTCGACTACATTATTAGTAAGCATCGATTTTGCCTCTGGGCTATAGCCATGAGCTACGTAAAATGCATCATAGCCTTTCGCAAGATCAACAAAATAAGATCGAGCACTACGAACAGGTCCTACAGTTTCTGGCAGTTCACTTTGATAAACTGCTAATAAACGGGTAACATTACCTTCTGCCAGCATTTCATAAATGATATCTGCCGCTTCTATTCCTGATTGTGGACGTGCTTTCGGGTGATTATTAACAGTAACAATAATTGGACGTTGCGTAATTTCTTCTTTCACAGCTTCACCTGTTAACGGCGCAACAAACGCTCCTTTTTGAACGGGCTCTTCAATAGCTGTTCCATCGTCAACCTTGTTCGAATCATCTTCCTTCACTTCCGACGAATCTTTTGAACATCCTCCTATCAATAAGGTGCTAAAAGCCATTGCGATAAATAGTTTCTTCGATTTGAACACAAGCATTACTCTCCTTTTATCAATTCCATCTACCATAGGGAAACTTCAATTAACGCATCACTGCTGGTAATAATAACTTATTCTTCATTACATCAAAAATCCCTTTTGGCGTTATACGAATATATGGTAAATGTGTCGATTGTAAGAAAAGTAAAGAATAAATTGCGTCTCCTAAGTGGTAACCACGTTCCGCTAATGCTTGTTTTAAGAACTTCTCTTTTTCTGCTAGCTCCTTCACATCTCCATCATATAAAAGACCGCCAATTGTTAAAGGAACGGTAGCAATTACTTCGCCTTTTTCAACAAGGACAATACCTCCACGCATTGCCTTCATTTCCTCAAAGGCTTTAATCATATCGTCTTTATTTTTTCCAATCAGTAAAATATCACCTGTATTCGAATAAGATGAGGCAAAACCTTGAACACTAGTAGCAAAACCTTTAATCATCGTGTTAACATGCCATTTGCCATCTCTATTCATAAGCATTAAATAACATTCATCATGATCTGCAAGCTGCCCTTCTCTAGTAATTAATGAGTTATATGGTTTCGTAATAACATCATTGACCAACTCAATCCCAAAAGGCATCGAGAATTGAAAATCATGAGATGTTAATGAAAAATCTAAGTCAAATGTAGGTAACGCTGAATAATCAATTGTAGCAAGTTTTTGCACTTGCTCTCCATCGCGTTTTAGCCAAACACCCTTCGATAGTACGCTCTCAGGAACTGGATGCCATTCATCTTGCAAAATATTAAGAGAGGCAAATCGACCCGTTGCGATAAAACCATGTAAGTTGGACATATTATAATAACGTGCCACATTATAGGAAGCCATTTGATAAGCGTCTATTGGTGCTACACCTGCATCTAAGGCTACTTGAATACATTTATCCATCACACCATCCTCATGAAAAGAAGGTGGTGAGCCATCTGTTGTCATCATTAAATGATCAAAAATAGGTAGCTCTTTTTCGACTATTCCCTTTAATAAATCTGGTAAGTCTGGACGTATTGAAGAATGACGCAGTGTTACAGCATATCCTTGCATAATACGTCTTTCTACTTCTTCCACTGTCATAGCTTCATGATCACCATCTGCACCGAGTAGCTTCATACGTGCTAAAGTTCTTTCTGATGCACCAGGGAAGTGCCCTTCTATTTTTTTCCCGTAGCCCTTAGCCATTTGCATTCGATAGAGCATTTGGTCATCTCCATGTAACAACCTTGGCCAGCCCGTTAATTCGCCTCCAAGTAAAACATCATCTCGTTCCAACCATTCTAAAATGGACGTATTAGAAAAAATCTCTTCCTCCTGTTCCATTTCAGTTTGCGAATCAAAACGAGTCCACCAATAAAATGAAAACGGGAGCTTTTTCAAATCATCTAGTATTGAAAACGCTTTCTTATTTTCTAAAGATAAAACGAAGCTTAAATTGTCTGAAATAAAAGTTGTAGTTCCTAGCTGTCCACAAAAATCAGCAAAAGATTGCGGATGGTATAACTGGAACGGATGAACATGTGGCTCAATATATCCTGGTACAATTGTTTTATTCGTACAATCGACCACCTCTGTCCCTTCTAATAACGGAGGCATTCTATCACCAGCATAGACAATACGATCTCCTAAAATCCAAATATTCCCTACTACCCACTGTTTGAGCATGCTATGTAAATAACGTGCATTTTTTAATACAATATCCGGTGCATTTTTACCATCTATTACAGCTAATTGCTGACGTAATTCTGTAATTTTCCATACTGGATCCATTCTATTCGCCCCTTCCTAAATTACGTAAAATTTCATTGTGTAAATCCTACGTGAAATCACATACTACTACTGCATAAACGCTTTTTTTCATAAAATTAATGCTTTATGCAATCATCTTGTTTCAATCGTAACACAGCACTTTCATAAAACAAAGTGCACCCCGCTTTATTTTTTCCACAATGACTAAAGGAGGAAATATTATGATGCAAGAATCGAATTTAAGCGAAAAAAATGCCTTTTGTCGCTTTGCTATGGGTGTAAGTTTAACGGCATTCGGTATCGCTAAGGTCTCAAGAAATCCTGAATGTACGAAAGGTCGATTGATGATTGCATTTGGTGCCTTTAAAATGGCTGAGGGTATCTTTAAGTATTGCCCTACTAAAGCTTTACTGTGCTCTAGTATGGAGAATACTATGAGCAACAGCAACAACAATAGCACCGGCAACTCTTCTATGCAAAGTATGTTCAGCGGACAAAATTCTATGTCATCTGAACAAATCGATAAACTCATGAAGGATTTCTCCTCTGCTATATCTGGAAATACGTCAGGATCGAGCGCAAATGCATCGAAGCAATCTGACTCCAGCACTTCAAATCCAAATTCCTCAGAAAGTAAAAGTTCTACAAATAAAGCACAAAATCCTTCTTAGTCAAAGGAGCCGTCTCAACTGTACAGTTGAGACGGCTTTCACCCTTTTTAATCCTACGTTTGAAAACAATAAGAAGTTTCATTGCATGATTAAAATATTTAATTTTACCATAGTGTGGGTTGATTTCCGTTCCGACTGGGCGCTTTCCTGGGGGCATCCGATGAGCCGCTTCACTCGCTTTGCTCGCTCCAGGGTCTCATCTGTGACGCTAATCCCCAAGGAGTCGCCCAGTCTCCACTCCAATCAACTAAATACATAACATGTGTTCTAATAAATGCCATTCTAAATTTCTAACATTAAGTATTTTTTCCATAAAACATATACTACGAGCAGGGGCTCTTCTGCCTCTCTTTTCTCGTGGAAATACTATTTAAACGTACGCCAGCCGATATCTTTGCGGTAGAAGAAATTGTTCCATTTTTCAGTTGCAATACCTGCGTATACTTTTTCTTGTGCTTCTTTTAAAGTAGATGCCTTTGCTCCAACTAATAAAACTCGGCCACCATTACCAACAAAGTTCTCATCTACAAGCTTTGTACCTGCGTGGAATACTGCGTGTGAAGCTGATAGTGAATCTAGGTTAGGTAATGTATTTCCTTTTTCAACGTCCCCTGGATAGCCTTCAGCGGCAATAACTACACCTAGCATTGCTTCTTCAGACCATTGCAAATCAAATGGCTTTTCATCCATCAATGCAGTCATAAATGCGCCAAAATCGGATGCCATACGTGGTAAAACTACTTGTGTTTCCGGATCTCCAAAGCGTGCATTAAACTCAATCACTTTTGGACCATTTTTCGTTAAAATCAAACCTGCATATAAAATCCCTGTAAACGATACACCATCTGCCTCCATACCTTTCACGGTCGGTTCAACAATCGTCTTAAATGCATCATCCACTACTTCTTGTGAGATTTGAGGTACTGGCGAATAAGCTCCCATACCCCCTGTATTTGGTCCTTTATCGCCATCATAAGCACGTTTATGGTCTTGAGCAATCACCATTGGATAAATCTGACCTTTATGGACAAATGACATAAAGGAGAATTCTTCCCCGTCTAGGAATTCTTCAATGACAACTCGAGAAGAGGATTCACCAAAACGTTGGTTCCCAATCATATCCTCTACAGCTTCAATTGCTTCATCTTCAGTCATTGCTACAACTACACCTTTACCAGCTGCCAAGCCGTCTGCTTTGATAACGATTGGTGCACCTTGCTCTTTAATATAGGCTATAGCCTTTGTAGCTTCAGTAAACGTTTCATGTGCTGCTGTTGGGATATTATATTTATTCATAATTTCTTTCGCGTATGATTTACTGCTTTCGATTTGTGCGGCTGCCTTTGTTGGACCAAATACTCGTAAACCACGAGCAGTAAAGAAATCTACGATGCCTTCAGCAAGTGGTTGTTCAGGTCCTACAAAGGTTAAATCTACTGCATTTTCTTTTGCAAATTGTGCAAGACCTGCAAAATCCATAGTATCAATAGCAACGATTTCTGCATCGCTTTTCATGCCATCATTACCAGGTGCTACAAATACTTTATTAACAGATGGTGAAATACTAAATTGTTTGGCGATAGCATGTTCTCGACCGCCACTTCCAATGACTAATACTTTCATTTTAGGGAATCCTCCTATTTGTAAGTAAGACCGAGATGAACCAACATCTCGGTCTAGTTTTTAACGTGTTCTGGTTAGTGTTTGAAATGACGTATGCCAGTAAATACCATCGCAATGCCGTATTCATTCGCTTTATCGATTGAATCCTGATCTTTGATAGAGCCACCTGGTTGAATAATGGCTGTAATGCCAGCTGCTGCAGCTGCTTCTACAGTATCGCTCATTGGGAAGAATGCATCTGATGCTAGTGCTGCACCTTTTGCTTTTTCGCCAGCTTGCTCAAATGCGATTTTAGCTGCGCCAACACGGTTCATTTGTCCAGCACCAACACCAAGTGTCATTTGAGAATCTGTCACAACGATAGCGTTAGATTTAACGTGCTTCACAACTGCCCAACCAAGTTGTAAAGCTTTCCATTCTTGTACTGTTGGTTCACGGTCTGTAACAACTTTAATATCTGCATTAGAAAAACCGTAGCGATCTGGTTCTTGTACAAGAAGACCACCTTCAACTGATACAACATTGAATTTGTCTTGTTTTGCTTGCTCGAAAGGAATTGTTAATAAGCGAATATTTTTCTTCTTCGTTAAAATATCAAGTGCTTCTTGAGAGAAAGCTGGTGCAATGATAATTTCTAAAAAGATATGGCTTAATTTTTCAGCAGTTGCTGCATCTACTTCCATATTTAAAGCAATAATACCACCGAAAATAGATGTTGGATCTGCTTCATACGCTTTATCAAACGCTTCTTCTAATGTTGCGCCCGTTCCAACACCACAAGGGTTCATGTGCTTTACAGCTACTGCTGCAGGCATTTCAAACTCTTTGACAATTTGCAATGCGGCATTCCCGTCCTGAATATTGTTGTACGATAATTCTTTACCATGCAATTGCGTAGCATAAGCTAATGAAAAATCAGAACCTAGACGTTTTTGATAGAACGCCGCTTTTTGATGAGGGTTTTCACCATAGCGTAAGTTTTGTTTTAATTCATATGTCATTGTTAAGCTCTCTGGGAACTCTTCTTCTGTTAAGTAGTTTGATATATATGAATCATAAGCGGCTGTGTGACGGAAAACTTTTGCAGCTAACTTACGACGTGTTTCAATTGTCGTAGCACCATTAGCTTTAAGTTCCTCTAATACGTTCGCATAGTCATTGCTATCCACAATTACTGATACATATTGATGGTTTTTTGCTGCAGAACGTAACATTGTTGGACCACCGATATCAATATTTTCGATAGCGTCATCCCATGTTACATTAGGCTTTGAAATTGTTTCAACAAACGGATAAAGATTGACACAAACAATCTCAATTGGTTCAATTCCATGCTCGTTCATTTGTGCTTGATGAGAAGCATCGTCAAACTTTCCTAATAGTCCACCGTGAATCATTGGATTTAAAGTTTTTACACGACCATCTAAAATTTCAGGGAATTTAGTTACTTCATCTACTGCTGTTACGGCAACATTATTGTCTTGTAACATTTTTTTCGTACCACCAGTTGATAAAATTTCATAACCTAATGCTACTAGTTCTTTTGCAAATTCTAAAATACCATCTTTATTGGAAACACTGATTAATGCACGTTTTGTCACAACAATATCCTCCTAATTTTTAGGATCATCACCAGAACGTCTGGTTGATTTCCGTTCCGGCTGGGCGCTTTGTTGCTGCCGCTACGTTAGCACTACGCTTTCGCACAGAGCAAAGCTTTCTGGGGGCGTCCGATGAGCCGCTTGGGGCAACAGGATGTTGGTCACGAAGGCGTTATCACAGGACGTGATGGTTTTAGCCTTCGTTCCTCTATTCGCTAATCCCCAAGGAGTCGCCCAGCCTCCACTCCAATCAACTTATTTTCATAGTAGACTTTTTAACAAAAGTCATCCACAACTTTTGGTGATGAACCAATTTTCATCGTGTTTGCCACGAATATATCTTGCTATTATTGATAGAGTTAGGCTGTATTGTTCCAGAAGACCTAACTCCTCACCACTGAATTACTTTAATAATTGCTGTAAAGCTTTTGTATATAGTCCATGCTCTTCCTTATGAACGGCCTTTTCTGTTGCTTCACGGTCACCTTCAACAACTTGAACTGCCGATTGGGCAATAATAGGTCCTGTGTCCATACCTTCATCTACAAAATGGACGGTTACACCTGTTATTTTGACTCCGTGTTCCATTGCTTGACCAATGGCGTCCTTACCAGGGAAAGCCGGTAATAGTGAAGGGTGAATATTCACGATGCGCTGTGGGTATGCAGTTAGTAATACTTCACTAATTAAGCGCATATAACCTGCAAGCACGATCCATTCTACATGACATTTATGGAGAGCCTCGATAATAGCAGTCTCGTAATCTGCTTTTGAAGAAAACTCTTTCGGACTTAAAGCTAGCACTGGAATACTATAGTTCTCAGCACGTGTCACTACAAATGCACTAGGCTTGTCTGTGACAACAAGTTCGATTTTTGCATGAAGTTCGCCACGTTCAACGGCCTCTTGAATAGCTTGAAAGTTACTGCCGCTACCTGAAGCAAAAACGGCAATTTTAATTGGTGCCGTCATTACACTAAACTCCCATCATGTGAGCCATTGAATACAACACCCTCGCCTTTCACAACGCGACCGATTTTGTATGCTTTTTCACCATTTGCTTCTACTGTAGCAAGTACTTTATCTACTTCATCTGCAGGTACAGCTAACACGAAGCCAATACCCATGTTAAAGACATTATATAAATCCTTGTCCTCTAACTGGCCTTTTTCTTTTAAAAACTCGAAAATACGTAAAACAGGCCAAGAACCTAAGTCAATTTCAGTTGCTAAACCTGCTGGCATCATACGTGGTAGGTTTTCATAAAAACCACCGCCAGTTACATGTGCACAGCCATGAACGTCTGCTGCTTTTAAAGCTGCAAGTACAGGTTTCGCATATAATTTTGTTGGCACTAACAAAGCTTCCCCGATAGGACCAAGATCCTCGTAGCCTTCCACAATCGAATCAACTGCGTAATGATTATCTGCAAAGACAATTTTTCGCACTAATGAGTAACCGTTTGAATGCACTCCACTTGAAGCAATACCAACAAGCACGTCACCCTCTACGATTTTCTCGCCTGTTACGATGGCTGATTTTTCACAAGCTCCTACTGCAAAACCAGCTAAATCATACTCATCTTCTTCATAAAGACCAGGCATCTCTGCAGTTTCTCCACCGATTAATGCCGCACCAGATTGCACACAGCCATCTGCAACACCCTTTACAATTTGCTCAATTTTCGCTGGCTCTGCCTTGCCAAGTGCTACATAATCTAAAAAGTACAATGGTTCAGCACCTTGCGCTACGATATCATTGACACACATCGCTACACAGTCCACACCAATCGTGTCGTGCTTGTCCACCATAAACGCTAGCTTTAGCTTTGTCCCAACACCATCTGTACCTGAAATAAGAACAGGTTCCTTAAGATTTAGTTCTGACAAGTCAAACATACCGCCAAAACCACCAAACGTGCCCATCACACCTAGACGGTTTGTTCGTTCAACGTGAGACTTCATTCGTTTTACGGCTTCGTAGCCTGCTTCAATATTTACACCTGCTTGTTCATATGCTTTTGACACGCAGAGTTCCTCCTTATCATCCAAATCGCCTTGGCACATCTGAATCTAGATTTGTCATCATCGCTAGACGTGTTTAGATGTTTTTCTTAACGTAATAGTTCTTTTTCGTGCGGTAAGATTGTATCTGGGAAAATTTCTGTTGGATATTTACCTGTAAAGCACGCTAGGCATAATCCTCGGTTTTCATCTTCATATGGTCTTGCAATCGTCTCCACCATACCTTCAACAGAAAGGAATGTTAGTGAATCGGCTCCTATAACATCACGTATTTCATCTACATTGTGGCTAGATGCAATCAATTCTTCATGTGTTGAAGTATCAATACCGTAATAGCAAGGATCCGTCATCGGTGGTGAAGAAATGACAACATGTACTTCTGCCGCCCCTGCATCTTTTAACATTTTTACAATACGTCGTGAAGTTGTACCACGAACGATTGAATCGTCCACCATCACTACACGTTTACCTTTTACGACTTGAACAACTGGGGAAAGCTTCATTTTCACACCGCGTTCACGTAATTCCTGTGTCGGCTGGATAAATGTACGACCTACATAACGATTTTTAATAAGACCTAATTCATACGGAATGCCACTTTCTTCTGCAAAGCCGATTGCTGCTGAAATACTTGAATCAGGGACCCCTGTTACAACATCAGCTTCAATATGTGCACATTCACGAGCAAGCTGTTTGCCCATACGTTTACGTGCCATGTGGACGTTAATACCATCAATATCAGAATCAGGACGTGCTAAATAAACGTACTCCATCGCGCACATTGCACGTTTATCCATATCTACAAAACGATCAGATTTTACACCCTCATCGTTAATAATTAATAACTCACCAGGTTCAACAGATCGAACAAATTCTGCACCTATTAAATCAAATGCACAAGTTTCAGAGGCTACAACCCAGCCATCTCCTAGCTTCCCAAGAGATAATGGACGTAAACCATGTGGATCACGTGCAACAAGCATTTCATCTTTAGTCATAATTAAGAACGAATACGCACCCTTTAATAAAGATAGGGCATTTTTCACTTTCGCACGGAATGGTGAATGCGAGCTTTTCTTAATAAGATGCGCTAACACTTCAGTATCGGAGCTAGAATGGAAAATACTACCTTGACGCTCTAAGTACTGTTTTAAGTGCGTTGCATTGACTAAATTACCGTTATGAGCAATTGAAAGGCTACCAGTTGAGGAGTGGAATAATAATGGCTGTACATTTTCAATTCCGCCTCCTCCAGCAGTCGTATAACGGACATGAGCAATCGCTGCTTTTCCGTCCACTGCCTTTAATTTCTCTTCGTTGAAAACATCATTAACTAGTCCTTCGCCTTTCACCGCGCGAAGATGCTGACCGTCAGAAACGACGATCCCAGCGCCTTCTTGGCCACGGTGTTGAAGAGCATGAAGCCCGTAATAACTAAGGTGTGCTGGATTTGAGTTGCCCCAAATACCAAACACCCCACATTCTTCGTTTAAGCCTCTGAGTTCAGCAAGCATGGGATTGCTCCTTTCCAATTAGAACGGAATTCCTCCACTGTACCTTCTACAAGCACACCGTTGTCACCGTTGATTTTAACAAGCGCATCGTTTGTTACGACACCGATTTTCATTGCGTCTTTTACAATTTCTACAAATGCAGCTACATTTTCTTCTTTCACTGTTACAACAAAACGAGATTGTGTTTCACTGAATAATGCTGTTGTAGCAGAGCCTGTTAATGTCACATCAAGACCTAAACCATTTGCGTCAAATGTTGTTTCAGCAAGCGCAACTGCAAGGCCACCTTCTGCTACATCATGTGCAGATTGTACGATTCCTGCTTTAATCGCTTTAAGCAATGCTTCTTGACGTGCAGCTTCAATCTGTAAATCAATAGCTGGTGCTTTGCCTGAAATAACCCCATTATTTAATAATTTTTGAAGCTCCGAACCACCGAACTCAGTTTTTGTATCGCCGATCACAAATACTACATCACTAGCAGCTTTTACTTCTTGAGTTGTTACATGTGCTAAATCTTCAATTAGTCCAACCATACCGATTGTTGGTGTTGGATAAACCGCTTCGCCAGAACGTTCGTTATAAAGAGATACGTTACCACCGATTACTGGTGAATTTAGTGCTGTACAAGCAGCTGATATACCATCAGCTGATTTTTCAATTTGCCAGAAGATTTCTGGTTTCTCAGGATTACCGAAGTTTAAGCAGTCTGTAATCGCTAATGGTGTACCACCAGTTGCTACGATATTACGAGCAGCCTCAGCTACAGCAATGGCACCGCCTACCTCTGGATCTAGGAAAATATAACGAGAGTTACAGTCAGTAGTCATCGCTAATCCTTTGTTCGTACCGCGAACACGGATAACGGCTGCATCAGAACCTGGTGCAACGACTGTTGATGTACGAACTTGATAATCATATTGATCGTAAACCCACTCTTTTGAAGCAACTGTTGGTGCTTTTAAAAGTGCATTTAATGTTTCTTTGTAATCTGTTACTACTGGTTCTGTGTTTTCCATCGCTTGGAACTCAGCATAGTAAGCAGGCTCTGCAGATGGTTTATGATAAACTGGTGCATCTTCTGCAAGGGCATCAGCAGGTACTTCAGCTACAACTTCGCCATTGTGTAATAGGCGCAGCATTTTATCATCCGTCACGTGACCAATTGCCACAGCATCTAAATCATATTTATCGAAAATCGCTTTAATTTCATCTTCGCGACCTTTTTTCACAACAAGTAGCATACGCTCCTGAGATTCTGATAGCATCATTTCATATGCTGTCATGCCTGTCTCACGTTGAGGTACTAAGTCTAAGTTCATTTCTACACCAGAACCAGCTTTAGAAGCCATTTCTGCTGATGAAGAAGTAAGACCAGCGGCACCCATATCTTGAATACCTACTAACGCGTCCGATTTTACAACTTCTAAACATGCTTCAAGTAAAAGTTTCTCCATAAATGGATCTCCTACTTGCACTGCTGGACGTTGGTTCTCAGATTCTTCTGTTAACTCTTCAGATGCAAATGTTGCACCATGGATACCGTCACGACCTGTTTTAGCACCCACATACATCACTGTATTCCCTACACCAGCTGCGATTCCACGTTGAATATCTTTGTGATCAATTAAACCTACACACATTGCATTCACTAGTGGGTTGCCTTCATAGCAAGGGTCGAATTGAATCTCGCCACCTACTGTAGGAATCCCGATACAGTTACCGTAACCTGCGATACCAGCAACTACTTCTTCAAATAAATATTTACCACGTGCTGATTTTAATTCACCAAAGCGTAGTGAGTTTAGCATCGCAATTGGACGTGCACCCATTGAGAAAACGTCACGGATAATACCACCAACACCTGTAGCAGCACCTTGATAAGGCTCAATTGCTGATGGATGGTTATGTGATTCCATTTTAAATACAACTGCTTGTTCGTCACCAATATCTACGATACCAGCACCTTCACCTGGACCTTGTAAAACTTGTGGACCCTTTGTAGGGAATTTACGTAATACTGGTTTAGAATTTTTGTATGAGCAGTGCTCAGACCACATTACTGAGAAAAGACCTGTCTCTGTCCAGTTTGGTAGACGTCCTAAAATACCTTCTACCATTGCAAATTCTTCGTCTGACATCCCCATACCAGCGTATAGCTTTTGCTCTTTAATTTGCTGTGCTGTTGGCTCAAACTTAGTTGTTGACATGATTTTCCCTCCACTGCTTCACAATTGATTTAAATACTGCTAGACCGTCTGCTCCGCCCACCAGTGCATCAACAGCTCGCTCTGGGTGAGGCATCATACCTAGTACATTGCCGCGCTCGTTTGTAATCCCTGCGATATCTTCTAAAGAACCGTTTGGATTTTCGCCTGAGTATGTAAACGCGATTTGATTGTTATCTTTTAATTGTTGTAAAGTTTCCTCGTCACAGTAATAGTTACCTTCACCATGGGCGATTGGAATATTGATTATTTGACCTTGCTCATATTGGTTTGTGAATAATGTATTATTATTTTCAACTTTAAGCTGGATTGTACGGCACATGAATTTTAAATTTTTGTTACGAAGTAATGCACCTGGTAATAAACCCGCTTCAGTTAAGATTTGGAAGCCATTACATACTCCTAATACTGGCTTACCAGCATCTGCTGCCTTCTTAACCTCAGCCATAATATTAGATTGGTTGGCCATCGCACCACAGCGAAGATAATCCCCATATGAGAAGCCTCCTGGTACTAAAATGCCATCAAAGCCACTTAAATCTGTTGCTGTATGCCATACATATTCTACTTCTTCACCTAGCTCGTCTTTAATCGCATGATACATATCGATATCACAGTTTGACCCAGGGAAAACGAGTACTGCGAATTTCATGATTAGTTAGCCTCCTCGACTTCGTAGCGGTAGTCTTCGATTACAACGTTAGTTAAAACCTTTTCACACATTTCTTTTACTAGAGTATCAATATCACGTTCTGTATCTTTAATTACTAGTTCAAGATATTTACCGATACGTAAATCTTCTACTTCAGCGTAACCCATTTTCACTAAAGAACCTTGTACAGCTGAACCTTGTGGATCAAGAATGCTCTCACGTAATGTCACGTAAATTTTAACTTTTTTCATTGTTATTTGCCTCCGAGTCTAGAAAGTATAATAGTATAAACTTCAGTTAAATTACCAAGGTCTCTACGAAAGACATCTTTGTCTAACTTTTGCTTTGTAGTTGCATCCCAAAGCCTGCATGTATCTGGTGATATTTCATCTGCCAGTAGTACATTTCCGTCATTGTCACGTCCGAACTCTAATTTAAAGTCAATTAGTGTAACGTTGACATCTGCAAATAATGGCTGCAAAACTTTGTTCACTACAAGTGCACCATCATAAATGGCTGTCACTTCCTCAGGTGTTGCAAGATCAAGTACGTCAATATGCTCCGTTGTAATGAGCGGATCGCCTAGTTCATCGTCTTTATAATAAAACTCAACGATTGGGCGTTTTAATGGTGTACCTTCCTCAAAGCCAAGACGTTTCGCTAAACTACCTGCCGCTATATTACGAACTACGACCTCAATTGGAATAATATCTACCTTTTTTACAAGCTGCTGCGTATCAGATAATTGTTTTACGAAATGTGACGCAATTCCGTTTGCTTGTAATTTTTCGAAAATTAAAGAGGTAATGCGATTATTTAATACGCCTTTGCCTTCAATTTCTTCTTTTTTCCCACCATTAAACGCTGTTGCACTATCCTTGTATTCAACGAGTAACACATTTGGCTCCTCTGTTGTATACAATTTTTTTGCTTTACCTTCATACAAAAGTTGACCTTTAATCATTTCGTTACTCCCCCTGATATTATGAAATACACGCGTATTGTTCAGAATTGAATCATACGTATACGATTCAATTCTGTAACATCCGCTAGTGACTCTACTTAGTTAAGTCCAAGACGCTCAAAAATCATATCTACATGCTGTAAATGGTAGTTGTAGTCAAAGCACTCATCTAGCTCTTCTTTCGTTAAATACGATGTAATTTTTTCACTTCCATCGACTAACGTACGGAACTGAACTTGCTCGTCCCACGCCTGCATCGCTAAAGGTTGTACTGTATCATACGCTTCCTCACGCACTAACCCTTTATCGATAAGTGCTAATAAAATACGTTGAGAGTAAATTAGACCAAAAGTGCGACCCATATTACGTTTCATGTTTTCAGGGAATACTGTTAAGTTTTTCACAATGTTACCGAAACGATTTAACATATAGTTAAGTGTAATCGTTGCATCCGGTAAAATTACGCGCTCTGCAGATGAATGTGAAATATCACGCTCATGCCATAATGCTACGTTTTCATAAGCCGTTACCATATAGCCACGCATTAAACGTGACATACCAACCATGTTTTCAGACCCGATTGGATTACGTTTATGAGGCATTGCTGACGAGCCTTTTTGACCTTTCGCAAATGCTTCCTCAACTTCACGCGTTTCAGATTTTTGCAAGCCACGAATCTCTGTTGCAAATTTCTCTATTGATGTAGCGATTAATGCCAACGCACCTAAATATTGAGCATGGCGATCACGTTGTAATGTTTGTGTTGAAATAGGTGATGCTGTAAGTCCTAATTTATCGCATACATATTGCTCAACTTTAGGATCGATATTGGCATATGTTCCAACTGCTCCAGACATTTTTCCTGTTTCAATTACTTTTGCCGCAGCATCAAAGCGTTCTAGGTTACGCTTCATTTCTTCATACCATAAACCTAGTTTTAAGCCGAAAGTTGTTGGCTCAGCATGAACACCATGTGTACGTCCCATCATTACCGTATGCTTATGCTCTTTCGCTTTTGCTGCAATAATATCAATGAAATTCACGATGTCTTTGCGTAAAATATCATTCGCTTGTTTAATTATATAAGAAAGGGCTGTATCAACTACGTCCGTAGAAGTTAAACCATAGTGCACCCATTTTCGCTCTTCACCAAGTGTCTCAGAAACGGCACGAGTAAATGCTACAACATCATGACGTGTTTCTTTCTCGATCTCTAAAATGCGATTAACATCAAATGAAGCATTTTCACGAATTTTAGCTACATCCTCTTTTGGGATGTCTCCAATTTCTGCCCAAGCCTCACATGCTAAAATTTCAACTTCTAACCAAGCTTGATATTTATTTTGTTCTGTCCAAATTGCGCCCATTTCGGGTCTTGTGTAACGTTCGATCATTGCGTTTCTCCTTCTATTCTGACCAAATGCCAGAACTCTCGATTTGTTGTAGTGTTTCTTCTAAGTTTTTTGTCATAATCGTTACGTGGCCCATCTTACGGTTCACCTTAGCTTCAGCTTTCCCATAAAGATGTATAGACCATTCAGGATATTTAGCAATTGAGTTACTAAGTGGCATGACATGCTGCCCTAAAACATTTACCATAATAGATGGTGCCCAAAGTTGTGGTTTACATAATGGCCAACCACAAACTGCACGTATATGCTGGTGGAACTGTGAAACGTTACATGCTTCTATAGAATAGTGACCTGAATTATGAGGTCTTGGTGCTAATTCATTAATAACAATTCCACCATCTTCTAATACAAACATTTCTACAGCTAATGTCCCTACTAAATTTAGATAATCAGCAATTTTAAAGGCTTCTCTCTCTGCAGCCAGTGATGTTTCCTCTTTTATACGAGCTGGTACAATCGTTTCATGTAAAATATGATGAACATGAATATTTTCTCCAACTGGCTGACAATATGATTCACCATTACCGTTTCTTTGAACAATGACAGATACCTCTTTAACGAAAGGTACAAATCCCTCAACAATACATTGTGAATGAGAGAAAAGCCTTTTTGCTAACGGTAGGTCTTCTGCAGATTTTAAAAGCTGCTGCCCCTTGCCATCATAGCCACCTCTTGCTGTTTTGACTATACAAGGATAACTAATCCTATCGATATTGGCTAGTAAATCTTCATATGTATTTACAACCAAATAAGGGGCTACTGGACAACCTGCGTTCACAATCGCTTCTTTCTCAGTCACACGATCTTGTGTGATGCGTACTAGCTCTGCCCCTTGTGGGACGTAAGCCATTTGTGTTAAACGTTTTAAGCCTTCATAATCGATATTTTCAAATTCATACGTTATAACGTCACTAACCTCGGCAAGTTCTTCTAAAGCTGCCTCATCATCATATGGGGCTACAATACGTACATCTGCAACCTGTCCACCTGGTGAATCCATTGATGGTTCAAGAACGGCGATTTTAAAGCCTGCTTCTTTAGCAGCAAGTGCCATCATCCGTCCAAGCTGCCCTCCTCCGATAATACCTATCGTCTGCCCGGGGTAAATTATCTTTGTCACACTAAGTCACCTGTGCTTTCCAGTACTTGTTGCTTCGTGGCTTCACGTCTAGCATCTAGTTTATTAGCAAGCTCTACATCTGTTGTCGATAAAATTTGCGCTGCTAGCAAGCCTGCATTCGTCGCTCCCGCTTTGCCAATCGCCACTGTTGCTACAGGTACACCTCCAGGCATTTGAACGATTGATAATAAAGAATCCAGACCGTTAAGAGCACGGGATTGAACTGGTACACCGATTACCGGTAACGTTGTTTTAGCTGCTACCATTCCAGGTAAATGCGCAGCTCCACCTGCACCAGCAATAATTACTTGAATACCTCGCTCACGTGCTGATTCTGCATACTCAAACATTAAATCAGGAGTACGATGTGCAGATACAACCTTTTTCTCGTACTGTACCTGTAATTCATCTAAAATATCACATGCATGTTTCATTGTTTCCCAGTCACTTGAACTCCCCATAATGACACCGATTTTCGGATTCATGATTGTCGCTCCTTTTTAACGTTAGAAAAATGATCAAATATTTTATAGCTACATTCTTTACTTTATCAATTATGCCTCGGCATAATTGCGTCCGGAATCGGCTTTGTGCTTGCACAAAGAACTCCTTTCCGATTTCCGTGACATCCGCCGGAGGCTTTAACTTATTTCAGCGGATGTTTGGACACCCGCTGAAATAAGTTAAACAAAGAAAATCCTCAAATAAACTACTCCCTAGCATACACGTGAAAGCAGTTTACTTGAGGACTTATTATGAAAAGAATATGAAATGTACATTTCTGCACATAAACCTTCCCGTAACATGCCAAAAGCGCTTTCCCGCATAGTCCAGCATTTACGGTGCCGGGTAGAGACACTAGAGCCAATCCTCTAGCATATATGTGGGATTTATTTGTTTTTCCTTCTCATATTTTAACAAGCCATTCCACTATCGTCAATGCAAAAATGCGAACAATTTATTTTAGCTATATATAAACGTTCGGATTTTAGTCAAATTCACTCGGAATCTTGCCATAACATCGCTTTAAATTGTATTTTTTGACGTAAATACGTTGGTTCTCCATTGACTAAATGAAAAATCGGTTCTTCTTTTCTTCCCACTGCCATATAACCATCTCGCCGCATTCTTGCCAAACAATCTTCGATTGACTCGTTTTCTTCTACTTCATACCAAATTTGTTTTTTTCCCAAATCTTTCTTCCTTTCAATCTTGTTTCCAATTATTTTCCCTTGTATGAATCCCATTATACCTTTAGTTTGTTCCTTTAGTATGTATGATTCATTAATAAAATGCTTTTCAGCATAGCGTGAGGTTGATTTTCGTTCCGACCGAGGGCGTCCGATGAGCGGACTGGACAAACAGCGAAAGCGTAGCGGCAGCGACACGATGTTGGTCACGAAGGCGTTATTACAGGACGTGATGGTTTTAGCCTTTGTTCCTATAGTGCTAATCCCCAAGGAGTCGACCACCCTCTACTCCAATCAACTTTATACATAGCAAACGTTTTAATAAATATCATTCTCAACTTTTGGTGGCCAGCTATTAAAAAGGAATTATATTTTTATTGTTACTAATCGAAGACAAATTAAAAGAACTGCAGAAAAATAAACTGCAGTTCTTTATTAAGGATTTTGAAATCCATAGATTCCAATTAAATATGCACACAGGAACAGGAACATTAAAAAAGTATTGAGTACAATCAAAACCATACGGCTATCGCCATTAATACCCAAAACTGCGCTAATTATTCCTAGTCCTCCTAATATAAATGGCATAAATATACTTAGATCGTAACGGGAATTAAAAAAACTACCATACCATTTTGATGAATCATAGCCAAACATAAAGAATATAATCGTTAAGGAAAATATAGATATAGCAGAAAAAATGTTACGCCTCATTTTTTAATTCCCTCAGTAAAACATTTGTAACTGACGTTTCACTTACGTTACATAAAACATTTGCTGAAAGAAGTTAAAATTCGCTAATAAAGCTCGTCCTACTTTATTTTGAGGCAATATCCGATGTGAGGCTTCCGCCCGAAACGTTCTGGTGACTGCCTCTTCTTCTTTAATTTTTTGGGCATTCCAACAAGTTGTAAGAATCTCTCTTGATGCGTTCTATCCGTCTGTTCGTTGATTCTATCAGTCGTTTTTGTTTCTACGAGCACAAATGTGTTGCTTCCCCCGAAACATTCTACAGACAGTCTGTTTTGCTTTATTTTTTCGGCAGGTTGGGTTGGTTGGTTGGTTCGTTCATACAACTGAATTTATTATGTAAATTTTAACATTTAAATAAGTATATCATTTTATTATTAATTTATAAAACAAAAAAGCCGAGGAATAAATCCTCGACTTTTCCAGGTGCCTAGCGACGTCCTACTCTCACAGGGGGAAGCCCCCAACTACCATCGGCGCTAAAGAGCTTAACTTCCGTGTTCGGTATGGGAACGGGTGTGACCTCTTTGCCATCATCACTAGACTATTGTCGGC
>NZ_BAAFHO010000013.1:0-127815 GCF_054665055.1 Lysinibacillus sp. CTST325 | reverse complement strand
TTGCCTCAGTCAAAGGTTATAGTAAAAAAATGGATGTTTACTATCTCTACTTTAGTATCTTTTATTTTCTTCAAAAACGGAAGGAAAAGAAAACAGAAAATTCAATTAAAATTCGTGCGACGTTAGTACATATTCCACTAGTGTTCTTTATTGTACTGTTATTTCTTATTACACGAATTGAAACTATTCGTACTTATTTACAACGAGCCGATCGTCTTTTTTTAATCCAAAACCGAAAACAAATGGTACGGTTAAAACAAGCTGGTCTTTATTGGTCGTTAATTGAGACTCCCACGACTAAAGTCGCAAGCCCTATACCTTACTGTATGACGGATGAGGGGATCTCATTACCCTTCCTAAGACAGTGCATATAGCATCTTAGGCTGATTGACTGTTACCATCAATCACAGGTGCATATCGAATATTCATTGCACCGACTAAATCACGATGTTTTTCGAATCCACATTTACACTTATATATTCTATCTTGTGCCTTATTCTTTTCGGAACATTTCGGGCATGTTTGACTTGTGTACGCAGGATTCACAAATTCAATTTTAATACCCACTAGGTTCGCTTTGTACGTAATGAATTGAGCAAGACGATAGAATGACCAGTTGTGCAGATTCTTTTCGTTTTTACGGCTTGTTCTTGCCGTCTGCCTGATGTTCGTTAGTTGTTCTAAGCGAATGACAGAAATATTATTTTCTTTAGCAAAATTAACAATCGCACGACTAACCTTATGGTCTTGGTTTTTCATGTATCGCTGTTCTTTATCATCAAGATTGCGAATAGCATTTAATTTCTTTAATTTGCCTAACTTCTTACGTTTGGATTTAAACTTACGTCTGACAGATTTATTTTGTCTACCCTTTCCAAAGAAACGAGCGCTTCCATCTTCTGTCACTGCAACAGCAGGGACTTTCAAACCCAAATCTACCCCCATTATCTGTGTTCCTGTTTTTTCACTTGTAGGGATGGTGACAGCTATTTGTGCCATCCATTTATTCGCTTTTTTCGTGATACGAAGAGTACCTAATTTGTGTTTCAACAAATCAAAATTACGGTTTTCTTTATCGACCAACAAAGCACGAATAGGTGTTTTAATTGCCTTACCGTCCATCATGATAGGTATTGAAATGTGCGTGAAATCAAAAGAATAGCTTTGGTTATTCCAAATACACACTGGCTTCTTTAACACAGGAACAACCTTGAATTTATTTTTCTTCACTTTCTTAAACACACTTTTAGCGTCTTTAATCGCTTGGTTTTTAACAGCACTTGGCAGGTCGGTAGAAATATCCTTGCTTGATTTCTTTGTACTTTTCTTTTCTGCAACCATTTCAGAAACAAGGGAATTGATTGTGTACACAAACGATTGACTCATATTCTGCAAAATAGAAGCCTGTTCTTTTGTTGGAAGCAGTTTGACTTTAACAGTTATTATTTGCGACATTGTTCTTCACCTCATTCTCTAATTAATCTAGCTTTTTACTCTTCTATAATTGCTTCTCTAATTATTGACCATGAACTGAGTTACATATTTTATTGAATTTTCAGTCTTTAGAAAATTGCGCAAAACCACAAATACTACATTTAACTTGCATAGTATTCCCCCCTTGTTTTTTGTTGTTCCACATAATGCTTGATGATTTCACTCGATACGTTTCCTGCGGTAGATACAAAATAGGAACGTGTCCATTGGCTTGGCAAATGTTGAAGATGAGGAAATTCCTCTCTCAACTTAAATGTATCAGCTTTATTTATAAATGCAACATACATACAAAAAAGTGCGGAATTTTCGGATACTTGAAGTACCACAAACCTTTCAGTTTTTTAGTAGCACTCCGTATCCGACCTCACTCTCATCCCACACCTGAAGGATTGGGCTTTCCCGTTCGGAAAATCTGTAACTATTAGTTCAATGACAATTTCGTGATTCTATAAGTAGTTTATGTTCAATAGATCTTCTAAATGAAACATTGATATAAATGAATTATGAGGTATTCGATATACTTAGAATTTATCTGGATACTTCTCAAAAAACGTTAGGTTGATTTCCGTTCCAAACGGGCTCTTTCCTGAGGGTCTATCGGAACGGAAATCAACTAAATATATTTAAACAGGTGCCAGCAAAGTTCGCTAACACCTGTTGTTTATTATTTATTATCTTCCATTCCTTGGATAAGCATTTTTCTAAATTCCTGTGCTTGGTCGGCTTTAATAGCTACATTGTTATAACGTTTTTTAAGCCCAAGCATGAAAGTCACTTCCACAGGCTCCTTCATTTTTAATATAAACTGTGGATATGCCGCTGCAAAATCACGTGCTATAAAATCAATTGTATCCTTGGATAATTTCCCTTCCAACTGTTCCTTATCTTCAATAAGCTCTTCAATCTGCTCAAAGCGAATTTCTGCTCGTTTCATCAATCCTAAAGACAAATACAATTTATCAGATGTTACATAGACAGGATTTAAACGAATGGCCTGCATATCTGCTACAAAAAATATTACAGAGTAAACATTGAAAATAAGCAATAGAATCGAAAGAACAATTGATTTCTCATGTAGCCACCAATGAATCCCTATTGTTTCAATGGCAATTCCATGGATTAGCATAATAATGAAGGCAATATAGCTCGAATCTTTATGCAAAGTTAAACCAGAACGTTCTTTTCTCTTCCAGCTTGCAAAAGCGTAGTAAAATACTAAAAAATCTGCGCAAAACATTTGGATAATAGGATGCTTTGATGTGTGTTTTTCAACTGCTTTTGGAAATGAGAACAAATCCGGTAAAGTAGTTGATCGTACATCCGCTAGAATTCTCGGCATGTAACGAACAAGCGTTGCAACTAGTAAAATTTCGAATAAGATAATCGTACCTTCAATCACAAAACCAGCCCATGTCACTGCAACAAATGGCTGCAGATGTTCTACTGGAATAATAAAACGAGCTGCAATACAGCCAGCTGCTGCTAAAATAATCGCTTGTTTTATAGAAAACTTTCCTTTATACAGCAGAAATAAAATAGGCATAACAAGAACAAAATCAATTAATGAGCCAATAACAACTCCATTTGTTTCAGTTGGTAAAATCGATAAACCAAGACCAGTGTTATAAAGCGTGTAATTGCTAGCAAGTACGAGTAATAAAAATGCTAGCCATATATTTTGCTTTTTCTTTAATACCATCATGCTAAATCTCTCCCTTCAAATGAATATCATTTATTTCATGTATAATTCCTTCCTTTAATACAATTTGATTGAGCTTTTGAACAATCTCTTTTAATTGCACAATCTCACTTAACTCAAGCTTTGAATAATATCTCGAAGTAATAAATCGTTTTATTTCTTCCTCTCTTTCAAAATACTTAATGCCTGATGTATCGAGACTTACAAATATTTCACGTCGGTTTTCAGGATTAATGCTCCGAAATACATATTGCTGCTCTTCAAGTTTACTAACTAGCTGTCCGACAGCACTTGAAGTAATACTCATATAACTTGCAATCTGTCCAATCGTCACTTGGCTATTATTTTTAATAAAATCTAAAAGAATTATTTGTTTAGGAGATAATTCATCACTCAATAAATTTTGATGTAATTTTATGAAATGGCTATCCATTGAATAAATTGCATCATTTATTTCCTCCACAAGCTTATATATAAGTTCTTCATCCTTTGTCATCACTAAATCAATCCTTTAAGTAAAATTAATAGTAAAGGTATCTTTATTATTAATTTTACTTTATTGTATATGGTTATTATTGTCAATAAGCAATAATAAAGATCATTACCACAACGTGAATCGCGCGAAGTAGAGGGTAACCGTGAAAGAGAAGTAAATACCCGCACTTGCAATGAATCGCTTAATCTTAATCATTAAATATGAAAAATTCCTGAAAGTTATTGGAGTAGACCACACTGTTTATTTTTGATCATCAGCAAAAGTTGTGGATGACATTTGTTAAAACGTAACCTTGCAAAAGTTGATTGGAGTGGAGACTGGGCGACTCCTTGGGGATCAGCGTCACAGATGAGACCCCGGAGCGAGCAACGCGAGTGAAGCGGCTCATCGGACGCCCCCAGGAAAGCGCCCAGTCGGAACGGAAATCAACCTCTGCTATCCTTTATCAAAAAATTGTTTACGATAAACATGTGGGGAGTATCCTGTATATTTCTTAAATTTTTCAATATAGTAACTTACTGTACTAAAGCCTGTTGTTGTAGCAATTGTGGTGATAGATTCCTCACTATCACGTAATAGCTCCATACTTTTGCGAAGACGATAGTGAAGTAAATATGTGAATGGTGTCATGCCGACCATTTTTTTGAAAAAACGGCTACATTCTTCACGGCTTAAAAAAACATGTGCAGCTAAATTTTCTAAAGAAATTTTCTCCTGATAATGAGCATGTATATAATCAAGCATACCCTTCGCTCGTTCATGCTGGACGATAATTGCTGGATCAAGTATTTCTTCTGTTAGCATTGATTGTGACAAAATAGTTTCCCACATGACTAATAACTCTCTCCATACCTGTAGCTCATAAAAAACGGCTTGCTCTTGCAGTAATTTCGCCACAAATTCTACCTTTTGCGCCAATTGGCCTGATAGCTTAACATAGGGCAGTCTATTGTTCGTTATATACGGCAGTACATATTTAGTAGCAAAAATACTGTTCTTGTGTCCGCCTAATAGCAACGGGTCCACATTAATACAGAAAATTGTAGCCCGCTCTATTTGAAACGGCTTTGCTTCATGTAAACCTGATGCATTGACAAATAGTCCCTCCCCCTCCTCAAGTACAAAGACATCTGCTCCTACTCGGTATTCCACTCGACCGCTTTTCACATAGACGAATTGAATTTCCTTATGCCAATGTAACGGTAAAAAATCCAGACTATCTAATCGTAAAACCGTCTCATATAAGGCAACTGGAAATTCCTTCGTCCCATGTAACGTTAGTTCTTGTAAATCTTTCGCAATTTTAATATGTGTTAACGCCACTACTTCGTCCACCTCAATATATTGATATTTTTAATCTTATAAATCGATATTTCTTGTGCTTAATATTCCTTATAATTTCTTTATATTGATAGTTTAGGAGATGTTTTAAGATGAATCAATCTGCACAGAAAAATCGTACGCTTGGTTTTATTCTTGTCATTCTAGGGGCAAGTTTTTGGGGTATTGGGGGTACCGTCGCACAAAAGCTATTTCAGCAGGAAAATATAGAGGTTGGCTGGCTTGTTTCTAGTCGTCTTCTTTTAGCTGGCCTTTTACTCATAACTGCCTATAAAATTACACATCGTAAAGAGTCTATTTTTGTGATGTGGCGAACAAAACACAATGCTTTTAGACAAATTTTATTTAGTTTACTTGGAATGCTGGCGGTTCAATATACGTATATGATGTCGATTGCTATAGGTAACTCTGCTGTAGCGACATTATTGCAATACTTAGCACCACTTTTTATAATGGCTTATTATTTAATCACGAAGCACAGTCAATTGACAAGGCAGGATGGAATAGCTGTGACGCTAACACTTATCGGCACTTTTTTACTACTAACAAATGGCTCGTTGTCTACACTTTCTGTTCCAACGATGGCCGTATTTTGGGGGATATTATCTGGTCTTTCGGCTGCTTTTTATACGCTATATGCCATCCCACTCTTACAGCAGTTTCATTCATTGCTAGTTGTAGGCTGGTCCATGCTTATTGGCGGGATTGTGATGAGTCTTTTCCATCAGCCATGGCAAATTGATCTGTCAAACTGGGCATTTTCGACAATTACTTACTTTCTGTTTATCGTAATTTTCGGGACAATGTTGGCATTTTGGTTTTATATTGCAAGTTTGCATTATTTATCGCCAAAAGAAACTAGTTTACTAGGTAGCCTAGAGCCTCTAACAGCAGTTATTACAAGCTTTTTTTGGCTTAAAATTACCTTTGGTGGTTTTCAGTTTATAGGGACAATGCTGATTCTCTGCATGATATTATATCTTACAGTTTTTCAGAAAAAGAATCGTCAGGGAGACTTAACCAATTTAGGGTAATTCCAAAATTATTAGTCATAAATTCCTATGAGAAATTTATAAACTATGAATTTCCACATAAAATTTACATATTATATATATCTTTTCTCCTTAACTGTCTATTATACTGAAAATATCATCATTCAAGGGGGTATTTTTATGGACAAAAAGGTTATTTTTTTCGAGGTTCGTGGCGGCACAGATAAGGGCCCTGACGGCTATCGACAAGATACAATGCCAATGGTGAATGCGCTAAAACAACGTGGACAGGATGCAGAAGTCATTTTCTTTGATGTTACAAAAAAAGAGGAAATTTTTAATTACGTCAAAGAGCAAGGTATTGCCTATGTATCACGTATTAATCCAGGAAACTTACAGCATGAACAAGAGTACTTTGATATGTTGCGCGAACTATGTCATGCGGGTGTCATTGGTATGCCACACCCCGATGCAATGATTGGCTATGGTTCTAAAGATGCATTAACAAAGCTGTCCTCAACGAATTTAGTGCCTGATGATACATTTGCTTATTATACAATTGAAGCATTTAAAGCTCAGTTCCCTACTTCTCTTGCTATTACTGAACGCGTCCTAAAGCAAAATCGTGGATCAACGGGAGAAGGTATATGGCGAGTAAAACTGGTTGAACCACTTGCTGAGGGAGTTACAGCCGTGCCACTTGATGCGGAGATCAAATGTACAGAAGCAAAGGATAATCATGTGGAATATTGGAAACTTAGCGACTTCATGACGTTCTGTGAGCAATATATTACTGGTCCAAATGGCATGCTAATTGATATGCGCTTCCTTCCTCGTATTATTGAAGGCGAAATCCGCTTATTTATGTTACGAAATAAACCAGTTAACGTAGTACATAAAAAACCGGCAGATTCCGAGGACGCATTTAGTGCAACACTGTTCTCGGGTGCGCAATATCGCTATGATGCACCAGAAGACTGGGAAGAGCTTGTCCAAAACTTTTTAACACAGCTACCACGCATAACTAGTTTACTGGGCAATTATGCTTTACCACTTATATGGACTGCCGATTTCATGCTTGATACAAACGAAGCTGGCGAAGATTGCTATATTTTAGGGGAAATGAATTGTTCATGTGTAGGCTTCACTTCTGAACTTTCTTTAGCACATCGAGTAGCAGAAGAAATTTTAGATTGTATCCATGAAAATACCGAAATTTCAGCATAGTTAGACTGGTCTTCTTCATTACTGCCCGTTAATGCGGGATAAATAAAAAGTGCGATCTTTCGGGATCGCACTTTTCATATATAAATCTTAATAGCTTGTATAAATTCATAAATAAATCTTAATAGCTTGTATAAATTCATAAATAAAATATCCGGCAAAGCCTATTAGTAAAACGCCCGCAACCATTGTAAGTGACTTAATGACCTTACGATTCATCGCTTTACGGGTAACCGAAATGATGGTCATCAAGCTTATATCATGCAACAATATACCACTCAGAACCCCTGCAGCAATCACTAGAAAGTTTGCTGACTCTCCCTGCCCATAAGATTTTGCTAGTACAACTCCAAAAACATTTACCCAAAATACTAGATTCCCAGGTGAAATTGCAACTAATAAACCATTTCGATAAGAAGTAAAAAATGATCTTGTCACTTTCTCTCCTGCAAGCGTAATATCATGATCAGCATTTTTTATAGAGTCTAGCCCTAAAAGGAATAAAAAGCCCGCTCCTATAATCCACATAGGAATTTGAATGATAGGCATTGCTAAAATGGACGCTAGTCCCATATACAATGCAAAAACTAATACAATATCAATTGTCATACCACCAAGTCCGACAGCCCAACCATGCATAAAGCCATTTTTTAGTCCTTGCTTTGTCATTTCTACTGTAATAGCCCCAACAGGCATAGCAATCGCAAGTCCTACCAATACATACGCTACATATAGACTCAACTAAACACTTCTTTCATGCAATAGGATAAGTTTCATACGTCCGTTTATAATTGCATTATAGCATAAAAATACACAAAAGGTCATTTTTACTAATAAATATTCATTTCTTTATATGCTGATACTTTATTTGTATGATATTATTGGGTAACCTATTCTTATTGCTATTCAATTCATCTTGGCGTAATTGTGCCCAGGCCGATGTCGGTCATTTCGGTAATACCACAGGACATGGTGTTTTAACCGATGCAGATTAGTTAGCCGTTTTGAATGTTAACTTTCTTTACAGTAAACAGAGCAATTACCATCAATATTGCACAGCAAGCAAATAGACTAAGTAAAAACATCCCACCAATCGAATAACCCCCATATTCTACAAGCGAACCGAAAATCGGTGGAATTAAAAATACACCAATGGATGCAACCATTATACTAAATCCACTTGCAAAACCACTCATAGATTTTTCCACACTTTCAACAGCTAGCGTCATCCATATACCATTAAAGCCAGCAAGTGAAAAACCTACAATAGCTATACATATAACTATTAAACTAGAGGAATGTATAAAGTACATAAGGGTTATCCCCATTGTGCTTAGTACGGTAATGATTAACAATACGCCCCATCGATTTCTATTAAAAAATTTATCACTAATAATACCCCATAACACTCGCCCGCATGCTCCACTAATTTCAGAAATAGCCAAGCATATACCAGCACTATAAATCGACCAGTCCTTTACTTCATACAAAAATAATATAACGTACGTGTTAAATGTAATTTGAACACCCATTAATATGAATGCAGAGCTATTCGTAAAAAAGAGCCATTTTGAGTGAAAGAAAATGCGTAACTGTTGACGTAAAGGCATTTTAGTAGCCATCTCAGTTTGTGAATCTTCTTTTGTCTTTAATACAAATGGTATGACGAAGCTAAACAATAATAATACTACTGCCGCAGCAGACAATGTGTAGCGCCAACCGATGTACGCTACCAATGGAATCAACACAACACTCGAGCCTGCTGAACCTAGTGTGATAGACATCTGTTTTAATCCCATTAATAATGAAACTTTATTTACCGGAAGTGTATTTACAAGGAAGCGATTTGTGACAGGATGCATTCCTCCGTAACCCATCCCTGCTAGTACAACAAATAGTAAGGCCAACGAATAATTGTTTATCCAAGCAAAACATAAAAAGCCCGTTCCAACAACAATCATCAAGCAAACCATCATTTTACGGGTACTCAATCGATCTGCTAAATACCCAATTAGCAACGTTGCTATAAATTGACCAATAAAAAGGGCAGTTGGAAGGAATCCTAACTGCCCTTTATTCAGTGATAAGTCAGCACTAATATAGAACATTAAAGGGCTAATACTTCTCCCAACAAAGGCAGTTAAAAATTGAGCAATGATGATCCACATTGCGATAAATTTCATCTGTTGCATAATTTATCAAAACCACCTTTTACTCTAAATGAGCACATTCGCAAACATTTATTTCTACCTAATAAAGTAATAGAACTTTTCTGGTGTGTTATTTAACCAAATTTAACCATAACCTTTGAATTACCTTGTAAAAATTAATACAGCTGCATACTTTTAACTAAATACTCCCTACATGCCCAACCATTTTGGTACGAATAATACAAGGTCCGGAATATATGTCAGGAATAATAGCACGACAAATGAAATAACTATAAATGGAAAAACATTCTTTACTAGCGTTTCGAACTTCACATCCGCCATCGATGATACTATGAAAAGTCCTGTACCTACTGGTGGTGTTAATAAGCCTAACGTTAAGTTAATACAAATGATGACCCCAAAATGCACCGGATCAATATTAAATGCTATTACGAGTGGCATCATTACAGGTACTAGAATTACTAATGCTGCAATTCCATCTAGTAGCATGCCGACTATTAACAGTGCTAAATTCACTAATAATAAGAATACCCATGGACTTTCTGTAATACTTAACATACTTTCTACTAACAATTGTGGAATCCGTTCAAATGCAATCATCCAACCAAAAATATTTGCCATAATAATTAAGTACGTTACCGTTGCTGTATTTGTCACCGTATTGATCAACATTTTAGGGAGCTTTTTTATATCTAACTCTCTATAGAAAAATAAACCTACAATTACTGCTAGAAAACAAGCAATTGCAGCAGATTCTGTTGCTGTAAATACACCCGTTAAAATACCTACAACAATTGTAATTGGTATTAATAGTGCTGGAACTACTTGTAATGAATTGCTTCTAATATCTGCCCATGAAGCACGTTCACTTTTCGGGAAATTTTGTTTATAGCCCATATAAGAAATAACTAAAATAAAAACAAGACCATAAATAATCCCTGGGACGATTCCAGCCATAAATAGAGCGCCAACCGATGTACTTGATAACGTACCGTAAATAATGAAAATCATACTTGGTGGAATAATAGGTGCGATAATTGAAGATGCTAGTGTTATAGACGCTGCGAATTCACGTTTATAACCTTCCTTTTCCATTTGCGGTACCATTACTTTACTCATCATCGCAGCTTGGGCATTAGCTGATCCTAAAATCGATGCTAAGAACATATTAGCAACAACTGTAACATAGGCCAGTCCTCCTCTAAAATGCCCGATAAGTACACGAGCAAATTGAACAAGCCTCGTTGTAATACCTCCCTCATTCATAATTTCCCCCATTAACATGAATAACGGAATCGCTAATAGTCCAAAGTTTTCAAGACCTGAATACATACGTAATGGTGTAGAATCTAATAATGTCATCTGACCATTTAATATGAAATAAATAACTGTCGTAATACCAAGCACCATCGAGATGGGAATACCAATTATAAGTAAAAGAAAGAAAATTACGAGTACAATATATGTCATGTATTTTCTCCCTCTCTATTCTTAATTGTGTCAATCAAATGTGAAATAAGATGAATTGCTGCAAAAATTAATCCAACTAATACTGCACTATAAGGAATCCACATTGGCAATTGCAAAGAGCTAGATTTTTGTAGCAACATGGAAGGGTGCATCATCCATTTGTAAGAGTAATAGATTAAAATAAATAAGAATGCAATCATGATGCAATCCTGAATAATCCTCAAAATTCTCTTATTACGCTCTGATACAGCATCGTATAAAAATGTAACAGAAGCCTGGGTACCATATTTCAGGCCCCAGCTTCCTCCGATAAACGAAGTCCATATTAATAAGAAAATCGAAACCTCACCAGCCCAAGGGATGGGATCTTTTAAAAAATAACGAAAAATAACAGCAAATATCATTAAGACAGTTAGCGCAGCCATTAAAATGATCATCAGAAGCTCTTCGATTCTAGTAATGCCTTGACTAATTTTCGCCATTTAGTCATTCCCCCTAATTTACTTACGGAATTCTTTGATGAACTGTTTAATCAAATCTGATTTCGCACTATACTCGGCATCGAATGCTTCGATTTGCTCTTTAAATACATCTGCACCTAACTCATAAACAGTCATTCCTTGATTGGCAAGTTCCTTTTTGAATTCTTCTTCTTGTCCAGAGCGTGTTTCTACTGCATAAGCTATTGCTGCTTGTAAGGAATCATTAATAATTTTTTGAGCATCTTCAGATAAACCATCAAACATCCCCTCATTTGTTACGACAATTGATGGCCATACCATATGGTTTGTAACAGCTACATACTTGGCTACTTCCGAGTATTTATTTGTGATTGTCGCATCTAAATCCATATCCATTCCGTCAATAACGCCTGTTTGTAAAGCTGAATATACTTCTGGTAATGGTAATCCTTCTGGTGCAGCTCCCGCTTCTTTATAGAACATTTGGAGCGGCGGACTTGGTGTTACACGCATTTTTAAACCTTCTAAATCAGATGCTTTTTTAACTTCTTTTGATTTGAATACCATCGTACGTTGACCTGCGAATAGGTAATCTAACCCTTTTAAGCCCGTTCCTTCTATTCCCCCTAAAATCTCACGTGCAATATCCGTATGACTTGCATCAGAAGCTTCTTGTAAATTTTTAAAGGTGTACGGTGCGAACCACGCGGCCATCTCAGGTGTGCGTGCACTTAAATAAGCGGCTGTAATAAAAGCAAAGTCTATTGAGCCTGCTTCTACTTGTTGTACCATATCTGCTTCAGTCCCTAATTGACTCGCAGGGTAAATTTCAAGTTCCATCTTGCCATCTGAACGTGCCTTTAATTCTTCATTAAATTTTTCAGCTGCTTTATGCCACATATGATCTGTTGATGTAATATGTGCAAGCTTAAATTTCATCTCCGGTATATCTTTACCCGAACTATTTGTTGATTCAGTTGATTTGTTGTCCTTCTTAGCATCATTTTCCTTTGTTGCGTTCGAGTTACTACAAGCTGCCAATACAAATAAAAGTGCTAGTAAACAACTAACTAGCATGAACTTTAGCGGTTTTTTCATAATAAAATATCCCCTCTACATTTGATTTATTATGTTGCATTTGTTATTGCTCCGCCTTGGTCTTTCCACCTGTTCCCCAATGAATGGGTGGTACTTCTATTAAAATAACGCGTACACTATCCTTTGGAACTTGTGCCGTTTGAACAATGGTAGCTGTTACTTCCTGAATAATTTTTTTCTTTTGCTCCACAGACCGTCCTTCTAACAACTGAATTTGAACAATTGGCATACTTAGCCCTCGCTACTTCACAACTAATGTTAGTTTGCCGAATGTCCCATAGTCTGCTTCTATTTCATCACCGGCTTTGACTGGAATTGCATCTGTTATGCCACCTGTTAAAACTAGTTGACCAGGTAAAATACCTCTACCTTCTTTTGCTAACATCGTTAATAATTCGATGACCGAATAAATTGGATGACCTAGCACCGCTGCTCCTGTACCATGTAATTTTTCTTCTCCATTTTGTTTCAAAATGACTTCTATAGAAGCCCAATCACATGCATAAGGTGAAAACGCTTGCGCACTCAACCAAATTTTCGATGAAGAAGCATTATCAGCTATTACATCAGGTAATGTAAATGAAAAGTTCTTAAAGCGACTATCAATTACTTCAAGTGCTAGAAATACGTTTTCAATCGCATCCCATACTTCTAAAGGTGTTAAATCCGCACCTCGTAGCTCTTTTTTAAAAACAAAGGCTACCTCTGCTTCAACACGTGGATGTATATATTCAGAAGCTGTCATTTCATTTGTCCTAAGATTCATTTGTGAAGTTAAGCGCCCATAAATGGGAGAGTTCACCCCCACTTGTTGCTGTTTAGCAATGCTCGTTAGGCCCATTTTCCAACCGATAAACCGATTGTCAGCTGTCATCGTTTTTTCCATACTAATTTTTTGAATTTCATATGCTTCTTCTACTGTAAGATTTGGTTTTGATTCGGTAATCTTTTCAATTGCCTCTGTTGTTGCTTGTGCTTCCGCTACTCGCTCAGCATATTCAAATAAAGTCACTTTGCACTCCCCACTTTCTGTTGTGCGATCTTCTGTGCTACTTCAATGATTGTATCTTCTTGTCCACCTACAACATTTAATTTGCCTAACTCTACTAAAATATCTCTAGCATCGACGCCCACTTTTTCAGCGGCTATATTTGCGTGAAGTAAAAAGCTCGAATATACGCCAGCATAGCCCATTACTAAACTACCTGCCGTAATATCTTGAGGATGTGGCAAAATATTGGCACGAACATATTCAGCCAAATCGAGCATTTTGTATAAATCTATGCCTATTTCAATACCCATGCGATTTAATACAGCGACCAGTACCTCAGTTTGTGTATTGCCTGCACCTGCACCTAAACAACAGATACTTCCATCGATACGCGTAGCACCTTCTTGAATCGCAACAAGTGTATTGGCAACAGCTAGCGACAAATTATTATGCGCATGAAAACCAATCTCAATGTTTAAATTAGCACGCAATAAACGAATACGATCCTGTACATCAGACGGTAGCATAGCTCCCGCTGAGTCCGTGACATACACAGCATCAGCTCCATATGATTCCATTAACAATGCCTGCTCTAATACTTTTTCAGGTGATGCAGAATGTGACATCATTAAAAAACCAAACGCCTCCATACCTAGTGCTTTCGCTGTTTCAATATGTTGTTTTGATACATCCGCCTCTGTTACATGTGTTGCGACACGAACAACTCGAGCGCCTGCTTCATAAGCCTCTTTCAATTGCTTTATCGTGCCAATTCCAGGGATCAGTAAAACAGTTATTTTAGAATCCCCAGCCACTTCTACTGCCGCTCTAATTAACTGAATATCGTGCTCTTTAGAAAACCCATATTGAAGTGACGAGCCTCCTAAACCATCTCCATGCGTGACTTCAATATACGGTACACCTGCATCACTTAATTGCTTCGTTACATATCGCACTTGCTCAGAAGAAAATTGATGGGCAACTACATGGCTACCATCACGAAGTGCAACTTCTGTTAAATAGATCTTACTCATCACACTTCCACCTCCCTCAAGTGCATTGTTTTTGCAATTTCTTCAGCCACTTTCAACCCAGCGGCCGTCATAATATCTAAATTTCCAGCGTAGATCGGTAAATAATCTCCCAATCCTTCTACTTCAATAAATACTGTAACTCTCTTTCCATCTACAATTGGATCTAATTTCAAACGATAGCCTGGTACATATTCATTTACTTTTGCGACCATATTGTTTACGGATTCTATAATTTCTTCAGCATTAGCTTCATCTTCAAGTAGACATAATACCGTATCACGCATGAGTAAAGGTGGCTCTGCTGGGTTTAAAATAATAATTGCCTTCCCTTTTTTTGCTCCGCCAATCAGCTCGATTGCATTTGATGTTGTTTCTGTAAATTCATCGATATTAGCTCGTGTTCCTGGACCTGCACTTTTTGAAGCAATCGTTGCAACGATTTCAGCGTAAGCAACACTTTGTACACGGCTAATGGCATTGACGATTGGTATCGTCGCCTGGCCCCCACACGTAATCATGTTCACTACAGGCTTTTCAATATGCTCTGTCAAATTCACTGTTGGTACAACAAATGGACCTACAGCCGCTGGGGTCAAATCTATTAATCTTTTGTTTAAACCTTTTAAAGCTTCCACATGTGCAATATGTGCTTTTGCTGATGTTGCATCAAATAAAATATCAGCTAAATGTGGTTGTTCTAGAAATCCTTCAATACCATTGGAAATCGTTTGAAAACCCGCCTCTTGTGCAAGTCTTAAACCATCTGATTCAGGATCAATACCAATAAGTACTGACATTTCTATGTACGGAGATCGTTGAATTTTCATCATTAAATCCGTACCAATATTACCTGATCCAATAATGCCCACTTTAATTTTTGTCATGGTAGCTTCCTCCCTTTACACAAACTCTAGCTCGACTGTACCTAATAGTTCACCAAAGTCTGCTGTAAACTTATCACCCTGTTCAGCATCCAATGCTGCTGATAAAGCACCTGATAATATAACTTCTCCTGCTTCAACACCAATGTTGAAATCTGCTAGACGGTTCACAAGCCATGCGACACAGCTTGCCGGATTACCTAAAACATCTTCTCCCTTACCTTCATTCATAAACTCTCCATTTTTATAAAGCTGCATTTCGATTGCTGGTAAGTCAACATTGAAGACCTCACGTTTCACTTGACCTAGTACATATTTTGCAGAGGAAGCATTATCTGCGATTGTATCTAGCAATTTTATTTGCCAATTGGCGATGCGACTATCCACGATTTCAAGACTAGCTACAATATAATCTGTTGCTTCTAGTACCTCCTCAACAGTCACATTAGGTCCTTTTAAAGGAGACTTGAGTACAAATGCAATCTCACCTTCCACTTTTGGCTTTAAATAAGCAGTTCGTTCAGTTTTTCCTTCTGTAATTTCCATATTCGATAAAAGATGCCCATAATCCGGTTCATCAACGTTTAATAGATTTTGCATTGCTAATGATGTCAAACCAATTTTTTTACCTGTAATTTTATGGCCGTTCAGTAACTTCTCATTTATGATTTCAAGTTGAATGGAGTAAGCATCTTTCAATGAAATATCTTCAGCTGATTGAGTAATTGGCGCAATTCCAATGCGTGTTCTTTCTGCTTCTAATAATTTGCTAGACCATTCAATTAGATTCACTACCATGCTATCACCCCATGTTATAATTTAATTGTTACGTTTGAGACCTCACAGTAGAATTCAAAACTATGTGCGCCACCTTCACGTCCTATTCCGCTGTGCTTCATACCACCAAATGGTGTTCGAAGATCTCTTAAATACCATGTATTTACCCAAACGATTCCTGACTCAATTTGACCTGCAACACGATGTGCACGTCTTAAATCATTTGTCCAAATAGTTGCACCTAAGCCGTAATTTGTATCATTTGCACGTGCAATCACTTCGTCTTCTGTATCAAAAGGCAATACTGTCACAACCGGGCCAAAAATTTCTTCGCGTACACAACGATTGTGGTCTGTTAAACCTGTAATAATTGTCGGCTCAATATAATAGCCTTTATCTCTATTAGCCGGGCGACCACCACCTGTAAGAATATTGCCGCCCTCTTCTCTCGCAATTTGAATGTAACCCATTACTTTTTCATAATGTTCTTTCCCTACAACAGAGCCAATATCTGTCGTTGCATCAAATGGATCCCCTATCTTTAATTCTTTTGTGCGCGCTACAAACTTCTCTACAAATTCTTCATAAATATCACGTTCAACATATATACGAGAACCACAGAGACACACTTGCCCTTGGTTCATAAAGCTCGATTTTAGCGTTGTCGCAAGAACTTCATCTAGGTCCGAATCTTTAAAAATAATATTTGGATTTTTGCCACCTAATTCAAATGAGACTTTTTTCAATGTAGGAGCGGCGGCCCTCATAATAGTAGTACCTGTTTTGGTTTCCCCCGTAAATGTAATAGCATCTACATCAGGGTGTTCCGATAGAAATGCACCTGCTGAATTCCCACCAAAACCGTGAACTAAATTGACAACACCATCTGGTACCCCCGCTTCTTGACACAATTCAACCAAGCGAGTAGCTGTCATTGGTGTAAGCTCAGCCGGTTTCATGACAGCGGTACTACCTGCCGCTAGACAAGGGGCTAATTTCCAAGTTAAAAGTAGTAATGGTAAATTCCAAGGATTTATCATGGCCACAACACCTACTGGTCGTGTCACTGAATAATGTAGTGCCATATTGTCTTGGTTGTAAGATTCATTCCCAAGTGAAGTAACATAATCCGCAAAGAAGTGGAAATTATGTGCCGCACGTTTAATGTCCATTTCTAAAGCTAAATGATACGGCTTGCCTGTATCGGTTGCCTCTAAAGCAGCGAGTTCTTCAACATTTTCTAAAATGAGGTCGCCAATACGTCGTAAAAGTTGAGAACGCTCTTTGACAGTGAATTTTCCCCATGTGCCTTTCAAAGCAGCTTTTGCAGACTGTACTGCTGCATCGACATCTTCTCTAGTCGCTTCTGCTACCCATCCAATGACTTCTTCTGTCGCAGGATTTATATTTTCAAATACTTTTCCATCTGTAGCCTCAATGAACTCACCGTTTATGAAATTACGGCAATTGATACTTTTCGTTTTAATCGTTGCATGTTGCACCACTTTTCTCACTCCCTCAATTATGAAGCGACTTTAAGAAAAAAAGTCTCTTACCTTATTTCTCGAAGTCGCTTTTTGATTATTCAGAAAATTCAACAACCATTTCTATTTCAATTGCTGTATTATTAGGGAGTTGGGCCATTCCAACTGCCGAACGAGCATGCTTACCTCGTTCTCCAAAAACATCCACTAGTAAATCTGATGCACCATTCATAACTTTTGGTTGTTGTATAAAATCAGGCGTAGAATTGACCATCCCTAAAATTTTCACAATACGCTTCACTTTCGATAAATCGCCTAATTCAGATTTCAAGACAGATAACAGGTTAATCATTGATTGGCGACAAGCAGCATAGCCATCCTCTACTGTTAAATCTTCACCTAATTTGCCATGATACTGATCGACACCTTGTCCCGATGTAAAAATTAAATTTCCTGTTCGTACGCAACTAACATAATTTCCAACCGCTTCCCTAGGCTCAGCAAGCTCTATTCCAAGCTCTTGCAATCGTTCTTCAGGCGTTTTTACTTGATTTACCATTTAGAACCTTGCTCCTTTCTACCTTTAAAAATGTCATAGCATTTTCACCTAGAATTGCTTTTCGTACTTCTTCTGATAAGTCCAAGGTTTCATCTATAATTTTCCCAGGGTTAATTTCTCTAAGTAAAAACGGATAGTCAGATCCCATAATAATTTTCCCATGGCCAAAACGTTCAATTAAATAATGTAGATTTTGTGATTCATATACTAATGAATCAAAGTAAAAGTTTTTCGTATAGTGGCTTGGAGGATACTTTGTACGTCTAAGGTTTGGCCAAACGTCCCACCCTTGGTCTAAACGTGGAAGAATGTAAGGGAATGATCCGCCGCCATGTGCAAAACAAACCTTTAAATTCGGATACTTTTCCATTACGCCACTCCACACTAAGCTCGCTGCCGCTAAAGCTGTCTCACTTGGCATGCCGATTGTATATAAAAAGTTATGTCTTGGTGTTCTATCTTGAGCTAAGGTTTCCCAAGGGTGAATAAATAGTGGTATTTCATATTGTTCTGCTGCTTCAAAAAATGGCAGTAAATACTCGCTGTCTAAATTTTCTCCATTTATATTGGTACCAATCTCAATTCCAGCTAGACCCATTTCCTTGCACCGTATTAACTCAACGATTGCTGCTTTTGCATCTTGCAACGGTACAGTTCCTAGGCCGATAAAACGATTGGGATGTTCTTTAACAACCTCTGCAATAAAATCATTTTGGAATTGTGCAAGCTCTACCGCTTGTTCAATAGGTGCCCAATAAGAAAATGTTACAGGTACAGGTGAAATAACCTGCATATCTACACCCTCATTATCCATATCCTCTATGCGCTTTTTCGCATCCCAGACTTGATCGGTCACTTCCCTAAACACTTTACCACTTACCATAATATCCGCTCCACAAGAACATTTTTGCTCTAGGACGGGCCACTTTTCATCATCATACTTAATAGCAAAATTCGGTAAATCTCTTGGATAAATATGTGTATGGAAATCTATTCGCATTGCCATTCACTCACCGTATCAGGCATTACATGTCCACAACTATCACATTGGCGTAATTCCTTAGAAGAGTTGAAGTGATCAATACCTTCTGCAATTTGTTTACCAATGTTTGTTACTTGAATGCGTACACGATACAATTCATGGTCGCATTCACTGCATAGCCATACTAAATCTTCTAACTCGCCCTCTTTGCGCTTTCTCTCCACGACAATTCCATATGTGTCTGCTATACGGTGCGGTGAATGAGGAACGTTCGACGGTAGCATGAACATTTCGCCTTCCTTCACTTCAATTACTTCACGTTTATTTTCATCATTAATAACCTCTACAAAACAAGAACCCTTAATTTGATAGAATAGTTCATCTGATGGGTCAACATGGAATTCACGACGAGCATTTGGACCACCAAGTAACATAATTAAAAACTCAGAGTCTTCCCATAGTACTTTATTATTCACTGGCGGTTTCAGTAAGTTCTTGTTCTCCTCAATGATTTTTAAAAGGTTTTGAGAACGAGCTTGTAATTTACTCACTTGCGTTGAATTTGACATATTTGAATTCCTCCTGTTTTTTAGATTTAATAATTAATTGTCATATAGCCTATTTGTCTCGAAATCATTTCTGCTGAACGGATTACTTCACGAACAATCGCATGTTTTTCCTTACCGTTCATATAACTTTTTTCACCTACTAAGTTAAGAGCCGCCACAACCTCACCATTATAGGTTTTAATAGGTGCTGCAATTCCATAAGTATTCGATTCATTTTCTAAATCGCTAATGGCATAGCCGTTTTTGTATACCACTTCAAGCTCCTTTTTCAAGTCTTCCACAGAAGTGATGGTATTGGCTGTTTGTTTAAACATTCCTTTTTCCATCATCGGTATCATAAATGCCGGATTATACGTTAATAAAACTTTTCCGATGCTTGTTGAATAAGCAGGATAGCGAGTCATCCCGACAAATGTTGGTACTACATCGGCATGTGGAGACATGGCCTTGTATACAAATCGAACTTCCCCATTATCAAACATCCCAATATGAGAAGTACCTTTAAAACGCGCAACCAAATTACTTATAATGGGTCCTGCTTCAAAATTAATATCTTGGGAATACATAACTTTGTTACTCCACTCAAGAATTTTCCAACCCAATCGGTAACGCTTATCACTGCCTTGCAAGAGAATACTTTCTTTACACATTGTTTTTAAGAAATGATGGACTGAACTCGGAGGTAAATTTAGCTTATCTGCAATTTCTTTATTACTCAAAGATGGTTCGTCATCCGAAAATAAATCGATAATGCGTGTGATTTTTTTAACCGATGAAATCAAGTCCTTCACCTCCAAGTTCAATTTAAAGTGTTTGTTTCTCTCTTACGTCTTCTTTCTTAGCAAGAATTGAATCAACTAAATCAAATGAGTACCCTTTCTTAAATTTATTGTAGTAAATAGCACGTTTCCGAATAGGATCCCCTGTATAATAGCGTTCATATTGAAGTGCTCTCATACCAAACCCTTCACCACATAGATCCCAAGCTAGCTTAAAGATTTTCATTCTTAGTTCTGCATCTACACCTTCTCGACCACCATAATGGCGATCGATGCTTGGACGGAGTTCTGAATTTAGGAAATCCGCTTCAGTTGGCATCATTAGTAAACCGCCTGCACCAATTGTTTGCATTACTTCAATTGCTCTTGGATACATTTCTGGCATCATGCCGCGAATTGTTTCTAAGGCATCTGGGTTTAATCGAGCTTCACCGTGCTCTGTAATTGTAAATTCATGCTCTGCTGTTCGAAGCAATGCACGAATGACTTCTACAGATTGCACTAATTCACCGAGGTCACGTTGCACATTTAAAAACTGATCTACACCAATCGAATCAGCAACCTTGCAAGCCACCTCTACAGCAAATGCAAGTTTGATGTATCCTCTAACACCTGACTGATGTGCTGGCTGTTCTGCAATACCTGTCATTGGATACAATAAGTTCGCAGCTTCAACGTTGTTATATAAAAACACCCGATCCCATGGTACTAATACATCTTCAAAAATGAGAAGAGCATCCATTTCCTCATAGCGAGAAGCCAGCGGATGATCGAATGTTGAGCGTGTACCATCTTGAACTGGTTCACGACAAATAATTTTTAATCCTTTCACATCAATTGGTACAGCAAAAGCTAACGCATAACGCTCATCTCCCGATGTAAATCCTGGGTATGAATAGATAATCACTTCATCCGTAAACGCTGCTAATGTTGCTAGCATTTTTGCTCCGCGGACGACTAACCCCTCTGGACGTTCTTCTACTGCACCTAAGTGCGTAAACATATCTGACTGTTGATGTGATGCTTTACTTCGATCATTTTGCGGATTCACAATTGCATGAGTTAAGAACACATCATTATCACGTATATGACGATAATAAGCTTCAATATTTTTAGCCCAATCTTGGTTGTATTCCGCTAAGAACCAAGAATTTTGTGCTAATGAAGTCACTACTGTATTTAAAAAATCTGGCGTTCTGCCCATCAAACCATATGTTTGTCGAGCTACAACTTCAAAAGCCTTACTACGTTTCATGATGTCTTCGTAAGATTTAGCAAATAGAAATGAAGTTGCTACACGCTCACCTGTTTCTTCACATACATGCGTTAAATCTTCTTGGTATTTTAGATCATGTTGTAAATCATACAACTTTGCAATCTCTTGGATTGGTTGATGAAAATAGGGTTCATCGTAAACACTCTCTACTAAACGACCATTTAGCCATACTTCCGGTTTTCTTGACTTTAATGCATCTATATATTGTTGTCCTGTTCTGATTCCCATAACTGAAAATCCTCCTCTCCGAAATAATTATTGTTGTATTAGCTGTTTTGTCGAGCCCATCTTGCCTTCGAAGAATGTAAGCGCTTCCCTTTTAGTGCGTTCAAAATTTATTATTTCTCCTATAAATAACACATGGTCTCCTGCGTCTACTTCTTTCCATGGTTTACATTCGATGAAAGCAGACACACCTTCAATTTTCGGAGCTATACCATCTTTAATCCATGTAATTTCTAGCCCTTCTTGCTTTCGTCCTGCAAATTGCCATGCTATAGACTCTTGTTGATCTGCCAAAATATTAATTGTAAAAGCTTTGTTTTTCATTTGAGATAAAGAATTTGCTTTTTTATCGATAGATACTAGTGCTAGAGCTGGCTCTAACGAAACGGAAGTAAATGAGTTCACTGTAATTCCATTAATACTCGCGCCATCAAACCAAGTAACTACCGTCACTCCTGTAGGAAATTTCCCAAATGTTTGTCTAAGTAATTTTGTATCCATTTACAGCACCCCCTTTCATTTATTATTAGTATCATAACAACTTCTCTTCTCCTTGAAATGCATTATATTTCAAATAGTGAAATCAAACAAAATAACTTTCTGCTTCATACTCATTTTTTCTACAAAAATCAATATTTTTCTATATAGGTAAAATGATAACCATCTACAATTTGATAATTCGCTGATTTATATGATATTTTTCTGCTTGAAATCTCTTTATCTAAAACTTTATTATTATTTTTATTATTCTGAAAATTCTTTATATTTTTTCTTCGTTTATGAGCAAAAAGGAAACACTCCTGTAGAGATGGCTCCACCCATTTAGTTTTTATTATTTAAAGTAATGGCGAA
Source organism: Lysinibacillus sp. CTST325 (assembly GCF_054665055.1). Classification (NCBI taxonomy): domain Bacteria; kingdom Bacillati; phylum Bacillota; class Bacilli; order Caryophanales; family Bacillaceae; genus Lysinibacillus; species Lysinibacillus sp. CTST325. Next base: position 104,960 of record NZ_BAAFHO010000013.1, on the reverse strand, counting down.
AATGGTCGGTTTTTAATACGGATTCATACTAGATAGATCCCAGGCTGTTCGACCTTTCTTCACTTCTACAATAAAAAAGTAGCACAAACCATAGCTTTGGTTTGTACTACTAATGTTAGTATGTTTTTCTTTTAGAGCATTTGCTTTTTCCATTGCGCTAGCACGTCATTGGATTTCGCAATGTCCACTTTTAATGCCACTTGCTTGGCAGAGCAACGCTTTTTAGCCTTTTCCCATGCTTCTTCTAGAGCAGGTAAATAGCTTAAATTTTTTGTAGCTGCGACTAGCTGTAAAAAAATATTTCCTTGAATGAAATACCAGCGAGGGTTCATGCCATCTAACTGAATGGCTTCTTCAATAAGGCGTAGTGCCAAATACGGACTGCCTTCATTTCGACTCAAAAACTGTGCGAATGCTCCCCAGTAAAGAGCTTTATTTGGCTGCAATTTTATCGCTTCCGCATATTGCACAAGTGCTTTATCATGCTCCTTAGCAAGAGCAAAATATTCAGCCATTGTATAGTAAGCATTCGCTTGCGCCTCGACCGATCCAGCTAATAATTCATCTACTACTTTACCGAATTGCTGATCATCCTCACTACCTATATATGCAGCGAGTACATCACGCTCTGGATAGGAGCCATCTGTTCGTTCAACACTTTGCTTCCCTTTTTCAGCAGAAGGGATAGGCATATTTGCATAACCGTTCGCTTCCAACAATGCGACGTGCTGTTGAATTGTTGGGAAAGGTTCATGTTCTGTAAACGCACTATTAGCTAACAGTGCTTTGGCTAATTGATAGCTTTCTTTCACATGACCATTTAAAAATAATTCATTTATCTGTTGGACTTGCTCATCAAACTGTTTAATCACTATTAAAATCCTCACCTTCACCAAAAGAAAAGTATTATAGGTATTTTACCATCTTTAAATCTAAAACAAACTAAATAGAAATAATTTTTCTATAATTCTTTTAATTCAAGGCTGAATCAATAGCCATATTAAAGGTCAGATCACAATATGGTTCTTCACATAGCGAGGATTGATTTCCATTTCTACTGGGCGTTTTCTCGAGGGCGTTCGATGAGCCGCTTCACTCGCGTTGCTCGGCACGGGGTTCCGCCACTTGGCCTTGCTTTTCCTCCGCTAACTCATGTCTTTCCGCCGCTAACTCATGCATCTGTGACGATAATAATCCTCAGATAAAAAAACATTGGATAAAGTTCTGAATTGTGAGATAATTGAAGTGTATTTTCTTTTTTTTGAGAACATATAAATTATATAGAGGAGGGCTTGTGCTATGAATAGACGATTTCATTTTGTATCGCTTATTATTGGAAATTTGTTAACACTAGGAGCTATTTTCATTTACGCTATGCAAAGTCAAGTAGATGTGGCCCTCAGCACATATGCCCTTGTAATGGGGTTTTTAAGCATATTACTACTGATCTTTTTTTATTTATGGGGGGATGAAAAACAACAAATATCGAATCGATTTTCTAAATAACTCGGGTGGTTTCAAACTACAGTTTTGAAGCAACCCCAGATTTTCCCAAACGCTGACGTTGAACAAAAAGTGATTTTCCCCTTTTCTACATCAGTAGTTTAGGGAACTTTTTTTCACGAAATGCTTCTTTTTTCGTGGCATTCACCTCTGAATACACCGAATTATTGTTGAAAAATAAAAAATTTTGTAGAAAATTTAAAAAGAATCATTGAGTAGTAATTCAATTTTCTGTATAATCAGCTTGTTTGACAATACTTATATGAATTTGGGGGTAGACAATTGGGTAAAGCATTGATTATAGGAGCTGGCGGAGTAGCCAGTGTTGTGGTACACAAGTGTGTTCAAAATTCAGACGTATTTGAGGAGATTTGTATCGCAAGTAGAACTGTTTCAAAATGTGACGCTCTAAAAGAAAAACTAGATGGCGGAAAAACAAAGATTCATACCGCACAGGTAGACGCAGACAACACGGAAGAGGTTATTGAGCTTATTAAAGCCTTCGGACCAGAAGTTGTTATTAATGTAGCACTACCTTATCAAGACTTAACAATTATGGATGCTTGCTTAGCGACGGGTGTACACTATGTGGATACTGCAAACTACGAGCCACCTGAAACGGCAAAATTTGAATATAAATGGCAATGGGCATATAAAGAGAAGTTCGAAAAAGCTGGCTTAACCGCTTTACTTGGTAGCGGTTTTGACCCAGGCGTAACGGGCGTTTTCACAGCTCATGCACAAAAACATGAATTTGATGAAATCCACTACATAGATATTGTGGATGCAAATGCAGGTGATCACGGTTACCATTTCGCTACAAACTTCAACCCAGAAATCAACATTCGTGAAATTACTGCAAATGGTCGTTACTGGAAAGAAGGCGAGTGGGTTGAAACTGCACCACTTGAGAAAAAAGAGGTTTATAACTTACCAGAAATCGGACCAAAAGATATTTACCTTTTATACCATGAAGAACTAGAATCACTTGCTAAAAACATTAAAGGCTTAAAGCAAATCCGTTTCTGGATGACATTCTCTGAAAAATACTTAACTCATTTAAAAGTATTAGAGAATGTTGGTATGACTTCTATCGAGCCTATTGAATTTGAAGGACAAATGATTCAACCAATTCACTTCCTTAAAGCTGTACTGCCTGATCCAGCATCACTTGGACCACGTACAAAAGGAAAAACTAACATCGGTTGTATTATTCGTGGTCTAAAAGATGGTAAGGAAAAAACTTATTATGTCTACAATGTATGTGACCACGAGGAATGCTATAACGAGGTTGGTTCACAGGCAATTTCCTATACAACTGGTGTCCCAGCAATGATTGGTGCAATGCTCGTGATGAACGGTCAATGGCGTAAACCTGGCGTTTGGAATGTCGAAGATTTCAATCCAGATCCATTCATGGATGCACTAAATAAATGGGGTCTACCATGGCAAGAGAGCCATACTCCAGAATTACTTGACCTTGAGTTCGATGTAAAGGAATTAAGTCGATGAAGCCAATTGATTTCTCAAAAGTTCCATCCCCTTCTTACGTAGTGGATGAACGATTATTAACAAAAAATCTAGAACTTTTAAAATCGATTCAAGATCGGACAGGTTGCCGTATTTTACTTGCCTTAAAAGGGTTTTCAATGCATTCCACGTTCCCATTAGTAGGCGAATATTTAGCAGGAATAACGTCTAGCTCATTATTTGAAGCTCAACTCGGCTATGAAAAAATGGGCAAAGAAGTTCATGTCTATGCACCAGCATACGTGGAACATGAAATGGACGAGCTTCTTGGCTACGTTGATCATATTGTGTTTAATTCATTTAACCAATGGAATCAATATAAGGACAAAGTAAAATCTGCTGGTAAAACAATTGAATGCGGTATTCGTATCAATCCTGAGTACTCTGAAATTGAAACAGCACTTTACGACCCTTGCTACACGAATTCTCGTCTTGGCACAACATTAGCCAACTTCGACAAGTCACAGCTTGACGGTATTGACGGCTTACACTTCCATGCAATGTGTGAGCAAAACTCAGATACGTTAGAGCGCATTATACAAGTTGTCGAAGAAAAATTTGGTGATGTTTTACATCAAATGAAATGGTTAAACTTTGGTGGAGGTCACCATATTACACGTGAGGATTATGATGTAGAAAAGCTTGTGAATATCATTAATTACATCCAAGACAAGTATAACCTTCTCGTCTACTTAGAGCCAGGCGAAGCTGTTGCACTTAATACAGGCTATTTAGTAGCAACTGTTCTTGATGTACAGAAAAACGGTATGGACCTAGCAATTTTAGATACATCGGCAACTTGCCATATGCCTGACGTTCTAGAAATGCCATACCGCCCAATGATTATTGGTTCTGGTCAATCAAATGAGCTAGCTTACACATATCGCCTAGGCGGGCTTACTTGTCTTGCTGGTGATGTAATTGGTGATTATTCATTTGAACAGCCTTTACAACCAGGCGATCGTCTAGTATTTACAGATATGGCGCATTACTCAATGGTGAAAAATCATATGTTTAATGGCGTAAATCTTCCATCAATCGTTTCTTATAACGATGAAGAAGGCATTAAAGTCATTCGTGAATTTAAATTCGAAGACTATAGCGGCCGACTTTCATAAGCCAAAAGAAAATCCTCTCCAACTTAAAGCTGGAGAGGATTTTTTACGGCTGCATATTCATCCAACTATCAACATGATGAATGGCAAAACCATTATAACTTTTTTTATTGGCATAATGTTGATGAACTTGTGCTAACTGTTTATTCATATAGGCTTCTCCATCATCATAGAAGGTAATATTATTCCCTTCATCCGAGGCTCCTGTTTCCACACCAATAACAATTGATTTTTTAACTTTTTTTGCATAGTTTATTTCATGTTCAACAATATTTATAATGTCTTTAGCAGCATCTCGATATGCCATTATCGAAACACTTTCCACTTGGTCAATCACCCAATCAGCTAGTAACCCTTGTCCAAATTGGTTTTGGTATGTAATTTCGTCAAACCAAAATGGCATATCCACTTCCAATGGCAAATGTAATCGATCGGTATCCCCTTTCGCTCTAGTAAGAAGCGCTTGATAGGATTCAATCGTTTTCACTTGATTCGAGCTCCACCCACTATTTAAATAGGGCTCTACATCGAGATGGACACCAGAAAATTGCTCTGTTGCTGCTGCATTTTCATTATATGTATGTAGCCAATCAAACAGCTGATCCTGCATTTTATAACCCTCTGTTGAAACCCAACTTGCAGAACCATCCAACGCATATACTTTTATACCTTTTGCCGTTGCTTGATCAATAAAATTTTTGTAATAGTTACTTGCTATATTACTATTAATTTGTAAATATAATTTATTAACTTGTTTGCTTTCTAAAAATGAGAGTACTCCTGATTCATCTTCGACAATTTTTGCCGTATCCCATAACCAAGTAGCCTTATCTTGCATGGCCATTGCGTCTACCTTTCCCATTGTTAATCCTAGCGTACTTACAATTGTTACTATCAAAGCAATGATTGCTCTTAGTGAACGACTTACCATATATTACATCTCCATTCTATTTACCGAGGCTCATAGAACAGAACCTGGCAACCTGACAATCATGCACTACAATAGTGTTTAGACTCATGGCTTTGCGTCCTTCCCTTTCGGTGAAGTTTGCCTTTTGCAGTATTTTTATTACCATACATAATACGATGTTAGAAAGGATATGTCTGTAGGTAAATCGCATAATTTTATGGGTAACTTTCAATTATGAGAATATGAACACAGGTTATTTTTACTATGTTAGAAATAAGTAATGATGATGATAGTGAAGAGGTACGTGTAGCGATTGAAGTTTTATGGAGTGCAAAATTAGAGATATCGATTCCTTTCGATATCTTTAACTGAGAAATAATTTGTATGTAATGTAGCCTATCAATAACACTAAAACTAATACGACCGTCTCTTTCCAACCCAAACCATTTAAATTTCCGCTAGTTCCCCTATTCATTCCATCGTTTAAAGAACCAGTAGGATTGTTTTTTAATTCACTTTGTTTTAAACGCTCTCTTTTTTCTTCGGGTGTTTCCGTTTTCTTTGAATCCATATGATAAATACCTCCTCAAAAACGAATTATTATATGATATATGCATAATTATGTTTTGTCATGCAGCCCATCGGACGTCCCAAGGAAAGCGACCAGTCGGAACGGAAATCAACGACACGTTTTGATGATAAGCTTAATATTGGACATAGGTATTCAGTTTCCTTTTATTATTAGGAAGCCACTTAAAAAGAAAGACAGAATCACACATTTGTAATTCTGTCTAAAATATTATCTAAGAAATGTTGTATTGAATGATTTAATTATACAAAAACTTATGCCTCTACATTTTCTTTTTCATTTTCAAGCATTTTGTGTAAATAATTTATTATTTCACGTATACCTTCTAATGAATTCACAAGTATCTTCGGGTCAACGTATGTGATCATACGATTTTCAAGATTAGCCACAGCTGTAAAGTAGCGTGTTTTTGAATAATTGACAAGTCCCATCTGCTTTAATACCGACTCATCAAAATCAAGAATTTCACGAGCTTCTGTTACAAGTAATCCATAATTCACAACATCCGTGTTCAACACTATAATCCGTGCTGTTGCTGCATTAGAAGAACGATTATAAAGAATACGCTCAAAATCAAGCACAGGGACAAGCTCGCCACGAATTCTTGTGAAGCCTAGAAGATAATTAGGCAAGTGAGGAATCGGTGTTACTTGCTCTAACTTTTCAATCGAAATGGCTTGTTCCACAGGCACTGCATATTCCTCTGTACCACAAGCAAAAACTACTGCCTTTATACTTTCCATACGTTCACATCCTCGATTTTTGCTGTTATTTTTTCGCAGACTCTTTGACGATTTCAACAAGTAAATCCGCTAATTTTTCTAATTCTTCGACTGGGATTTTTTCATTTGTTGTATGAATGTCCTCGTACCCTACAGAAAGATTTACTGTAGGAATGCCAAAGCCCGCAATAACATTAGCATCGGAACCTCCGCCAGAAATACCAAGCTTTGGTGTTCGATCTATGTTGTGTACAGCTGCCATTGCCACTTGAACCACTTTATCTGATTCTGTTACACGGAATCCAGGATACATTAGCTTCACTTCAACTTCAGCCTTTGCACCTAATGAAGCAGCGACTTGCTCAAACGTCTCCTGCATATGCTTCGTTTGGGCATCTAGCTTCGCTTTGTCGATCGAACGAGCCTCTGCTAGAATCGTTACTTCGTCACACACAATATTTGTTGCCTGACCACCCTCAAAGCGACCAATATTTGCTGTTGTTTCTTCATCTAATCGACCTAGCTTCATTTGTGCAATACATTTGGAAGCAACCGTAATCGCTGAAATTCCTTTTTCAGGAGCGACACCAGCATGCGCTGTTTTCCCAATTATTTTAACGGAAATTTTTGCTTGGAATGGAGCCGCTGTTACAATTCCTCCTACTTTGCCATCACTGTCTACAGCAAAGCCGTATTTCGCTTTAATTTTAGAAGGATCTAACTCTTTAGCGCCAACGAGTCCACTTTCCTCGCCAGCTGTAATAATAAATTCAATATCACCATGTTCAATATTTTGTTCTTTTAAGCGTTTAGCCATTTCAAATAATGTGGCGATACCAGCTTTGTCATCAGCACCTAAAATTGTTGTACCATCTGAAACGATGTAGCCGTCTTCACGCAGAGAAGGTTTAATCCCTTTCCCCGGGACAACTGTATCCATATGAGAAGTAAAGTAAATTGGGTCGATATCTAATGAACCCTTTAGCGTAGCAAGTATATTACCTGCTCCATGCCCGTTACGAGTATGTGCATCATCTTGTTCTACTGTAAAACCAAGCGCTATTAATTTGTCGATTAAAACCGGCGCAATCACTTCTTCATGTTTTGTTTCTGAATCGATTTGTACGAGCTCAAAAAACTCTTCTACTAAACGACTTGTCATGTTGTAGGACTCCCTTAGTTTACGTGTTTATCCACGTCATAGTTATCTTCTATATTTTAGCATACTGCTGCGTTTGGTAAAATAAAACGATTACATTGTTTTTCAATTGATGGCTACAATTATCCTCTGCAATTCAGTTCGCAAATTATTGACGGGTAAAAATGCTTTTATAAGCGAACTACCTTTTTGAATACAATTGGAAAATTTATGTTAAAATATTTTATAGATAATTAACGTCAATTTGGGGGAGAGTGGTGACTTGAAGAAAAAAATTATAATTATTGTTTCTATGTTGGTTGTCATTATATTATTGCATTCAACACCAAGTATAGCATTAAGAACACATATATTTTTTATGGGTTATCCAAAAGCCGCAATTTCTTCAGGAATTATTGAAGATAAAAATCATAATGAAGTAGATAAAGAGAAATTTGCCGAATTAAATGCCAAAGCATACAGTCTAACAAATCCTCCAATTGAAAAAGCTACTCAGGGCGAATTAAGAAACTATCTTGTGAGGAAATTTGGATTTTTACATTTTGCAGAATACTTAGGTAATACTTAATAACCTTCCTCAATCAAACGTGGGATTTACAAAAAAAACGCTCAGTAATCTGAGCGTTTTTTTGTCGTTTATATTATTACTAATTTACCGTTACAGGGAATTCTTTTCACAGATTACTTTATATCTACATTTTGAAAGATCGCTTCTTTTTCTTTATGTAGAGACTGCAAATAGTCATCTGCCTTATTATGTTTATCCTGTAGACGCAAGATCGTATTATGTACATCATCTTGTACACGAGAAACCTGCTCTCTTGCGGTAGATATTTTAGAGTGAACAGACCAAGCTGAAAAAATATCATCAAAGAAATAGTCCGCAAATTTTACAAATCCATCTGTTTCAACTGCTAACGATTTCGTTGACATATCTTGTACATCCAGTAGTTCGTTTTGGAAGCGCTGTAATGCAATTTGAGCATTATGAAGATAATTTTCGGACTCATCAAGTGCATCATGCTTTAAATGTGTAGCAATGAGACCCCCACCAAAAAACGTATCCCACGCTGAGTAACCACTTGCAGAATGCAAGGACTCTGCAGCTTGTCCAAGCTTAGTAAGTGCTCCTTCACCAGCTTCTTCTGCTTCCTCTATCTCTATTATAAGTTGTTTCGTTAACATTTCTTCATGCGCTAATTGTTCAAGCCTTTTTGCCTGTTCAGGTTCATGTATTTGGAAGTAGCCTTTCTTTTTAGCATTTAATTGGCTTAAAGCTCCTTGCAACTCTTGTTCATTTATTTGAGTAAGTTTAGTGTTTATTTGCCCTAAATCATCTGTCAGATCAAGTTCCATCTTCTTTGCTTCATTTATTTTTAATTCAAGAATAGCTGCTTCATCAATTTTTTCAGTACGCAGCTCATCTTGTTGCCCTGTCCACGTACGAATCATATTCATAAAAGAAAAACCTTCTAACTTATCGAGTTTCAAACGAATTTGATTGAGTGCTGTAGAATGTTTGTAAATTTCCTGTTGTGCACGCTCGATTTGCTTTTCAATTAAATCCTTTTGTTCACTTAACCTACTAGCAGTTCTTAATTGTGCATGAATCATTTCTTGCTCTTTTTGTAATTGTTTCCATTCCATTTATCTCAACTCCTCTTACATATATGTACGGATGAAACGTGGATATGTTTCAATTATCTGTCATTTTTTCTAATCAATTATGCCTATGCATTATGTTGGTTACTCAGGCGTTTTCAAAAGGAGTGAAGTTCTTAGCCTGAGTTCCTCTATTTCAGCCGATGTTTGAACACTCGCTGAAAGAAGTTAAAACTTTTATTCTCTTACGTTAGTTCAAGTCAAAAAGAAAAGCCTAGTAATCCTCATGGATACTAGGCTTGTACAATTTTTATAGAGGAATGTTTCCGTGCTTTTTCTCTGGACGTGTTTCATGTTTGTTCGATAACATATCTAGCCCTTGAATTAGCTTAATACGTGTATCACGTGGGTCGATAACATCGTCTACCATACCGCGAGATGCTGCCACGTATGGGTTTGCGAATTTTTCTTTATATTCTTCAATTTTCGCTGCACGTGTTGCTTCTGGATCTTCTGATTTTGCAATTTCACGCGCGAAGATAATGTTAGCTGCACCTGCTGCACCCATAACCGCAATTTCTGCGTTAGGCCAAGCAAATACTAAGTCTGCTCCAATTGATTTAGAGTTTAGGGCAACGTACGCACCACCATATGCTTTACGCAGAATCACTGTAATTTTTGGTACAGTTGCTTCTGAGTATGCATAAAGGATTTTTGCTCCGTGACGAATGATACCGCCATGCTCTTGTTTAACGCCTGGGAAGAAACCAGAAACGTCTTCAAATGTGATGATTGGTATATTGTAAGCATCACAAGTACGAATGAAACGAGCAGCTTTGTCTGAAGAGTCAATATCTAACCCACCAGCTAATACTTTAGGTTGGTTACATACAAGACCAACTGATTCACCAGCAATACGCGCAAAACCAACTACTACATTTTTCGCAAATTCTGCATGAACTTCCATAAATGAACCTTCGTCCACTATTTGCTCGACTACTTTACGTACATCATAAGGACGAGTTGTTTCGATCGGTACAGCATCCACGATTTCCGGACGATAGTCATCACCCTCAGGACGTGCCTGACGAGGAGCTTTTTCTTTATTATTTTGTGGTAAGTAGCTTAATAGTTTCTTAATTTGATCAATAGCTTCTTCTTCAGATGGTGCGCGGAAGTGTGCATTACCACTTACAGCGTTATTTACTTTTGAACCACCTAAATCTTCAGCAGAGATTTTTTCACCTGTTACTGTTTCAATAACTTTCGGTCCTGTAATAAACATTTGAGATGTTTTATCAACCATTAGAATGAAGTCTGTAATTGCTGGAGAATATACCGCCCCACCAGCACATGGTCCCATGATAACTGAAATTTGAGGAATTACCCCAGAGTAGATTGCATTACGATAGAAAATATGACCATAACCATCAAGTGAAAGTACACCCTCTTGAATACGAGCGCCACCTGAATCATTAATACCGATAAATGGTGTACCATTTTTTGCAGCTAGATCCATCACTGTTGCCATTTTTTTTGCGTGCATTTCACCAAGTGCTCCACCAAATACTGTGAAATCTTGAGAGAATAAGTATACTGGACGTCCATTAATTTTACCGAAACCAGTTACTACACCATCACCAGGACCTTCCATCTTGTCCATGCCAAAGTCTACTGTACGGTGTGTAATGAATGGGTTGATCTCGAAAAATGTACCTTCGTCTAGTAATAATTCAATACGCTCACGAGCAGTTAATTTGCCTTTATCATGTTGCTTCTCGATGCGCTCATAGCCGCCACCAAGTTCAATTACTGTCTTACGGTCATACAAGTCATTAATTTTGTCGAACATATCCATATTGATCACTTATCCCCTTTTCCACTTTTATCGCATAATTCATATAACACACCGAAAGATGATTTCGGATGCATGAAAGCAACTTCTGCACCACCAGCACCTGGTCCTGGCTCTTCAGATAAAAGACGGACGCCTTTTTCACGAAGCTCAGCCATACGCTCACGAATACCTGTTACACCGAAAGCTACATGGTGAATACCTTCTCCACGTTTTTCGATGTATCCGTGAATAGTACTTTTTTCACTCATCGGTTCTAATAACTCAATTTTCACATTACCCGCATCAATGAATGCAACACGAACCTGTTGAGATTCTACTTCTTCCACTTTCAGCAGCTTTAAGCCTAAAGTTTCTGTATAATATGTAATGCGTTCATTAAGATCGCGGACTGCAATCCCAATATGATCTACTCTCTCCATGGTGACATCTCCTTCTGTTATGGTACATAATCTATTTTACAGACTTTTTCGTCAAAACTCTACTACTTGAGAAATTTTTCAGATTTGCTAAACTATTTATAAGAAAAGAAGGAGCGAACGAGCATATGAGTAATAAAAAATTTCAAAAATTCGTCGTTTATACGATGGTCGTAATCATGGTAATTTCAACTCTAGCATTCGGCTTATCAATGCTAGTGTAATGAAAAGCTAGGCGTCCGCATTACTGCGGGCGCTCTTTCTTTACCTTTAACCCCTTGAAAGATTGCTTAATTTCTAAATATCGATCCATTTCCTCAATAAATTGATAGAGAGCCGCTTGTGCTAAAAATTGCTCATGATTTTTCGGCAAAGGTAATTGGGCGAAATCTAGTTTTACTTGCTCTAACTTCTCCCTAAAATGACTAGCCGTATTTCCTGAATGAACATGCTTACCGAGGTCTTGTAAAAAATCAGCGACGATTACTGCCTCTTGTACTATAACAGGAAGTGCCGTTATTTTTGGAAGAACCCTATCGATAATTTCTAGCTGCTGTTCACGCATATCAAAATACACGTAGTAGTCATTTTCACGCCTCGTAAAATGATTTTCAACATCTTTAAACGCTAGGGATTTTGCACTATTTAATGCTTTAATCGCATCAATAATTTCCTGCCCATCCCACAATGTATCGCCTTCTCTTAAGTAGTTGGCAATTTCTAAAAAAATCTTACTGTAAAGTTCCTCAATTTTAACTCGATAGTAATTTAATTCCTTTTGAATGTCTGGCATATACATATTTATAGCTATTCCCGTACCATAACCAATTGCCATTAATGCGAATTCATTAGAAACTAGTGCCAATGAAAAGCTTTTAGCTGCATAAATATGCATAATAATTACTGCACTAGAGACAAAGCCGTCTGCAACCTTCAATGACACAATTGTTGGTATGAAAACGATCAGCATACCTGCTAATGTAAGCGGATGATAGGAAAATAGCTCAAAGCTCAAAAATGCATAAAGCATACCGATAATACTTGCGACGAATCGTGTATAAGCAGCATGAAGAGATTTCTTCTTCGTTGGCTGTACACATAATATTGTTAGAATACCAGCAGATGCATAAGAAGCTAATTCAAAGTATTGGGCAATGGCGATAGCGATTGCTGCGCCAAATGCCGTTTTTAATGTACGATAGCCGATTGAAAACTTCTTCAAGTCGACTGCCTCCTATCTTTCAGTACTCTAATTTGACATAGGTGTTGAAGGCTATATATCGCTACAAACATAGGCACATCACCATAACGGGGGTTGATTTCCGTTCCGGCCGGGCGCTTTCCTGGGGGCGTCTAGCCTCCACTCCAATCAACTAATATTCATTGAATAGGTTTTAACAAATGTCATCCACAACTTTTGGTGATGAGCGCAATATATAGTTTTAGAAAAACAATGGGTTTTACCACAATAATGCCCAATATTTCTAATCAACACACCTGTTAATTTTATTCATTTCGAACTTTAGGTGAATCATTTAGCCAATATTACAAATATTTCGAATGTCAATTGACTAGTATATTGAATTTAAAAGAAGGTTTTCTATGGAGTCATGCTAATCGGGGATCAACTATCATGGCTAAGCAGTAAGCCTCCGCAGATGTTTTTGTAGCTGCGGGGCTTACTAATAGCTCCTCTTTTAACTCTTATGAATAAAATTAAAGTTCGTCGCAGTATTCCTCAAAGTTTGCTTGTAGGTTTGTTACTACTGACATTGGGTCATGTCCCTCAATTTCATAGCGTCCAACTTCTGCTACTACTTGTCCATCCTTTAATAACACAAATGATGGAGAGGATGGTAAATGATCTTCACCGAAGTGATAACGAGCAGCTGCAGTTGCTTCTTTATCTTGACCAGCAAATACCGTTACAAGATGGTCTGGACGTTTATCGTAATGTACGCATTGTGCTGCTGCTGGACGTGCGATACCGCCTGCACAGCCACATACTGAGTTTACCATGACTAATGTTGTACCTGGACGAGCAAACGCCTCTTCAACAGCTTCTGGCGTGCGAAGCTGCTCATAACCAGCACCCTCAATTTCTGCACGTGCTGTTTTTAAAATTTCTTGCATAAATAAATCGTAATCCATATTCATATAGCGATAAGCTCCTTTCAAGTTCGCGTCATCATCAATCAAGCCCGGCATAATTACGTCCGGAAACTTTCACTTCTTTCATCTGAAAGAAGTGAAACTTACTAGCTTTAGATAGTCGACGCACATACATCTCCTATCATAGCAGTTAGTGACGAATTTGTGCACCTAGTTGCTCATATAAAGGTTCATTATTTCTGTGATTGTTCATCGCTAAACAAACGATCTACACCTTGTGTAACTGTCAACTGTCCATTTAAAATTTGACGTTCTAAAAGTTGTACCTGTGCTTTACGTTCTGGATTACCATAAAACATATCGATTAAATGGTCGGTAATCATCGATTGGAACCAATCTCTCGTCTGATTTTGGCGTCTGATTGACCAGTAATTATTTGCCTCAACGATTTGTCTGAACTCCCCTATTGTACTCCAGACTTTGTCGAGACCACGTTTTTCCCATGAGCTTACCGGCATTGCTGTGGACATCCACCCTGGGGTTGCAGGCTGTAAGAAATGTAGAATTTGCTTATACTCAGATACCGTTTTTTTAGCTAGACGAACATTATCACCATCAGCCTTATGAACAACAATGGCATCCGCTAACTCCATAATGCCCTTTTTCATGCCTTGTAGCTCGTCCCCGGCACCTGTTAAAACTAACAGCAAGAAGAAATCAACCATACCGCGGACATACGTTTCACTTTGTCCAACTCCGACTGTTTCTATTAAAATGACATCGTAGCCAGCCGCTTCACAAATAAGCATCGTCTCACGTGTCTTTTTATGAACACCCCCTAGGGTACCAGCTGATGGAGAGGGGCGAACAAATGCATTAGGCTTTTTCACGAGCTCCTCCATTCGAGTTTTATCGCCTAATATACTTCCTCCCGATAAAGAAGAGCTTGGATCAATCGCAAGGACTGCCACTTTCTTCCCCATCTCACAAAGCATCGTTCCGAAAGCCTCAATAAACGAACTCTTTCCCGCACCAGGAACGCCTGTGATCCCAATACGAACACTATTTCCTGTATGCGGTAGAAGCTCTTGTAAGAGTTCTTGTGCTTGCACTTTATGTGTTGCATTTGAACTTTCAATGAGTGTAATAGCTTTTGACAAGTGTGTACGAGAGCTTGCACGTACTTCTCGTGCAAGCTCCTGTATGTTTACATTGTCTGCTTTTTTCTTTCGGAATTTTTTCGGTGTACCATATTGCATTCCGTCGTGAGTTGCCTCTACGCCGTCCATAACAAATAGCGCACTTTCAGGCATTCCTTTGTTTTTGTCCATTATTCAGACACTTCCTCATAACCTAAACGTTTATAAATCTCTTCAATAATCTTTTGCGCCGATACAGGAATAACTGTACCAGGTCCAAAAATCGCTACTGCGCCAGCTTCATAAAGGAATTCATAATCTTGTGCTGGAATAACGCCTCCAACAATAATAATGATATCTTCTCGGCCTAGTTTTTCTAACTCTGCTACTAATTCAGGAACTAGCGTTTTATGACCAGCAGCTAATGAAGATACACCAATGACATGAACATCGTTTTCCACAGCCATTTGAGCTGCTTCAGCAGGTGTCATAAATAGTGGTGAAATATCTACGTCAAAGCCTAAGTCAGCATACCCAGTTGCCACAACCTTCGCACCACGGTCATGTCCATCTTGTCCCATTTTCGCTACTAAAATACGTGGGCGACGCCCTTCGTTTTCAAGGAATTCCTCTGTCATTTGTTTCATTTCAGCAATTTGCTCTTCATCTGAGAAGTTTGCTGAGTAAACGCCAGAGATTGAACGAATTACTGCCTTATGGCGACCTGAAACAACTTCGATTGCATCAGAAATTTCACCTAAAGAAGCACGAACACGCGCCGCATCGACAGCTATTGCTAATAAGTTTTCTTCACCATCTTGCGCCGCTTTCGTTAATCGAGCTAGATGTTTTTGTACTTCTGCTTCATCACGAGCTGCTTTCATTGCTTCTAAACGTTCAATTTGCTTTTGACGAACTAATGTATTATCAATATCAAGAATGTCGATAGGTTCTTCTTTTTCTAAACGATATTTGTTTACACCAACGATCGTTTCTGTTTTAGAGTCGATTTTCGCTTGACGTTTTGCCGCAGCTTCCTCTACTTTCATTTTCGGAAGACCTGTTTCGATCGCTTTTGCCATACCGCCAAGTTCTTCGATTTCTTCAATTAATGTCCACGCAGATTTTGTAATTTCATCTGTTAATTTCTCCACATAGTACGAACCGCCCCACGGATCAATGACCTTCGTCATCGCCGTTTCTTCTTGTAGGAACAGCTGTGTATTACGTGCAATACGTGCAGAGAAATCAGTTGGTAGAGCAATCGCTTCGTCGAGTGCATTTGTATGCAGAGATTGCGTATGCCCCATTGAAGATGCATTAGCTTCAATTAATGTACGTGCCACATTGTTAAATGGATCTTGCTCTGTTAAAGACCAACCAGATGTTTGTGAGTGTGTACGAAGTGCTAATGTCTTAGGGTTTTTCGGATTAAATGTTGACATCATTTGCGCCCAAATTCGGCGTGCAGCACGCATTTTTGCAACTTCCATGTAATAGTTCATACCGATTGCCCAGAAGAATGATAAACGCGGTGCAAAGGCATCAATATCGATTCCAGCTTTTAGCCCTGTACGCACATATTCAAGACCATCTGCTAGTGTATAAGCAAGCTCGATGTCATTTGTTGCTCCCGCTTCTTGAATATGGTAACCAGAGATCGAAATGGAGTTAAATTTCGGCATATATTTCGCTGTATATTCAAAAATGTCTGCAATAATTTTCATCGACATTGCTGGTGGATAAATATATGTGTTACGAACCATGTATTCTTTTAAAATATCGTTTTGAATCGTACCCGCTAATTGCTCTGGTGTAACGCCTTGCTCTTCAGCAGCAACGATATAGAATGCAAGAACTGGTAATACAGCACCATTCATTGTCATAGAAACTGACATTTGATCCAAAGGAATTTGGTCAAATAAAATTTTCATATCTTCTACAGAGTCAATCGCTACTCCAGCTTTACCAACATCCCCCGTTACACGTGGATGATCTGAGTCATAGCCACGGTGAGTGGCTAAGTCAAAAGCAACGGAAAGACCTTTTTGACCCATTGCTAGATTACGTTTGTAGAATGCATTTGATTCTTCAGCTGTTGAGAAACCAGCATATTGGCGAACAGTCCAAGGACGAGCTACATACATAGTAGGGTATGGACCGCGTGTGTTTGGCGCAATACCAGCTACATCATTTAAATGTTTTGCCTCTTTAATATCTTCTTTAGTGTATACATCTTTTATTTCGATCCCTTCATTTGTCATGAATTTTTCTTCTGACGCTTGAGGAGCTTCTGCTGCTAAAACTTTTTCGATTTCAACCGCACTAAAATTTGGCTTGCTCATCGTTGGACCTCCTTCATGCTAGCGAACACTGAGTTTAATTTTTCGATGATGTTCTGTCCTGCGAAAATAAAGCCGTTTAAGCCATTTGCTAACCAAGCTTCTTCTTCGTCTTTAAATTTACCTGCAACGTCAACAATTACGTTTGCTGGTTTGCCAGCTAAAATGGCTGGTACTAATTCTTTTGTATCGTCATCATTACCTGCAATGACCACGTATGTTGCTTCTGTAGCGTTTAACCAAGCTAATGCTTCTTCAGCTGCAGCAATTGGTTCACTTTTTTCTGGTACTAGACCTACCGTATTTAAGAAACCTGATACGAAATCAGCACGTGGTTTTGAACTTTTTAGTGTACCTAATGCTAAGATTCCTGTTTTCACATTTGCTGCTGTCATTCCCGCACGTAATTGCTCAAAAGGTTTAGCCATGCGTTTAATTTCTGCAAACGCTGGGTTTGTTGCGCTTTCAAGCACATCTGCTGGATTGGCATAAATATTTGTACCGATCAATGATTGCTTACGCGTTTGTACTGCTTTGATACGAGCTTGATAGGATTTTTCTAGTTCCTGCGCAAGCTTTCCAGATGCAGTATAAGCATCGATGCCTCCAGCCGCTTCAATTTCTAAGAATAATGCCCAAGCTTCTTTCACAAAATCTGCTGTTAATGACTCAATAAAGTAAGAGCCACCAGCTGGGTCTATAACTTTTAAAACATTTGTTTCTTCTTTTAAGATTAACGATACATTACGTGCAATACGAACCGATTGATCGGTTGGTTTCGTTATTGCATCATGAGGGTGAACTGTAAAGACATCCGCACCACCAATTAAGCCAGAAAGAGCTTCATTCGCAGAACGTAATAAGTTTACATAAACATCCAGCTTTGAGAAGCTTCTTAACGATGTTTCGGCGATAGTTGGAACTTTTACGCAATTAGATACTCCATAAGCGGATGAGAGCGCTTTCCAAAGTACTTTAAAAGCACGGAGTTTTGCAATCTCTGTAAAGAACTGTGTATCCACTGCAAAGAATACATAAAATTTCTTCGCGAACGCATCAAAGCTTTCTTCTTGATTTGCGTATTTTGCGGCTAATGCTAGTGCATATGCTAACTCTTGCACAGCATTTGCTCCTTCATTATGATAAGCCGTCGTGTCCGCACCGACTGAGCGCACGCTCGGGTATTCATTTAAAGAGATCGGGTCTTTCGATACGATGAAACCTTTTACAGTTTCTCGCTGATTAACTGCTATTTTGTCGAACACTGCTAATAATGGGTCATTTGAATTTTCAACCGTAATTTTAAACGAATATTCAGAGAAATAAGTCGCTAATTGTGCCAATACTTCTTCAGTCCATTCAAATTTCATACGGCTATCAATTGTTACTACTTCATTGCCTCGAGCTAAGCTATCATCAAGCTGCGCAAAAAATGCCTCGCTTGTATCAGCATATATTTGCTGTGCCACTCGAAATGCTTCGTTATTTTGTAGGGAACGGATTGTAGCAACTTGTTTATCAAGTTCTTCACCAAGTTTTGCTACTAAACTTTCTTGGGTGTAAAGAGGTTCTAATGTAATACCTTCACTCGTTTTCGTTAAAAGAGACTCGAATGGTTTCCCTTTTAAAGCCTTGATTGCTGCATCTTGCCATTCTGAATAGGACGGCTTTTCAAATTCAATATTTTTCATGTTGTTTGACATGCGGACGCTTAATCAGCTTCCCCCCTTAGTAGTTTCTATTTGTTATTCTACATGACAAATTGCGACTCGAAAAGGAAAAAAAAATCGGAAACCGTTATATAACAGGTTTCCGAGGAGTCATCAGTAGACTGACGTTGAAGATTTATTTGTATTTTCGAGTATTTCTTTTACTCTATTTAGGAATTTACCACAGACAAGTCCATCAAGAACGCGATGATCTAAAGATAAACATAAATTCACAATATCTCGTGCAGCGAAGATTCCGCCAGGTAAAACAACCGGTTTTTTTACAATACTTTCCACTTGAAGAATGGCCGCTTGCGGGTAATTAATGATGCCCATCGACTGTACAGAGCCGAATGCACCCGTATTATTAACCGTAAATGTACCACCTTGTATATCATCCATCGATAGTTTTCCGGCACGAACTTTCACTGCAAGCTCATGAATTTCCTTGGCAATTCCTTTAATTGATTTTTCATCAGCGTGTTTTATAACAGGAACAAATAGTGCATCATCTGTTGCGACCGCAATGGAAATATTTATGTCATGCTTTTGAATAATTTTGTCTTCTGCCCACATGGAATTCATCATCGGGAATTCCTTTAGAGCTTGAGCAACTGCTTTTACGAAGAAAGCAAAATACGTAATATTAAAGCCTTCTTTTTGCTTAAACCCTGTCTTGATGTCATCACGATATGCTACTAAATCTGTAACATCTACTTCCATCATCATCCATGCATGTGGCACTTCATGAACGCTCCGTACCATATTATTGGCGATAGCACGGCGCACCTTCGTTACTGGTATTTCAATATCGCCTGCTTGAATTGGTTGTACAGATTTGACTGGTTTAGAATTCTCCTGTGATGTAAATGCTGCAACAGGTGCTGACTGTGGAACGGCTATATCGACAGCAGGCGGTGCTTCCTCCATAGCAGTTGGCACATTTCCTACTTCAATCAGTTTCATAAGATCTTTTCTTGTAATACGTCCCCCTTCACCTGTACCCGTGATTTGATCAAGAGCAATTTCATACTCTTGCGCAAGTCGAAGAACAGCTGGTGAATAACGCACTTTATCTTGTCGAACTGTTTTTTGCGTTGCTCTTGTAGCTGTAGTTGGCTGCTGAGTCTCCTGTTTCTTTTGTACACCTGCATTTAAAATTGCCGTACTAACCGCTGATTTTTTCGGAGGAGGAGGAGGAGGTAACTCACTGTCACCTGTTATTTCAACGGAACAAACGACTGCACCAACTGGTAACGTTTGCCCTTCCTCTGCAAGTAGTTCTGTAATGACTCCTTCAAAAGAAGACGGGATTTCTGCATTTACTTTATCTGTTACAACTTCTGCTAATGGATCATATTTTTTTACCGTATCACCTGGCTTAACAAGCCATTTTTCAATCGTACCTTCTGTTACACTTTCACCGAGCTGTGGCATTGTAATATTTTGAATAGCCATTATCTATTCCTCCCATCAATTATGCCTAGGTGTAATTATCTCTATCGAATTACTATCATCTGTTGATCCGTCCGTGATTAATATTTCTTTTCACTCGTTGAAAAAACTCCCAATACACCTATTCAGAAATAGGCTCTTCTATATTAGAATGCTGCAAGTTCTCGCATCGCACGCTCTACTTTATCAGGGTTGATCATAAAATATTTTTCCATCGTTGGTGCATACGGCATAGCTGGAACATCTGGTCCTGCAAGTCGCTGAATTGGTGCATCGAGCTCAAATAAACAATGCTCTGCAATAATTGCTGCAACCTCACTCATAATACTACCTTCTTTATTATCCTCTGTAACAAGTAAAACTTTACCTGTTTTACTGGCTGCCTCAATGATTGCTTCTTTATCAAGTGGATATACCGTGCGTAGGTCAAGAATATGCACTGAAATACCATCTGCTGCTAGGCGCTCTGCCGCCTGTAATGCAAAATGGACAGCTAAACCATACGTAATGACAGTAACATCTTCCCCTTCACGCTTAACATCTGCCTTACCAATCGGCAATGTATAATCGTCTACAGGGACTTCACCTTTAATGAGTCGATATGCACGCTTATGCTCAAAAAACAGTACTGGATCCTCATCACGGATTGCTGCTTTTAGCAAGCCTTTTGCATCATACGGTGTTGATGGTATAACAATTTTCAAGCCTGGTGTTCCGGCAAAAAGTGCCTCTACAGACTGCGAATGATAAAGCGCTCCGTGAATACCGCCACCAAATGGTGCGCGTATAACCATTGGGCAAGACCAGTCATTATTTGAACGATAGCGGATTTTTGCTGCTTCAGAAACAATTTGATTAACGGCAGGCATGATGAAATCAGCGAATTGCATCTCGGCAATCGGGCGCATCCCATACATCGCAGCACCAATACCAACACCTGCAATCGCACTCTCAGCAAGAGGCGTGTCAAGTACACGATGTTCACCAAATTGCTCGTATAGACCCGCTGTTGCTTTGAAAACCCCACCTTTGCGACCAACGTCCTCTCCTAAAATGAAAACACGCTCATCACGTTCCATCTCTTCCTTCATCGCTAATGTAATCGCATCAATATAAGACATCACTGCCATTACACATCACCCCCGTCCACTGGTGCATACACGTATTTCAAAGCATGCTCTGGCGTTGCATACGGAGCAGCTTCTGCATAATCTGTTGCTTCATTCACCTCTGCCATGACACGTTCTTCTATTTCAGCACGTAGTTTTTCTGTCATAACTCCTGCATCCGTTAGGTACTTTTCAAACAACAGAATTGGATCCTTTGCCTTTCCTTCTGCTATATCCTCTGCAGTTCGATATTGACGATCATCATCATCCGAAGAGTGAGCCGTTAAGCGATACGTCACTGTTTCAATTAAACTTGGACCTTCACCATTACGTGCGCGATCAGCTGCTTCTTTCACAACTTTATAGACTTGTAACGGACATTTTCCATCAACAGTAACACCCGGCATACCATAGCCAATACCACGATCTGATACTTTTGCACAGCCTAATTGACGTTCTACAGGCACAGAGATTGCATATTGATTATTTTCAACCATTATAATTACTGGCAGCTTATGCACTCCTGCGAAGTTCGCACCTTCATGGAAATCCCCTTGGTTAGAAGAGCCTTCACCAAGCGTAACAAAAGTAATAAAATCTTCTTTTTGTAGACGACCTGCTAGAGCTACTCCCACCGCG
Organism: Lysinibacillus sp. CTST325; assembly: GCF_054665055.1. Classification (NCBI taxonomy): domain Bacteria; kingdom Bacillati; phylum Bacillota; class Bacilli; order Caryophanales; family Bacillaceae; genus Lysinibacillus; species Lysinibacillus sp. CTST325. The sequence continues at coordinate 83,051 of NZ_BAAFHO010000013.1, read as the reverse complement.
TGTGGAACTTGTGTAGTAACTGGCGAAGAGCCTGTTAGAATACGATTTTTCTTATGTCCAAAGTGACCTGGCATTTGACGCCCACCCGAGTTTGGATCCTCTGCTTTAGCAAATGCGGATAACATCAATTCTCTTGGTGTCATGCCCAAATGTAAAACAACTCCCATATCTCGATAATAAGGTGCAATATAATCTCTATTATGATCAAGAGCAAAGGCTGCCCCTACTTGTGCTGCCTCCTGTCCCTGACAAGAAATAACAAATGGAATTTTACCAGAACGGTTTAATAACCACATACGTTCATCTAGTCTTCTCGCCATTAACATCGTTTCGAACATTGCAAGTACATCTTCTTTTGATAAACCTAAATCCTCATGCTTAATTTGAACACCTTGCATACGAACACCCCTTCCCGACGTTTCACTTTCGCTACCAAAAGAGAAATTAAAAATGAATTGCGCGATTTTCCACTGCTAACGCTGATTCCGCTAGTACCTCATTTAGTGACGGATGTGGATGAATGGCCTGACTAATTTCCCAAGGCGTTGCATCCAATAATTTAGCAAGTGATGCTTCTCCAATTAAATCTGTCACATGTGGTCCTACCATATGAATACCTAAAATATCATTCGTTTCTTCATCGGCAATCATTTTCACAAAGCCATCTGTCTCTCCATTAACTAGCGCTTTTCCAATCGCCTTGAATGGAAACTTACCGACTTTTAATGAATAACCTCGCTCTCGAGCAGCCCTCTCTGTTAAACCAATACTTGCAACCTCAGGGTAAGAATAAACGCATTTTGGTATATTTAGAACATCAAGCGTCTCTGTTTTCCCCATCGCAATATGCTCAATCGCAGATACCCCTTCATGTGAAGCAACATGAGCTAATTGTAAGCCACCGATAACATCCCCTATGGCATACATATGTGATTCCTTCGTTTGATACGAATCATTGACTTTGATAAACCCATTTTCAACTTCTATATCAGTATTTTCTAATCCAATACCTTGTGTATTTGCCTCACGTCCAACACAAAGCAATACTTTATCAGCCTCAAATAATTCATCCTTATCATCGACTTTCGCAGAAATGAAAACGTTATCATTTTCAATTTTAAAGGTCTCCGCAACTAAGCGGGCGTTAGTCACAATGCGGACGCCTCTTTTTTCAAGTTGCTTTGTTACTTCTTTTACAATGTCCGTATCCTCGGCAGGTAAAATGGATGGCCCATATTCAATGACCGTTACGTAAACCCCAAAATCACAAAGCATAGAGGCCCATTCAATTCCAATTACTCCCCCGCCAACAATTAATAAAGACTTTGGCAGATTTTCCATTTCCAGTGCATGATCAGAGTTCATCACATATTTACCATCAACCGTTAGTCCGGCCATTCCTCTTGGCTTTGATCCGGTGGCAATGACCACATTTGTTGGAACTAGCATTTCATTTTCATCGCCATTATTCATTTCAACTGAAATAGTGCCAGGCATTGGTGAGAAAATGGAAGGTCCTAAAATTCGCCCTGTCCCCTGATAAACGTCTATTTTGCCCTTTTTCATCAGTGTATTCACACCTTGGCCCAATTGCTCAACAATCGCTTGCTTTCTTGCCTGCACTTTGTCGAATTGTAATGTAACACCTTCAATATCAACACCGTATTCAGCAGCTGTTTTATTTGCCATACGATACACTTCTGCACTTCTAAGTAAAGCCTTACTCGGTATACAGCCTTTATGCAAGCATGTTCCACCTAGGCGCTCACGTTCAACAATAGCTGTTTTTAAGCCCAGCTGTGCAGCTCGAATTGCTGCAACATAGCCACCTGTACCTCCGCCTAAAATGACAACATCATAATTTTGAGCCATATGGATTCCCCCTTATGAAAAAAATGCTAAAGCATCTTGTTCCTTTGGTACGTAAGATAAATGATCTGTCCTTGCAGTTTTAATTCATTTAAACTATTAAGCTACTATAAAGTTAGAAGAAGTCGACAATGCGACTTCTTTAAACTTAAACGGTATTTAACGACCGTGTAAAATATTTTTTTCATTTTTTAAGAATTGGCTACGAGACTTCGATACTCGAGCGATACGTTCTTCTGCTAAACGATTAGCTGCAACATATGTCGGTATACCATCACGTTTAGAAATCTCGAAGATTTTTTCGATACTATCATAAATGCCTTCAACACGCTTCATCGCACGCTCACGGTTATATCCATATAATTCATCAGCTACATTTATTACTCCACCTGCATTAATCACATAATCAGGTGCGTACACTATCCCTAATTCATGTAAATAATCGCCATGGCGAGAATCTTGTAGCTGGTTATTAGCAGAACCTGCGACAACCTTTGCTTTTAGTTGCGGAATCGTTTCATCATTTATAATCGCTCCTAATGCACAAGGTGAGAAAATATCAACTTCCTGTGAATAGATTTCCTCTGGTGCCACAGCAGTCGCACCAAAATCATTGACAACTCGATCAATTGCCGCTTGATTAATATCTGTAACAACAAGTTTTGCACCTTCATTATGTAAATATTCGCAAAGCTTGTAGGCTACATTGCCCAGACCTTGTACAGAAATAGTACGCCCCTCTAGTGAATCCGATCCAAAAGCTTCTTTTGCCGATGCTTTTATACCACGGTATACCCCGTAAGCAGTTACTGGAGAAGGGTTTCCTGATGAACCAAAAGCCGGAGATATTCCCGTTACATAATTTGTTTCCTCATGCATTAAGTCCATATCTGTCACTGTTGTACCAACGTCTTCTGCCGTAATATAGCGACCATTAAGCCCTTGGATGAAACGTCCTAGTGCACGGAACATTTCTTCATTTTTATCTTTAAATGGGTCACCGATAATAACCGTTTTTCCTCCGCCTAGGTTTAAACCAGCTGCAGCATTTTTATAAGTCATCCCTCGTGCTAAACGTAATGCATCCTCGATCGCATTTTCTTCCGATGCATATGTCCACATACGTGCCCCGCCTAGTGCTGGCCCAAGTGTTGTGTCATGGATAGCGATAATCGCTTTTAACCCTGATGCTTCATCTTGGCAAAATACCAATTGTTCATAATCATACTTTTCCATATACTTGAAGATTTCCATGAAAACTCGCCCCTTTGCTTTAGAAAGTGCATCCCCAAATGCTCATTCCATTTCAGTATAATAAGTGTATCAATTATGCCTCGGCATAATTGCGTCTGGAATCGGCTTTGTGCCTAGGCCTGCTCGACGCAGGTCAGTTAGCCGTTATCACATGGATGCGATGATTTTAGGCTAACATCCTATATTGAATTCCTTTCCGATTCCGTGACATCCGCCGGAGGCTTTAAATTCTTACAGCTGGTATTTGGACACCAGCTGAAAGAATTTAAAATTGTTTAACAATGGATAATATTGCTCCATTTATTTTTACAATACTCACAATTTCACAATTTATCAACTATTATTACACTTTCTTGTTTAAGTAAGAATTTTCTAAACATTCAGTTACAACTAATCTATTATAACTTTACTAGTTGTTGGGTACATCAGTTACATAGCTTCCTTGACATTCCATTATCCACAGGTACAATTAAAATTAGGAATAAGGGGGGACATGCATGGCTCGTTTAGCTGCATTTATTGTAATGCTTATTCCAGGTCTTATGGCTGCAGGTGGCATTAAATTTATGCGTGATACATTATTTGGTAAGCTCATCTCACCTTTCCCATTTTTATGGCTACAATTCGTCGTTGGCATTATTCTTTTTGTTATAGGCTTTGGCTTTTTCGCAGGATTCTTACTCCACCGCGATCGAAAAAATGGAAAAGTGGCTCCGCGCTTCCAAAAAAAATAAAAATAGCTATCCTTTTAAGTCCAAAAGACTTATTGGATAGCTATTTTTATCTTCATTCAGCAGAATGATTAATGTTGCTGTTTCGCAATTACTTTATCAGGAAAATCAGTAATCCAACCTATTACAGAAGGATGCGGATTCAATAAAAATGTTTCATCCCCATCAATTGCATAAAAACGACATGCTTTTTTACTCGCTACACAGGCCTCTAAATATCTTGGTTTATAATACCTTTTATGCATATGAACACTGTCAATGGCTTTATAATCACTAAGCAAATCCCATTTTAATTTTTTAGTTGCTATAAGTGCTGTTTCATAGTCCGGCTTATATTGTTTCACAATCTCCAGAAGCTCATAGTGAAACGATGAAAAATGACTGCCAACTGGCAAAGTAAGCCCATGAAGCATTTGTATAAGTGCGCTTTTATTATCAAGGATAGTAGATTTTAATTCGATATTAAGGGGTAGCTGTTGTGAATTTGCCCAAGTTAAAACTACATCAAACGTCGGGATTTTATAAGTTGAAAATAATCGCCTCCAGGGCTTCCCAAGTTTAAAGCTTACTAGCTCCTCTATCGTACATTCGTTCACATGCTTATTGATGCCAACCAATCTTGACAGCTGTGGATCATGATAGACAACAGGTATACCTTCTTTTGAAAGCTGGATATCTAATTCAATCCCATCTGCCCCTAGCTCTAAAGCCTTTTCAAAAGCCTTCAAAGTATTTTCAAGTGTATACGCTGAAGCCCCACGATGTGCAAATACAGGAATGAACGATTCCCTAGACATTTAACTCACCATATTCAATAAGAAATTTACCATTTGTCATCTTACTTAATAAGGAAGATTTTTTGCCAATTTGAATATAGGTACCAGGATGAGCTTCCTTCGTCACAATAATTTCTTCTTTTCCAGCATGACGCATTTCATCCATTATTAGCTTTACATCACGATCAATTGTCACTGCATCCGCTTTCAATTTTGTTAAGCTTTGTTTTGTTTCCTCAAATGTTGCTATTTGTTCCTTTGACATTTGGTTAAGGAAAGGCAGTAAGCTTTTAATTTTCCCTTCGTGCTCAGAGATTTCTGATTGCAGCGACTTAAGCTGTGCAGCCCTCTCTTGCATAATAGCGTATCTTTCCTGTTTATTTACGCTTTCAATGATTAAGTCCGTTCGACGCTCTAAACGATTTCCTGAGATGGCAGTAACGATTGTATTTTTAGCTACTGCACGGCCCCCAATAATTTTCCCTTTTCGTTCGTCCACAAAAATTGAATGCGCAGAGAGCTGTGATCCTAATGAATAAAATCCTATATGAATGCTGTCAGCTGCAACTAGATTTGCTTCATTGACATGCTTAACGAAAATATTACCGCCTGCCTCTACAATAGTTGAGCCTAAACCAAAAATCCCTCCACGAATATAAACGTCACCTTCAATGGATTTAATAAGTTTGGCACCGCTTACACCTTCAGCACCCTCGATGGAAATATCTCCAGTAGCAATGACTATATAGCCTGATGTAACTGTTCCTTTAATGCTTAAAGAACCATTAAATTCGAGATTCCCTGTTTCAACGCCAACGTCTCCATTAATCGGTAAATGTCTATTAACACCGATCATGCCTTTGACATCTTCTAATACACCAGCTATTTTAGAACGGATGACAGTTTTCCCATCCTCTTCCACTTCATAAGCTGATTTTTTATCGTATCGTATAGGAAAATCACGACCTGGTACAGCAGCCATAATTTCACCTAGTACATTTTTTCCTGGTTTACCTAATGTCGCAGGGATTTTTTCACCTAGCCAAGAACCTTCTGAAATTTCAGAAATAAAATTCATGTCATAATAATCAGCTTTCCCATCTTCGCGAATTACTGGCTTTCTCTCTGGTTTAGGTAAGTATGTAATTTGTGCATCTGTTCCTGCTACAGGTGGTGTTCCTTGTGCAATTAAAAATGCTTTTCCTGGATCAATTTTAGAAATATCAAAATCTAATATTCCATGAACAATTCCTTCGCTCTCGATTGTTTCCAGAATTTGCTGAGTTAATTTCTCTTTATTCTTTAGTATATAATCGTGTGTTTCATATACAAATATAGAGGCAGACATTTTATCTCGTGCAATTTCTGCTTCAACATTTGGAAGCCAGCGTCCAATTTCAACAGGGCTTGTGCTTTCTGTTGCTAAGACATTTTTTAATATTGAAAAATTTGACAATTTAAGTCGGGGATGACTACGTAAAATACTATCAAATTCTTTTAATGGATAACCGGCACTGTATGTAAGCATATAGACCTTACCATTTTCTTCGGTTATTTCGAATTTATCATTTCGAACTAGAATCAAGTTACTTCCTCCTTCCCTCTAACTGTAAGTATATACAATCTATTTACATTTGTTTAGAGACAATTGTCACTACCAAGAAAGATTTTACCCATACTTTGTAAGTAATGCATTCATATATCCTTTTAATTTTTATAACAAAATTAGTCTATTTGTACTACTAAAAGGTATGTTTTTACTCAAATATAAAAATTCCCCTTCATGAATTGAATAAATCTCACTGTTAATAATCAGGAAATTCACAAAATCTTTAATAAATTGAAATAATACATAATGTATCTGTCTTAATTTTCATAAACATACATTAGGCCTTCAATACTAAGTGAATATATCTTGTAAACCATTTATCAACTACTAATATAGGCTTCGAATAGAGTTGAAATATGGCTACAAGTCATTCTCTAAAATAGCCTCAATGCGAATATGAGCGCCGAGCTGATCGAAATTTTGGAGCTGTTCACGTGTCATATAGTACACACTAATGCTTCCATTAATCCCAAGCCACACCTCAAATAAATTTTCTTCTATCTGCGTTATTTCTAACGAGTTATTTTCGTCAAGCTGTAAGTTTACACTTTTCATATGTTATCACCCCATATAATTATATACGTTCAAGCAAAGATAAACGACCAACAGTATTGTTGACCGATCAACTATGCCTCGGCATAATTGCGTCTGGAATCGGCTTTGTGCTTAGGCCTGCAAATGTTTTTTGCGCGAAAGCGTAGTGCTAACGTAGCGACAGCAGCAAATGTTGGTCTCTCAGTCATATGTTGTTGCTGACGCTTCGCTTTCGCTACACAAATGGTGAAAGAAGGTAATATTATACCTTTCCTAATACATATTCCGCTAGCACACTTTGAATTTTATAAATGTTAGTTGATTTATTAAAGTTTTTCTGAATCGGTAATTCACTACCTGAAACCCAAATTTTCAACTCTGCATCTAAATCAAACGTTCCCGCAGTTTCAACTGAAAAATGAAGAATACTCTTATATGGAATTGAATGATATTGCGTTTTCTTCCCAGTTACTCCTTGTTTATCGATTAAGATAAGTCTTTTATCCGTAAAAATAAAAGTGTCTCTTATAATTTTATAGGCATGCTTAATTGTTTCATGAGGTGTTAATAAATCTTTAACTTCTTCCCGTAATTTTTCTAGATTTACTTCACTTGCATTACCTATTATCCCATCAAATAAGCCCATTTTAATTCCTCCTCCAAATGTCCATCCTTCATTTAAAATATGAGATTATTTTTCCATACATTCAATACGCTGCAGTTAATCTTTAAAACTGAGTGCATTAGCATAAAACGTCAGGTTAGGCGAATTAAAAAAGTAAGCACTTTTAGATTTTTACAGAACAGTCCAACATATACGTTTAATTTCGATTTTTAGACATTAAAAATACGCCCTCTCAAACAGTGGGCGCAAACTGTCTAAAAAGGCGTTATTTAGCTACTTATTTAAATTAGATTTACCGGTCAATCTCCAAACGCTACAGCTTCGATAGACCGATTAGTACGCTATCATGTCGATGCGAATCTTGTCCGCGATTTTAAATGATGACCGTATAACCAAACATCGACAAAATCGATTCATAATTGCCACGATTCCATGCGACTTCAATGGCGTGACGAATCGCACAAACCTTGGGATAAATTGACTTTCATAGAATTGAGAAAACCATAATTAGTTACTATAATTTTAGTAATCCTTAAGTTATTCAGTGCCCACTGCTTTTTTACTTAGTTAATCCGCGCCGGCAGATCGAAATCGTCTGAATCGTGTTTTTTTTGAACAACAAACTCAATAAGCAAATCTTCGCCTGTAAGCGCCCCTACTATACCTGTAATCAAATGACTATAATGATTCTCAAGCCAATCTCGAGCAAACGAATTTGGCGCAGCAATCGCCACAGTTGAACTACTACCATTGTAAGACAGTAACTTTGTAGACTTAAACCACGTTTCGAAGCTTGGTTTAGAAATTTTTTGTTTAACTTGAGCCAGGACATTATTCCATAATTCTTCTAAATGTTCCAAACTACTAATCTCCTGTACTGTGCTCTTTAAATAAAGAATCTCATCTGGCATTTGGCCTTCGTCAGCTTTTTGCTTTATAGGTTCTTCAAACATTTTTTGGCTGTTAATAACCATATTTTTCTTTCCGAGTTCTTTGACTAAGAAATAAAAGTTCTTTTCCACGTTATCAAAACGTTTGTCCACTTTGTCAAAGCGTTGATTCATGTCTTGCTTCATTTCAGCCATTTCGGCTTTCAATTCTTGTAGCATTTCGATTATTGTTTTTTCAGTCTCGTTTGTCATTTTGACTACTCCTTAATTTATGTATGATACCCTATTATTTCTCATCAATTATTCCTCGGCATAATTGCGTCCGAATCAGCTTTGTCTAGGCTCTTTATTTAACTAAAGCCTCTGTTAGTTGAATAAGTAAATCTGTTTTGCGTAGGAATCCCAATCTTTATGATCAGTATTTATTTCAATTGTAGGAATGATTGAATTTTCAGCTTGACTCCTATACTCTTGTTGTTCTAATAATATTTCACACGCTAATTTCATTTCTTCCATGGTTTTCCCTTCCCATTCATTGAGATTTCTACTACTTATTCTTTGCTCTAAATTCTCCGGTGATACAGTTAACAAAGTACATCTTGCTCCCATTTCAAATAACTGGGCTTCTAATTTCTTGATTTTTCTGATATTGAACGAGAAAATGCTACTCGATGATTTAAATGAAACCTTTCCAATATAAAGAATAAGCCTTTTGAACGTTGGGTTTGTCCAATTCCTCTTGCCCAATTATTTAACATTTTCAGCATCGTGACTCTTTCCCTTAAGACTTGTAAGTGTTCATCTCGACTTAAGGACTTTAATTCACCATTTACTTTGTGTAATACTTGCGAATAATGCTCACTGAGAACTACGACACTACGTTCGGCATCATCACTTGCGTGAAGTTGTTTCAACGCTTTTAAGACTGATGTTTTTCCAGCATTCGAGTAGCCTTCTAAGATTATCCCTCTAAAATTACTCATTTTTTTCCCCTAATTAATGTTATTTTTATCTAAATAAGTTCTGTAGAATTATTTACGCTTGTTCAACTAAACTGCGCCGTTAGTAATAGAAGTGACTGCTCTAGTTAAGCAATCAACCCTATTAGCTTAATACGAAGGTGAATAAAATTCTTTCCGTATCAGTGTCAATTACATACCTCAACATCAAGGTAATTAAACAAAATTATGAAATCTACAACACGTAATGGCAAGGTCTCTATTTTCAGTGTCTAATTCTTTTGCTTGTATATATTTTTGCTTTAACTGTTGTTCGTTTACCCTTAAATAACCGTCGATTTCAATAATTAATATTATCACGACTGAATGCTATGGTTCCCCGCAACATGATTAAATGCGTTTTTTTCTTAACTCAGGACAAAGAACTTCTAGAAGGTTCTAATATATTTAATAATTTTATAAAAATAAAGAATGTGCTCTTTAGTTGATTGAATATCGACTTTCAATAAACTTAAAATTCCTTTAACATACCAAAGTTCTAACGTTTGGTAGAACTCATTCAAATTAACTGAAACTGCATATTCTGCTAAAAATACTTGAGTGTATGTATCAAATGCCTCTAAATTCTGAGGTAAATATGACGCAAAAATGGCTACTAAATCAAAATATCTAGGTCCTTTCCGTGCCTCACTAAAATCGATGAAGCAAACATTTCGTTCTGTAGTTAATAAAATATTCCATGCACCTAAATCGCCATGAATCCAATTCGTCTGATTATGATCCAACACTTTTAATTTTTCAATTGATGGGCAAAGTTCATCATATATTTTTGGGAAGTTTTCATGTAAAAGTTCTTTTGTATCTATCCATAATCCATCTAATGCGAAACGATTATGACGCGCTGGTTCATAATGAAAATCCCTTAAATATTGTTGTAACATCTGATAAATATTTAAAACCTTCTGTAAAGGTGCTTTTTCATTTACTGAAGGTACGTAAACCTGTATTTGAAATAAACTCTTATCTATTTGAGTAAATGGCTCATCAAACTTTGAAGTTAAAATTTCACTCACAATGTTTTTATTTTTTGTTCTAATATGTTGTATAAGTTTGTACTCAAAGTAAGCCTGCTCTTTCGAATCAACGGATTTCAAAATATATTTTTTTGAAGTATTTGTATGCAATAAATAGGTTGAAGCTGTTTTTCCATTAGTCAATAGAGTTTTATTTGTAATTGTAGGTATACCGAATTCCTTTACTATTTCTAAAAAATAATCCATAATTTATCACTCCTCTTCGCAAATAAAAGTTTAGAATACAAAAAGCCACGAAAGCTTATTTAACAGTAGTTCGTAGCCATTCAAATGCACATTATCTATACGTTTTTTATAAACCGCACTTACTTATGATACAGTTCACCGAAACTAATATTAAATTCGTTATAAAAATGGAATTCCTTATTGGACTAGCCTGCCCCGTTAGCTGAATAAAGATTATCCATTAATTTTATAGAGGAAAACTTTTAAGATGTTACTACTTTGTTCCTTCTCTATCCCTTCATCTTCGTCACTAACCTCTTCAAATGGAAAGCCATCATGATAAGGAAAACTTAGAAATTCTTCAATGATTCGTTCGAGGTTATCAATAATTTCAATTTCACAACCGAACGGTAGCTTAAAATCATAATCTAATATTAAATTGAATCTTAATTGTGCAGCCTGCCGATCGAACCATACATAAAAAAGCATATCCAGTTGATTAGTAGATATTTTAATTTGTCTACGTATGTTGGAAATAACCTTACCAAAAAATCCACAAAATCCTTAACTCTCAACTGTGCACCTAATTCATTGCTAATAGAACTTTCCCACGTGTTGTTTGCTATTTCTCGATCTATGTCATCTTCACAATCTCCAATAAATAAAGGGTCAACCACAATCTCTTCAAGGTCTTGGAAAAATTTAATTTTATTCATATTGGCTCATTGTCTAAATAACTTTAATAAATTCTATTTTAGTATGATGCTATTAAAAATAATATATAAAATCATCTTCTTCTATAGATTTCTTAGTTGAGAGATGATTCCCCATTGGATATTTATGTTAATATCATAATAACAGCTGTGAAGAAATGCCTTAAACAAACGATGTATTTTAGTTTTTAAAAAATGTCTTAGCTTGTTGAACATTTAGAAAAAATTATGTAGTTTAAACCTCTACAAGTATATAGGATACAAAGCTGAAGAGAGAGAGATGGGGGGGAATATGGTGAAAAAAAAACAATCAAACAAAAAGCTTATTTTATTAGATTTGATTTTTTATGCAGCATTACCATATATTATATGGAATTTTGGTAGGGAACCATTTGGTGATTACTTATCAATGCTGATTTCAACTATTCCGGGAATTGTTTATACCATTTACCGTTTTATTTTAAATAAGCAGTTTAACATAACAGGTTTATTCATTTTAGGGTCATTAGCACTAGGCACGACGGTGGATCTCCTATCAGGGTCAGCAGAGCAAATGATTTGGAATGGTGTATATTTTAGTCTTTTTTATTCATTTTTTTATATTGTTGCACTAGTGATTAAGCGTCCTTTTTCTTTATACTTTGCTGTTGATTTTGCATATTTACAAGGTTATGAACGGAAGGTCAGTAGAGCATTATTTTATCAAAAAGGAATCTTTAAATGGTTTCAATTTATTCAAGTTATCTTCATTATCAGAGGACTTTTTATGGCAGGTTTAACCGTATTCCTGCTTAAAAACTTTAGGATTGATAGCTATGGTGAAATGTTGATATATAAGCAAATCTTAGGTTGGATTTTCTCAGGTTTAATTATGGGGATGTTCTTTTATATAAATATCCCCGTACAGAATTTTTTCGCTAAGCAGCAAAGGCAATTACAAGACAAAAATAATATAACTAGCCAACAATCAAACGTGATCGTTGAATAGTCCTCCTTTTCTTTTCAACCTAACGACTGCCTTTGGGTAGATAATTTGTATTTCGACCAAACTATGTCACACCAAGGAAACTATCGGGACAATGCGCCACAAGAATCATTTTTGGGCATTTTTAAGCTGAAACAAATATCGAGAAAAACATTAAAAACGAGAAATTAAAAGTTATATGATGTATTACAATCATTATCAGGGGCAATGGCATTAAAAAAATGCTACCGCCCGCAAAATACAGACAGCAGCTTCAACATGTTGCCTAGCTTTTTTAAAAATAGCCTTTACAAAGGGTATCTCCGATGAACTCGTATAGTTTACGCCCCCCCGAGAGTTATCCCTACAAGCGTTGGAGAGTGGGTATTGTGAATACTCGCTCTTATTTCGTTGCTTTAAATCTTAATATTTTGCCTTTATCAAGCTATTTATTACGCTTAATTGATATCATGCTGTGATTTGCCTTCTACAAGCCTAATAACCTCTCTTTTTTAATTCTTTATATAATTCACCCATTCTGCTGTTCAATCGATTATAACCCCTTCAGAACATCTAAATTGTTTAGTGGACTGTGCCTCTAGATATGTGCGGTTATTTCTACACTTGTATGACCCAACAATCGAGAAAGTGTCGCTAAATCACCACCATTGATCAAATAGTGTTTGGTAAAGCTATTTCACAGTAAATGCGGTGAAATTTCTAAGCGGCTCTAATCCCTCTACTTCCACCTTCGTTCCATGTTTTCTTTGACAGCTTTTATATCGTAGGGAATCGAATATAAATCAACATAATATTTCATTAACTGCGCTTTAAATAGATATGTCAAAACGTATACACTAGTAAAAGTTGCGAAGATTGAAGGTGGAAACGCATAAATCAAGTATTTGTCACGGTGTTAAAAAAGCGTTCCTGCTTGTGCCAGTAACTTGATACGGTCGAATACTCCATACTCATATTCAACTTTACTTGCAGTCCAAACGACCTTGTTGTTCTCCATTTTTACTAATCCTTTATCGAGTAGAAGTCGCATTTCAGACGGTGAAACGCCAACTTTGTCTATCACGCTTATAACCTCGTCCAAAATCAACGTGTAATTATTCTCACGCAACAAGTTTCGCAGCTCATCGTCAGCCATTACAAAATGAATGTGCGTTGCTACGATGTCGACCCGTTACCAAACTAATCACACGATCGACTTCGGCTAAGAAATGCGTAACATAAATGAAACGCTCCAACGGACTTGCACCACTTATGTAGGCAATAGCATAAGTCGTCTTACCTGCTCCCATCACCGAGTCAATTACCGTTAGGTTTTATTCCGTAAAAATTGTCCAATTCCCTCTTAAGTTGCGTTCATAATAAGTTCCATCTCTGATGCTGCGTAAATTACGTTGTTGGCCGTTAAAGGTTCGCCCATGAATACGTATAAGGCGCCTTCACCTTCGCTGTAATATACGTCTGTTTTACGCCCAGTCCGTTCGAGTAGTTTGCGTTGGATATTAACGATACCTGCTGCGATTTCCATTCCGTTCAACCCTCCTTATTCCGTTTGACCTAGCGTCGAAACGCTTTAGGGATAAATACGTCGACTTGCGATATAAAACCGTTTTTAGCCACGTTTATAAAGGCAAATAAAGGCGTTATGCTTCCTTATTCCTTATACCCGAGCTTAATCCCGTTTTCGGACAAGATATCCGCAAAAACATTTAAATATTTTCTTCGATGGATCCACGCTATCTTAACATTGATATAGCCGTTTTAAGCCGTTTAGGATAAATACTATTACTTGCGTACCATGGCGGTCATTTAAAGGCAAATCGATGTATTGTTAGTTTGTTCGTCAAGGCTCACTTCTGAAAAATCTTCCGCATTCCACTATCTAGTCAGGTTAGTGCAAGAAGGAATAATAGAAAATATAACGTTTAATTAAGTTTAGAAAATTAAATAATTGGAAGTGGTCATCTAAAATGCAAGAAATATTAAAAAGTTTTATGAACGATCGCTGGTGGTTGATTTCAACAAGTATGTCAGAATCCTTAACTAAAAAGTTAGAGAAAAAACTTTCACTAAAACACATTCTCTACGGAAAATAAGCTGTAGCAGTGGCTAGAAGAAAAGATAATGATGATGTTATTTTTTGGATTAAAATAAATATGCTGTAGTTCATTTAACATATTCAAAAGAAACTTCAAGTGATTTCCTTATTACATTACTATTTACATTGAGTAAGTTAGAAGAATACTGTAAGACTGTTTCAAAATTTCATTCATCAAACGGAGGATATTAGTTAAAACTTAATCCAATAATTCTCCTATTCTAGCCCCAATATCGAAGTTTAATCGCGCAATTACCCAGTCGAGGTACAGATCGAATTTCGAAACGTCGAAAGAACGGAAAAACTGTTTTAGTTCATCTTCGAGCACAACTTTGATTTTTCGCTCCGGTTTAACATTCTTTAAATCTTTCAAAGGATTGCAGCGGATAAGTTGTTCTAAATACAAATGCGAATAGCATGCTTTTATGTTACCTATATAATTAGCTATTGTCGTTTTATTAACTGGCTTGCCAAAATAGCTACGCCATTCCGGGTATTTTACAGGCGTTTCATCAGCACTTACCTCGAACTTCCCTCTTTCTTCGATTGAAGTTTTCCAAGAGTTTAAGTGTCTTATGATCTAAACATTTTATGCGAGAGACCTTTTGAGGAAAATCCAAATAACGGTTAATTTCAGTTAAAAATGGGCTTATAGACATAAAAAATACGCCCCCTCAAACAGTCGGCGTAAACTGTCTAAAAAGGCGTTATAAAAAACGTAGTATAATTGCTATAAATAATAAGTTTATCGGTCATTCTCCGTTAAGCCTGTCGTCCCAAACGTAGTCACATCAACGTTTAACTCGCCATCATGTCGATGCGAATCTTGTCTGCAATCATGGCGATGAATTCGCTATTTGTCGGCTTCGACTTTAAATGATGTACCGTATAACCAAACATCGACGAAATCGATTCATAATTGCCACGGTTCCACGCGACTTCAATGGCATGACGAATCGCACGTTCAACTCGTGATGGCGTTGTATTGAATTTTTTAGCAATTTCTGGATATAAAATTTTCGTCACAGAGCCTAATAACTCGATATCTTCGAACACCATCTGAATAGCTTCTCGCAAATAAGAGTAACCTTTAATATGAGCAGGAACGCCGATTTCTTTAATAATGGCTGTAATCGTGCTATCTAATTGATGTTGATTTAATTTTTGAGGTGCCGCTGGTTGTAAAACACTTGTCTTTTTAGGAAGTGTAGCCTTCTGTCCAGCACAATGTAAGATCTTTTGAACCAATTGATCAAATTCAAATGGCTTTAGCATGAAATAGGATGCACCTAAGTCTACAGCCTGTTTCATCACGTCTTCTTGGCCAAAAGCAGTTAACATTATAACTTGAATGGATGACATTCGTTCATTTTGATACATCGACTCTAAAACAGCTAACCCATCAAGATGCGGCATGATTATATCTAGAAGTAAAATATCCGGTGTGAATTCCTCTAGCATTTGTAAACATACTTTCCCATTTGAAGCAGTTGCAATTATTTCAATTTCAGGATGCCCTTGGAAATACTGCTCCATCGTTTTTAATAACTCACGATTATCATCTGCAATCGCTACTTTAACCTTTGTCATTTAAATTCCTCCTTTTGAACTGTGCTTTGAATTACCCCAAAGCGTCACCTATCCCCTAATGCAATTTTTGCACACTTTGGAATTTTCGACATTTTTGTTTTAAAAACCTTTTCAATTTCCAAAAATGAGTATGTAGTCCGATACTTTCTTTTTATATCGACAAGTTATGATAAATACATGCAAAGCTCCGAATACTTATATCATTTATTTTAGTGAAAAAATGGAGATAAAACTACAGTTTTTTTAAAGTGTCGCTAATCGCTTCATAAATAAACGAAATACTTGATGAACAAGATATTTTCATGAAAGAATGGAGCTACCTTTTGGGTAGCTCCTTCGTTTAAGATGATTTTTTTAACATTTCTGATACTGTAAGCGCTGCTCCCTTTTTTGGCTCCTCCACAAACATATGTGTAACCGCACCTACAAAACGACCGTCTTGAATGATAGGACTGCCACTCATCCCCTGCAAAATACCACCGGTTTTTTCAATGAGCTTTTTGTCAGTTACTATGAATTCAAGGCGTTCATTTTCAACCTTGGTAATTTCAATTGAAAAAGTTTCCACCTTACTGCCCTCAATCGCCGTGTAGATTTCAGCCTTCCCTGTTTTTATATCCTTTTCATGCATAATTTCAATTGCTTTAGGCAAACTTTGTTGATAACCGTCTTCCCAACGGCCAAAAATTCCATAAACTGTATTTTTGTCTATACTCCCTAATCGATCACGATGTTTTTCAATGGAGGATATTTTATAACCAGGTTGACCGGGTATGCTTTTACGAATTTGTTGAATCGAAGCTAAAAAAATGGAGCCAGCATGGAAAATAGGGGCTTCTTGTAACGTTGAATCAACGATTTGGTGGCCTAATGCACCGTAATTTTTTGTCTCTGGATCAATGTATGTCAATGTTCCTACTCCATCTGTTTCATCTTTTAGAAAGGAAATAACATGTTCTGCTTCTTGCTCCTGTAAATCAAGTGTCACTTCTTTTCCTTCACTTTTTATCGTCCATTTCTGTTGTCCTTGCCGAGCAACAGCTTTTTTGGCATCTACAAGCGTTTTTACTGTAATATCATTTATTTTTTCAATTACAGCGCCTCCTTTCATCCACTGATTGGAAGCTAACAGCACATCATGTGCTACAAATACATGTGATAGCTGAAGTTGAATACCAATTGCTTCGCCCATCGGTATTAGCTTTTTTGCGGCAAAAGCCTTTACTGGCATGAATAATAAAACAATGAGCATAGGCAAAATGACAAATTGACGCCAACGACGATACATACGACACCTCCTTTTTATTTTTGTCTTTTTACTATGTGTTTTTGTGGCGTTCTTATAAGCGGTAAATATTTGCGCAAAAAGAAATAATCCAGAAACAACGAGCAGTTTCTGGATTATTTTGCTATCTCATTTGTTTTTTTCGTGCATTAGCCATTTTTAAGAGCTCTGTTGCGTGCTGCAAAGTTAAATCTGTAATTTCTGCTCCAGACATCATGCGACTGATTTCTTCAATACGAGCTTCCGTATTTATTTCCAATAAAGATGTAAATGTTCGATCACGTTCGACTTCTTTTTTAATAAAATAATGATGATCGGCCATCGCAGCCACTTGCGGTAAATGCGAAATACATAAAACTTGAGAATTAACGGATATTGCAGCAATTTTTTCTGCGATTGCTTGTGCTACACGACCACTTACACCTGTATCTACCTCATCAAAAATAATAGATGTTATGCCATTAGAGGAAGAAAAAATCGTCTTTAACGCAAGCATCATACGCGATAATTCTCCGCCAGAAGCAATTTTCGGTAAAGATTTTGGCGGCTCGCCTACATTCGTAGAAATATAAAAAATTACTTGGTCTTTACCATTCGCATCAAAGTAAGGCAATTCATCAAAATTAACAATGAATTTTGCTTTTTCCATATGTAATTCACGTAGTTCGGCCATAATAGCTTCACTTAAATTATGTGCAGCGTCCTTTCGAACAGCAGAAAGTTCTGCAGCAAGTTCATTTAGTACTGCTTCCATTTCCAATACTTTTCGTTCTTTTACTTGTAAAATTTCGTCTCGATTTAAAAGCTCATTTAACTCTGTTTTAATTTTATCGTAATACGCTAATATCTCTTCAACTGTTGAACCATATTTGCGCTTCAAATTTTGTATTAAGGCTAAACGTTGCTCAACCTCATTTAATCGAGCTGGATCAAATTCTAATTCATCCAATACATTTTTGACCTGGTAAGCAGCATCCTGTAACGCATAAAATGCAGTCGTGACAGATTCTGATGCTTCTTTAAATTGCTCGTCAACTGTCGCAGCATCCTCTAGGGCACCCATTGCATTGCCAATCCAGTCAAGGCCTTTTGAATCACCTTGAATAGCTTCATATGCGGCACTCGAGCGTTCGAAAATCTTATTGAAATTCATTAAACGGCGACGTTCATCCAGTAGCTCATCTTCCTCACCAAGTTTTAAATTGGCATCCTCCAACTCTTTCATTTGGAATTGGTACAAATCAATACGTTGCGCCATTAACTGTTCATCGATCGAAATCGAAGCTAATTCTTTTTTTAGTGAACGGTATTCTTCATATTGAGAACTGTACAAATCTTGAATAGGTGTCAGTTGTTCCTCAGCAAAATGGTCAAGCAAATAGATATGCTGTTTCTCATCCATAAGTTCTTGATTTTCATGCTGACCATGAATATCGATAAGACTAGCACCAATATCACGTAGTACAGATAATGGCACAAGTTTACCGTTAACTCGACAAACACTTTTTCCAGAATCATTTAAATCGCGGCGTAAAATAATAGTATCTTCTTCAATTTCAATGCCTGCCTCTTCAAGTTTCTTATAAACAGGATGCTCAGAACTTGAAATTTGAAATAAACCACCTAATTCAGCCTTTTTAGCTCCATGACGAATAAATTCGGAATTCCCTCGGCCGCCAGCAAGTAAATGCACGGCATCGATAATAATTGATTTTCCTGCACCCGTTTCACCTGTTAAAACTGTTAAACCATCTGAAAAACTAACTGTTAAATCCTCAATGATGGCAAAGTTTCGAATACTAAGCTCTCTTAACACAAATTGTCACCTCTGTATCAAATTACCCTGCTATTTTATAGCATTTCTAATAAGCGATTTTTTGTATTTTCACGCTCATCTTCGTTACGACAAATAATCAAAATAGTATCGTCTCCAGAAATAGTACCTAAAATTTCAGGCCAATCTAAATGGTCAAGTAGTGATGCAATAGCATTGGCATTACCAGGAAGAGCCTTCATTACTAAAAAGTGTGATGCACCATCAATGCTGACAAAAGCATCAGCTAACGCACGGTGTAATTTTTGTATAGGATTGAAACGTTGGTCTGCGGGCAAGCTATATTTATAGCGTCCATCCTGTAAAGGTACTTTTACAAGATGAAGCTCTTTAATATCACGTGATACTGTTGCTTGTGTCACATTATAGCCTGCATCCTTTAAAAAATCGACTAAATCATCTTGTGTTTCAATTTCATGATTGGCAATAATATCTCGAATTCGTATATGCCTCTGTCCTTTATTCATGTCGATCACCTCTTATAAATAGTTGAATATTTGTATATTTACACTACCATTTTAAACATAAAAGCACAAGAAAAAACACGGCTCTGTAAACGAGCACGTGTTATTTTAGTGCACTATGCGCTTCTTCAACGAGTGCATTAAAAGTTGTATATGCAGGAATTTCTTCTTGACCTACAGGATTCACTAAATGGAATAAAAATTCAATATTTCCCTCGCCTCCTGTAATTGGCGAGAACGAAGCATCCTTAACGACAAAGCCAACCTCTGTCGCCATTGCAGCAGTTTTTTCTAAAACTTCTAAATGTACTTTTTTATCACGAACAATGCCTTTTTTACCGACATTCTCTTTCCCCGCTTCAAACTGAGGCTTCACTAGTGCCATTACATCGCCACCTGGCATTAGCAATGTTTTTAAGACCGGTAAAATAAGCGATAATGAAATAAAGCTAACATCAATTGTAGCAAAGTCTGGCAAGCCCTCTGTTAAATCTGGTGCTGTCGTATAACGGAAATTTGTTTTTTCCATTACAGTTACACGTTCATCAGAACGGATTTTCCATGCTAGTTGGTTAGAACCAACATCTAATGCATAGCAATGTCTTGCACCATGCTGTAATGCGCAATCTGTAAAACCTCCTGTAGAGGAGCCAATATCAAGCATTAGCTTCCCCTCTACAGACATATCAAAAATTTGTAGCGCCTTCTCAAGTTTCAAGCCGCCACGACTAACATATTTTAAATCAGAGCCTTTTACTTGTAGTGGTGCATCTATAGCAATTTTTTCCCCCGCCTTATCAATGCGAGTTTCATTAGAAAAAACAAGCCCTGCCATAATAGAGCGCTTTGCCTTTTCTCGCGTTTCGCATAGCCCACGCTCTACAAGTAAAATGTCTACACGTTCTTTTGGTTGTTTTGTCATTATTTATTCAAACCTACTTGCTGTTTTTGTTGAAGTAACACATGCAAACGTGCCACTGTATCCTCAGCCGTCATATGAATTTCAGCGAGAAGCTGATCTACATTACCATGCTCAATAAAATGATCAGGGATCCCCATACGATCGATTATTGCACTTAAATAGCCATGGTCATGGGCAAATTCTAATACACCACTACCAAAACCACCTTGTAGGACCGCCTCTTCAATCGTCAATATTGGTTTACGGCTTGTTAATATACGGTGAAGCATATCCTCATCCATCGGTTTAATGAAACGAGCATTGACTACTTCTATCTCTACACCTTGCTGCGCTAAAATATTGGCCGCTTCCATTGCCATAGGAATCGTCGTACCAAAGGTTAAAATCGTTGCATCCTTACCTTCACGTAACACTTCCCAGCTACCAATTGGTAACGCCATAAGCTCATCATCTAACCGAACTCCTATACCATTGCCTCGAGGATAGCGTAATGCAATTGGACCGCCATCATAGTCTATGGCTGTTTTCACCATATGCTGACCTTCATTTTCATCTTTTGGCATCATAATTGTCATATTTGGTATTTGACGAAGGAATGCAATATCAAATACGCCTTGATGTGTTTCACCGTCTGCACCAACTAATCCTGCACGGTCAATTCCAATAAAGACATTTAAATTTGGACGTGCAATATCATGTAGTACTTGGTCATAGGCACGTTGAAGGAATGTTGAGTAAATGGCTAAAAACGGCTTCATGTTTTGTGTCGCTAAACCTGCCGCCATCGTTGCTGCATGTTGTTCAGCAATCCCTACATCAAAGAAACGTTCTGGGAAATCCTTTTGGATTCCTTGTAATTTTGAACCCACTGGCATTGCAGGAGTAATAGTGACAACGCGTTTATCCTCATGAGCAATTTTGCGGACAGTCTCAGCTATCAAGCTACTCCATGCTGGACCTTTCGCCTCAGACTTTACAAAGGCACCGTTTTCAATTTTATATGGACCCGTCCCATGCCAATTACCAATTGTATCATCTTCAGCAGGTTTATAACCTTTGCCTTTTTTCGTAATGACATGAACGAGCACTGGGCCTTTCACTTTTTTAGCTTGTGATAATGTTGTCTCAAGAGCATCGAAATCATGTCCATCAATCGGACCAAGATATTTAAAGCCTAGCTCCTCAAAGAACACACCTGATACCACTAAATATTTTAAGCTATCCTTTAAGCGCTCAGCAGTTGTAGCAAGCTTACCACCTAACACTGGAATCTTATTAATGAGCGATTCCAATTCTTCTTTTGCTTTTGAATATTCTTTGGCTGTACGAAGACGTCCTAATACATTGTGTAACGCTCCGACGTTTGGAGCGATTGACATTTCATTATCGTTTAAAATGACAATCATATTTGTTTTAGCATGGCCGATATGGTTTAATGCCTCCAGTGCCATACCGCCAGTTAAAGCTCCATCACCAATAATTGGTATCACGAAGTTCTTTTCTTTTTTGATATCTCGTGCTGCTGCCATACCCATGGCTCCTGACAAAGATGTCGAGCTATGACCTGTCTCCCACTCATCATGTTCACTCTCCACACGCTTTGGGAAACCACAAAGCCCTTTGAACTGACGTAATGTATCAAATTGATTTGCACGACCTGTCAAAATTTTATGCACGTAAGCTTGGTGGCCAACATCCCATAAAAACTTATCTTGTGGACTGTCAAACATTTTATGGAGCATAATTGTTAGCTCCACAACACCTAGGTTCGGTCCGATATGACCACCTGTGACAGAACATTTTTCGATTAAGAAGGTACGAATTTCTTGTGCAAGTCGCTCAAGGCCCTTCTTATCTAAGCTTTTTAAAAAGGCTGGACTAGTTATCTTATTTAAATCCACCTTTCTCACACACCTTTTCAATAAATTATTCACCGTAATCGTGTTTCCACTATTATAACAGTGTTATTAATATGCTAAAAGTACGAACACTTTATTGTTTGCACATTGGCAAACGCCCTCACCTATTCTAGCATATTATGTGCCTTTAACGCCTCGTTTTCCCCCTAGTTTTTACGATGTACAATATAGGCTGCAAACTCACGCAATAAGCTGGCATCTACTTCCAATTTATCTAGTGCGTTAATGGCATGCTGATAATGCTCAGCAAGCTTTTCTTTTGCCCCATCTAAAGATAATAGAGCTGGGTAAGTGCTTTTATCACTTGCTACATCTTTACCTGCAGTTTTACCTAGTTCTTCTGTAGTACCCTCAATATCTAAAATATCATCTTGAATTTGGAAGGCCAGACCGATATGATGCGCATATTCCTTTAAAGTTTCGCGTTCTTCTTGCATTACATCAGCTAACACTGCTCCCGCTTCAATACTAAATCGTAATAGAGCGCCCGTTTTATTAATATGGACATGCTCAAGCTCAGCTATGTTTAGCTGACGCTTCTCACCTTCCATATCGAGTACTTGACCCCCAACCATACCTTCTGCACCAGCTGCTTTACTTAACAGATTGACTAATTCAATGCGTTTTTCAGCTGATACATCCATGCGTGCTAAAATGCCAAACGCCAGTGTATTCAATGCATCGCCTGCAAGTGTCGCTAATGCTTCACCATAAACTTTATGATTTGTTGGCTTTCCTCTACGGAAATCATCATTATCCATACTTGGTAAATCATCATGGATTAACGAATACGTATGGATGACTTCAACTACAGATCCTACCGTTAAACCATCCTTCAAATCCTTATTGTATAGTTCAAGAACAGCCAATACGAAAAGAGGGCGAATACGTTTACCTCCAGCTTTTAATGAATAAAGCATTGATTCCTTTAAATTGGCTGGTGCATCAATTTTCTCGACTAGTGCAAACATTTCAGCTTCAACTTGTGGTATGTTGCTTTCAATAAACTGTTTTAATTGCTCGTTCATTTCTTAATTCTCTCCCTTTAGCGGATCAAATGCCGTAGTCTCACCTGTCTCTTGGACAATAGAAATTAACTGCTCCTCAGCATGTTGCAGCTTGCTATGGCAAAATTGTGATAGCTCCATACCTTGTTTATATAAATCAATCGCGTTTTCTAGAGGCACATCACCTTGCTCTAACTGACGGACAATTTCCTCAAGTGCCGTCATTGCATCTGCGAAAGTTTGTTGTTTCTCTGCCACAATTATTCCCCCTCATTTTTCGGCAAGATCTTTACCACATCAGCAATAACCTTTCCATCATGGAAGGAAAGTGTTAATTGATCCTGTGGCTTTACATCAACTGATGATTTTAACATTTGATTATCTTTATAAGCTACCGTGAAGCCCCTTGTTAAAATGGCAAGCGGATTCAATGCCTCTAAAGTTCTGACAGTTGCCTCAAATTGTTGTTTTTGTTTCGTTACATAATGAGTTGCAGCACGAGTTAATTGTTGGACGTGAGTTTCTAGCTCTCGTTGATGGAAAGCTAATGCCTTTTTTGGCGAGTGCTGCTCTACCGCACTATGTAATTGTTGAAACTGTGCTGTTTTCTTCATCAAATCGACCTGCATTGCTTTTTGTAATCCCGATTCAAGTTGTGCTAGCCTTTCCGTAAATGGTCGATATAGGCGTTCTGGCATTGACAATGGATAAGACTGTTGGAGCTTATTTAGACGCTGACGTTCTGCCATAAGTTGCGCTCTTACGATTTGATGCAGTTGTGATTTTTGTGTAAGCACCCGTTGAAATAAATCTTGTTGATCAGGCACAGCCATTTCAGCCGCTGCCGTTGGTGTCGGAGCGCGCAAATCAGCTACATAATCCGCGATAGTCGTATCGGTTTCATGACCTACTGCACTAATAATAGGGATACGGCTTCCAAAAATCGCTCGTGCAACAGTTTCCTCATTAAATGCCCATAAATCCTCAATCGATCCACCGCCACGCCCAACAATCAGTACATCACAACTCGCATCGATATTTGCGCGCTCAATGTTTTGAACAATATTCGGCGCTGCTTGTGCTCCCTGTACAAGGGTTGGATAAATAAAAACTTCTGCAAGTGGATAGCGTCTCTTTAATGTTGTACAGATATCTCGAATGGCGGCACCTGTTGTCGACGTTAAAACACCGATTTTTTCTGGAAACCTCGGAATTGGTTGTTTCCACTCAGGTTTAAAAAGCCCTTCTTGTTGTAACTGCTCTTTCAGCTGGTTAAAGGCAACAAACAAGCTACCTATTCCATCTGGTTGCATTTCCTGTACATATAATTGATATGTACCGTAGCCTTCATAAACGTTTACATCTCCACGGATAAATACTTGCATACCTTCCTTTGGTTCAAACGCTAATTTTGTGGCTGCAGTTTTAAACATAGTAGCTGCAATTCGTGCTCCATCATCCTTTAATGTAAAGTAAATATGCCCTGATTGATGAATCTTGACATTGGATAGCTCTCCCTTTACATAGACTTCACGTAAATGCGGATCAGCATCAAATTTCCGTTTAATATATTTTGTTAATGCTTTTACAGTTAAATAAGAAGCAGATGACATTTTCCCGGCTCCTTTACTAAAATCAAGTTTTTCACAAAACTACACCTATCATAACATTTTTTATTGCGCCTGACGTGCCAAAATGCAGTTTCGTTAGAAAAAACGACTGTCTTTCATAGTATTGAAAACCTTACTATAACATTTCTATATAATTGTTACCTCAATAAAGCTTCCATAAAATGATATGACTGCTTGTGCAAAATGGATCAGATTTACAAATTCTGAAATTTCACTATAACTTTCCTGCAAAGCGAGGGGTTGATTTCCGTTCCTACTGGGCGCTTTGTTGCTGTCGCTTCGCTTTCGCACAGTTAAAACATTTGTTGCTGTCGCTACGCTTTCGCACAGTTAAAACATTTGTTGCTGTCGCTTCGCTTTCGCACAGTTAAAACATTTGTTGCTGTCGCTTCGCTTTCGCACAGAGCAAAGCTTCCTGGGGGCGTCTGGTGCCATACCGAACTCATTTTACCAAAGCTGCCTAATGAAATAACCGTGTCTAACTTTTAGGGGTCACTTCAAATATAGTTATGAGGCTTTTTAAATTAATACCTATGTTTAAGAACTCTGTTGATATTTGATAGGAACGAACTCAGA
The DNA here is from genome assembly GCF_054665055.1 of Lysinibacillus sp. CTST325. NCBI lineage: Bacteria > Bacillati > Bacillota > Bacilli > Caryophanales > Bacillaceae > Lysinibacillus > Lysinibacillus sp. CTST325. The sequence continues at coordinate 57,524 of NZ_BAAFHO010000013.1, read as the reverse complement.
TGGAAGAAACGAGTTCGAGGGGTTTATCAAATTCAGAATGTAAAAAGTTTTCATAGTCGTTTGAAAGGCTGGAAAGTTGATTTAATGGCGTGGCAACTAAATACCTTGACCATTATTTAAGTTGCTTTCTATTTTCGCACCAAATCACCGTAATGATGATACAACAGTTAGCAAGATAATTGTTGAAGTTGCTTGTTCTCAACGATCGTTACCTATGATAAACTCAGGTTATCAAAATTTTCCATTCCAGAAAATAATCAGGGGGAAAGAGGATGCATACAACTGAACTACCAAAAGTCAATTTAAGAGAATTAACTCTTAATGATGTTGAAGACCGTTATCAATGGTGTCTTGATAAAGAAGTGATAAAGCATTTAAATATGCCAGAGAAATATCCACCTTTTAGTAGAGAAGAAACTGAAAGGTGGATTACAATGTGCATTACAAAAACAAATGGATATGAACAAAAAGCTATCGTTACAGAAGAAGGCAAGCATATAGGTTGGATAGATTTGAAGAACATCGACAAACTCAACAAACACGCAGAACTAGGGGTGGCAATAGGAGATAAAACCTATTGGGGTAAAGGCTATGGATTTTCTGCAATGAAAGAAATGCTTTTGTGGGGCTTTAATGAATTAGACCTTAACAAGATTTGGCTTAGAGTAGAAGTTGACAATGCAAAGGCAATTAAGTCTTATAAGAGAATTGGGTATGTTGAAGAAGGTATACTAAGACAGGACCGACTAAGAAATGGTGAATTTATTGATCGTTTAAGAATGAGTATTCTTAAACACGAGTTCGTCCGTTAACAAGAGCATAAATAGATTAAGGGAACTCCAACGATGTAGTTCCCTTCTAGTAATATTCTTTAACATAGCTAAATTAATAAAATATTAATAAGAGAGTACCTACAAGAAAGCAATAATATGTAAAGTAGCTAAGCTTGCCACTTTTCATGATTCCCATAAACCAACGCATTGCAAAATAAGTCATAAATAATGTCACAATAAATGTCGATGTGTAAGGAATTACTAAAGCACCTTTATTTGGCTCATTTAAAAAATCTGAAATTCCAAGGACAACCCCACCAATACTTACAGGAATATAAAGCATGAAGGAAAATCGCAAAGCAGTTTCCTGCTTCATACCAACTGCAATGGCTGAAATAATGGTCGCTCCTGAACGGCTAATGCCTGGTGTTAGAGCTACAGCTTGACCAAGACCTACGATAATGGCGTCTTTTGCAGTCAAATCCGCATCTTTTTTCGTACCACGCATATTACGGATTAGCCATAGGGCAATACCTGTCACAAATAGCATAAGTGCTATCGTAGTCATACTAACATTATCCGCAATAACATCCCTTAATAAAACACCTAAAATGCCTGCTGGAATAGAACCAATCACAATGAAAACGGCAAAACGGAAATCAGCTTTATAACGATTCTTTCCTGTTTTGAGATACAGGAAAAAGTTTGTAATGAGTCGGACAATATCCTCTCGATAAATATAGACAATAGCTAGTAAAGAAGCTGTATTCGTTAAAATAGCAAAAGTAAAACCTTGCTCACCAAGACCAAGAATTTCGCTAGCAATCATAACATGTCCGCTCGATGATACAGGAATTGGCTCAGTAAATCCTTGTACAAGACCGATAATGATATGTTTGATTATAAGTATTAAATCTATGTTTTCCATAAAAACCTCCCTATTAATATGTATGACCCAAACGTTACATTAGACGTTGAAGGCAGTGGAAAAGTTCATAAAGAATACCTAGAAAGTAAAATAATGCAAAAAAAGCTACCTCAATAAAAAAATTGAGATAGCTTTTTTGCAAACTAAAGAGTCATTCAAAATTATAACTTAACTGTATGTGCAAGCTTATTTTCTGCTGCTTGAACTGTGTTAAATAGAAGCATAGTAATTGTCATTGGTCCTACACCACCTGGTACAGGTGTAATATGAGAAGCCATACCATCGACCTCACTAAAGTTAACGTCACCGCAAAGTTTGTTGTTTTCATCACGATTAATGCCAACATCTATAACAACTGCGCCTTCTTTAACATGTTCCTTCGTAATAAAGTTTGCACGTCCAACTGCCGCAATTAATATATCTGCTTGTTTAGTGAATGAAGGTAGATTTGGTGTTTTGGAATGCGTATATGTAACGGTTGCATCTTTTTGTAGTAGTAGTTGTCCCATTGGTTTCCCCACGATATGACTACGACCCACGATGACCGCGTGCTTTCCTGCTATTTCAATTCCTGAATATTCAAGAAGTTTCATTACGCCAAACGGTGTACAAGGCAAAAATGTTTCTTGGCCAAGCATCATTTTCCCAACACTTACTGGTGAGAAGCCATCAACGTCTTTTTCAACAGCAATTGTGGCAATAACAGTATCCTCATCAATATGTTTTGGGAGTGGTAATTGTACTAAAATACCATGAATATCTTCACGATTATTTAATAATTCGATTTGTGCTAATAATGCATCCTGTGTAGTTTCTTCTGGCAGTTTGATTAACTCAGAAAACATACCAATCGCTTCACAAGATTTTTGCTTATTTCTCACATATGTAGCCGAGGCTTGGTTGTCTCCTACTAAAACAACCGCTAAGCCTGGTGTTAATCCTTGCTCTTTTAAACGCGTTACTCGCTCTGCTACTGAATTACGAATTTCTTGACCAATTTCTTTACCATTAATAATTGCACTTGACATAGACCTTAGTTACTCCTTCCAATTCAACACATTTTATTGTTCTGTAAATTTAGAAAGTACGCCATTAACAAATTTCGACGAGCCATCGTCGCCAAATGTTTTGCATAACTCGATTGCTTCATTAAGTACTACTCTTTTTGGTGTTTCTGGCATGTATAAAATCTCGTATACAGCTAGACGTAAAACCGTTCTTTCAATTTTGGGTAAACGGGCAAGTGACCACTTTTCAAGATGCTGCTCTAAAGTAGCATCGATTTCCTCTAAATGTTCAACTGTTCCAGTAACAATCTTTTCGTAGAAGACATTTGTTGGTTGTCCTTTAATATGACCCATTGCTTCTTCTACTGTTAGTTCAGTATTGTCTAGCTGAAACAAAACTTGCAACGCTTTTTCGCGTGCTTCATGTCGTTTCATGTAAAGCTCTCCTTCTTAAGTGGCATTAAGGTTTATAATAGCATAAATTCGTACGAGAAACACGAATTCAAGCAAGTTTTCAATAATCTGATACCTTTTTCAAGCATGTTTTTGCTTATTTTAACACCCTTCAATCAACTTTATGAAATTAAATGTTAAAAAATAAAAATCCATCATTATTATTTAAATAACAAGAATGTTATAATTAAGGAAATAATTCCATCTTTCGAGGTATTCATTATGTATTAGAAGTTACATTTACACGCAGTAAAAGGACTTTCTAGTTATATGAAGACGAGGAACAATATAAACAATACAAGGAACGCAAATCTCGCTTATTTTACTGCGAGGATTGTAAATAATATTCGGTATGATGTCATAAGAAATTTCTTTAGCAATTACAATTAGAAGCAACGCTCAACTTCGTAGTACGAAAAGAAATATATTGTGCCACCTTGTATAACTGCGAACTAATACTTCCACACTTATAAAAAACTGAAAAAAATAAAACAAATCTTTTGACCCTATAGTTACTATAGGGTTTATTGTATTACATGGAAATATTCTAGTAGATTTAGATTCATGTATCGTGAAAGATTGAAGGAGAACAAAATGAATAAGCAACAAATTTTAACCTTAAGTATTTTATTATCGAATTTATTCATTGCCTTTTTAGGTATTGGTTTAGTTATACCCGTGCTACCAACAATCATGAATGAGCTGAAAATTTCAGGCTCTGTCGTTGGTTATATGGTAGCAGCATTTGCTATTACTCAACTTATTGTCTCACCGATTGCTGGTAAAATGGTGGATAATATTGGCCGAAAAATCATGATCGTTACAGGTCTTTTTATATTCGGTTTTTCAGAGCTACTATTCGGGCTTGGACGCACAATTGAAATACTCTTTATCTCACGTATGCTAGGTGGTGTAAGTGCTGCCTTTATCATGCCGGCGGTGACTGCATATATCGCTGATATTACAACATTGTCACAACGTTCAAAGGCACTGGGCTATATGAGTGCAGCGATTAGTACTGGCTTTATTATCGGACCTGGAATCGGTGGTTTTTTGGCAGAATTCGGAACACGCATACCATTTTACGCGGCAGGTATACTTGGATTTTTAGCAGCTATCTTATCAATACTATTACTAAAAGAGCCGACACGTGCTTTAGATGATGTAGAGTCTGCACCATCAATTTTAGGTAGTGCGAAGCGCATTTTTAGCCCACTATACCTTATTCCATTCATCCTTATTTTCGTACTGTCATTTGGTTTAGCAGCATTTGAATCGTTATTTAGCTTATTTGTGGATCATAAATTCGCATTTACGCCTTCAGATATCGCAATTATTATTACGGGGAGTGGCGTAGTCGGGGCCCTTGCTCAGCTAGTGTTATTCGATTGGCTGACAAAGAAAATGGGCGAAATTAATCTTATCCGTTATTCACTCATCCTTTCTGCTGTTTTAACATTTGCTATGACCATTGTTAACCACTATTTCGCAATTTTATTTGTCACATTCTTTATTTTCGTCGGCTTCGATTTAATACGTCCTGCCGTTACTTCTTATTTATCGAAAATTGCCGGTAATGAACAAGGATTCGTCGGTGGCATGAACTCCATGTTCACAAGTCTCGGTAATATCTTCGGTCCTATTTTAGGTGGGATATTGTTCGATATAAACTTAAACTACCCATATTACTTTGCGACAATTGTTTTAACAATCGGCGTAATACTTGCTTTGTTCTGGAGAAAGCCAAAGCAAATTGAAATATAATAAAGTAGCGATACTAATCACTGCTGATCAATTTCCGTTAATAATGTAAAAAGAAGGATTGCCCTATAGGCAACCCTTCTTTTTATTCTTGTACGGCTACTTCTTCTTTTTCAAAGTGAATACCTGTAATGTGTACATTCACTTCCGCTGTTTCAAGTGCCGTCATATTATAAATCGCTTGGCGAATTTGAGTTTGTACTTCCTTCGCCACTTTTGGAATTGTATAGCCGTATTTTACAGAGCAAAATACATCAATGGCAATCTTACCAGTTTCAGTAACACCCGATTTAATGCCCTTATTGTGAACTTTTTTACCGAAGCGTTCTACTACACCAGTAGCAATATTACCACGAGTTGCCGCGACTCCTTCTACCTCGTTCACTGCGATTCCAGCAACAACCTCGATTACTTCCGCTGCTACTTCAATTTTCCCAAGTTCTTCTTTTCCAGAAGGCGTTGGTTGTACGAAAGATTGTCCTACTTTCTCTGCCATACAAATATCATCCTTTCCCTTACACATCACAAACAAATGCTGTACTTACGCTTATTATACTATAAAAAGGAAGGTTTGGCTTCGTAAAGCCGATTTAATTTATTTAGGAAAGGATAATGTCGATAAATTAACAAAGGATATCGATAAAAATGAAAGCGAAGAAAATCTTCATAGATTTCTTCGCCATAAACAATATTCCTTTTCTTCAAATAAAAAATATATCCGTTCAACAATAGCTCCCTTTTAATGGACTAACTAATCTACTTCTAAAGCGAAGGCGTAGAAAGCGTCGCCACGAGATAAATTCGCTTCCTTTTCATCCTTCCACCATACGCCATATGAATAATAATAAACTCCACGTTGTGTAGGTGCGGTAAAACGATTGTCTTTGACCATTACTTCAGTTTCTTTTTTATCATTCATTTGTACAACACTAAATTCATTTGGTTTTGGTTCGTATTCCATCACAAGAATTATATTTTCACCAGCTTTAGCTTTTATAGGTTTTTGACCTTCTAATAGTTCAACTGGTCCAGCAGTATCAACGCATTTATTTGGCCAACAATAGGTACCGAGTGTAGTTTCAAATTTTTTATTATCAATTTCTATATAGACTTTAGGAGGCTTTCCTCCTGGCAATCCATTAGTATTTGAACATCCCATTAAGGTAAGTCCAAAAAGAGCTGCTAAATATAAAAAATATTTCTTCTTCATGCACATCCCCCCTCGAATATTTGACGAACTCATTTATACTACGTTACAAAACAGTTTTTATGTTTTCTGATCCGTTCCATATTTTTTTGTTTCATCACATAGATATGTATCATTTATTTCTTCGATATATGCATTTTTATCAATTTGATTCATATATTGTTAGTTTGTAAACAGTCAGCTTTTCCCCTTTCTTTATTTACTATATATTATCTAATTGCAAAAATCGTTCGTCTAAAATAATCACGTCAAAAAAGCCTGAACACTCATTAATTTTAGACAAAAAAACCTCCTGACAAGTAAAAGTCAGAAAGTATAAGAAATAGACGTTAGCGCTTTATTCCGTTGTTTACAAATCAATTCGTATTGAATTGAGCTGATTTAAAGACATCATTGTTCATTAATTCTGCTTTTTGATACTTATCAAAGACTGATTAAACTTGACTGACTCTTCCCACTGGGGAAAATGACTAGAGTTTTCGAACCAAATGAGTTTTTTTGTCGTTTTTATTGTGTGATAGTAATCCTATGCTAATGAAGAAGAAACATGCTGATCATGACGCCCCTCAAAAAACGTAATAGGGATATCGAAACTCTTGTATTCACTAAAATTAATTTCCATGAGCTCTTGCCACAAATATTGTATAGATTGTAGACTACCTTTTTCGCGATTGATTAAATCTTTAAATGTGTACTTTGATGAAAAAATGAAATCCTTTACCAGTTGGTTGTAATTGCTTTTCCCATATAAAGAATGTCTGTATCGAACCACTAATTTAGTAACAAATAATAAATCGTTTAACCAATCTTTTTGAGTCAATGAAAGGTCAATATTTTCCAATCGCTGAACAACTTTTTTTTTATTTTGTTCTCGACTTTCTTTCAAAACAAAATCATATTGACACTGCAACCCTTTTTTCATGTTAACGACTTGGCCACATCCAAAATAACTATGTACTAGCTGTGGATATTTTTTAACGAAAATTAAGCCTAGGACACTTCCCCACGAGTGCCCTAAAAGGTAAACTTTCTCTTGTTTAAACGTTTCTAATAATGAATTAAACCGTATAGGTCTTCTATATAAGTTTCAATAGTTATTTGTTCCTCTTTCGAAAAAGTATAGTAAGATTTATGTGCCCAGACTACAACATTAAACGTTTTTCCAAGTTCTGAGTTATATTTATAAGTGGTAAAGCGGCATCACCTGGACCACCATGCAAATACACTAAAAGAGGCAGATTGTTATCTTCACCAAAAATAGAAATAAATTGTTCTGAAGAGCCTATTTTTATATAGTTTGACACTTGAGTTTTCATTTTCTTCTCCTTCCTTACTATCGATTTGTTCCACTTGTAATGACCGCGTTGTTTGACATAAGGAGCAATTTAGTTTTTGTATTATGGCTCTTCACCAAAATGTGCGCTTGACAGTATATTCCGTTACAGGTGGATGTTTTCCTCAGGCACAGCTTTCCTGTACTTGCCCCTTTGCTTTCGGTACAAAAACTCGCCACCTTCCACTCCATATTCAGTCTATTAAATTGCAAGTACACATATTTTGATGTTGACCTGAATTATTTCAATTGTATCATTTTTCCAAAAAAAGATATTTTATTTAAGTGTTAAAAAGCACATTAGTATATAAAAAAATAAGCCGATCAATAATCGACTTATTAAACACTCCAATTGTTGAATAAGTGAGAGTCTACATTCACTTCTCACTTTATTAACTTATATAAATTATTGTGAATATGTAGTGTTACTGTCTCTTTTCAACAAATAACAAAATTAGTGTTGCCAATGGACCTAACAAAAGAGAAAGTAAAAACCAATTGAATCCCGTTCTATTCTTCCCTTGTGCAAGTGCAGCATTGATCAACGCCAATGTACCCCAACCTACGACATATTGGTTATCCATCATTTGTTCCCCCTACTTCATTTAACCATACTGCACCGTTAGTGTAGATTTCTTCATAAATTTGATTATAACACATCCAGATAACATGCTTCATAAAAGGTGTCAATACAGTTAAATCAAATAAGCCTGAACGCGATTTCTGCTTGCGAGTCATATAAACCGTTACAACCTCCGTAACTACCTAGCCTCTCACAATTCCGATACCTCCAAAACAAAAGCATTCTTATTAGTATGTAAGCCTAGCTTTTTGCGTAATTGGTCTACTGATAAATTTCGTGTATGCACCTTCAATCACTTTCCTTAATTCGGAGTATAACGCCCTTGACACCGCATGAAAATAGGCTTTCATGTCTTTTATTTTGGGCTATTATTTATGTAGTATTTGAAAAACGAGTTATGAGCGTATGGGATTCCTGCGCTTATTTTTCCAACGCAAAACTGACGCGAATTAATCGGGATAACTAAATTCTATATATTGTAATAAACGACGTATTTAACCTAATTACGAGCGTCATTCAGACGACTCATGACGACTAACTATCCGCTTAAACGATCTCGATACGTCTGACAGCGTTAAATAAGTGAGGTAACTAAAGAATGATAATTTCACCAGAGTATTCTCTTAAATGTTCAATAGCTAATGTCACTGCAACTTCCTCTGTCTCAATCAAACTCAATCCTATTTTAATAGGACTCCAAAATTCATATCCGCAGTCTTCTTGCCACATATATACTTCTGTTGTATAAAGACCATCCCTCCGTTTTATAATTTGAACTTTATATTGATTACTTGGGGACATCATTTCCTTTATCATCTGTTCCATCGTTTCACCATCTTTACAAATATTAATGTGTATATTATAACTATTATTCTTCAAAATGTTTAAAAGCTGTGCGCAAGTTCCGAGCACCAGAATGCACCTGTCAGAATGAAGGGCTTTGGGGTCACGCACTTTCAACGCAAAAAAGAACGACCAACAAACGAGATTTAATTCTTTCGTTGATCGTATTGTGATCGTTTTATTCCTTTACGTTCAAGCAGTCGATAAATTGTTCTCGTTCCAACTTTGTAAGTCTTGCGAATGTCAGCGATTGAAAAGCCGTATTGATAATCCTTAATGATTGCGTTGCGTCTGACTTCTTCTTCTTCGCCTTCAACTAACTTCGTTTACGCCCTTTAAACTTTCCTTTGGCTTTAGCGAATTCGGACCCCTTTATTCAAATTAATTATGAATAATAATTTTCAATGGAATAATAATCCTATTTACCTTGATAAGAATAAAACGATAAAATATGTTAGGCCAACTTTAAATTTGCTACAAGGAAATATTCAACAGTTATACATAGGAAGTGAAGAATTGTATTATATAGTACTCTCAATAGGATTAATACTCGCTCTCTCGCAAGCTACATCATTAATCTTTATGTATCAAGACAAAGAATTGCTATCTTTTGATGGATTTAAGTCTCTTTTTGGTTTTTTAATAGGTTTGTACGATCGAAGTTGGTTCATTCGGCCGCCGTACATCAACAACTTTTGAAATGATCAAAACTGGTGAACAATATACCTCTTTCGATATCCCTGAACTGGATGCTTATGGTAAGTCAATTCCTTACTATTGCAAGGTGTCAGTTCAAAAGAAAATATGTTTACAAAAGACAATATGTTTACTATGGGTTACGAAATTTATGATGTAAAGTCACGAAAATTAATATTAAAGAATGACTAGAGACGAATGCAACCGCCTCTAGTTTTTTTGTCAACATTGGCACAAAGACCGTGTATAGGATGTTGGCGCAATCCTTAGTGATGTATTGCCCGTTTTTCCAACGCAAAACTCACGTAGGTTAATCGGGATCACTACATTCCGCATATTATAATAAACGATATATTTAACCTAATCATGAGCGACATTCAAGCGGTTCGATACCGCCAACTATCCGATTCAACGATTCTCGTTGCGTCTGACGGCACCCCTCTTCCCTTCTTTCACCTCAGTTACGTCCACTAAAATTTTCGAGGGTGCAATTAGCTCTGTATCATCCTGTTGAAATGCTCCACTGAATGTTGGAAGCTGTATGCTCCCTTAATGTCATTCAAATCAAATATCCCTGTTCTCTATTTATTTTTAGAAATAAAAAAACCTCCTAACTAATAAAAGTTAGAAGGTAATAAAATTGCGAACTTTGATAGGATTCTATTCCCTAAATCCACAAATCAATTACTTACTTGTCCCCAAAACATCATTCTCTTCAAGGAACTTCGTATTGAATTGTGCTGATTTGAAAACGTCATTGTTCATCAATGCTTGGTGGAATGGAATTGTTGTATTGATCCCAGGACCAGATACTTCAAATTCGCTAAGTGCACGATTCATTTTCGCAATCGCTTCTTCACGTGTATTGGCATGAACAATTAGTTTTGCAACCATAGAGTCATAGTATGGTGGGATTGTATAGCCAGCATATACAGCAGAGTCAATACGTACACCGTAGCCACCTGGAGTTACGTAAGTATCTACAGTACCAGCTGATGGCATGAAGTTTTTATAAGCATTTTCTGCGTTAATACGGCATTCAATTGCCCAACCATTTAGTTGAATATCATCTTGAGTGAAAGGAAGTTTTTCACCAGATGCAATTTTTAATTGTTGTTGTACAAGATCCACACCAGAAATCATTTCAGTTACTGGGTGTTCTACTTGGATACGAGTATTCATTTCCATGAAGTAGAATTTATCTTCTTGATAGTCATAAATAAACTCGATTGTTCCGGCACCTTCATAGTTACAAGCTTCAGCAGCTTTAACGGCAGCGGCACCCATTTCAGCACGACGCTCAGAAGATAGCGCTGGAGATGGAGCTTCCTCTACTAATTTCTGCATACGGCGTTGAACGGTACAGTCACGTTCACCTAAATGTACAACGTTACCATAGCCATCCGCTAATACTTGGATTTCACAGTGACGGAAGTACTCGATGAATTTTTCTAAATATACGCCTGGGTTACCGAATGCTGCAGCAGCCTCTTTTTGCGTAATTTCAATGCCTTTTACAAGGTCTTCTTCAGTACGAGCTACACGAATACCTTTACCGCCACCACCAGCAGTTGCTTTGATGATCACAGGGTAACCAATTTTAGCAGCCCATTCTTTACCTGTTTCGATATCTGGAACAATACCAGTACCCGGAACAAGTGGGACACCCGCTGCTTCCATTGTTGTACGTGCAACGTCTTTAATACCCATAATTTTAATAGAATCAGATGAAGGTCCAATGAACTTAATGCCTGCGTTTTCACAAGCCTCAGCGAAGTCAGCGTTTTCAGATACAAAACCGTAACCTGGGTGGATACCGTCTGCACCAGTTTTTTCTGCTACGCTAAGTAAAGCCGGGAAGCTAAGATATGAATCTTTTGATAGCTTTGGTCCGATACAATATGCTTCGTCTGCTAATTTCACATGTAATGCGTCAGCGTCTGCTTCTGAGTATACGGCAACAGATTGAATGCCTAACTCTTTACAAGCACGAATAATACGCACAGCGATTTCGCCGCGGTTTGCAATTAAAACTTTTTTCATGGTTGTGCACTCCTTACTCAGCTTTTACAAGGAATAATGGTTGACCGTATTCTACTAATTCACCGTCTTTAACAAGTACTTCAACGATTTCCCCTTGAACTTCTGCTTCAATTTCGTTGAATAGTTTCATAGCTTCTACGATACATACGATTGTTTCATTCCCAACTTTGTCCCCCATTTTAACGTAAGCTGGTGAATCTGGATTTGGAGATTGATAAAAAGTTCCAACCATCGGTGACACAATTTTATGTAACGATGGGTCGTTATTTGCTGCTGCTGCAGCTGGTGCTTCTTCAGCTTTTGCTGGAGTAGCTGGTGCTACAGGAGCTGCTACAGGCGCAACCTGTTGTACAACAGGAGCAACTACCTCTTTTTTTGGTGCTACAGTATCAGTAACAACAACACCATTCTTTTTTAATTTAACTTTTGCGCCATCTACTTCGTAAACGAACTCGTCAATCGAAGAAGAATCTACTAATTTAATAATTTCGCGAATTTCTTGAATTTTGAACATTCCTAACTCTCCTTATGAAATAAAATCTACTACAAACACTATTTTATATTTTTTTCGAACAATTTGAAATACTTTAATGCAAATTAAGTAAATATGAACAAAATAAAAGGCTTTCCTTTAATAAACGAAAGCCTTTTCATTATACTGATATATAACAATAGTTTCAAATAAACAGAAAATTCCTATTTATCTTTCTATTTTTTAATAGTTATTCGCGCTGAATTTTACTTGGACGTCATTTGCGCCTTCCATCTCTGTTTTTACCAAGTAAATAATTTCATTTGCTTGAGCTTTTGATAGCTCCTCTGCCATAACAGTTACCTGTACTTTATCACCATCTGCTCGTACAAACGCATCAGAGTAACCTGAAGATTTAATAAGCATTTCTAGCATTGCTTCAGAAGATTCTTGTTTTATAAGGTTATCCATGTCATTATAAGCCTTACTTTTTTCTTCTGCTGTGTAATCTTTTGAACCGATCTTCTGCTCTAATTGCAAACGAAGCTGACTTCTTTCATCACTAACTTGCATGCGCATTTCTTCAAATAAATGACTTGGGGAAGATACTTCCTTCGTCTCTCCCTCTTTCGTTGCTTCTTGATCAGTCACACCTGTTACTGCAGTTTGCTGTAATGCGTCATCTGTGAAAATAGTTAGTCCATTAAATTGTTTTGCTGGATCAACCAAATAATACACTGAGATAACCGCTACTAGACTTAATAATGTCATAAACCAAACTGTTCTTCTACGTACGCGCATTTACTTTTCCTCCTTATTCTCCATTGGAACGATAATAATTCGATGAATCGGCAATTGCATTACTTGACTAACAACAGCACGAATTTCATTTTTCACAAAGATATCTGATGCTCCTTCTGAAACAATTAGCATCCCTGTTACTTCTTTCGTGCCTTGTTCAGTTCCTCGAAAATATTGACTGAATAGTTTATTGTCATCCTTCTCAGCTGTCATATCTCCGTAATAAAAATAGACTTTAACCTCCCCAACACCTTTCATAGCCTTCAGTGTCTGCTCAAGTTTTTCTTCACTGGTCATCGATGTTACTTGCCCATTCGTTGTACCCGTTTGATACATTGGTAAAATGATGAAAATTCCCACGGAGGCAGCAATAAGCATTAAGACTATAAATGACGTTGTTTTTTTTCGGTTCTTTTCCACATCACTTGTACATTGCCTCCTTTCATCTTCTCTTTTTCAAGTGTATGTACGCTTGTTTCCTCCTATGAATTGATAAATGGAATCTTTAATAGCAATTGCAAAAATACTAACGTAATAACAAGCTTTGTAAGTGAAATTATTTCTTTATCGTCTGTTAAAAACACAAATATCTGACAGATAAAGAGCATCGCTAATAAAAGAATCAATCTATCTCCCCCCAGCCATAACTTGCACAAAAACGATGAGGAATAAACAAGAAAACATAAATGAAAAAGCAATTAGAAATGATACAGCACATAAGGTAAATAGAGACTTACTAACATGATCAAGTAGTTTACAAATATCATCAAAAGCAATTGGTTCTAAAATAGCAGCTAACATTTTCAACGAATACGCACTGACAACAAGCTGAACTGTTGGAATGAACGACACGGTAATAACCGCTATAAAAGCAGAAATACTAGTAATAGAAGAGGAAAATTGTGTCATATGCTGGAACATCGAAAAACTATCTACTATAAAGGAACCAACAACCGGAATATTTTCCTCTATTAATTTCTTCACAGGCTCTGCAACAGCTGCGTTGACACTAAATGCAGCAACGCCACTCGCCGACATTAAAATGATGTAACAAATTACAGATGCCGACACGATACTCATAATGGTAAAACGAATCAATTCGGCAATTCTCGTAAACGAAATTTCTTTCACAATGACACTGCAGACATCAAATACAATGGCAAAAAGCACTCCTGGAATAAGCCATTTACTACTAATAATCGTTAAGACTTGTACAAAGAAAAGTAAAAAAGGCTGCCAAGAAGCAATCGCTGTTATACTGCTAGATAAAAGAAAACTTGAAGTAAGAATGGGATAAAATGCGGTAAATATATGAGCAAGCCCCTGTGCTATTTCGTCTATTAATTTAAATGAACTCACAACAACTGGTCCTATAGTTGCCAGTACAATAAGAAAAAAAAGTATCCTTGTCCCTTTTTCAAATTCTGGTAAAATCATATTAACAATCAAAATAATAATGACATAGCCACACAAAATAAGCGTCATCTTCAGCAATAGAAAGAATGGATCAGTTAAAAACGAAAATATTTGCTCCAGCAATGTCTTCGCCCCTTAGTTTAGCCGTTGTAAAATGGCCGACACCTCCTGTAAAACAGCCAAAAATTCCTTAAACCAGTACAACAAAATAACAATCTTGACCCCATCATAGACAATATGTCCGAGTACTTTATAGCTTTGTTCTACAAGTAAAAAAGACACCCATTGCCCTACATAAAAGAGGCTAGCACTTACTACAATTGCTTTTGCATAAGGCAAAAAAGCTAATGTCTCAAGCAATTGCTTGATGAATGGCAATAGGAGTGTAGAGAACAACATACCAAACAGCAAAAACGAAAACATTACACTAATTAGCGCATGGAGTGGCTTTATGACTTCTTTTATAAGCAATAATAAAAGCAGCATGACAACAGCTACAATGACAATTTCCATTTACACTACCCAGAAGAGGTCAGCCATTGAAAGAATGTAAGGATTTCATTGAAAAATAGACGTAAAAATCGCAGTAATTCCGCTGTCATATATAAGTAGGCAATGAAAAATAGGAAAAATGAAAATTCTTTTTTTCCTGTTTGATCAAAGAAGACATGAAGAAGCGCAACTACTAGTCCCACTCCAGCGACTCTTAATACGTCTTGTAATTCCATTTCATACGCCCCCTCGTGTACAGCAATATATGTTGCTACCCACAAAAAAAGACCTCCATACATACGTATAGAGATCTTAGTATTTTTATGAAATTAATGATGCCTCGCATAACTTCGTCCGGAATCGGAAAGAAGTTAAAGTAGCTTTTCAATGATACTTTTCACAGTACCTGGTTGTTTCACTAAATAGCTCTTTTCACCCATCCACATCGATAAATATTCGGCTTTGCCCTGTTTTGCACTTTCTTTACGAATAGTTGTAGTTAGATCATTTTGCAATGGATAAGGTGCTACAACAGCATCCTTCATACGTTCCGTAAAACCATTTGCTAAGCCTCTTGCTGGTTTACCAGAAAAAGCACGAGTAATCGTCGTTTGCTGTGCTTTCGATTCAAGCAAAGCATTTTTATAAAGAGGTGAAATTTCACACTCATCCGCTACTAATAAGGCTGTACCAATTTGAACCGCTTGAGCACCCTTTGCTAGTGCTTTGTCTACATCTTCCTTCGTCACAATACCTCCTGCAGCAATAATCGGTATGGAAATTTGTCCTACTACTTGTTGCAGTAAATCATGCAAATCAATTAATTGCATTGGTTCAGTGAAAGAACCACGATGACCACCAGCTTCACCACCCTGAAGGACAACAGCTTGCATCCCTGCTTGTTCTACACGCTTTGCTTCCTCTAATGTAGTAGCTGTACCAATAACATAAACATCGTTGTCCTTTAAACGATGAATCACATCTGCTGAAGGAATGCCAAACGTAAAGGAACAAATGGCTACATTTTCATCAAGAACAGCTTGTACTTGTTCTTCAAATACTTCCTTGGACGTGACACTTTGTACAGGTGAAAGTCCAAGCTCATCATAAAACGGTTGTAAAGCCATTCGAGCTTTTTGAAGGACATCGATATCAATACGTGGCTCTTCCTGTACAAATAAATTAACAGCAAATGGCTTTTTCGTTAGCTTTTTAACTTCCTGAATAAAACTTTTTGTTTGTTCCCCATCTAAATAGCCTGCTCCAATCGAGCCTAATATATCTTCCTCTGCACAGGCAGCCACAAATTTCGGCGTCGTTACACCAGCCATTGGCGCCTGTATTATTGGAGACGTGGTCTCAAAAATTGTTTGTAACATAGCATTCACTCCTTACTATTATTGTAAACAACTTTTCCAACTATGACCACATATCAAATGATAGAAACTACTTTTTATACTAATAGCAAAGGTTGCCATTTCTCTATCTATTGTCACAAAATTTAACTTTATATGTATCAATTATGAGCAGATGTTTTTGTACCGAAAGCGTAGCGACAGGTACAAACGTTTGGACATAAAAAACCTACCCTTTTGTAAAAAAAGAGTAGGCTGAATGTTTTTATTTATTACGCACGAGAAACGTAAGAAGCTTCTTCTGTATTGATGATTAACTTGTCACCTTGGTTTACGAAGAATGGCACTTGTACAATAAGACCTGTTTCAAGAGTTGCAGGTTTTGTACCACCAGAAGCTGTATCACCTTTAATACCAGGCTCTGTTTCTGTTACTTCTAGCTCAACAGTGTTTGGTAATTCAACACCTAGCATTTCACTTTGGTATGATTGAATATGAACTTCCATGTTTTCTTTTAGGAATTTTAATTCATATTCAATTGCAGCTGAAGAAAGTTCAGTTTGCTCATATGATTCTAAGTCCATGAAAACATGCTCGTCACCTTGTGCATAAAGGTATTGCATTTTACGGTTATCGATTTGTGCTTTTTCAACTTTCTCACCAGCACGGAAAGTTTTTTCATTTACTGAACCGTTACGTAAGTTACGTAATTTAGAGCGTACGAACGCAGCACCTTTACCTGGTTTAACGTGTTGGAAATCTAACACGCGATATAATTGGCCATCTACAATAATTGTTAGACCTGTACGGAAATCGTTTACTGAAATCATTTGTGTTCCTCCATAGTTTATAAAATAATAAGTTCTTTTGACGAATGAGTTAACAGTTCATTACCTGTCTCTGTGATTAAAATATCGTCCTCGATACGTACACCACCGATTCCCGGTAAATAAACTCCTGGTTCAATCGTTACGGCCATACCTGGCTCTAGCACCGCTTCTGAACGTATTGATAAGCCAGGGCCTTCATGTACTTCAAGACCAATCCCGTGTCCTAATGAATGACCAAATGCCGCGCCATATCCTTTTTCTGTTAAGTAGTTACGTGCAATCGCATCTGCTTGAATCCCTGTGAAGCCAGGGCCAACCTTTTCAAGTGCTAAAAGCTGGGAAGCAAGGACTGCGTTGTACATATCCACTAATTTTTCAGATGGCTCGCCAACTGCCACAGTACGAGTAATATCCGAGATATAGCCATTGTACAATGCTCCATAGTCTAATGTGACAAAGTCGCCTTTTTCAATCACTTTATTCGTTGCAACGCCATGTGGTAAAGCTGAGCGGAGACCAGACGCAACAATTATATCAAACGAGGATTGAGTTGCTCCTTGTTTACGCATGAAAAATTCTAATTCATTCGAAACTTCAAGCTCTGTTTTACCAGGCTTAATGAAGTTTAAGATATGTGTATATGCGTGATCAGCAATTTCACACGCAACCTTAATAATATTAATCTCTTGTTGCGTCTTAATCAAGCGAATTTTTTCAATTAGCCCAGAAATCGGCACTAAATCAGCTTGAATTTTATTTTTATACAGCTCATACGTGCCATAGCTAACAGTATCTTTCTCAAAGCCCAATAATTTGATACCCATATTTTTTACTTGTGTTGCAATTTCTTCAACGATCGTCGCCTCATGCTTTACAATTCGGAAGTCCTGTACTTGCGCAGCTGCTTGCTCTGTATAACGAAAATCCGTGATAAACACAGCATCATTTTGAGACACAATCGCTACGCCCGCTGTTCCTGTAAAACCAGTCATATAACGACGATTGTACTCGTTCGTAATTAAAATGCCATCAATATTTTGTTCCTGAAGTGCCTTACGTAGCTTTTGTAATTTCATCATAATCAATTCTCCCTCTCAATAAATGTGCGTAATGCCAGTTCATAGCCTTTCGTACCTAGTCCACTGATTTGACCAAGGCATGCCGGAGCGAGATAAGAATGATGACGGAAAGCCTCACGTTTATGGATATTTGAAATATGTACTTCTATAACTGGCACAGAAATCCCTGCAATTGCATCATGTAACGCAATGCTTGTATGGGTATATGCACCGGGATTAAAGATTATACCATCATATTTTTCGTCCTCTGCTTCATGTACCCAATCAACAAGTACCCCTTCATGATTAGATTGACGAAACTCGACAGTGGCACCTAAAGACGCCGCAAGATTCTGAACATTTTTTTTCACATCTTCTAATGTTTCATAACCATAAATATGTGGCTCCCGTTTACCTAGTCGATTTAAGTTAGGTCCATTCAAACATAATAACTTCACGCATATTCGCCTCTTTCTATGTACTTGCCATTATTTTATCATACAAGGCGCATACAGCAACTAATTTCCTTTTTGTGCTGTGTGCTCCTTTTGATGAAAATTCGCAGTTTCAAGCAAGAAACGTAATAGACAAATAACAATGACCATGAAAGGAATCGAGAGTTTTTTAAAGGAAGAAGATTGCAAAGGCAAATCCAGAACCATCCATTCTAATGTGATGGACAAAAGTAGGCCAAGTAAAAAAGAAGATAGCACAGCTGGGATAATATAGACATATCTCAATGTAATAAATAATAAAAATCCAATAAAAAATAAGACTAGGATGAGAAAACTCCATTGAAATAGTTTTGAGCTTCCTTCAAATATATCCCACTTCTTATAAAAACCTATTGGATTCCATTTAATAAGTTGAAAGTATTGAAGTCCCTTTAAACATAATGCTAAAACAAGTGCACTGACGAGCGATGTTATACTAGCTACTTTCAAGCAAAAATCCTCCTAACTTGTACCACGAGTTTATTTTCAAACGTTAATCATTTCCTAAACTGTACGATTAGTGTAACCATATAGAAATTTTACTATGCGTAACTCTAGAGGTTTTTCACTAAATTTAGTACAATGGTACAGTTGAAATATATAAAGAGAGTGGTGTTAGCCTTGAGCAATTCACCTGTATACGGGGGACAAGCACAATTAGAAGGTGTAATGTTCGGAGGAAAGGAACATACGATTACCGCTATTCGCCGTAACGATGATTCCATTGATTATTATCATTATAAAAAAGTTCAAAACCCTATTTTGCAAAAGCTTAAAAAAATTCCATTGGTACGAGGCGTTGTAGCATTGATTGAATCAGCTGGCTTAGGCTCCCGCCATATGCAATTTTCAGGGGACCGTTACGACGTTACACCTGGCGAAGAAGAAGAGCATCAAGAGGAAGGCTCGAGACTTCAAATGATTTTAGGCGTTGCAGTTGTAGGTATTCTTTCCTTTTTATTTGGTAAATTTGCCTTTACATTAATTCCTGTATTTATTGCAGATTTTTTCTCTAAATGGATAGAGGGCAAAACCGGTCAAATTTTACTTGAAAGCGGCATTAAGCTATTTTTACTACTTACCTATTTATATTTTATATCTTTAACGCCACTAATTAAACGAGTATTCCAATATCATGGTGCAGAACATAAGGTTATAAATTGCTATGAAGCTGGTATGGACGTAACAGTGGAAAATGTGCAAGCACAATCACGTTTACACTATCGTTGCGGTAGTAGCTTTATGCTGTTCACTGTGTTTGTAGGCATGTTTTTATATTTCTTCGTGCCAACTGATCCACTTTGGTTACGCATTTTGGACCGTATTCTATTAATTCCAGTTGTACTTGGTATATCATTTGAAGTACTTCAAGCGACAAATGCGTGCCGTAATATTCCCGTGTTACGCTTCCTTGGCTATCCAGGCTTATGGCTGCAATTACTGACAACACGTGAGCCTAAGGATGAGCAAGTAGAAGTAGCCATCGCTTCCTTCAATATGCTGCTTCAAGTTGAACAACAACCAGAAATCGCAGCTACTTTGAATCATGATTAAAAATTAAAGGGCAGGTCCAACCGATGCATTTGGTTGGACTTGCCCTTTTTATCGTTTTTACAAAGGCTGTACAGAAATTATTTGTTGCTTTGCTTTCTCGTACTCTTCTTCCAATGTTATAAGTATTTCACGAACTGACTCTCGTTTGACAATATTAGTAATGCCATGCCCGGCTGACCAAATATCTCGCCATGCCTTGACATTCACGAGATGTGTTAAATCAACATCCTCTCTTGGCTTCAATGTCGCTGGATCAATGCCCTCCTTCAATAAAGATGGAATTAACACATTCACATGGACACCGCTAAAGGCGTCGGTATATAAAATATCAGAGGTATCACTGTCAATCACCATATTTTTGTACTCCTCAGGCGCATTTCCTTCATCACAAGCTAAAAAACGCGTACCCATATAGGCATAGTCTGCTCCCATTATTTGAGCAGCTAATACGTCTGCACCACTAGAGATGGAGCCTGATAAAATGATTGTCCCTGTAAAGAATTTCTTTACCGCAGATACAAAGCCAAATGGGTTCAGTTGCCCACCATGCCCGCCTGCACCTGCGCAAACAAGAATTAGTCCGTCTACACCCGTGGCAGCAGACTTTTCTGCATGCTTGACGTTCGCCACATCTGCATAGACCTTCCCTCCATAGCCGTGCACAATGTCCATAACTCTCTTTGGATTGCCTAGTGAAGTAATGACAATTGGTGGTTGGAATTGTTCAATTAACTGTAAATCTTCCTCAAATCGTGTATTCGCTACAGGATGGCATATAAAGTTAACTGCCCATTGCTCAGTCGGTAGTGCCTTTTTTATTTCTTCAAGCCACTCAGCACATGTTGAAGCAGGTCTTGCATTTAATAATGGAAATGAACCAATAGCCCCTGCTCTACTTGCTTCAATAACCATCTTAGGGTTAGAAACTAAAAACATCGGAGCCACTATAATTGGTAAACTAGACATACACTCTCCCCCTTTATACTTAAATATTTCGAGAGATTTCCTGAAAATCCTACTAAAAAAATTAAAATTTTAATTCTGCCCCCGCATCTTACATTAGAATAACAGCGACCCATCCCCTCTCAAAGGTGGAAGCTGGTGGTTGTCTATATGAAGATAAAAAAGTGCTATCCGTTTTTTTAGGAGTTAGATGTTGCCTTGCAATAAAGTTTGATGAAAAACACCCCACAACCAGTATTTAAGATAAATAAAAAGAATCCATTTTGAAAAAAAGATTGATCAAAACGGATTCTTATTCAGACGATTTAATTATCAGTTTTATAAAAAAAGTTTGACGATTTTCTACTGTGTTCTTCACAACCGCGCCCTTTAATGGAAGTTTTCTTGAAGATCATTGCTTAAGCCTAATTCAACATAAGCACCTGTTTGTGGCAAGATAAACTATATAGCCAATTTTTTAATGACGGTTATGAGTGGAGTAATCCGTTAAAGCGTGATTTCAATTCGAATACGTCAATGTGAAGGAAATAATTTAGCGAAAAGAGAAGGGAAATACCACGGAAGAGGTAAAAAGTATCATAAGCATACCGGGATTAACTATGCAGTGAGTCGGCTTTTTTCGATGTGATTAGCGGAAGAGGTAAATCAAGAAAAAAAACTGAATAGTTTTACCAAGTTCTTTAATATTGCACAAAAGCAGATACGAAGATATAATTATATCACAATCGCTATCTGCCTAATGTACACAATTATCCTATCTTATAATTTAATATTATCACGCAGGTATACTCTTGTCAAATAATTTTTCTCAATAGAATGGTTAGGAGAGATGTAGAATGAGTTCTTTGGTTCTTGATTTTCAGGAAATGGATAAATCACAGCTTTTGCTCGTTGGTGGAAAAGGGTTAAATTTAGGGGAATTATCAAAAATTGAAGGAATACAAGTACCGAAAGGATTTTGTGTTTCAACAGTGGGTTATCAAAAAGCTATAGAACAAAACGAAACCTTTCAAGTATTGTTGGATCAACTATCAACGCTAAAAGTAAATAATCGTGATCAAATTGGTGAAATCAGCAGGAAGATTCGACAAATCATTTTGGAAGTAGATATTCCTTCCGATGTTGTAGAAGCAGTTGTTCACACACTCTCTCAGCTTGGTGATGACCATGCTTATGCAGTACGTTCTAGTGCGACTGCTGAAGATTTACCACATGCCTCTTTTGCTGGTCAACAAGACACCTATTTAAATATCATCGGCAAGGAATCCATCTTGCAGCATATTCGTAAATGTTGGGCTTCCCTATTTACGGATCGCGCGGTAATCTACCGTATGCAAAATGGATTTGACCACAGTCAAGTGTATTTATCCGTTATCATACAACAAATGGTTTTCCCACAGGCATCAGGGATATTATTTACCGCTGATCCAATTACTTCTAACCGAAAGCTGTTATCAATCAATGCCAGTTTTGGACTCGGAGAAGCACTGGTCTCCGGCTTGGTCTCTGCCGATTGTTATAAAATACAGGAAGATAAAATCGTCGATAAGATGATAGCGACCAAGAAATTAGCTATCTATGGACTAAAAAGAGGAGGAACAGAGACACAACAAATCGATCCAGATCAGCAAAAGACACAAACACTTACTGATCAACAGATTTTACAACTAGCACGCATCGGAAGACAGATTGAAGCTTATTTTGGTTGCCCACAAGATATCGAATGGTGTTTGGTTGATGATACATTTTATATTGTTCAAAGTCGCCCGATAACGACTCTCTTCCCCATCCCTAAAGCGACTGACCAAGAAAACCACGTCTATATATCTGTCGGTCATCAACAAATGATGACAGATCCCATGAAACCATTGGGATTGTCTTTTTTCCTGTTAACGACTTCTGCGCCCATGCGTAAAGCAGGTGGAAGATTGTTTGTTGATGTTACGCATCAACTGGCTTCACCGGTCAGTAGAAACAATTTATTAAATACTATGGGACAACACGATCCGCTCATGAAAGACGCACTTATGAACATTATTGAGCGTGGAGATTTTATAAAATCGTTACCAAATGATAATAAAGCACCGAGTCCAAACAGAGGCAATACAGATACGCTAGCACAAATCGATAACAATCCATCAATCGTTTCTGAATTGATTAAGCGTAATCAAACATCCATAGAAGAGTTAAAACAAAACATCCAAACGAAATCAGGAATAGATTTATTTGATTTTATTCTAGAAGATATTCAGGAATTAAAGAAGTTTTTATTTGACCCACAAAGTTCAGCTGTATTTATGGCTGCTATAAATGCTTCCATATGGATCAATGAAAAAATGAACGAGTGGCTAGGTGAAAAAAACGTAGCAGACACGCTTTCTCAATCTGTACCAAATAATATTACTTCGGAAATGGGGCTAGCACTATTGGATGTCGCAGATGTGATCCGTCCTTATCCAGAAGTAATTGCATATTTACAACACGCAAAAGATGATAACTTTTTGAATGGACTAGTTAAGTTTGATGGCGGACAGGAAGCTAGAGACGCTTTCTATGTTTTTCTCAACAAATATGGAATGCGATGTGCTGGAGAAATCGATATTACGAAAACTCGTTGGAGTGAAGAACCAATTACACTTGTCCCCATGATTCTTAACAATATCAAAAACTTGCAGCCTAATGCCAGCACTCGGAAATTTGAGCAAGGGCGACAGGAAGCTTTGAAAAAAGAACAAGAGTTATTAGAGCGATTGAAGCAATTACCGGATGGTGAACAAAAAGCCAAAGAAACAAAAAGAATGATCGACCTAATTCGGAATTTCATCGGCTATCGTGAATATCCAAAATACGGCATGATTAATCGCTACTTCGTTTATAAGCAGGCTTTACTGAAAGAAGCCGGACAACTCGTACAAGCCAACGTTATTCATAAAAAAGAAGATATATACTATCTCACTTTTGAAGAACTTCGTGAAATCGTACACACAAATAAACTAGATTACCAGATCATCAGCGAACGAAAAGACGAGTACAAATTATATGAAAGACTTACTCCCCCGCGCGTTATCACGTCTGATGGTGAAATCATTGTAGGTGAATACAAACGAGAAAATCTCCCAGCCAAAGCTATTGTAGGGCTACCTGTTTCTTCCGGAGTTATAGAGGGACGGGCTCGTGTCATCTTAAACATGGAAGATGCTGATTTAGAAGAAGGAGATATATTAATTACCTCCTTTACTGACCCTAGCTGGACACCATTGTTTGTATCCATAAAAGGTCTAGTCACCGAAGTTGGTGGACTGATGACCCATGGAGCAGTTATCGCACGTGAATATGGCTTACCAGCAGTTGTTGGGGTGGAAAGTGCCATTAAACTGATAAAAGACGGACAACGAATTCGCGTACATGGAACAGAAGGGTATATTGAAATATTGTAATATCTAATTCGTCAAGTAAGAGCCTCTGTCTTAATGGACGGCACTAAATTCAACCTGTCATAGATAAACGGACGCTTCCCCTAATTTGTCCTATTTTCTATCCATTTTTGATTGATAGTAAATCCATTGCAAAATTGGGATTCTATTGTTCAATAACGAAAAGTCGATTCTTCCTTACTTTTCGTAAGAATAATTGATATTGAGCTTCTCTCGAATAAGATTTAGGCATTGATCTTCAACCACTGGACGCGTTTATGTAGTAACAAAAAAAAGGCCAATTTCTCGATTTTAATTCCGAGGAATTGGCCTTTTTATATATTAACGTTGAAATCCTCATTTCCTGACGCTCCCCCTCAAAATTTACTCTTCGTATTCATAAATTTTGAGATTCTGTTCATACCCATCTTTCAAATTCCTTGTACGATACATTTTAAACTCTTGGAAATAGAAGGAAGAGCATACTCTTATTCGATAACACTCATTTCTAATTTTTTCTGTACAGCTTTAATCATTCGAGCAGATCCATAGCAAGTTTCTCCATTTCCCATTAGAATTTCTTTCTTTTTCAAGTCCACTTCCTGAATATTGTCGATATTTACTACGTAAGAATTATGGCAACGAATGAAGCCTTCATACTCTTTTTCTATTTCTTTCAGCTTCCCATAAAACTCCACTTGACGATTATCCAAATGTAAAACAACTTTATGTAATGGGGAGGATTCAAAAAACATGATATCATCATAGTTGACACTAATAATTTTATCTGCAACTCTTTGAACGAATTTTTTATTGGATGTTTTGTTCATTACTTGCTTTCTTTCATTTGTCACCTTCAAACAGCTAACAATCTTGCTCTGTACAGAATCGACATCATCTTTAATAATAAAATCCATCGCAGCTACTTTATAAATGAAATTTAAATATGTAAGTTCTGAGTGGGTTGTGATAAAAACAATATCACCTATTGGATCAATTTTTCTGATTTCCGAGCCAAGTGTGATACCATTCATCTCATGATTCAAGTCGATATCAAGAAAATATAAACCAGGTCGATTACTCTCCTTTATATAGGCTAATATTTCTTCTGGATCTGCAGTTGTTAGTACCAGTTGCATATCAAGGTTTTCAATCATTATGTAATTTGAAACATACCTGGCTATCTTTTCTCTTTGTTCCTTTTGATCTTCACAAATAAAAACATCAATCATCTCAATCCCTCACTTTAAAATTACAATTTCTTGTTTAAAAAATCCATCCTCTATAACTGTATCCAACTGTGTGTTATTTTCCTGATCAACCATTTTCTTCAGGCTATTCAGCCCCAATCCTCGATTTTCTCCTTTTGTTGAGAAACCTTTTTCGAAATATTGAAAGAGCTTATACCCAGTATCTAGGAACGTATTCCAAACGACAAAGGACACGGAATGTTCAAACTCCACAAACCCCACTCGAACCGTACCCTTTTCTACTTCTTCAGCTGCTTCAATGGCATTGTCTAAAATAATTCCGATACAGCGGCACAACAGTATACTATCCATATTCAGATAATGAATTTCATTAGGACATTCAAAAACCACATCTATACCTTTTTCCTGTGCTGTAATCAATTTGGAGGATACCAAACCTTTTACTTCTGGGATTTTAATTTGGGACAATCCCCTCATTTTAAAATCATTGTCACGAATCTTTTGACTGACGCGCATTATATTGTCATTAAAATAGCTTTCTAAAGCATTCATATCACGATTGGTAATGTATTCTGACATAGAAGACAGGATATTGATGTAATCATGGCGGAAAGTTCGCATTTCATTATAGTTTCTTTCCAGCTGTTCAGTGTACATTTGTAGACTGTTTAGCTCAATTTCCTTTTCCCTCATCTCAAACCGCTTTCTGAAGGTATATACTAGAAACGACAAACTAACAGCAAAAATAATAAAATAGATAAATAAGTACAGCGTATTCATCAATACAAGCTTATTTTGATTTCCTGTTAATCGTACATAAACAATCATTGTAAAATAAATCGCATATGTAAAAAGACCCAATAAAGCTGCAATTCGCGTTAAATTCCTATCATCTGTATCCTTCTCAAAAATTCGAATAGTAACTTTTTTCCAAAAGGCTATAAATATAAAGCCAATAATCAGTGTAATAAATTGATGAAGTAATGTCGCTGATGAAATTATTCCGTTTGTTTCTATAAAGGTAGTACTAATCCCGAAGATTTTTACCATAATGAAAGTTGCTATATGATCAATTAGAATCGTAGCAATCATTACTGTTGATGCGTAGTACAATGCAGGTATCCACTTTAGATATGTATATTTAAACATAGCAAGAACAAACGCAAATATTAATAACGAACCAAAAATATCTAAATACGAATATAACCCAGCCATAATTAAACTAAACAATACGGCCGCAAAAATATATTCCTTTCGAAAAAAACGTTTACCTATAACGAAACTTACCAAAATACAATAAAATAAAACCTGAATGAATGCTAATATAGCCACTCACTGACCCTCATTTCTATATAGTAACTCCACTATATAGTATACTATAGACAAGTAAATAAAAGGAATCCAGGGAGGCGTGTTAGAGGAATATAGGAAATTAAAAGAAAGACAAAACCTGACCAAAATACAGGCTTATATTCCAGCTCTTAAAGCTATCACTTTTACAAAGCTCTTTCAAAAAATTCATTTAAAACAACAGCTCATTATCAAATAGTGTAGAAGACAATGTCTACTTATAACGATTCTCACCAAATCGTTGGAACTCATTAAAATCTTTTTTTGAGCTTCATAACAACTAATGAAATAATTAGAAGAAACGATGTGTACCCGATTGAAATCAACATATCTTGATTGAATTCAAATGTCTGATTCCAAATTGAAATATACATTCTATTTAAATGGTAGAACGGATTCACATAAGATACATATTTCACAAAATTCGGAAGACTATCCACAGGAACAGAAAAGCCGCCAGTGAACATAACAATTTGAAACAAAACAATAGACATAATTAGTGCTGTTTTCACTTCCTTGAAGTTTGAATAAATCGCATGAGAATAAACTAACATTATCGCATTAATAAGTAACAAACATAAATATGAAACTAAGAAATTAACAATAGAAAGTTGCAAATCATAAATAAGTATGCCAATCAATGTTATTAAGACAAATCCTGCAGTTGCAATAATAAATGACTTGGCAATACTGGACATCAGAAGAATTTTATCTGTTATAGGCGTAATGAAAAGTCTTTTTTCAATTCCTTCCGCACGATTCATTACCTGATCAAAACCAAAAGCAAAAAATACTACTGAAAAACTAATTAGGACAATAAACGATGGTGTATACATTTGAACATAGTTCATTCCTCCGCTATAGGTTGCATTACTGAACATTTGTCCCATTAAAATATATGTTACTGGCGGTACAACAACTGTGAAAACTAAATAAAATAACTCTCTAAAAAACATGATTAAGTCATATTTAATTTGTGTTAATAACATCTTTTCTCCTCCTTATTTAGAAATTTTATCAAGATAAAAGCTATTAATAGACTTATAACCTGATTTCAATATATTTTCTGGCGTATCATATATTTCGGTTACACCGTCGTTGATGAATAGAACTTTATCACAGTAGAGTTCTATTTCGTCCATGTAATGAGTCGATAAAATCACTGTACTGTCATTTTTTTTTATATAACCTGTGATGCTTTCCCATAATATGTTCCGCATATGAGGATCCAGACCGGTAGTCGGTTCATCCAAAATAATCAAACGCGGTTTTGAAGAAAAAGCAATCGCTAGGCTAACCTTTTGCTTCCAGCCTCCAGATAAATTATCAAAAAACGTATTTAGATGCTCTTGCAATTCAAACTCTTCGATAATTTCATTTAAATCTACTTTGCTACCATAATAGGCACGAAAAAGATCTAGTAATTCTTTTACTTTTAATTTTTTATAAAACTGTGTAGGCTGAAGTACAGCAGATATATTACTTTTGATTTCTTCCAGCTGAGCTTGATCAATTTCCTTTAAGTTATTACCAAAAACAGCTACCTTACCGTCATTATAATCATTAATCGTCATTAAAATTTCCAAGAATGTCGATTTCCCAGCACCATTTTTACCGATAACACCAATAATTTCACCTTTTTTAGCAGTAAAGTCTATTCCTTTCAGAACAGCTTTTTTCCCATAGTTCTTTGTTAATTTTTCTACCTTTACATTGTAATCCTGCATGATTCACCCTCCTAATTTACATACATACTATAACTCGAGAATTCTACTGTTTTTCATTCCATGCATACAATCTGCTCCTATATACTTAGATGTCCAAAGTATTTGATTTAGGTGTTCTATTTTTATTCCTAACTGTCAACAAGATTCCCTGTGGCAGCACTTGTTTTACAAGTACAGCTAATTTGAACAGGCAGACTGCTGCATGATTAGGAAATCACCTTCTCCTTTAGGTGTTCTATGAAACTCTAATAGACCATCTACTTTTCACAAAATAGGTTATGAAGTGATACTTCACGTTTCTGTCAGCCCCCCGGATAAGCACATACACTTTAACACCATCTTTCCACCTTATTTATCCGATACGGTCTTCAAAAGAAAGCGCTTTGTTTTATTGAGCAAACTCATTCTGAACTAGCCTTATATGTAGTAGTGTTCCTAGGGCAGGTGTGTTACTTCCTTCAGAGATTGGAACTTGCACCCTAAAGTTCATGTGCAAGCTACGCATACCACTAAAAAAAGCACCAGCAAGATGCTGATACTTTAGGTCTGTTAAATACATAATCAAATGGTTTTTTATTAAATTGATAGAAATTCTTGCTGTTTATTTATTTTAAAATGTTTTAACGAGCGGACCTTCCTAACTATGAAACATCAAGTTTAACTACAGTATATAATCCGCACCAACTCCAGCTTCTTTAATCCATTCTGACCGAAAGCCTACGAAAGATGAAATCTTAGAATTATCGTTTCCATGGAAAAACTAGGAATCATACCATACCTTTTATTTATGGCGTGTCCTTTATCTTAGTTTTAAACCAAGGCGGATAATCTACCCAACTGCCAGTTCCTTGACCCTCTTTAGTCCACCTATCGATTTTAAATGTTCTTTTTTTTTTCGACACAAAAACGCCCCTTTAGATAATCATATCCAAAGGGGCAAAGCTTCGCGAGTTTATTCTAAACATCACATTTTTTATAAACGGTTTATAGGCCACATTTTAACTGTGCTGCACAGTTTGTACATGTATTACAGCCACCGATTTCTTCTACAGTTCCTTTACGGCATACAGGGCAAGTATTCCCTACATCCGAACCGATAACTGTTGTCGATTCTAACGCTTGAATTGTATCTACTAATACAACCGGACGCTTCGTTGGTACTTCTACTAATTCTTCCTCGAATGATAGTTGATCCATATCATTTTCTTCAGCCTTTAATGTCAGTACTTGTGAATCACGGCTACCATCTACATAGACCGTACCACCTTTAGCGCCGCCTTTATATAAGCGCTCATATACTTTTTCAACTTGTTGTACTGTATAACCTTTTGGTGCGTTTACAGTTTTTGAAATAGATGAATCAATCCATTTTTGGATGATACATTGTACATCAGCATGTGCTTCTGGTTTTAATTCCATCGCCGTAACGAACCAATCAGGAAGATTATTCTCATCTACTTCCGGATGACGTTCTAAATATTCTTGTACGATTTCTGCTTTTACCTCGATGAATTTACCTAGACGACCTGAACGGTAATATGTGAACGAGAAGTATGGCTCAAGACCTGTTGCCACGCCAACCATCGTACCAGTAGAACCAGTTGGAGCTACTGTTAGTAAATGCGAGTTGCGAATACCTGTTGCTAAAATTTGCTCTTTAATGTGTGCAGGCATTTTTTGCATAAAGCCTGTTTCAGTAAATGCTTTACGTAAACGTGCTGTCTCTTCCTCATTTGTTCCTACAAGGAATGGGAAGCTACCGCGTTCTTTCGCAAGTTCTGTTGACGTCTCATACGCAGTTTCAGCAATCGTCTTAAAGATTTCATCGACTAGCTCATTACCAGCTTCTGAGCCATATTCTTTCTCACAATAAATTAGTAAGTCCGCTAAGCCCATTACGCCTAAGCCAACACGACGCTCTCCAAGAGCTTGTACACGATTTTCTTCTAAGAAGTATGGTGTTGCATCAATTACATTATCCTGCATACGAACACCAACACGAACTGTTTCACGTAGTGCTTCGAAATCAATTGTTTGATCTTCTTTATTTGCAAACTGCGCTAAGTTCACAGCGGCTAAGTTACACACAGAATATGGTGCAAGTGGTTGTTCCAATTATTGTTATCCTAAAGGCTTTTTATCCTCTAGTTCTTACAGTTCAATTCCTGTAAGTTCAGCATACATTTTCATTACACACTTTTTTCATAAACCTAAGTAGTTCTTTTCTTCCTCTATCTTCCCCAAAAATTGATTTTGAAATTACTCTAAAATCTTTAACTCCAAATTCTTGATATATTCTTTCGATTAATGGTTGAAGAGTTGATTTTATTTGATTATAAGGGGTTGCAATTATAATTTCTTTATTGTCGATTGCCCATTGAATTACTGTCTGTTTAATTTCTTGATGAATTTTCGCTCGCTTATCAACATAAGTTTGTGTGGCAACTTGAATATTTGAATATCCAGCACATGATTGAGTACAAAACAATTTTGATGAAGAAACAATCACTTCAAAGTTGCTCCCACAACTCTTACAGATTCTTTGTTTCCTAGGTTTCTTTTGCTTACCCTTTTGAGCCAGGCCAGATTTTCTTAAACCTTCAATCATTCTTGCTTTTGCTGGACTATTAGATTCCCACAATCGCTTTGTATGCTGTCCAATTATTTTTTTAGTTTGCTCATTATGTTGTTGATTGAAATGGCCATTATACTTACCATAACTAGCTTTGTTTATTGTCGTATTTTTAGATTCTATCCACTCTGTTATCGTAGAAGTTAACGAAAATGGTACAAGCTTATACATTTCGAGCAATTCTTCATAAGAAATTAATTCGCAATCAATATCATAAATTGTTTCAATAACCTTTAAAGCTTCAAGAGCTTTTTCTTTCGCTGTAATATCGCGAGACTTAATTTCAACAATCTTTATAATATCACCGTTATCATTATAGAAGAAAAAATCAGGTTTATAAAATTTAAATCCTATATTAAATACTTTGTCTTCATAGCCCCAAGAAATGGAATGATAATCTAGAAATTTGGCGTATGCATACTCATATGAACTTCTTAAATAATATGATTTATAAAAACCTGCATAACCTCTGTTCATTTGATCACAGCCTTTCTTTAATTAGGCTAGTATTTATTATATTGTGTAATGTTGCGGTCTCGTGCCCGGATTATAGTCTACTAGTAGGATCACCGGGTATGCGTTGCCCCTGACTTAAGTTTTACCTTTAGCCTTCGGTTCGGATTAGCATCTCAGCCTTCCCGCTTTATCCCGCAATTTTTAATGTGAGGCGAAGTCCACCACACGGATTTGTCGCTACAACGCTTTGACCATAAGCTTTTGCGTTTGTCATTTCATTGGCGTTGTCGATGAAGAAAATACCTGGCTCTGCAGAGTACGTTGCACAAACGTTGATTAAATTCCATAATTCCTTCGCTTTAATCGTGCGGTAAGTGCGTACTTTATAGCCCATTTTCTCCCATTCACGCACATCTCCAACTTTATGCCATTCACTGTTGTAAATAGCCATCTCTTCTTTTGTATATTCTTCAACAGCTGGGAAACGAAGCTCAAAGTCAGCGTCATTTTCTACAGCTTGCATAAATTCTTTTGTTAATGTTACAGAAATATTTGCACCCGTTAAAAACTCTTGATTGTGAACAGTATAAGTACCACCATCACGAAGCTTGTTTTCCGCTTCACGAATAATAGCCGTATCAAAACCGCCTAAACCTTCGATACCTTTATAGTTTACAATACCTTGATACATAGCTTCCTCTTGAGTTGAAAGAGGTTTAAAGTTTAATTTTTCTTTTGCTAGACGAATAATCGTTTTATCCGTTGTATTTTCGATTAGGTATCGTAGAATACGTGGATTTTGCATTTTTGAAATAATAAATTCCACGATATCAGGATGCCAATCTGCCAGCATAATCATTTGTGCCAATTTCTTACGCGGGTTCGCTATACCCACTCTCTATGTCACCATAGAAGTTGAGACCATATCTTACATCTATTAGATGTCCTCGCACTTCGGAGTGGCTTCACTCCTACTCTACTCACTTCCGCTAACTTAGCGTGCTTTCGATGGTCGTTGAACCTTCCTCTCTGAAAGAGGCTCGGCTGCTGATTGTCTTTATCCCACTGCTATTTTCAAGCATTCACGCTTACCGTTTCCAGTTACGTTGTAGCTAGCAGTGCATTTATAATGCGTTGTTTAACATTTTCAAAATCGTTTTTTATCTCATCTTCCCAGAAACGGAGTAAAGTGTAACCGTGAGCTGCTGCAATTTGATTTTTTTCAATATCCCTGGCTTTTATCCTCTTTTGAACTTCATAAAAAGTGGAATAAAATTTCGGATTCCCATGCCAAAAATCGCCATCACATTCAATTAGAATTTTTGTCCCTAATAGTAAAAAATCAAATTGTGCTCCTTCAAAGATGAAGGAATATTTGTAGGGGATTGATTGTTCAACTAAGAAATGCTCTAAAGCTTTTTCAATACTAGTTTTTCTAAATGTTTCCCTCTCTAGTTGCTTTAATGCAGCTTGTCGAATCTTTTCGATGGTTTCTTCACTATAAACCCCTGTCTTACCGCTATTCCATGAAGGAGTTCCATTTATTTTTCTAGTTTTAGCTGTTTTTGAAATGATACTTTCAAAATGAACCTTTTTTTGTTCATCTGGCATTTCATTATGCCATTTTCCTGTATTTTGTGATCGAAGCCTACTCGCACACTCTTTACTACAAGTTTTAGTCTGCCGATGTTTTTCATCGAATAGTTTTCCACAAATTACACAAGTTAAAGGCTCACCTTTTCCTCGACAGCTTCTACTACAAAATTGATTGGGAATCCCACGCCTCAATTTTACCTTTTTATTACATAAAATATATTGGCAGGTAACCGTTTCTATTGGATAAAAATAAGATATTAAATAATTATCTAACGTTAAGTTATGCTCATTTTTCAAATGAGACGTAAACCAACCTTGTTTATTATGATTTATTGTAAAACCACATATTAAACAAGTCTGTGGCTGTTTCGCATCATAAACATCCATATTTCCCACCTCGATTAAAGTGACAATATTTCCGTTAAAGAGTTTCCAGCAATTCACGAGGTTTGTTTACGCAGAAGCACCTAGATTATGCTTACCTCTGCGGCTGCCACCTTGTTCAACAAGATGAGTCAGCTTCGCAATATCATCTAACCATGAAACGGAACCAGATGATTTACCATTTACACCACGTGCTAAAGTGTTACGCGGACGCAATGTCGAACCATTTGTCCCTACACCACCACCGCGGCTCATAATTTCCATCACTTGCTTACGGTGATCACTGATTCCTTCACGTGAATCTGCTACAAATGGCATTACGTAACAGTTGAAGAACGTTACATCTGTTTCAGATCCTGCTCCGTAAATAACTCGTCCAGCTGGAATGAATTTTAATGATACTAACTGCTCATAAAACTTCTCAAACCATTCTTGGCGTTTCTCTGGTGTTTTTTCAACAGCAGCAAGTCCTGTTGCATTTCGTTTTGCGATTTGTTCATAAAATATTTCAAGAGGCTTTTCTAGCACGTCAATTGAACGCGTAATCACACCTGTTTCTTGCTCTTTCGGATCATCTAAAGCACTACGGTAATCTTCCTCAATTAAAATTTCTGCTGTTTTTGTAGACATATCAAGCTTTTGGATTGTCCCTAAACCACGTGCAGGGAATTTTGGATCTGACTTCACTGTTAATACGACAAAATCACCGGCTTTTAACGTTTTCTTCTCCGTATCCTTAAACGAGTAGCGATCGATCATCACAAGTCTTGATACACCTTTATGCGTAATGTGCATATCAGATGTTACAGGATGAACCTGCGGAAATTGTTCAATATCTTTGTTTAACTGTTCAAATTTGTTTACTTCGGGTTGATGATTTGTAAGTACCATCGTTTTGCCTCCCTTGTTTTCTGCATTACAATAATAAATACACAATATCATGTGTCGTTAAACACTACATATTGTGTATGTTTCTTTAAAAAAGATACTATATATAGTTTTTTAATTCAACTCTTGCAATTTCGAATAGAATCCGAATCACTTGTTATTACAAGGGTTGAACGATAAAAAAATATTTTTCTTATACCATTTT
This sequence comes from Lysinibacillus sp. CTST325, assembly GCF_054665055.1. Taxonomy (NCBI): domain Bacteria; kingdom Bacillati; phylum Bacillota; class Bacilli; order Caryophanales; family Bacillaceae; genus Lysinibacillus; species Lysinibacillus sp. CTST325. The sequence continues at coordinate 22,600 of NZ_BAAFHO010000013.1, read as the reverse complement.
TTATTTTTTGAAGTTCCAATCATCACATGCATATTTTTTTTCTTCTAGTGCATGCACATATTCTAATTGCTCCTCAGAAAGTGTAAATGGTTTTAAATCAATTTGCAACGATTTTGCAAAACCATCACGAAAAGCTGTGACACATTGTTCAATAGTCACAGGTTCTTTAACAAGGTTATTGATAGCAACCGCTTTCTCGGGCATCTTTCTACGCATACGGTCCTTCGCTTCTTCACTTGAAAAATTAAAAACAGACAATAATTTCTCCTGATCTAAATCAAGTAAAATAGCTCCATGCTGTAAAATAACACCTTTTTGACGAGTTTGTGCACTACCAGCTACTTTTTTACCTTCTACAACAAGCTCATACCAGCTTGGCGCATCAAAGCAAACTGCGCTTTTTGGTTTCTTTAAGTCTGCTCTTTGTTCTTCTGTATCAGGTACACTAAAATAAGCATCCATCCCTAGATTATGAAAACCTTGCAATATACCTTCACTTAACACTCTATATGCCTCCGTCACTGATTCAGGCATATCTGGATAGCTTTCCGAAACAATGACGCTATATGTCAACTCATGTTCATGTAAAACTGCTCTACCACCTGTTGGTCGGCGAACAAAGCCTAGTCCTTGTTCTCGTACGGCTTCTAAATTGATATCTCTTTTCGCCTGCTGAAAATAGCCAATCGAAAGTGTTGCTGGCTCCCATTCGTAAAAACGAATGACTGGCGGAATTAAACCTTCACTATGCCAATCAAGTAATGCTTCATCTAAAGCCATATTAAAAGAAGGGCTACATTTCCCTGAATTAAGAAAATACCAAGTTGTCATATTTTCATCTCCTACAAATATTTAATTGAACATTAGCGATCGTGTACAAAAATAAGTCTCATCACCATAACGTGAGGTAGATTTCCGTCGGCTGTGCGCTTTCTTGGTGGAGTCAGATAAGCCCAAAGGATACTCTCCGCCTCATTTTGACACTTTGCGTTTAGTTCTATTCTTTATTAAAGCAATCATCCATCCTAGTCCAAGAATAGTGGTGGAATGATTCTGTGACCTTTCACTAATAACATCCATAAATATAGATAGATTAATTCTAGCCACAATCTAATTAATTTTATCAAACTCATTGGACTATCGCTAGCGCATCTTTTATAATAATAAAGAAGATAGAAAGGGGTAAGAAATTTTGTTGAACATACTTATCACAATCGGCGTTATTTTAGTAGTTGTAATTGCTTATATCGGCATTAATGCTCTACGACTAAAAAAAGCCGTAACGAACCTAACACAAGAACAATTTATTGAAGGCTATCGTAAAGCACAGCTTATCGACGTACGTGAACAAAAAGAATTTGATGCTGGTCACATCCTTGGTGCACGCAATGTTCCTTCAACTACACTACGTCAACGTCACAAAGAAATTCGCCCAGATTTACCAGTATATTTATACTGTCAAAATACAGGCCGTAGCTCACGTGCTGCTCTATTTCTTAAAAAACGTGGCTACAACCAAATTTATCAACTTCAAGGCGGCTTCCGTACTTGGACAGGTAAAATAAAGTCCAAAAAATAAAATTAAAAATCAATAAGACAATAGTGACTAATATCAATAAACCTACTCATGGAAACTAGGTAAATTTATTTATATTTACCTATATCACTTTGTTTTAAGCAAAAAGAAACCATCTCAAATAACTATGAGATGGTTTCTTTTTGCGAAAAATTCTGAGTTTCTACTATATTATATATATATATTGTTTAACGTCTGACAAGTAAGTTAAAGCAACGAAAGACACTATGCTCTCATTCACATTCCTTTGCCAAAATGCCAACCGCTTCCTAAGCTAGTTCCAATTCCCACCTCTTTCAACACCATATACCTCGAATTAAACATTATCCTTAAATTAACATATGTCTAAAAATACTATTTTTCGTAAAGTATTTACCTAGATGAACTCCATTCTTCTTTTTTTCTGAAAATGTCTGTAATTTATCCTTGAATAATTAAGTAGGCACTGATAGGATTTATAATATCTTAAAATAATGTCATACAGACATACAATACAAGCTATGAATGCTATGGATAACACTATAGCAGGAGCAGTTCTGGAGAGAGCGCATTTTGCGTCGCCGAAGGGTTCACTATCTCAGGCAAAAGGACAGAGGAGTAATATCAACTTTCAACATGAAAGCTATACCATACGGGTGTTTTCTTTTTTACATACAACATTCGCAATCGGTATTTGTTATTCTGTCGTTTACGAGACTAGTGTCACTACTAGTCTCTTTTTTATTTTCCAGTCATAGTTTTTACGTATCTTTGAGGGGGATCAACGTGGAACAACAACAATTAAAACGTGAATTAAAAAATCGCCATGTGCAACTCATTGCGATTGGCGGAACAATAGGTACTGGTTTATTTTTAGGATCAGGTAAAGCTATTGCTTTAGCGGGACCTTCCATTATCTTTGCCTATCTCATCGTCGGAACCGCCTTATTTTTTGTTATGCGGGCATTAGGTGAATTATTATTATCGAATGCTGGCTATACATCATTTACTGATTTTGCATCCGAATACATAGGACCTTGGGCAGGTTACATCACTGGCTGGACATACTGGTTCTGCTGGATCATGACCGCTATGGCAGATATTATTGCTGTCGGCGTTTATACACATTATTGGTTTGATATACCTCAATGGGTGCCTGCAATCGGCTGTTTAGTACTATTACTAATTTTGAATTTGTTAACTGTAAAACTATTTGGCGAACTAGAATTTTGGTTTGCCCTTATAAAAGTCATCACCATTGTGGCACTGATTGTTATTGGCCTAATCATGTTATTTACAGGCTTTCAAACAAGTTCTGGCACAGTGACAGTTGAAAATCTTTGGGCACATGGCGGGTTATTCCCGAACGGCCTATACGGTTTCCTAATGGCATTCCAAATGGTTGTTTTCGCCTTTGTTGGTGTCGAGTTAGTAGGAGTTTCTGCTGCAGAAACGGCCAATCCTAAAAAGAATATTCCTTCTGCCATTAATAAAATTCCATTACGCATTTTATTATTCTATGTAGGAGCGTTATTTGTTATTTTATGCATTAATCCTTGGTATGAAATGTCTGCATCAAGTAGCCCATTTGTACAAGTATTTACACTAGCCGGTATTCCAATTGCTGCAGGTATTATTAATTTTGTCGTCCTAACATCTGCTGCTTCTGCCGGTAATAGTGGTTTATTTTCTACTAGTCGCATGCTTTTTAATCTTGGAAACAACAAGCAAGCTTCGCCAAAGTTTGCAAAGCTCAATAAAAACAGTGTGCCAAGTAACGCACTCGTTGTTTCTGCAATTGTAGTTTCCGCTGGTGCATTACTAAGTAAATTAATGCCTGAAAACGCCTTTAGTGTTGTTACAACGATTAGTGCTATTTGCTTTATATGGGTGTGGAGTATTATATTAATCTCTCATATCATTTATAAACGTAAAAATCGCGCACTTCATGAAGCATCGATTTTCAAAGCACCTTTTACTCCATTCGTGAACTATTTAGTACTTGCCTTTTTTGCATTTTTATTAGTAGTCATGTTCATTTCAGAGGCAACACGTACCGCATTACTGTTAACACCAATTTGGTTTATCATACTAATGATTATTTATAAAATGAAAAGAAAGAAACCAATACGCTAAGGTGAATTGTCCTGGATAGTGACACTTTTAAAGAAAGTGATCCTATTCAGGACTTTTTTATCGCTAATTAACGATAGAATCAAGTGCAAAATAAAATCATAAAAAAGATGACTCCATTTACTGAAGTCATCTTCCTTTGATTGAATCAATTATGCCTCGACATAATTGCGTCCGGAATCGGCTTTGGGCCAACGTGCTGCTGGACACTCAGTCGTTGCCACAGGACGTGGCGTTCTTAGACTGAGTTGCTCTTTTTCACAGGATGTTTAAACACCTGCTGAAAGAAGTTAAAAAATATTCATATTCCACTCGGTAGCAATATGCTTTAGTAAATTCACTCCGGCTACACTGTTTCCGATGTCATCAATTGCTGGTCCATAAATGCCGATACCGCAGCCAGTAGGAAAAGGTGAATCTAAGCCTGCGTGACTTGGTACAGCCGCTAAAATCGCTCCAGAGACACCACTTTTAGCGGGTAATCCTATAAATGCAGCAAATTTACCAGAAGCATTATACATCCCGCAAGTAACCATCAATGCCTTCGCTAATTTTGCTACTTGTTTAGGAAATAGCTGCGTTTTTAATAAAGGATGATAGCCATCATTGGCAATGACTAAACCAATCATCGCCAAATCTGAAACATTTACTTCAATAGCACATTGTTTCAAATAAACCTCTAATGCTTCTTCTACAGGACAGTCTAAAAAGCCAGAATCCATTAAATAATAGGCTAATGAACGGTTTCGATTGGCAGTTTGCCACTCAGATTGATAAACCTCTTCGTTAACCTTTAATTCCTTGCCAACGATTTGTTCTAAAAATTGAAGGATTTTTGAAACCTTCTCTTGCGGTGAATTTCCGTCAAGCATAGAGGATACTGTAATCGCTCCTGCATTAATCATTGGATTAAAAGGTTTTCCAGGCTGATGGCTTTCTAGACGAATGATTGAATTGAAGGTGTCACCTGTAGGTTCAACATCTACTCGTTCTAAAACATAAGGTAATCCCCGTTCCATACATGCTAAAATAAATGTAACGACTTTCGAAACACTTTGCAGAGTAAATAATTCAGTTGTCTCTCCGGCTTTCATTTCCTCATTATTAGTACCGATAATTGAAATCGCTAATTGATTTGGATCTTTCTCCGCTAATGCGGGAATATAGCTTGCACATTGTCCCTCTTTAGCATAAGGGCGAAACTGTTTCACCCATTCTGCCGCAAGGTGATTATTATGATTGATATGTTCTGTCGGCATTTTGTGATCTCCTTTCAAAAAACGGCATTTTACGCCATAACTACTCAATAAGTACACTTTACTAAGATAAAAACTTAATAATAGGCAAAAACAGAGCCTCCATAGTTTACCCTACGAAGACTCTATTTGGTATAACTTTTTAAAGACTTTTTAAAGTTTTTGAGGCTTTGCCTTCTAGAATTAGCAAAACATAAGTCCCCCATCCAGAGTTCCTGCCATTCTTTTTTGCTTCTTCAATAAGTGCTGGATTGTCAATAAAAATCAACAGCAGTCTATTTCATAAGTTGACATTCCTAAATCACTAAGTATGTCACCTCTGCATATGGTTGAACGACATTTGGAGACGATTCTCCTATGTTTGTAACCGAATAATGCACGCGCTCTTCTGGAATGATATTAGTTTACCCCAACATTCATGAGTTCAACTGCATCTAACGCAGTTCTTCCTAAATTTGGTACACGCAGCTACTTTTCTCCGTAAACTTAAAAGTAGCCGCATAGTTTGCTAGAGAGGCGTAAGTCATAACAGATGTAAAAGTACCAGGATGCCAAGATATTTTTCCTCTCTCCACATAATGTCATCCAACTTATGAATTTCATCGGAACACTTTTGTGTTTATTACCCAACTTTTGAATTTTATCAACTAACTTTTACATTTTATCACCGAACTTTTGAATTTTATCGACTAACTTTCACGTTTTATCACCCAACTTTTAATTTTTATCGACATCCTCCTTCCAGGCACACAAAAAAACCCCGAATAAATTTCTTTATCCGGGGTTTGGGTTTAAACTATTTTTTATAAATCGTTTGCGTACATCTTCTTATATAAAATTTCTAATTTTTTCGAGAGCTTACCATATGCAGTTTGCCAAGTTTTACGTGCTGCTGCATTGTCTTCTGTCGAAGGTACGTAAAGAGCATGAACCTCGGCTACCTTTTTCAAATCACTCTCGGCCTGTGTTAGATTAGAATAATTTTTCACGACGCTCTTTTCGGAAGCACTCAGATTATCATATGCTGCACGAATTTCTTTCACTTTCGTCTCCAAGTCATCAATATATTCACCATTTACAAGCAATGAATTAATGGATTCAACTAATTTTAAAGCAACTTCATTAGACTGTTGTTGATCTTTATTTTTTTCAATAATAGATTGTCGTATTTCTGGACTAACTAAACTCATTTGTTTTGATGTTAGCTTATCAAAAGCTTTGATGACCGTCGTTGGGTTACTAGTAAATGATTTTTCATATGTCTTCATAAATGATTCTACTTTTTTTACATCAGAAACTGCTGTTGTTAAGATGGCAGCATTCGTAATACGTTTTTTATCACTAGAGCTTAGCTTATTATATTGCGTTGAAAGCTCATTAATTTTTTCCTTTGAAACTGTATACGTATCATTTGAGACAATTTTTGCAATTTCATTATTTAACTTTGTAATATCTGGTGCATTCACATCTTCTAAACGATGATTGAGCAAGTCTTCATATTGCTGTTTTGCTAAATACTGTTGATTTGCAGGTAGCTTAGCATAAGCAGTTTGTACTGTTTGAATTTTTTTCGCCTGTTTCGTAGCATCTTTTTCTTCTCTTGCAGTTTGCACTTTTTTATGGAATGACTTCACACCAGAAAGATCTTTACTAGCCGCTGTTAATAAATAATAGTTTGTTACGTACTTTCGTCCAGCGGAAGATAGGTTTTTATATTTTGTTGTTGCTGCATTAACAGCTGATTCAAATTGAGCAAATGTATATTTCGTTACATCAGCAAGCTTATCAACATCAGCCTTTAATGCCAATGCAGCAGCCTTATCAGCAGGTTCCTTCCCATTTAAATCAACTGTAATAGTCGGAGGATTCAATAAAAAATCGTTTGCGTTATATACAAGTGATTGTTGTAGACTAGTTAACTTATTATAAGCTTTCAATACATTAGTATAGTTAGTTTTCAACTTACTTTCGGCTACCCCTGGCGTTACTGATAGCTTTTGATAGGCGTCCATGTCCTTAATAATTTTTTCAGCTGCTTTAAAATCTTTTTGCAGGGTTACCATGCTATCATATCCGACAATTTTAGCCGTTGAATTTTTTGTTAAGCCCTTATATTCATTAATAATACGGTTTACATTATTAACATGACTTTGCCAAGTAGTTACTGACGGATCAATTGGGTAACTGTCATCAGCATCGCCTACATAATTGTCAATCTCGATATTTAATCTGTCAATTTGACTATTTTCTGCGTTTTCTGCTTGAAGTAATGTACTCATATATTTTGCTGGTACAAGTTGAAGTTGTTTATAAGTTAACTTTTCATAAGACGTACGTATTGATTTTGCTGTAGTCACCTGTTTGCTAGGTGAATCATTTTGTGACAGCTTATCGAAAAGTTTAATAAATTGTTCAACCTTTTTAATATCCGACTTAGCATCACTTAAAATTGCTTGATTTTGAACAGTTGCTCGGTAATTTTGAGATAACTTTGCTATATCCTTTTCAATTGTTTCAACTGCTGATTTTAAAGATTCTATGCTAGTAGGTACATACGTAACAAAAGAATTTTTATGTGCTAACAAGTCAACAATTGCTTGATTAAGTCTTCTAACTTCTTTAAATTCTTCGATATGTGACGGATCTATCAAAATGTTTTTAATGCTATTGTATAAGGCATCATTTAAATCTAAGCTACGTTGTAATAAATCAAACTTACCATAGGACTCATCGATGTCTTTTAAATATTTCGGTAGGTCTTTTTCATTAACCTCTTTTACCTTATCTACTTTCTCATTTAATTTGCTAATTAAATCTACATCTGCAGCTGCTCTCTTTAATACATCATAATTTGTCACATTCGCCTTTGCTGCAGTTGATAGTGCCTGATATTTACTTTCTAATGCCGTTACTTCTGCCTTAAAAGATTCTAGACTTGTTACATTATATTTGTTGTCATTTATTAGTAAAGTTTTTATTTCCTTCATCATTGACTCAGATGGTTCGTTAGATACGGTTACCACACTAGAAAACTCCGATTCAACGAAAGTAGTTCCTACCTTAGCCTTTACATTAACCATTATATCTGTGATGCCATTATTTAAAGCATTATTAGGAATTCTGTATGTGTCGTTAGTAGCTCCATCAATAATTGTGAAGGATTCACCAACTTTATAAAACCATTGATAGCTATATGTAATCTGACTGCTTTGTAACTTTGCTCCGGCATCATCGGTTACCATTGCACCTGAGACTTGTACCAATTCACCAGGTACTGCATAATTTGAACTACTATCAATTCTTGGTGCAGTTATTGAAAGTTTTAGTTCATTAATCGAACGGGGTTCACTCTTATACTTATCGCCATTTGTTGTAGTCGCTTCCACGAAAACTGCTTTGCCTGCCGCTTCAACTGGTATTGTAAATGACGCTGTTGTGGCACCAGAGATTGGTTTGTTCGTTGAATCGTTAGAACCATCTACATAATACCACTGATAACCTTTAACAATCGAATTTGCTGGTAAGTTTTCAATAGAAGCTTTTAAAGTTTCATTTACTGTATTTTGTCCTGTGATGGAAACTGTATTGGCTGCCGCTCCTGCAACTGTTGGTACAATAAGAGCTACTGGGATAGCTGCCGCTGTCAAAAATAATTTTTTATTCAAATTTTCATACCTCCTCTATCATCTATTGAATTATATCGGTTCCATTTTTAATAATTCTCTTCATTTTATTGAATAATTCTAAAAAGTGTATTTCCTCCCTCTTCCAATATCAAAAAAAATATTTTTTTGATAATACATTAATTTTAACACTACTTATTTCCCCTTCCGTATTTTCACAGCAAATGTCATTTACTTGAGTTAATAACATCCAAAACGACGAAACAAAAGAAATCATCGTATGAAATTGATTCAAAAAAATGAACCTGAACAATTTTTTATTAATGAGAATTAAGGAACATAATAACTGTTTTACAATCCTGCCAAGAAGGTGTTTCCAGTTTCAAGAAATATATGTATAATACAAATGTTATTAGGATATTAATAGGAAACAAGGAGCTTGATGGAATTATGGAAAATCTTTATGAACCTAGTTTAACAAACAAGGAAGTAGACAGGACAAGAAGCTACGAGATTGGTAGTCTATTTTTTGTTGCTATATTTGGTGGTATTTTTGCCATTACCATATTAGGTATACAAAACGCTAAATGGCTAAAAATCGAGAAAAAATACATACAGTTGTTAACGATTATTAGTATTGTACTTATTATTGCGAAGCTTGCAGTCGTTTACGCAATTGGTCAACAACTAATCCTCATAGATGAAAAGTATATTAAATTTATTAGTCAACTTTTTGGGGTTGCCTGTTTTTTCATTTTCTTCGTTTTTTTAGATGAGCCATATAAAGAACATTTAGCAGTAGATGGTAGTGCTGAATCATTATGGAAGCCAGGGTTTATCGCAATCATCATCTCTGGCTTAATTGATGCTTTGGTTACGTTATTCTTACTAGCACTATAGGAAAGGAGATATATTATGAGTGAATATGAAGAATTTGATGAATACGAAGAATATGAAGAACCATCCTTTGAAGTTATCGAGCATTATTTTGATATAGGGAAATATCCCCAAGTTATTGAGCTTATTAACGAAGAATTACATGACAATATTGAAAATAGCCGGCTTTGGTATATGTTAGCTTACAGTAACTATGCAATAAACGAATTTGACGAGGCTGAAGAACAATTTCATGAAGCCATGAGATTAGGATTCGATGAGGAAATCATATTTTATTTTCTCGGCCATTTATACATGGAAACCGAGCGATGGCAAGAAGCAGAAAAAGCCTTTCTTGAATCACTTCGCTTAAATCCAAATAATGCAGCAACACATGCAGGCTATGCTGTTTTAATGAAACAAACAGGCTATCGAAAAAAATCAAAGCTATTAATCAATAAAGCATTAGAATTAGATCCAGAAAATTCATATGTTTTACGTAAAAACTTTATTTTACAAGGGGTCCATGGAAGTAGAGAACAACAAATCCTTGCATTAGAACAATATATGAATTCAGCAGATAGTGAAGTTGCAAAATTGTTGCACCTTGGAATAAATGCCTCCTTCCGAAATAATGAAAAAGAAGCGAAAGAATATTACAGACAAGCCTTTCTTTTAAATCCTGAGGATCAAACATTACTATCTATATTAGAAGAGATGGAAATTACAACCCACCCTCTGCTAGCACCTAATCGTTTTATGGAGCGTTTAGGAGGTCCATCTATCATTTGGCTTGTAGGGATTGGACTAACCTTTTTGTTACTAGCATTAGGATTTGATAGTATAGCCATGCTGTTTTTAAAATGCTATGTAGTACTTGCACTTTATACATGGATATCAGTTCCATTGGCAAAGGGACTAAGAAAAATAAGGGGTTATCGATATGGATAAAATTAAATGGTTACAGCAAATGGTGGAACAAAGCCCAACTGACCCTCAAGCACATTACTGGCTTGGAAAAGAGCTTGCTGAAAACGATCGCTGGCTAGAAGCTGTACAATCGTATTCAACAGGAATTTCTATCTGTACAGATGATACACTACGTATGGAAATCATAAATGAATTAACAAAAACGAGTATACAAATTCAACAAACGAAGTCAATGGATTTCCAATCACCCGTTATTGAGCAGGAAAGTCCTGATTTAGATGAAATGATTGAGACTACTGAAGACATTGCCGCTTCAGCTGAAGAATTGCTTGAAGGAGAAGTCAAAAGTGAAGAAACCGAGTCGGATCAATTAATAGATTTTACACCTAGGTTAAAAATTATTGATGGTAAAGCTCCTAAAACAGTTAAAAAAGGTAAGGAACAAATCACTTTTACGGATGTTGCTGGGCTTGATGACTTAAAAAAGACCATTACTTTACGTATTATTAGCCCATTTTATAACAAAGGTCTATTTGCTAAGTTTCGAAAAAAAGTAGGCGGCGGTGTTCTTCTCTATGGTCCCCCTGGTTGTGGAAAAACATTTATTGCCAAGGCAACCGCTGGTGAATGTAAGGCTAATTTCTATCCTGTTCATATTACTGACATATTAAATCGCTATATTGGAGAAAGTGAACAGAATTTAAAAGCGGCTTTTGATAAAGCGCGTTTTCAAAAGCCAAGTATTATGTTTTTTGATGAAGTAGACACGATTGGTATGAGTCGGTCTAAAGCTTCTGAATATACTCGAGGAATCATCGACACATTCCTTACAGAGTTAGAGGGAATTGATACAAGCACAGATGAAGTGCTTATTATGGCTGCTACAAATACCCCTTGGGATATCGATAGTGCCTTAAAGCGCCCTGGTCGATTCGACCGTCTCATATTTGTCGCTCCACCAGATAAAAAAGCGAGAGAGCAAATTTTTAAATTAAAGCTAGCGGGAAGATATGCTGAAGAAATAGATGTAGCAACACTAGCTGCTCAAACTGAATTTTTCTCAGGTGCAGACATTGAAAATATGATTGAATTAGCTACTGAAAATGTACTTGCTGAAATTTTAGCAACTGGTGATGAACGTCCAATCACAACTAATGATTTATTTCACGTTTTAGAAGAGATACAACCGTCTACATTAGAATGGTTACGTACTGCAAAAAACTACGTGAAATACGCAAATCAATCAGGGTTATACAATGATGTTGAAAAATATCTACGTGCCCATGCTAAACGCATTTAAAGAATGACATCAAAGAGGCATCTCCATAGATAGTTGGGATGCCTCTTTCTAAATTTCAAAATATAATATTGATGCTCCATCTATTGCTTATGAAGCATATAAGTTTTTTCATAACAATCGATATATTGCACACGCTCTATTTCGCCTGATATTGAATAATAAAATATCAATCGTTCATAAATCATCTCTGTTAAAAAAGTACTTTTCGTAGCGTCATGACTAATTGGTATAAGCTTAAATTTATATAATGCTCCATACATCTTAGGGGCCGTTAGATAAAGCTCTTCATTTTTAATAGAAATAGTAAGTACTTTATTTTCCATTAAATATTCCCCCGCGATAGATGCTTTCTTTGTGAACATTATCGGGACTGCAGGTACCGGTGGAGATACATTTTTAGCAAAAACAATCTTTGGAATTTCTCTACTTAAGTGCATGACAGGTGTAACATTCATATTGCTTAAAAAGGTAATCGTAACTTGGTCATCAACAAATCTAAGGAAATCACTTGAATAACCGCTAATATCTCCAAAATGATGCACACATTTTTTCCCCATTACATCAGAGACCATCCAGCCACACGCATAGGATCCAAGATTTGGAGTCAACATTTTCTCTGTTAATTCCTTACGAAGTAATTTGGATGATGTTAATGCCTGATCCCAAATAAATAAGTCCTCTGTTGTTGAATATAAACCATAAGAACCTAATGGAAATGACATATCCGCATACGCTGGATGAATGGGTTCTTCCCAAAATGAATAACCCGAAGCTAAACCTGGAACAAGCTTCACCCCATCATCACAGCCTGTATGATACATACCTAATGGATAACATATATGCTGCTGTATGTAATCTGCATAAGACATGTCTGAAACTTTTTCAATAATAGCCGTTAACAACACATACGCTGAATTTGAATAACCAAATTTACTACCAGGTTCAAACTCTAATTCCCTTTCTTTAAAGGAATCAATTAGCTGATTTAATGTTGATGGCAATCTCATTGTGCGAAACCAAAAATCAGGGGCATTTGTATAATTAGGTATTCCAGAACTATTCGTTAAACAATGAAATATTGTTATTTGTTGACCATTCGGATAATCTTGTAGATATTTTCCTACGCAATCATCTATATTCAATTTTTGCTTTTCATGCAATTGAAATATAGCCATCGCCGTAAATGCTTTCGTGAGTGATCCTATACGAAATTTAGTTGTTGGTACATTTGGAATGCTATGCTCCCAATTCGCCATACCAAACCCTCTGTTTAAAAGAATATTCTCATTAGATGCAATTAATAAAGTACCATTTAAATAACCGTTTCGATTATAAGAATCTACCCAATTATTTAACCGTTCTTCTAATAACATGTGAGTTTCTCCTTACTAAAATGAATAATCATTCTTTAAATTTTTCACGTGATAAGTTGCCGCCGTATCTTGAAGTTGTTTAGTAGAAACCCTTCATTCATTTTGTTGCGATTTCTATATACTTCAATGCAAAACCTCCCAATCCAGCTTGTACTGTAATTTCTACAATACTAGAAGATTAGGAGGCGTTAAAATGGTTCATATCTTTCTTTCTATTCATATATTATCCTCTACTAAGAGTTGGCCATCTATTATAAGTGTCGTAGTCATAGGAATGAGTATGATTTCCTTCATTTATTTTAATTCGAATGGACATTCCTTCTCCCACATTGGTATTGATAGAAAACTGTCCGTTAAAGGCTTGTACTCTATCTTGCATTCCCCTGATTCCCATTGAATCAGAAACAATAATTCCATCCATTTTGTATCCTACACCATCGTCTAAATAAATAATTTCAAAGCCATCGTCTGTTTCTAACAAATGAATTTCGACAGTGTTGGCATACGAATGTTTTAATGCATTGTTTAACAACTCTTGAAAAAGCCGATAAATCATCAAGTTTAAACGTTCATCTTCTAAATATAGACGATCAATTGTGTAGACTAAAACAAAATCCGCACGCTTATGAACTTTTTGAATAAGCTTCTCAAGCGCAGCATTTAAGCCTAGTGTATCTAATAATGGTGGCTTCAAATTTTCGCAGTAGCCTCTTAAATCATTCAACGATGCAATCATATGATCATGAATCTTAGTAAGGTTCACCTGAATATCCGTTGTCCTCTTCGCATGAATACATACATCCATTTCTCGAGCAATATGTAGCTGCTCTTGTAAAACCGTATCATGAAGCTCTTGAGCTAATTGATATTTTTCTTGTTCAAATCGTAGCCAAAGAAGCTTATTGAGCCATGGTAGCTGACTTTTATCAGCCTCTTTCATATGCTTTAACTGTTCTAATAGATCTTCCACCATTTTCGTATTTTCTATAAAATTATTTAAATATAAAAGCAATAATTCAAGCCATAATAATTCCTCATCCTTTAAATAAATCGATTTATTATGGTCTACAACTAATATTCTTTTATAATTAATATCTTGATGAATAAAAGCAATATAAAAATGCTCCGTTTTCTTTATATCTCCCAAGCGGAGATTCTCAAGTAATATTTCGTTAATTTGATTTTGTGTATATTCCTTCGATGGGCTTGTGGAAATCACTTGATGTGTTTGCAAATCATAGGTCAATACGTAAACATGTTTGATCTCAAGGTGCAAAGCAATTTCTTGAACAAATTTATCAAGCAAGTCTTCAATCTTCACGACCCTACCAATACTATCAACTGTCGTATACAATCGATGGATATAATCCCCTTTTGTTGAAAAAAGAATTTTCCGCTTATGATAATCTATTTTTTCTTTAATGTAAAAAAGTGCTATCAAAGAAAAGAACGTAAAAAAGAAAATTTCCGTCATTCTTGAAATAGATAAATCAGTAAGCCAATAAAGACCCATTAACAGCCAAATTGTAAAAATAAATGAAAAATTAAAATAATGGCGTAAACGGGTAACAAAGTATTCCATATCAAATATACGTTCAGTGAGCTGTGTACATATAAAGCTGTATGGTATGAGCATTAAGAATAAGGAGCATACTTCTGCAGAAAGTATATATCGATTAAATAAGATTACTGGTAGTGCATACAAAAAAAGAAAAGGTAAAAACGGAATAAAAACACTACTCAATAAAATTTTCAATTGTGGCGTTTTATGTTTAAGATAACCTATTATCATAATACTTAATAGGATAGTCAAAAGTATTAAAAAAATCCCCAGAATAATGTATGAATAGAATAAGTAATTAGATGGATAAATTATACTTAAAACGCTAATCAATATGATAAATACAGGGATCGCATAAAGTGCTTTTACATTATCAAAAAAGAACCATTTTATATTTAAAAATTCAAAATATTCCTTCAAGAAATGAATTAACAACACTAAGCACAATAGCATCGTACTACGATTTACAACAATACCAACATAATCTAATCTACTCGAAGCCCCACTGCTCACATAAGCTAAAGAAACCGTTAGAATAAATAGAATTAGTAAATTAATCAGGATATTATTTTTTTGTTTGTAATTTAAGTACACGGTAATAAACAAACTTAGTAAATAATAGCAAAAGGGAACTAAAAGAACATAATAAAATTGTTGTGGAATATCTAAATGCTTTGCTTTTACTTCAATTAGTTTTCCATCTGGTTTCATTATTAATAAATTATTAGCTGCTCTAATTACAGAATCATATTTTAGCCTAGTATCATATCCTATCTGAGTACCATCAACCTCTAAAATTATATCTCCAGACATTATATGATGATCATCTGCCCATTTTTTGAAATATGGTTCAATCACAAACCATTGTCCATTTTTTTCCTTGATTTGAATATTTAAAGAAGGCGAGCTATAAGTTACATTGAGCAGATAAATACCGATTACTAAATAGACACTTATAGCTAGCCACAACCATTTAATTTTTTTAAACCTTAGACCCAAATTAAACTTTTTGAACCGTATTCTTCATCAAAAGAATCCAGAATTGCCTTTTGTTCAAGTTCTGTAACACCAACTAGAGAAGCTTTTCTTTCTTTTAACAATGTTACTAGTGACGGATTTTTTTCCAAAAACTGAATAATGTTAACCATAAAATCTCCTCATTTCATTAGTTTTTTTACACCTTTCACACATAATTACATTCTTCCTTCGAAGTATTGTGTATACCTAAACTTGTTTTACTAATTTTTCCAAGGAATTATTAACCATAAATGTAACTACACCTTCATTATACTATTATTTCACATTTAATCAACAACATTTTCTATTAAATGCTAAGAAATGATATATTATGTAACATTTTCATATAATGTACTAATTTTCGCAATTTTTAGCTTCAACTCTATTTTTAACTTCCATAACTAAATTTCATTTCAAAAAATTTAAAATAAAAAAGCTTATTCCTTCTACTATATTGTCCATGGACTATTGACGTTGGTGGTTATGTAATTACGTATAGTTATGTAATTGTGCTTTTAGAAAAACATTATGGCCTGTTTTAAGGTTGGAAAGATTTCTCTACTTTCTCATTTAAACATCGTTTAATTACTCCAACTTCAATTCTCAGAAATGAAGCAAGCTTTAGATTAGCACCAGGAAGTTATAGAGTAAAGCTTGGCGGAAGCTTTACAACTGCTAAAAATGGTATATATAATGCAGTAGCCAATGGTCCGTTTTATTTTGAAGTTAAATAATAATGAGGATTTGATAACAAATCATATAGCATAATATATATGTTACATACTATTTTAGTACTTATTGTAATAATCCAGATTCGGCATTTTTTCTCAACATCCTATCGAATTTTTTTAAAAGTCATTACAATTTTTCTACTATTGATTTACAAACTGTATATTATGCTTTATCAAACTTTCCTTTCTTTTCGATACTTACCATTAATGCTATCCTATTTCTTCCTATGTAATTTCACTCCAATCCAATAATAATTAAGCGCTCTCCAAAAACCTTTCCTCTTCTATCTTCTTATTTTATTTATTGATATACCCCTCTTTCATCTAACTCTTCGTTTCACAAATTACGCTCTCCCTTATAGAATCCTGATAATTATAATTTAAAGTTTCATTAAACAAAGTTTTTTCAACAGTAGCCATTTGTTGAAAGAACAAAATAAAACAATGTAAAGGATGATTATATGAAGCAAAAACTTTCACCCATCTCTGCCAAAGAGCGGATTGAAACACTCGATGTATTAAGGGGGTTCGCATTATTAGGAATCATATTAGCAAATATTGTTTGGTTCCTTTATCCAGCCTATATGCAGGAAGATCTAAGTTTTAAAAATGAATGGACTTCTTTTTGGAATCAAGCCGATTATACCGTTCATACTATTATTACTATGTTTGTCGATGGAAAATTTGTCATGCTGTTCTCTATGTTGTTCGGTTTTGGTATGGTCATCATGCAGGAAAGAGCTGCCGTAAAGCAACTAAACTTTTGGGGAATTTATTTTAGACGACTTATTGCGTTATTTATTTTTGGTTGTATCCACGCTTATTTCATTTGGTTCGGAGATATTTTAACAGACTATGCAATTTTGGGATTGTTACTCCTTTTCATGCATAAGTTAAAACCTAATGTTATGTTAATCATTAGCGTAACTTTATATAGCTTATATTTTGGATTATTTACTTTAGGAGCTCTATCCTCCGATTCTACGACGATGTCTATGACAATGTCAGAGGAAAGTCGTCAGCTTATGCAATTTACGATAGATGCCCATCAAAATGGAAGTATTCAAGAATTAATGAATGCTAATTTTATGGAAAGAACTTATTATACAATGCGTAATGGATTATATGTTCTTTCTCTAGGCAACCCTATACTTTATTTATTTACAAATCTTCCGTACTTACTAATGTTCTTATTCGGAGCAGCTGTTGCGAAGAAAAAATGGCTTCACCGTTTTAAAGAATATCGAAAAGGCTTTTTCATTACGTGGTTGCTAACATTGATTTTTGGTGGAACATTGTGCTGGATCTTACCTTTCCTTTTAGAAAATTTTTCAGTTGTTCAATATATTAGCTCACCACTCCTAACAATCTTTTATGCTATTAGCTTGATCTTTATTTATCACACGGTGAAAGGGAAGAAAGTTTTACAGTGGTTAGCGTTTCCAGGAAGAATGGCATTCACAAACTATATCGCCCAATCTATCATTTGTACATTTTTATTTGGACCATTTGCATTTGGCGTATACGGAAAACTCCACTTAACGACAGCTATCATCATTGCCATTGTCATTTTTGTCTTCCAAATAATTATTAGTAAGCTATGGTTATCCAAATTCCGCTTCGGGCCATTAGAATATGTTTGGAGATCATTCACTTATTTAGGTATTAAAAAGGAATCTAAAAATGCATAGCTTAAGTGAGGATTGACTGCAATTCGGTGAATTCCTCGATAAAACGAACTAAGAGGCTGCCTCTTAACCATCTAAAAAACAGCCAGAAATCGGCTTGACCGTTGACTGGCTGTTTTTATGATTCTAAAGAAAAAGTATTTGAATTTAAAAATTTCCGACCGAGCTATAGCATTCTCGTTAGAAATTGCGTAAAGTACCTTAAATTATTATAACTTCTTTAATATCGGCTCATTTGTTGTAAGCAATTCTACTCCAGTATCAACTCTATCAAATAACAGGTAATGTTTTATGTTGTCTGTTGGAATTGCTCCAGAAATTTGAAGTGTAAAGTTATTAAAATAACTTGAGTCTGTTAGCACAAACATTCTATTATTTTTAGGATATCTAGTAATTTCGTTCATTTATTTGAATTAAGTCCTTTACTTCCTTCATTCGTTCATCTAGTATTTCTTTTACCTCTTCATCTGAAATTACTCTTTTTTTGTACTCCTTCATTGCTCGATCAAAATACTTCCAATATTTATTAGTACGCATTCTTCCACTCCTTTTTGATGTCATTTCGCAATGAGAAAATTACTTTATAATCTACAATCGCATATCAAAATCTATTTTTTGCCTTCTTAAAGTACTTTTATAAATTTCATCCAAGATATCTATAAAATAATTAATTTTTCCAAAAAAATATATGTAAAGAAAGGATTTTTGGTATCTTCTTTACATATGTTTTGGAATATTATATTGATTTACCTAATCAACTACTTGGTTTTATAGTCATTTCCTCTGGTTTGTTAATATTTATCATATAAATTAAATCAGCGGTTGAATGTGCTTTTAATAAGTTATCTTCTAATTCCAATTTATAAAATGGATTGGAAGCCGTTGAAAAGAATGCCCATATCAAATTATTGTTCATGTCAACATTAGCAATAAACCCTTCATTCCCCATACCACCTTCACCACAAATAAATATTCTATCATTATGTTGAATTTGTGGATGTTTCTCAATCTCACACCAGATGTCCTCATTAAAAGACATGATACTTTCTAAAGAGGTTTCACATAGGGGATTTATAAAGTAATTTTTAGTATTACCGTCCATTACTTCATAAGAATCCATAATAATAACTTTACCTGATAAATAAATTATGCCATCTATACCTGGAAGCTGATTGTTTTTCCAATTAGTTTGTATAATTTCGTTTATTTTCATTTTAATCTCCTTCGTTACTATTACGATCCTTTTATACATACAATATCAGATTATTTTGCTGTCCCTTTCGGTGGCATTATGATTTTTGGAAGACCTGATCTGTTAGGAGGTTTTGAAAGTAGTTTCTTATGTAGATTACTGCAGTAAGTTCCACCGTTATGTTTGGGTTATAGATACTTCTGTTATTCCTGCCCTTTGGGACGCAAATGATTTCTATTAACCTATTGTTGAACATCATCAAGAAGTACAGCGCTCTCGATAAACATCCTTATACCAAGAGCTTAGTAAAATTGTTACTGAATAACAACCCTCTCTATAATAGAATTCCGTTATAAATCAGTATCAAAAACACCTATATAAGTAAGTTTATTATACAGTTTAGTTTCATCTGATATTACTAACTCTGGATCCATATAATAGAACATTGAATTTATATTTTCAAAACCTTTTTCTTTACTGGTATGCTGTATTTCAATACCTATTTCTGATGAAACTGATAACTCCCCCAAAAACTCTTTTATATTTCTCAACTCTTCTGTTCTAAAAACACCTATTAAATCCTCGTCATACCACCTTTCACCAATATCTTTACAAAATTGACATACATTATATTCAGGGTCATCGATATCTATATCCGGATCACTATAATCCAGTTCAAAGTATTTTTCAAAAACATTTGATTCATCATGGTTAATACCAACCCATATATGAACTTTAGACATGTGCATTTTATTACAACCCACTTTCAATAATTAAATATCTCTGATAAAAAAAAGGAAATCATATTCCTCTTTCTGTATATTTAAAAACTTTTTCAAACTTCTATTAATTATAGAGAGTCCTATATGTAATTTAGTTTTTCTTTTCTTTCCTTCCCTACATGATTTTATCTGATTTATCTTCGTTCTTATGACATTAATTCAATGCAGGTTCCTCGATATAGTATAAATCAGAGCTATTCATCATAAGTTTCACTAGGCGTTCCGAAACTGTCTATATTCTGTTTTACTTCACTCCACTTATCTAATAATTCTTTTCGAATTTCTAGTACTGTTGAGTTCATTCTACTCCTCCATTTAAAAACACATATCATTAAACCTTTTATAAGAGGTAACATATAAATCACTTAACTACGGCATAAGACTACTTACCCACTCTTTAAGATTTTCAGTCCACTCTTTACTCTTAACTTTTTTAAAGTAAAGTATCTTGCTATTCCGACTTTCTTCACAATAGAAAATATCATTCAGATTAGTACTTCTTCTCCCAAAATCACCATGAATAGGGAATATTAAAGTAATAGCTTCTTTATTTATACCTCTCGTGATTTCCCAATAAACTGTAAAATCATTTGTTACATAATACAATTGATCAGAATATGCATTTGAAACCGACCAGCCTCTTTGAATTAGCTGATTCTCTAACATTTCTAAATGTTTAATTGACATAGTTCTCCTTCTTAAAATTGATCCCGGAAATTTTTAAGAGGTATTTCCATCCTTAGTTAAATGTCTTCAATTTTTTCTGCATTAAAGGAGAACCTCATCCGCAAATCCCCTTGCCGGGTGTTCTGGAAATTGGTTTTTCCATTTACAATAAGTCTTCATCAACTTGATTTCCTCGTACATTATTCAAATATAGTTTCATTTTCTATCCTCTATTTTATAAAAATAACTTATTTCACTAGATTATTTATCAACCTATGAAAATTGCCAATATCCTACTATTGGATTCTTTATTGAATCCTCCATCACAAGTGCATACAAATACACAGCACCAAACCCAAATGGAAGGCTTGTGCCTGAATGGAATAATCCACTGGGATAACCGTCCTCATCAATTTGACACAAGAAACTATACCCATCTTTTTCTAATTCTGAGTAATAATATTCTTCTTCTTGGATGTGAAAGGGATTCCCACCAAACTTAATAAAAAAAGGTGTTTCAAAGGCTTGTTCCTCATTTACAAAAATACCTTCTGAAATATAGTGTTTAACAATTCCAAATTCGGTATAAGTGGAATCCAAACTTTCTTTTGAAACCGGATGTTTAAACACGTACAATGAGCAGTTTGGATAAATATTTTTTGAAACACGATTTTCGTATTCTTTTGGTATAAAGACCGAAACCATGTTATTTTTATCTAGTGGACTTACAAAACAAAGATAGAAGTGATAATCAGATCCAATTTCACTAAATTCGTCAAAATATGCTGGGGCATTTCCACCAATCCATCCATTACCAACATTCTGATTTTTGTCTAACTGAAATATAATACTTTCTTTTCGTTCAACTACTATGTTATTTTTATTCTCCATATTATTATCCAAATAACTTATCGGATTTTACACCCCTTTGCATTGAGTTACTTTCTACAGATTAATCCATGTCTTCAGGCGACTTCATTCCATTACCAAAATATTCGTACTTCCACACATCGCCATTCGGTTCTGTTTTCTGAATCAAGTGGCCCTATCATAGCTGAAAATCCTAGTCTAAGAAGAGGATGAAGAGTAAATATTACATCTCTTCCAGCTCATATTGCAAACTTAGGTTTACAATGACTTTACAAACTTCCTCTATTAACTCACTTTCTTGAACTCTTCTGTTACCATTAGTCCAGATGTATATTTCATCCTTGCATTTTTCTATAGTACACCATCGATCCCAATTAAAATCGTCATATGGAAATACAATTACTTTTTGATCCATAATTACATCTTTATACATTTCATTAGACTTTAGGACAGAGAATATTTCCTCGATTACCAAATCTATTTTTTCTTTATCTTCAAGAACTATACTGTACTCAATACCCATATTATCAACCCCCTTCTTCATGATTTCTTCATCACGTCAGCCAAGTCGACTGCTTTTTCGATGGTCTATCGGTATAATATATTCTTTACATACCTTTTTGGAAGTTTTATATTTAAATTCCATCAAAATATTAAAGTCATCCAACAATCCAGCTAATTATTATCCCTTTTGCCTTTTTCAAATTATCATTATTTAATGTACAAACTATTACTAATTCATTCAGAGTACCTTTGGCATCAACAGTACTATTTCTCCAAGAGGTAAATACGTCCCCATCAATTGGATTTTCTTGAATAACCCTTATTATTCTCCCATCTTTTTTAGATCTCGCTGAGAATATTTGGTTTCCATCCATCACTTTTTTCCCATTACTGAAAGTGGTTTTATAAAATGGGCTTATAAAGTGTACCCTTTGTAAAGGACATTTTGAAAAAAAGCTAGGCTACCTTTTGAAGCTGCTGTCTGTATTTTGCAGGCGGCAGCTTTTTCAAGTTCCATTGCCCTCGATAATGGTTGTAATACAT